>NZ_JAMOKL010000002.1:0-734358 GCF_023656675.1 Barnesiella sp. B2-R-119
GAAGTTGCGCATAAGCAGACTGATAGTAGTTAACGGTGTAGCTGCCACTAATTTACTAATTATCTGCGATTTGTGCAACTTTTTCATTTGTGATTATTTATAAATCTAATTCAACCAACGAGTTAAATTAGTAAATCCCAATCAACTGATAAAAATTTCGGGTATCACAGACTGAGTGTCGGGAATAGAATATTTTTCTAACAGATGAAAGCAGTGTCGTTGAGAACGGAGCTTTGCTTCCCGACTTTGAACATAGTGATTTTCTAAATTTTCGTCTATATAACAAGCCTTGACATTATCTTGCAGTTGAAGGGATATAATTGATAATATTTCATTTTTTATGCTTTGGTCGAATATGGGAACAGCAGTCTCAATGCGTCTGTTCAAGTTCCGTCGCATCCAATCTGCCGAAGAAAGGTACATATCCTCATGTCCACCAGCGTAAAAATACCAAATACGCGCATGTTCCAAATAAGAATCTATTATGCGAATCATACGGATATTGCGACTGTAAGGTTGGTTAGGAACTAAGCAATTAATACCTCTTACGATCAAATCTATATGTACACCCGCTTCGCTGGCATCATAAAGAGCATTTATCATATTCGTATCATGCAGCCCATTCATTTTTAATATAATATGGGCTTTCCGACCTTGACGAGCCTCTTCGATCTCAAAATTTATCTTCTGTTTCAACACATCGACCATGTTGAATTGAGCGACCAATAAAGTTTGGAAATATCGGTCGTTTGACGAGCCGTCTAAAATGGAAAATAATTTATCTAATTCGCTGGTAATTTCCCTATTTATAGTGAACAGACCCATATCCGAATAAATTCGAGCCGTATTTTCATTAAAATTCCCTGTACTTAAAAAAGCATAAGCTTGTGGCTGATTTTTGTGAAGTGTAGAACATTTGATTAATAATGCTTTTGCATGCACTTTTAATCCGGGAGTACTATACACCACGCGAATCCCAGATTTTCGCATCAGTTCGGAAGTTATGATATTGTTTTCCTCGTCGAACCGTGCCTTTATCTCTACATATACAGTTACTTGTTTTCCCTTCTGTGCTGCATAAAGTAAACGATCTATGATTTCGGAATTTTCAGCGACACGGTATTGGGTGAGTTTTATGTCGGTAACGTTAGGATTATCGGCAGCTTCGGTAAGAAAACGGGTTAAATAACTAAACGACTGATATGGAAAATGAATTAGAAAATCCCGTTGCCGAATAACTTCGAACATGGTTGGTGCTCTATCGAATGCCGGTATCTGCATAGGCGAGGGGAGTACTTCGCTTAATTCTTTTCCGGTTAGATTCGGTAACTTCGATAAATCTTCCAAATTAAGGTATCTCCCTGATCGAATACATTGTCCGTGAGGAATATCATAGGCATCGCAAATGTATTGCAGCATATCTAAGGGCATGCAGCCATCGTAAACCAGTCGATTGGCATTCCCTATTTTTCTCTTTTTTACGCGCTTGCGTACCGCATCGACGATGTTCGCTACCTCTTTGGCTTCTATGGAAAAATCTGCATCGCGAGAGACTCTTATCGCATAGTGAGAATCGATAATAAATCCGGGAAATACGACGTCTAAATTTAAGGCGATCATATCGTCGATAAACATCAGATAATTTTTGCCATCGTGAGGTGTGAGATTTATGAAACGAGGTACTTTACTAAATGGTATCTTTATTTGGGCATAAAACGGTTGTCTATCGGGATCTCCTTTCTTGTACATTTTTATGGCCAAATAAAGTCGATTATCTCGTAAAAAAGAGACAATATCATTTTTTAGTATCAAGACCGGTTGTAGAAAGGGGAATACCTCTTCTTTAAAGAAATTACGGATCTCTTCTCGATGACAATTTTCTATTTGTTCGTTATGATACAATACCATTCCTTCTTTTTCAAGTTCAGGTATAATCTCGTTGAAAAAAAACTTATTGAAAATATCTACTTGTCGATTTACTTCTTGATTGATTGCACTCAGTGTATTTTCGGCCTGTCGTTTATCCTCGATGCTTTGCAGTGGATCAGATAGTATTTGGTGATATTCCGATACTCTCACTCTATAAAATTCTTCTTGGTTGGACTGATAGATAGACAAAAATTTTATTCGGTCAAATAACGGAACCGTATGATCCATAGCTTCCATTAATACTCTGTAATTAAAAGAAAGCCAACTTATATCGCGTTTAAAATATTTTCGAACATTTTCCATAGTGGTTTATGTTGATTAAGTAACGGTAAATATACAAATAATGTACGTTTGTACAAATTTTTTTCTAAATTTGCACATAGGCTATTAATGGTACAAACAAACTTCTCTCAATAAAAAAATAATGGAGAATGGATCATAAATCTTTTTTAATACAATTACAATCCCGATTGGGCAAAGATAAAGGAGAAATCGACAGCTATATGTCTGCATTTCTTCAAATTTTGAAGGAACGTTGTTCTCAGATGGACACAGTGGCAATACAAGGATTCGGGTTATTCGAGCCCAAAAAGAAATTGGAACGAGTAGTCGTGAATCCGTCAACCGGTAAGCGTATGCTTGTCCCTCCCAAGATGATTCTGTCATTTAAACCGGGGAGTGCTATTAAAACTAAACTTAAAATGTTGTCTTCCAAATGAACGAAAAAATATCTTTTCCCGATTTGGTTGGATTGCTTTCTTCAAAGATGAATATCACGAAGAAAGAAGCTGAAACTTTTTTGAAAGAATTTTTTACTGTTTCAACAGAAGTCATAACTTCCGGTGAAGAGTTGAGAATAAACGGGTTAGGTTTATTTAAACCTATATGGGTAGAAGCTCGAGGAAGTATCAATATTCAAACCGGAGAACCTGTGGAGATACCGGGGCACTATAAACTGTCTTTTATTCCTGATAAAGTACTGCGTGAAGCTGTTAATGCCCCATTTTCCAGCTTTTCTGTCGAAGTCCTCAATGATCATGTGCCGATTGAGGATATGACGGCCGTTCCAAGTCAAGATATAGATGAAAATAACGACATTTGTAATACCGAAAATGTAGAACTACAAGATTCAAAAGAAATTCGAGAAAAAGAAGAGGAAGATGAACCCATAGAACCGGCTCATGAATATATTCAGGAAGATAAATCAGCCGATGAAGAATCTTCTGAATCTACTGTATCATCACAGGAAATAGAGAAATTTCAAGAGGAAATTATTCAACCCGAATCAGAGACGAAAGTAGAAGAAAAAGAGGAAGATTGTTATGAAGATTATTTGCGGAAATCGGCTTCTCGAAAATCATTCTGGTGGGGTGTACTGTCCGCATTCGGCATTATTATAATATGCTTGGCCGGAGGTATATTTTTTATGGGAAATGATAGCCCTTATGTTGTGAAAATCGGAGAATATACTCTGTCTTTAGGAAAGCAGTCGATCGATTCGCGACCCATGAACAACAATCCCGAATCGGTTGTTCTACCGGAAAATAAAGATACACTTTCAGAAATGGAAAAGGATTCTGTCCTTAAAGACTCGGTAATCTCGGCTTCTCCCCTCGCAGCGCCTGAGGTCAAGCCGGTTATAGAAACTATTCGATCAGGAGTATTTCTGACGACATTGGCTCGAAAATATTTTGGGCATAAGGCATTTTGGGTGTATATTTATGAAGAAAACAAGGACGTGATTAAAAATCCTAATCAAGTTCCGATTGGGACTCGTTTAACCATTCCAAGTGCATCGAAATATGATATTGATGCAAACAATAGGACTTCTGTCGAGAAAGCTAAGGCATTAGCCGCGAAAATACAGAGTCGTTATGAATAAATATCAACAGAGTCGTTAGCTGAATAAGTTAGCGACTTAGTCTTTTTTAAGTGAATAGTTAGCCATTTTTAACGCGATTGGGTATATATAGAACCAGTGTATGGCTAATTTTGCGACAGAGAAAGTCAAAAAACGTATAAATTAAAAATACAAAAAGATAAAACGTATGAGTGAAACAGTAGATATTCGGGAGTTGAACGATCTGATCGCCAGTAAAAGTTCGTTTGTGAATATGATAACACAAGGCATGGATCAAGTTATTGTCGGTCAAAAACATTTGGTGGATTCACTGATGATAGGATTGTTATCCAACGGACATATCTTGCTTGAAGGTGTACCGGGGTTAGCAAAAACTTTGGCTATAAAAACATTGGCTTCTCTCATTGATGCAAAATATAGCCGCATACAATTCACGCCCGATTTACTGCCTGCCGATGTTATGGGTACGATGATATATAGTCAGGCAAAAGAACAATTTCAAATCAAGAAAGGTCCTATTTTCGCCAATTTTGTTTTGGCAGATGAAATTAACCGGGCTCCGGCAAAAGTACAAAGTGCGCTATTAGAGGCCATGCAGGAACGTCAGGTTACCATTGGTGAGCAGACGTTTAAATTAGACGATCCGTTTTTGGTTATGGCTACTCAGAACCCGATAGAGCAAGAAGGTACATATCCGTTACCAGAGGCACAGGTGGACCGTTTTATGCTTAAAGTAATCATCGGATATCCTAAAAAAGAAGAAGAGAAACTCATTATACGTCAGAATATAAGCGGACGAAAAATAGATATTAAACCCGTTCTGCAACCGTCTGAGATTATTGAAGCGAGAGAGATTGTCCAAAAAGTTTATATAGATGAAAAAATAGAACGGTATATTGTTGATATCGTATTTGCAACACGTTTCCCCCAAGATTATGGTTTGGGAGAGCTGAAAGAAATGATATCATTCGGAGCCTCTCCTCGTGCATCTATTAGTCTGGCCTTAGCAGCCCGGGCTTATGCATTTTTAAAACAACGGGGCTATGTTATTCCCGAAGATGTGCGAGCCGTTTGTCACGATGTATTGCGTCATCGTATCGGGTTGAGCTACGAAGCCGAGGCCAACAATATGACCGCAGAAGAAATTATTAGTGAAATACTCAACAAGGTAGAAGTTCCCTAAACGATGTTCGGGATATAATTTATGGAAACCAGTGAGCTGTTGAAAAAAGTTCGTCATATCGAGATAAAGACGAGAGGGCTTTCCCGTAATATATTTGCGGGACAATACCATTCGGCTTTTAAAGGTCGGGGTATGGCGTTCTCCGAGGTCCGAGAATATCAGTATGGCGATGACGTAAGAGATATAGACTGGAACGTGACGGCACGTTACAATAAACCTTACGTGAAAGTATTTGAAGAAGAAAGGGAATTGACAGTCATGCTTTTGGTCGATGTCTCTGCCAGTAGAAATTTTGGAGCGGTAGGAGAGGCCAAACGTGAGATGATGGCCGAAGTCGCTGCAACTATTGCATTCTCGGCTATACAAAACAACGATAAGATAGGTATGATATTTTTTTCCGATAAGATAGAAAAATTCATACCCCCCAAAAAGGGCCGCAAGCATATTTTGTATATCATACGAGAACTTATAGACTTCCAACCCGAGAGTACAGGAACCAATATAAGTTTGGCTCTGGAATATATGACAAACGCGATCAAGAAACGATGCACGACATTTTTGATTTCTGATTTCGTAGACGGGAACGATTATAAAAATGCTTTATCGATAGCTAACCGTCGTCACGATTTGGTGGCAATACAAGTATATGACCGACGTGAAACTCAATTACCCGATGTAGGATTGATTAAACTCCAAGATTCCGAGCGAGGGTGTGAGCAGTGGGTAGATTCGTCTTCGGCAAACGTGCGAAACCGATATGCCGCTTGGTGGAATTCGAGACAAGAAAGAATGCTTTCGACTTTACGTAAAAGTAGAGTCGATTTAGCGACTATCGCAACAAACGATGATTTTGTCGTAGCCCTTATGACTCTCTTCAAGCGAAGAGGGTAGATTAAAAATCTATGTATATATGAAAAGAAGGTATATAATATTACAGTTGTTAGGTCTTTGTTCTGTATTGCCGGTATTTATGGCAACTGTATCTGCCCAGAATAATATAGTCGTGCGAGCCCAAATGGATTCTGCTGCTATTATGATGGGAGATCAAACTACGGTGCGATTAGAGGTTTCTCAGGATAAAGATAAATTTGTGAGGTTACCCATTATTCAAGATACGCTTGTTACAGGCGTAGAAGTGTTGAAGGTGTCCAAACCCGATACGATTGATTTGAAAAACAATCGGATACAAATAAATAATGAAGTTCTTGTCACCTCGTTCGATTCGGGACTTTATTATCTACCTCCGTTCAAATATGTCATAGAAGACGATACTTTCGAGACTCAGGCGTTGAGTCTCAAAGTAGTACCGGTTCCGGTTGATACAACTCATGCAGAGTTCGATATAAAAGGAGTAGATGCACCACCTTTCGTATTGATGGATTACATTCCGTCGTGGGTAATATATTTATTGGTCGCTTTAATCGTCATAGCGGCAGGAATATATGCATATTGGCGTTGGGGCCGGCGGAAAAAAGGCGAAGAAACTATCGATGAAAAAATGTTGGTTCCGCCTTATGACCGGGCAATACAAGCTTTACACGAATTAAAGGACTCTAAACTTTGGCAGCAAGGTCAGGAAAAGGCCTATTATACGACTTTAACGGAGATTCTTAGAGAGTATATCGACGAACGATTTCATATCAATGCAATGGAAATGACTTCTTCTCAAATTATTGAAACATTGCATCGTAACGAAGAGACAAAAGCTGTCAATCGGCAATTACGAGATATTCTTGAAATGGCCGATTTCGTGAAGTTCGCAAAAATGAGACCTCTGCCGGACGACAATGAGCAGGTAATGCGTTATGCCGAGACTTTTGTTGAAGAGACTAAACCGGAAGAAAAGGATCCTGAATCCGAGAATCAGACTTCCGAAAAAACGGAATGAAAAGAGATGTTGAACGAAGGTTGATAACAGCCTTTAAAATAATTTGAAAATGGTATTTGCGAATCCCTTATATTTACTTCTGTTGTTATTGATTATACCGATAATAGCATGGTATGTTCTTAAACAGAAGCATATGCAGGCTGCACTACAAGTCTCTACGACACAGCCATTCGATAAAATGCCGCGTACATACAAAATTTACCTGCGGCATTTCAATTTTGTTTTACGCGTTTTGGCAGTGGTTCTTTTGATTATTGCATTAGCTCGTCCCCAATCTACCGATAGTTGGCAAAATTCCTCTACCGAAGGAGTGGATATAGTGCTTGCCCTTGACATTTCTGGAAGTATGTTAGCCCGCGATTTCAAACCGGATAGAGTAGAGGCGGCAAAAGATGTAGCTGCACAGTTTGTTTCCGGTAGAGAGCACGACAATATAGGCTTGGTGATCTTCGCCGGGGAAAGTTTTACCATGTGTCCGATGACAACAGATCATGCCGTCCTTCTTAATTTAATGAAAGATGTCCATTGCGGTATGGTCGACGATGGAACCGCAATCGGTGATGGTTTGGCAACCGCTATTAACAGAATAAAAGACGGACCAGCCAAATCGAAGACAATCATACTGCTGACCGATGGTACGAACAATGCCGGTGACATTGCGCCGGCGACTGCGGCACAAATAGCAAAGTCGTTTGGAATCCACGTTTATACGATAGGGGTGGGAACAAAAGGATTAGCACCTACACCGGTTCAGACACCGTATGGCATTACATATCAGAATATGCCGGTCGAAATGGACGAAGAGGCCTTGAAGCAAATTGCAGAGACAGCAGATGGAAAATATTTCAGGGCAACGAACAAAAACGTCCTCAAAGGTATTTTTGAGGAAATAGATAAATTGGAAAAAACGAAGCTAACAGTTAAAGAATTCAGTGTAAAAGAGGAAGAATACACTATTTGGGCATTAATGGCTCTCTTATGCTTAGGTTTGGAAATTGTTCTTCGTCATACGTTATTGAAAAATATTCCTTAAACAGAAGTTGATTATGTTTCGATTTGCACAACCTGAATACCTATATTTATTGATCATTGTTCCTATATTGTGGGGACTGTTTATCTATGGGCGTTATCGGTCCCGACGTAATTTGGCCAAGTACGGTAATCCGTCGGTGCTGGCTCCTTTGATGACCGATGTCTCAAAATATAAACCGTGGATTAAATTTATTATTCAACAATTGGCGTTTATTGTCATTGTATTTATGTTGGCGCGGCCCCAGTTCGGTTCTAAACTCGAAACCGTAAAGAAACAAGGAGTCGAAATTATGATAGCGCTAGACGTCTCCAATTCGATGATGGCGAAGGATATAGCGCCTAATCGATTGGAAAAAGCAAAGATGATGTTGTCAAAACTCGTAGATGAATTGGACAACGACAAGATAGGTCTTATTGTTTTTGCAGGAGATGCTTATACTCAGTTACCGATTACATCAGATTTTGTGTCGGCTAAAATGTTTTTGAATACCATTAATCCCAATATGGTTCCGACACAAGGTACAGCTATTGGTCGGGCTATTTCTACTGCGATGAATTCATTTACACCCAATGAAGGGGTAGATAAAGCAATCATTGTCATAACCGATGCAGAAAATCATGAAGACGATGCTGTTCAAATGGCAAAAGCTGCGGCCGAAAAAAATATTAAAGTAGATGTAATCGGTATCGGGTCGTTGGAAGGTGTTCCTATCCCGACCGGGAACAGTGAAAATAACTTTATTAAAGACAGAGACGGTAATGTTGTTATTTCGAAATTGAACGAGTCTCTCGGCCAAGAAATAGCAAAGGCAGGAACTGGTATTTATGTTCGAGCCGATAATACCAATAGTGCATTGAGAGCCTTGACCTCAGAAGTAAAGAAAATGAAAAAAGCCGATATTGAGAGTAAAGTCTATTCGCAATATGATGAACAATTTCAGGGGCTGGCGTGGATAGCATTGTTGTTATTAATAGTAGATGTGTTTATTGTAGACAGAAAGAACAGTTGGTTAAAAAAGATAACCTTCTTTTCATAAATATGTTGAGATATGAAATCTATCAGATATATAATGTATTTTGTGTTGATGAGCATGACAATGAGTTTGCTCGCACAAGAGAATGCACAGGCTGTTGCGCAAGGTGAAAATAAAATAGATGAAAAAGTAGAACGCAATACGATTAGAAAAGGGAACGGATTATTTAACGATAAAAAATATACCGAAGCTGAGATCGAATACCGTAAAGCTCTGGAAGCTAACCCTTCGTCGGAAATTGCAACATACAATTTAGGTGCGGCGCTTTACAAACAGCAGAAATGGAATGATTCTCGCAACGAATATAGAAAAATCGTACAAGCATCGTCCGATTCTTTACGAGCAGCACACGCTTGGCATAATCTTGGAAACATATCGTTCCAAGAAAAAAATTATGCTCAAAGTATAGAAGAATATAAAAATGCTCTCCGACGAAATCCGAAGGACGACGAGACGCGTTACAACCTCAGACTGGCACAATTGCTGTTAAAGAAACAACAACAAGAGCAACAAAATCAAGATAAAAACGACGACAAAGACCAGCAAGATAAGAACAAAGATCAACAAAAAGACCAAAAGCAAGATCAACAAGAGCAAAACAACAATCAAAATAACCAAGATAAAAATAAAGATCAACAAGAACAAAATAAACCACAGCAGCAACAACCACAACAATCTCAAATGTCGAAAGAGAATGCACAACAAATTCTCGATGCGATTCAACAGGACGAACGAGATACACAAGAAAAAGTCCAAAAAGCGCTGATGCAGCAACAAAAACGTAGAAAGACCGATAAAGAATGGTAGAATCATATAACATAGTTATATAAATAGTTATGAGAAGATATTTAATAATGTTTGGGGCTTTGGTCTGTATGGCAACTCTGTGGGCCGATAATGTGCGGTTTGCAGTAGATGGCCCCAGACAAGTGATACAAGGGCAACAATTCCAATTGGAATATACTTTGTATAATGCATCAGGTAAAGATTTGAGGTTACCTGAATTTTCTGGCTGTAAAGTATTATATCAAGGAACGAGCTCAGGCACGAGTGTATCTGTTGTAAACGGTAATGTCGATAGACAAACAACTGAAACACATGTAATTACTTTGAGAGCGGAAAAAGAAGGTAGCTACACTTTTGCACCGGCTACAATCTCGGCCGATGGGCGTACTTTTTCTACCAATACATGGAAGTTAACGATACTTCCTCCCGATAAAACATCGTCCTCGGCAGGCGGTGCTTCGAGACAGTCAATGGGAGAAGATGCTGGAAATACGGAATTATTTATTCGAACCGTACTTTCGAAGACAAAAGTATATGAACAAGAAGCATTGCTGGCAACGATAAAATTATACACTCGGGCATCGGGTGTACAAGCAGAGAATTATAGCTTCCCTTCATTCGAAGGATTTGTGGTACAGGATATAGACTTACCTCAAAACACGTCGTTCGAATTGGAAAATTACAATGGGGTGAACTATAAAATGGCGATTTTGAAACAATGCCTTTTGTTCCCTCAACGTACCGGGAAAATAACTATAAATCCGGGAAAATTCGAATTTCAAGTAGAAACATACCAACTCGTTAATGGACCGTTCGGCCCGATGAGAGTCCCACAAGGGGTAAGTCGATCTGTTAGTTCGAATGCTGCTTCTGTCGAAGTAATGCCTCTACCGGCGGGTAAACCGGTCTCATTTATGGGAGGAGTAGGTAATTTTACATTGAGTAGCTCGATTAGTTCTACACATGTGAAAGCAAATGAAGCAATAACTTTAAAATTGATATTCAAGGGTTCGGGAAATTTGAAATATATGAAAAATCCCGATTTGAAATTACCCAACGATTTCGATACTTACGACCCCAAAGTAGATGTTTCGGTAAAAGCTACGACAGGAGGAGTTAGTGGTACTCGGACGGTAGAATATACTACGATTCCTCGTTTTGCGGGTAAATTCAAAATACCGGCAGTAGAGTTCTCCTATTTCGATACAAAATCCAAACAATATAAAACTTTACATACAGAAGAGTACGAGATTACAGTCGAAAAAGGTGCTTCTGGTGAAGGTGGAAAAACCGTTTCTAATTTTTCCAACAAAGAAGATTTAAAATTACTGAACCGAGACATTCACTACATTAAATTAAACAAGATGAACTTGGTGCAGACTCCTTCGATATATGTAGATAATTGGAAATATTGGTTATGGTATATTTTACCGTCATTAGCTTTTTGTATTTTTGTACTTATAAATCGCAAACAAGCAAAAGCGAATGCCAATGTCGCTCTGATGAAAAACAAAAAGGCCAATAAGGTCGCATTGAAGCGATTGAAAGTTGCAGGGAAATATCTGAAAAATCATGACAAAGAACATTTTTACGACGAAGTACTCAAAGCCATATGGGGATATTTGAGCGATAAACTCAGCCTGCCGCTTTCTGAACTTACTAAGGACAATGTTGCAACTGAGCTGGAAAAATATGGGGCAGGAGAAGATCTAATATCTACGTTTAATGATATCCTGAGTCGATGTGAGTTCGCTCAATATGCACCGGCACAGTCAAATGAAACTATGGAGGAGTTATATTCACAAACTCTCGATGCTATAAGCAGAATGGAAAATACAGTAAAAAAGTAAAATAGGGAAAAATGAAAAAGATATATATTTATTTACTTTTTGTAGTTATAGGAATATCGCCTATATATAGCCAGACAACTTTGACACAAGCCAATGAAGCTTATGGGCAGGAAGATTACATTAAGGCAATAGAATTATATGAGCAGACATTAAGAGAACAAGGCGTATCGTCCGATTTATATTATAATTTAGGCAATGCTTACTATAAACACAATGAGTTTGCGAAAGCAATACTAAATTACGAACGAGCTCTATTACTGAATCCCGGTAATGAAGATGCCCGTTTTAACTTAGAGATGGCCAATACCCACATCGTTGATAAAATCGATCCGGTAGGTAAGTTCTTTCTTTCCGTATGGATAGATTCATTACGCAATTTTTTGTCATCGAATACATGGGCTGTCATAGGAATAGTTTCATTTCTATTGTTTATCGGAGGTTTGTATTTATATCTGTTCTCCAAATCTGTCAAAGCAAAGAAATTCGGTTTTTTTGGAGGAATTATACTTTTCTTGATTGCTGTTCTTGCCAATTGGTTTGCATGGGGATTGAATAGTAAGTTAAAAGCCCGCAGTGAAGCCATCGTATTTGCTGCGACTGTTCCGGTAAAAAGTTCTCCGGCAGAAAGTGGAACAGACCTCTTTATTTTACATGAAGGGACTAAGGTCTCTATATTAAGTAAATTGGGAGACTGGTCCGAGGTCAAGATAAGTGACGGAAATCGCGGGTGGTTACCCTCTTCGTCAATAGAAATTATCTAATTCTATGTCGATACTCCAACAATTAATAGAATGGGATAAAGAATTATTACTATTTTTAAATAGTATGCATACCCCGTTTGGAGATAAATTCATGTGGGTATATACAGGAAAATACACATGGATACCTTTGATATTATCTCTTCTATTTGTCCTATTCAGAAAAAATTGGAAAGAAGCTCTATTGGTCTGTGTAGCTCTCGCAATAACCATTACATGCTGCGACCAGTTCGCCTCTACTTTGTGTAAACCTTACTTCGCCAGATTGAGACCAGCCCGTGATCCTGAATTATCCGAATTTGTGCAAATAGTAAATGGTTATAGAGGCGGACGTTATGGATTCATATCCAGCCATGCTGCGAATAGTTTCGGAGCAGTGGTTCTGTTATCCATGATTTTTCGGAATAAATTTTTTGCATTCACATCGCTCCTTTGGGCTATCGTAAATTGCTATTCACGCATATATTTAGGCGTTCATTATCCGGGTGATATCTTAGCGGGGATAATTTCGGGAACAATTATTGCTGTCATAATTTGTATTGTATTAAATGGATTCCGAAGTTTTTTGTTAAATAAAAAATTCTTGAACAATAGGGAATCGCCATACATAAAAGATCCCGATATACGAATAACGACGGGAGTAATCTATTTAAGTGTACTCTGCATAGCTGTTTATGCCTTGATTGCAACATATTCTTGATGCTTCATAAAATTTTACTCACAAAATTTGGATATAAAGAAAATAGAGCATAAATTTATTGCGTATTCAATTGAGTACAATTAACCAAATAATTAACCATAAAAACATTACCCTTATGACTAAGACAATCACATTTAACGAACTTCGTCGCATCAAAGACAGTTTGCCAGATGGTTCAATGCATAGAATAGCAGATGAGTTGAATGTTACCACACAGACCGTACGTAACTATTTCGGAGGCAGTAATTATTCATTTGGGAAAAATTGCGGCCTTCACATAGAACCGGGGCCCGACGGGGGAATCGTAGTCCTTGATAATACGCAAATATACGATATGGCAATTCGTATTCTTGAAGAAGAAAATAAAAAATAAAAGGGATAAATTGACAATGAAAAAAGACAGGTTGATAACGTTGGCGATTCATACTTATCCAAAGGCTCTTATTTTAAAGGGCGTTTTGGAAAGTCAAGGAATAGCTGTCGTAATTCAGAATGTCAATTTATTAAAACCAGTTATATCTCCGGGGGTGCGAGTGCGAATTCATGAGAAAGATTTGCCTCACGCCCTCGAGATTTTAGAAACCGATCCAGTGTTTGGAAAATCAGAAATTTCTGACAAACCACAGAAAAATAGGATTCTTATACCTATCGATTTCTCTGATTATTCTTTACAGGCATGTCGATTAGGTTTTGATTTTGCGGCTACCCATCAAGCAGAAGTTGTATTACTACATACTTTTTTATCTCCTTTCTCCACAGGGTCACTCTCCTTGACAGAGACAATCTCCTATGAATTAAAAGAGAGTGAAGAACATAAACTATTATTCGCAAAGGCCAATCGGGAGATGGCAAACTTTTGCGAAAAATTGCAGCGATTGATGACAGATGGAGATTTTCCTTCTGCACCATTCATTTATAGGGTGTGTGAAGGTGTCCCTGAAGATACGATAATCTTAATGGCTAAGGAGTTGAATCCATCGCTCATAGTCATGGGTTCAAGGGGAAAAACTCGTAAAGAGATCGATCTAATAGGGAGTGTCACGGCAGAAGTAGTAGATTCCGGTAATTTCCCGGTGTTCGCTGTCCCAGAAGGATTTACTCATACTTGTATGAACGAAATAAAAAACATTGCTTTTTTTACTAATTTCGATCAACAGGATTTAATCTCTCTGGACACGTTCATGCGTTTATTCGAAAACTATTCGTTTGGTATAATGTTTTTACACTTAACGGAAAAAAGCGATGCATGGACAGAAATTAAATTAGCTGGTATTCGAGACTACTGTCAATCTCATTATCCGGGAAGAGAAATAGATTATAAGATTATCGGTGAGGAAAATTTTTTAGATAACGTAGAAAAACTTTTTCATGAATCGGCCATAGATGTTATGGTTGTTCCCAATCGTAAACGAAATATATTTGCACGTCTTTTCAATCCGAGTATCGCTCACAAAATGTTATTTCACACCGACACTCCATTAATAGCCATTCCTTCTTGAATAAATTTTCGACAATGACACCTGTTCTTTCTAAGTGAAAAGAGGAGGAATCTTTGTCAGTAATTATTTCGACGCCACAATTCTCAGGTGACGTTTTGTCAGATTTTAAGCAAATAAATCTTTTGGCATAGATTTGGATATATATATAATGTTCTCACGAAAGCGAGAACATTATATATAAAACGAAACATTAACTAAAATAAAAAACGATGAAGATTAAACCATTAGCAGACAGAGTATTGGTACTTCCAGCTCCCGCAGAAGAAAAAACAATCGGTGGTATTATTATCCCCGATTCGGCAAAGGAAAAACCCCTCAAAGGTAAAGTGATCGCCATTGGTAATGGTACGAAGGACGAAGAAATGGTGGTAAAACCCGACGATACTGTTTTATATGGCAAATATGCAGGTACCGAAATCGAGTTAGATGGTGAGAAATATCTGATCATGAAACAATCCGATATTTTAGCTATTCTTTAATGTGTTTAATGTTTAACTTTATTAGGTAAAGAACTATGGCAAAAGAAATTAAATTCAATATTCAAGCTCGTGAAGAATTGAAAAAAGGAGTCGATGAATTGGCAGATGCCGTTAAAGTCACTCTCGGTCCTAAGGGTCGTAATGTAATTATTGAGAAAAAGTTTGGTGCTCCTCATATTACAAAAGATGGTGTGACAGTTGCCAAAGAAATAGAATTGGAAGACCCATTTCAAAACATGGGTGCTCAATTGGTAAAAGAAGTTGCCTCTAAAACAGGCGATGATGCCGGTGACGGAACAACGACAGCAACAGTATTGGCACAAGCCATCGTAAACGTAGGCCTTAAAAACGTAGCTGCCGGAGCCAACCCCATGGATTTGAAGCGAGGCATCGACAAAGCCGTAGCCAAAGTGGTAGAAGGTATCAAGGCTCAGGCTCAGGAAGTGGGCGACGATTTTGAGAAAATCGAATCGGTTGCTCGTATCTCGGCCAATAACGATAGCGAGATTGGCCAACTCATTGCCGAGGCTATGAAGAAAGTGAAGAAAGAAGGTGTTATCACGGTAGAAGAGGCCAAAGGTACCGATACGACTGTCGATATTGTAGAAGGTATGCAGTTCGACCGAGGATATATTTCTCCTTACTTCGTTACGAATACCGAGAAAATGGAGTGCGAAATGGATACTCCGTATATTTTGATCTACGACAAAAAGATTTCTGCCTTGAAAGATATGCTTCCCGTTCTTGAAGCTACGGCACAAACTGGTCGTCCTTTACTGATTATAGCAGAAGATGTCGATAGTGAGGCTTTGGCGACTTTGGTTGTAAACCGTTTGCGCGGGTCTCTCAAAATCTGTGCTGTAAAAGCTCCCGGATTCGGGGATCGTCGTAAAGAAATGCTCGAAGACATAGCTGTTTTGACAGGTGGTGTAGTTATTTCTGAAGAAAAAGGATTGAAATTGGAATCGACGACAATCGAAATGTTAGGTCGTGCTGAAAAGATTACGGTAAACAAAGAGAATACCACGATTGTCAACGGTATGGGAAGCAAAGATTCCATCGCTGCACGAGTTGCCCAAATCAAAGCCCAAATAGAAACGACAACCTCCGATTATGATCGTGAGAAACTGCAAGAACGTTTAGCCAAATTAGCTGGTGGAGTCGCAGTTCTCTATATTGGAGCCGCTTCCGAAGTCGAAATGAAAGAGAAAAAAGACCGTGTAGACGATGCATTAAGCGCTACAAGAGCAGCTATTGCCGAAGGCATCGTTCCGGGTGGAGGTGTTGCATACATTCGTTGTATCCCCGCATTAGATGGTTTAAAGGGAGCAAATGAAGATGAAACGACAGGTATTGAAATTGTAAAAAGAGCCATAGAAGAACCTCTTCGCCAAATTACCGCTAACGCCGGAGTGGAAGGTGCTGTTGTCGTTCAAAAGGTTAAAGACGGAGAAGGAGACTTTGGATACAACGCCCGTACAGATACCTATGAAAATTTCTTTGCAGCAGGCGTTATTGACCCGGCTAAGGTAACTCGTGTAGCTCTGGAAAATGCAGCCTCTATCGCAGGCATGTTCTTGACAACAGAATGTGTGATTGCCGATAAGAAAGAGGAAAATCCTGCACCCGCTATGCCGGCTCCCGGAATGGGCGGCATGGGTGGAATGATGTAATTCCTCGATTTTCTGACAAATAATAAGAAAGGGAGTATCTTTTCAGATATTCCCTTTCTTATTATTTATAAAGCATATTCGATATTTATTGTATTTTTGTGATGTGAAAGTCATATATATCGTTTTAGGAAGTATCTCTCTGTGTTTAGGAGTTATGGGGATTTTTCTACCTTTATTACCTACAACACCATTTCTTTTGTTATCTAGTATTTTATGGTTCCGTGGTTCCCCGAGACTATATAAGTGGCTATTGAATCATAAACGGTTAGGGCCATACATTCGAAATTTCATGGAAAACAAAGCTATCCCTCTACGAGTAAAGGTTATCTCCGTTTCATTAGTTTGGCTGACTTTGCTGTATTGTTCATTTTTCATGTCTGGAAATATATGGTTAGCATCTCTTTTTATAGTTTTAGCGATAGGTATAACTTGGCATATTCTTTCTTATAAAACATTGAGTAAATAAAAAAGAGGGTATCCTTTACGGACACCCTCTTTTTATCGATCATCACTCTTTTATTGCTATTTATATTCGTCCCAACTTTTGATTTGTATATCATCGATACTCAAACTGCAAAATGCCTGAATAAATGCCGATGCCAATCGAGCATTTGTAATAAGCGGGATATTAAAGTCAATGGCGGCTCGGCGTATCTTATATCCGTTATCCAACTCTTTTTGAGTTAGATTCTTGGGAATATTGACTACCAAATCGATTTGTTTATTGTGCAACATTTCTAATGCCTGGGGCTCACGGTCACTTTCACTGGGCCAGTATACTTTCACCGCAGGAATACCGTTATCGGTAAGGAATTGATGAGTCCCTCCTGTTGCAAATAAATTATATCCCTTTTGATGCAATAATTGCGCAGCTTCAAGCATATCGGCTTTCTGCTTTGTTGTTCCCGTTGAGAGTAAAATATTCTTTTGGGGTATTTGATATCCGACCGAAAGCATAGCCTTTAATACTGCTTCACTCGTATCAAGCCCTATACAACCGACTTCGCCGGTCGAAGCCATATCCACACCCAATACAGGGTCGGCCTTCTGTAACCGGGAGAACGAGAATTGAGATGCTTTAATCCCGACATAGTCTAAATCAAATTCGTTTTTATTCGGTTTTTCCACAGGAAGCCCCATCATTACTTTGGTAGCTAACTCGATAAAATTAATTTTCAATACTTTCGATACAAAAGGGAAACTCCGAGAAGCTCTCAGGTTACACTCGATGACCTTGATATCGTTGTTCTTGGCTAAAAATTGAATATTGAAAGGCCCCGATATGTTAAGCGCCTGAGCAATCTGTCCGGCAACCTTCTTGATACGCCGCATAGTCTCGACATACAATTTTTGAGGTGGAAATTGTATGGTCGCATCACCAGAGTGAACACCGGCAAACTCAATATGCTCGGATATGGCATAAATCAGGACTTCACCATTACGGGCAACAGCGTCCATTTCTATTTCTTTGGCATTCTGAATAAATTCACTCACAACGACAGGGTGTTTTTTAGAAACATTAGCTGCCAGTTGTAGGAACTGCTCCAACTCCGTATTGTTCGAACAAACATTCATTGCCGCACCGGAAAGCACATAAGAGGGGCGAACCAACACCGGATAACCGACTTCTTTCACGAAATCGTAAATATCTGACAACGAGGTCAGTTCTCTCCAACGGGGTTGGTCTATACCTAACGAGTCGAGCATAGAAGAGAACTTGTGACGGTCTTCTGCATTATCAATACTTTTGGCTGTCGTCCCCAATATATTAACATGCTGCTCGTCAAGGCGGGTAGCCAAATTGTTCGGTATTTGACCTCCGGTCGAAAGAATAACCCCATGAGGATTTTCCAATTCGAGAATATCCATTACCCGTTCAAAGGTCAATTCATCGAAATAGAGTCGGTCACACATATCGTAATCTGTCGAAACAGTCTCGGGATTGTAGTTTATCATTACACTCCGATAGCCCTCTTTTCGTATTGTGTTCAACGCTTGGACTCCACACCAATCGAATTCCACCGAGGAACCTATACGGTAAGCGCCAGATCCCAATACGACAATAGATTTTTTGTCTCCGAGATATTTCACATCGTTGGCAATACCGCTATAAGTCAAATAAAGGTAATTGGTTTGAGCCGGATACTCGGCTGCCAACGTGTCGATCTGTTTTACAACAGGAACAATCCCCAATGATTTACGATATTCACGCACCCATTGCATATGGCAATCTTCCATTTTATCTTTCCAAATGGCTCGTGCTATTTGGAAATCGGAGAACCCTTGTATCTTCGCCCGACGTATCAATTCCGCCCCGGCCTTTTTATCACTTTTGATTTGTGTGACCGATTCATCGAGAGTCTCCAACTCCTGAGCTGTACGAACAATGTTCATTAATTTTTGCAGGAACCAGCGATCTATTTTCGTTAATTCATGTATTTGATCGACGGAATACCCTGCACGCATGGCTTTGCTGATCACGAATATCCGCTTATCCGTCGGTTCATGCAATGCCTTGTCGATATCAGGAATAACCAAATCTTTATTTTCAACGAATCCATGCATTCCTTGACCAATCATACGGAGTCCTTTTTGAATGGCTTCCTCGAATGTTCTGCCGATAGCCATCACTTCTCCGACCGATTTCATACTTGATCCGAGCTCCCTGTCTACACCTTGAAATTTTCCCAAGTCCCAACGAGGAATTTTACATACGATATAATCAAGAGCTGGTTCAAAGAAAGCACTGGTCTCTTTGGTGACCGAGTTTTTCAAATCGAACAACCCGTATCCCAATCCCAATTTTGCTGCAACGAAAGCCAAAGGATATCCGGTAGCCTTAGAAGCCAAAGCAGACGAACGACTTAGCCGTGCATTCACTTCGATGACCCGATAGTCTTCCGATTTAGGATCGAACGCATATTGTACGTTACATTCTCCGACAATACCGATATGGCGTATAATCCGTATGGCTAATTCGCGCAATTTATGATATTCGCTATTAGTTAATGTCTGAGAAGGCGCTACAACGATACTTTCGCCCGTATGAATCCCCAACGGGTCGAAATTTTCCATATTACATACTGTAATACAGTTGTCGTAACGATCTCGAACGACTTCATATTCTATTTCTTTCCACCCTTTCAGCGATTTCTCCACCAGTATTTGTGGGGAAAAGGAAAGCGCTTTTTCTGCTTTTACACGCAATTCTTCCTCGTTATCGCAGAAACCGCTGCCCAATCCTCCTAATGCATAGGCCGCTCTGATAATAATAGGATAACCTAGCTCGGAAGCTGCCTTCGCTGCATCTTCTATTGAATTGACAGCCTCGCTTTTAATGGTTTTAACATCAATCTCATCTAACTTTTTAACGAAAAGTTCCCGGTCTTCGGTATCCATAATCGCTTGAACCGGAGTTCCCAAAACTTGTACGTTATACTTTTCTAATATTCCAGATTGATAGAGTTGAACACCGCAGTTGAGAGCTGTTTGTCCCCCGAAAGCTAGAAGTATTCCTTCGGGTTTTTCTTTTTGAATGACACGTTCTACAAAATAGGGGGTAACCGGCAGAAAATAAATTTTATCTGCCACTCCTTCCGAAGTTTGTACCGTCGCAATATTGGGATTAATAAGAATAGTCGTGATACCCTCTTCTTTGAGCGCTTTCAATGCCTGTGACCCAGAATAGTCAAATTCACCCGCTTCACCTATTTTCAAGGCTCCGGAGCCCAACAATAATACTTTTTTGATTTTCTTTATTTCAGCTTGATTCATAAGGCTTTTTATTTCCGGATTACAACATATTTACAAACTCATCAAATAAAAACTCCGTGTCGGTTGGCCCGCTAGCCGCTTCCGGGTGGAATTGCGCCGAGAAATAAGGCTTCGATTTGTGCCGTATTCCTTCATTCGTGCCATCGTTCATATTGATAAACAACGGTTCCCAATCGGATCCAAGTGTCGAATTATCGACTGCAAAACCATGATTCTGAGAGGTGATAAAACACCTGTTCGTCCCGACTTGCCGCACGGGTTGATTGTGACTTCGATGACCGTATTTAAGTTTATAGGTGCGAGCACCTCCGGCTTTCGATAAAAGCTGATTCCCCATGCATATTCCAAATATTGGTTTGGTCCCATTCATGGCTTTACGAATATGTTCTACCGTAACATCGCACATATCAGGATCCCCTGGGCCATTAGAGATAAACAGCCCATCATATTCAATCGTATTGAAATCATAGTTCCACGGCACTCGAATGACTGTAACATCTCTTTTGAGTAGGCAGCGAATAATATTGTGTTTTACGCCGCAATCTACCAATACTACTTTTTTATTACCGTTACCATATCGAATTACTTCCTTACAACTGACTTTGGCGACCAAATTAGTTAAATTAGGATCGACGAAATCAATATCTTCACCATCTTCGAAAACAATTTTCCCTTTCATGGAACCATGCTCTCTCAATAGTTTGGTTAACTCTCGAGTATCGATATCGTAAATTCCTACGATTTTTTCTTCTTTCAACCAATCGGCAAGGCTTTTATCAGCATTCCAATGACTGTATTCAAACGAATAGTCCGATACGACCAACGCTTCGACATGGATTTTTTCCGATTCATAAAATCGAGACAATCCATTTTCCTCTTCACGACGAGGTACGCCATAATTCCCGATGAGCGGATAAGTAGTAACTAAAATTTGACCGGAGTAGGAGGGGTCTGTCAAACTTTCGGGATAACCCATCATAGCCGTATTAAAGACAACCTCGCCAGCAACAGGTTTTTCGTAGCCAAATGATTTCCCCTCGAATACGGTTCCATCATCAAGGATTAGAGAAGCCTTTCTTTTTGTTTGCATTACGATAGAATTATATTTTGTATTAGTAATTAGCTCGAATAAATATTGTGGATTTCTATCGTGAAAACCATGCAAAGGTAATGAAAAAATCCCTATTCTTCCGATTTTATAAACATATTGTAAAAATAAATTTTTGTTATGCTATTATTCTGCAATAATATACAGATAGTTGTTTATATTATCGAAATATATTTATACAATATTTATATTTATATTTTATTATCATATTTATCAAAACGACTATTTTTGTCTCAAAATAACTACAATTAGTTCTTAAAAGCTAAATTGTAGTATCAAAAAGAATACTCTTATGAGATTCACAAAAATGCAGGGTGCAGGTAATGATTATATTTATCTGAATGGTTTCGAGAAATTACCGGCAGATTTAAGTGCATTATCTCGACGAATGAGTGACAGGCACTTCGGCATTGGAGCCGATGGGATAGTCGTTATTATGCCCTCAGATCATTGTGATTTTCGAATGAGAATGTTCAATGCAGATGGTACAGAAGCAGAAATGTGTGGAAACGCCTCTCGGTGTATAGGAAAATATGTCTATGACAAAGGACTGACTTCCAAAACCCTATTGACTCTTGAAACGCTGGCTGGAATTAAGCACCTGATTTTAGATGTAAAAAATGGAACCGTAAATAGGGTTTCTGTCGATATGGGAAATCCTATCCTATCTGCCCCGAAAATTCCTGTAAATACATCTTTGAGTGAAATTATATCTTATCCGTTAGAGATAGAGAATAATACATTCAATATAACTTGTGTTTCGATGGGAAACCCTCACACCGTCATTTTTCTCAATGAGATGGAGCGATACGACTTACATCATATAGGAACGCTCATAGAACACCATGAACTGTTTCCTAAAAGAACCAATGTCGAGTTTGTAGAAATTTTATCTCCCGACCATTTAAAAATGAGAGTTTGGGAGCGTGGAACGGGCGAAACCCTCGCTTGTGGAACCGGAGCTTGTGCTTCGTTAGTCGCTGCTGTCCTAAATGGAAAGGCTAATAGAAAAGCTGTATTACACTTGTTAGGTGGAAATCTGGATATTGAGTGGAATGAAAAGAATGATAGAGTTTATATGACAGGAGAGGCCGTTACGGTTTTTGAAGGAGAATGGAACAATAATATATAGGAAAAATGGCATTAATCAATGAAAATTTCTTAAAGTTGCCCGAAAGCTATCTCTTCTCCGATATAAAAAAGAAGGTCGAAGCATTCAAGCATCTTCACCCCGACGCTAATATTATCAGTTTGGGCATAGGCGATGTAACGCGCCCGATTGCACCGGTTGTAATAGAAGCCCTGCATGCTGCCGTTGATGAAATGGGCGATTCGAAAACATTCAGGGGGTACGGACCGGAACAAGGGTACGACTTCTTACAGAAAAAAATTATTGAAAACGATTATATACATCGGGGAGTCGACTTAGCCCCCGACGAAATTTTTATTAGCGACGGAGCCAAAAGCGATATCGGAAACATCGGGGACATTCTGAGTATGCAAAATAGGGTGGCCGTAACCGATCCCGTTTATCCGGTATATATAGATACCAACGTGATGGGAGGTCGAGCCGGAAATATAGCGAAAGACGGACAGCACTGGGATAATATCATTTATATACCTTGCACATCTGAGAACAATTTTATTCCTGAACCTCCTTCGGTACGTCCCGACATTATATATCTGTGTTATCCCAATAATCCAACAGGAACCACGCTGTCAAAAAACGAATTGGAAAAATGGGTAAACTATGCTCTTGAAAATGAAACACTCATATTATTTGACTCTGCTTATGAAGCTTATATTCATGACGAGGGCATACCGCACAGCATCTATGAAGTAAAAGATGCCAAACGAGTGGCCATAGAATTTCGAAGTTTCTCAAAAACGGCCGGATTCACAGGCCTACGATGTGGATATACAGTTGTCCCGAAAGAATTAAAATTGTACGACACTTCTAAAAAGAAAGTAAATATCAACCGTTTATGGAATAGACGCCAAACTACGAAATTCAATGGGACATCGTATATCGTACAGCGGGCTGCCGAAGCGACTTACAGTCCGGTCGGTAAAATACAAATACAAGAATCTATCGACTATTATATGCGTAATGCCGGCCTTTTGAAAGATTGTCTTCAAAAGGCCGGATTACAGATTTATGGTGGAGATAATGCCCCATATATTTGGGTAAAGACTCCTAATGAATTATCTTCGTGGAAATTTTTCGATCGATTGCTTTATGAATGTCATATAGTAGGCACTCCCGGAGTGGGATTCGGCCCGTCGGGGGAGGGATATTTCCGATTAACGGCTTTTGGCAGATATGAAGATACGATAGAATCGATTTCACGAATTCAAAATTGGAAGTTGTAACGAAAAGAAAAATATCAAACCAATCTAATAAGTTCAATTATGTCAATGCTAAGATTTAAGGTAGCAAAGGAAGCATTCAGCCGGAAAGCAGTTCCCGTTAATGAACCCAAAGAACGGCCTTCTGAATATTTCGGGAAATATGTCTTCAACCGGGAAAAGATGTTTAAATACTTACCTAAAAAGACGTACGAAGCAGTTATAGAAGCGATAGACAACAGTACCCCATTGAGTAGAGAGGTGGCAGATAGTGTCGCTGCCGGTATGAGGAAATGGGCCCTTGAAATGGGGGCTACCCACTATACACATTGGTTTCACCCGCTTACAGACGGTACGGCTGAAAAGCACGACTCCTTTATCGAGCATGACGGGAAAGGCGGAGTAGTCGAGGAGTTCTCGGGAAAATTGTTAATTCAACAAGAACCCGATGCTTCGAGTTTTCCGAATGGCGGTATTCGCAATACTTTCGAAGCTCGGGGATATTCGGCATGGGATATATCTTCTCCTGCATTCATTCTCGATAAAACATTGTGTATTCCTACCATATTTATATCCTATACGGGGGAATCTCTCGATTATAAAACACCGCTATTAAAAGCATTGAATAGCGTAAACAAAGCGGCAACGGCCGTATGTGGATATTTCGATAAAAATGTAAAGCACGTCTATTCCTATTTGGGTTGGGAACAGGAATATTTTTTGGTCGATGAAAGTTTGTATGCGGCTCGTCCCGATTTGGTACTTACCGGTCGAACTCTCATGGGACACGAAAGTGCCAAAAATCAACAATTGGAAGATCACTATTTCGGGGCTATACCTTCACGAGTAGAAGCTTTCATGCAAGACCTCGAAATCGAGTGTCACATGTTGGGTATCCCGGTTAAAACTTGTCATAATGAAGTTGCGCCCAATCAATTTGAAGTTGCCCCTATTTTTGAAGAGACCAATTTGGCCAACGATCACAATTTGTTGTTGATGTCGGTAATGAGAGAAGTTGCCCGTCGGCACAATTTCAGAGTCCTTCTCCACGAAAAACCATTCAAAGGAGTTAACGGATCGGGGAAACATAATAACTGGTCGTTGGGGACAGATACCGGCGTATTACTTTTTGCTCCGGGGAAAACCCAGAAAGAGAATTTACAATTTATCACATTTATAGTTAATGTGATGGCCGCCGTTTATAAATATAACGGATTATTGAAAGCAAGTATATCGTCTGCGACTAATGGACATCGTTTAGGGGCCAATGAAGCGCCACCGGCTATTATTTCCATTTTCATGGGAAAACAGATCAGCGAGGTTTTAGAAAAGTTGGCAGAAAGTACATCAGATGACGTTTTGAACATGAGCGGTAAGTCGGGATTAAAATTAGATGTCGCTCAAATACCTGAAATTCTAATGGATAACACCGACCGTAACAGAACTTCGCCCTTTGCTTTCACAGGCAATCGTTTTGAATTCCGAGCCGTCGGCTCTTCGGCGAATTGCGCTTCGGCAATGATCGCATTAAATGCGGCGGTAGCCTATCAATTGCAAGACTTTAAGAAAAAAGTTGATGCTCTTATTGCCAACGGTAAAGAGAAAACCCAAGCCATACTTTCGGTTGTAAAAGATTTAATAACAGAAAGTAAAGATATTTGTTTCGATGGAAACGGATATAGCGAAGAGTGGAAGGAGGAAGCCAAGCGCCGAGGTTTGGATTGCGAGACCAGTGTCCCTTTAATTTTCGACAGCTATTTAAAAGACGATGTGGTGAAAATGTTTGAACAAACACATGTCTTTACGCAAGTCGAGCTACAAGCACGCAATGAAGTAAAATGGGAAATATATACAAAGAAAATACAGATAGAAGCCCGTGTATTAGGCGATTTGGCTATCAATCATATTGTTCCGGTGGCAACTCGTTACCAATCTCTTTTACTGGATAATGTATTCAAAATAAAGAGTCTCTTCCCGGCTGAAAAAAGCGAATTGATAGCCACTCAGGATATGGAGGTCATCGAGAAAATAGCATTCCATTTGCTGACTATAAAGGAAAAAGTACATGCGATGGTCGAGGCTCGTAAGGTTGCGAATAAAATTGAAAACGAACGAGAGAAAGCCATTGCCTATCACGATACGGTTGCCCCGCAACTCGATGACATTCGTTATCATATAGATAAACTCGAATTGATGGTCGACAATGAAATGTGGCCGTTACCGAAGTATAGAGAACTACTTTTCATTCGTTGATTTTCGGGACAGTAAAATTTGAATATTATAAAATGAGCTATAACAGAAAAATAAAAATATCGGGTTATGGCTCATTTTTGTTTCTTGATTATTGATAGAACATTATATGACAGAAATTATTAAGCATGAGTGCGGTATAGCAATGGTGCGATTGTTAAAACCGCTCTCTTATTATCAAAAAAAGTACGGTTCATATTTATATGGGTTGAACAAGTTGTATCTTTTGATGGAAAAACAGCATAATCGGGGACAGGAAGGAGCCGGTTTAGCGTGCGTAAAGTTACATGCTCGCCCAGCCGAGGAGTTTATTTACCGTGAACGTGCCATCGGAACAAGTGCAATTCAAGAAATTTTCGCAAACATAAAGGACCAAATCAAGAACACTCCTCACGATACGGCAGATGCCGACTGGGCAGCCCTACATTTACCGTTTGCCGGTGAGGTTTATATGGGGCACTTACGTTATAGTACGACAGGACGTTCAGGCTTATCTTACGTACACCCTTTTTTGAGAAGAGGAAATTGGCGATCGAGAAATTTGTTACTGTGCGGTAACTTTAATATGACTAATGTAGATGAGATTTTTAATAGTATTGTCGCACAGGGGCAACACCCGCGTAGCTACGCCGATACTTTTGTCTTGCTGGAACAAGTCGGACATGCTCTCGACATGGAGAATCAAAAGCTCTATGACCGATATAAGAAAGAAGGATTGGACGACATCGCAATAACAAAATCGATCGAGGAAAATCTTAATATTGCCGATATTCTCAAAAAGCCGGCTCGAATTTGGGATGGGGGATACGTGATTTGTGGAATGACGGGCAGTGGCGATATGTTTTCATTCCGCGACCCGCATGGCATACGACCGGCGTTTTATTATGCCGATGACGAGATTGTCGTCGTCGCATCTGAACGTCCGGTGATACAAACTACAATGAATCTATCCGTGGAGCAAGTCAAAGAGTTACAGCCGGGAGAATGTTTGGTGGTAAACCGTAGGGGAAACATACACACAGAACAAATCCTGCCACCTCGAAATTACAGCGCCTGCTCATTCGAACGTATCTATTTTTCAAGAGGGAGCGATATCGATATTTATAAAGAACGGAAAGAATTAGGTCGATATTTGACTTCTCAAATATTGGAAAGCATTGATTATGACTTGGAGCATACTGTATTCTCATTTATTCCGAATACGGCCGAGGTCGCTTTTTATGGTATGCTCGAAGGACTGAATAATTATTTGAGCGAGCAAAAATTCTATATGTTGCGCAATGCTACTGCTCCATTAAACGACAGTGAGTTAAAACATATACTTTCACTCAAAGTGCGTTCTGAGAAAGTCGCCATCAAGGATATAAAACTACGGACTTTCATCGCCGAGGGAGATACAAGAGACGATTTGGCTGCACATGTATACGATATTACTTATGGAACAGTACAAGCGGACATCGATAATTTGGTTATTATAGATGACAGTATTGTTCGCGGCACGACATTAAAACAAAGTATTATAAAAATATTGGACCGATTGCATCCCAAAAAGATAATCATCGTGTCGTCTTCTCCCCAAGTTAGATTTCCAGATTGTTACGGCATCGATATGTCCCGAATGGGAGAATTTATCGCTTTCAAAGCGGCAATAGAATTACTGAACGACAGGGGAATGCAGCATATCATTGAAGATGTATACAACAAATCCAAAGCACAGCAAAATTTCCCCAAAGAACAGATAACCAACTATGTAAAAGAAATTTATGCACCTTTTACCCAAAAGGAAATATCGAAGAAAATAGCACGAATGTTAACTTCGGAAGATATTACTTCACAAGTGGAAATCATCTATCAAACATTAGAAGGGTTGCATCAAGCTATTCCTAACCACCCGGGTGACTGGTATTTTTCAGGAAACTATCCTACTCCCGGAGGAAACAGATTAGTCAATAATGCTTTTATAAATTTCGTTGAGGGAATAGACAACAAACGACAGTTATAAATAGATTCAGACAAACGGAAATAAAGCAGGATAAAATAGAAAATTATCCTGCTTTATTCCACAGTGTGCAAAAATATGTTATTATTTATACGGATTATAAATAATATACACAGAAAATAGAATAGAAATCGGAACAAATTACGAAATTTGCAATCGAAATTAACACGATAAAATTTTTAGTATGCGATTGTCCGATTTGCAAACAGGAGATAAAGCTGTTGTTGTTAAGGTATTAGGCTATGGAGCATTTCGAAAACGAATTATCGAGATGGGGTTCGTTCGGGGACAAACGGTGCTTGTCGAATTGAATGCTCCATTGAAAGATCCTATTAAATATAAAATAATGGACTATGAAATCTCTCTAAGACGCAGTGAGGCTTCATTAGTCGAAGTTATTACTCCCGAAGAAGCGAATCAACTCGAAAATCGACAGGGAGAAAAAAACAAACTAAATGTAGAAAGTTGGAAAACCGAGGAAGACGACTGTATAGAGAGAGCGCTTACCCAAAGTAGTAAAACAATAAATATAGCTTTGGTCGGAAATCCCAACTGTGGAAAAACATCTTTATTCAACGTTGCCTCCGGTGCACATGAGCATGTGGGCAATTATAGCGGCGTTACGGTCGATGCCAAAAAGGGATTTTTCGAATATAAAGGTTATCACTTCAACATATGCGATTTACCGGGTACATACTCTCTTTCGGCCTATTCTCCGGAAGAGCTATATGTTCGCCGTTATTTAAAAAATGAAATTCCCGATGTTATTGTCAATGTAGTCGTAGCTTCCAATTTGGAAAGGAATCTATATTTGACCACAGAATTAATAGATATGGATTACCGCATGGTGATTGCTCTGAATATGTTTGATGAATTGGAGCAAAGCGGTGGAAAAATCGACTATAAGCATTTGGGAAATATGATTGGAGTTCCTATTGTGCCCACCGTATCACGTTCTGGAAAAGGTGTAAATCAACTATTCGATACCATTATCGAGGTATATGAAGGCCGTGATGAGTCGGTTCGTCATGTTCATGTCGGTTTAGGGAAAGTAATCGAAAACAGTATTACCCCTCTAAAAGACTTATTAAAAAAAGACCCTACTTGTAACCGGGAGTTCTCACCTCGATATTTAGCGATTAAGATACTCGAAGGAGATACGGAAGTCAAGCGAATGCTGGAAGGTTCCGAGTCCTATCCCGAATTGATGAATATCCGCAATGCAGAAGTCGAGAAAATAGAAACAACGCTTAATGAAGACATAGAGTCGGCTATTGCCAATGAAAAGTATGGATTCATATCGGGAGCTTTGGCGGAAACATATAGACCGGGAGATAAAGAGGAAGCGAAAACGACTCGTATTATAGACTCTTTCGTCACAAATAAACTATTCGGATTTCCTATATTTATTTTCTTGATGTGGCTGATGTTCGAGGCGACCTTTTCCATCGGGGCATATCCTATGGAGTGGATCGAAAATGGAGTCGCATGGTTATCCGAAATTATAGGTAATTATATGCCTTCTGGACCATTAAAAGATCTATTGATCGATGGTATTCTCGGAGGAGTAGGAGGGGTAATAGTTTTTCTACCTAACATTTTAATACTCTATCTGTTTATTTCGTTCATGGAAGACTCAGGATATATGGCTCGGGCCGCTTTTATCATGGATAAAATCATGCACAAAATAGGGTTGCACGGAAAATCTTTTATTCCTCTTGTTATGGGATTCGGGTGTAATGTGCCAGCCATTATGGCGACCCGGACTATCGAGAGTCGTAGCAGTCGATTGATAACCATTCTTATAAACCCATTTATCTCGTGTAGTGCCAGAATACCTATTTACATTTTGTTGGTAGGTACTTTTTTCCCTCAATACGCTAGTCTGGTATTTATAGGACTGTATTTATTCGGAATTATTGTTGCGGTTATTACGGCCAAATTGATGCGCCGTTTCTTCTTTAAAGTAGATGAAACACCCTTCGTCATGGAATTACCACCATATCGTATGCCGACAGCGAAAGCTACTTTTCGCCACATGTGGAATAAAGCCGAACAATATCTACGCAAAATGGGTGGGGTTATATTAGTTGCCTCTGTCATCGTGTGGTTTTTAAGTTACTATCCACGTCCCAAAGCCTCTTATGAAAGAGAACTTACTCCTCATGAGCAAATGGAACAACAAAGCAATTCTTATTTAGGGAAAATAGGCCAAGCTGTTACCCCCCTTGTGGAACCACTGGGCTTTAATTGGAAAGTAACGACTTCTTTACTTTCTGGGACAGCAGCCAAAGAATTGGTGGTAAGCACACTCGGTGTATTATATTCCGAAAGCGATGCCGACGAAACCATATCTTTGTCTCAAAAAATATCACAGCCGAATCCTGTTACGGGAGTTCCCGATTTCACACCGTTAGTAGCGCTTTCCTTTATGGTATTTGTATTACTGTACTTCCCGTGTATCGCCTCTGTCATTGCGGTAGCCAAAGAAGCGGGAAGTTGGAAATGGGGGGCATTTACGGTGTTATACAATACAGGAGTAGCTTGGATCGTTTCATTCTTAGTCTATCAAATAGGACTACTAATTATTTAGTATGGATAAACAAACATTTTTGTCGTCTTATGAAAAAGACGGATATCAGGTCATTGATTCATTTATATATGACGATATAAAAACATTTTTAGAGAGAAACAAACCTCGTAAAAATCATATAATTTGGATCGTTTTCATAAGCGGGTTCTTCATACTGTTTTTTATAGGATTCGCTATGGGAAAACTATGGTCCGATTCGTTATCTTTCTCACAATTCGGGATACAGATATTGAAATGTGTCGTATTTTCTATTCTGGGTTGTGCTCTGATAATTCCGGTACATGAATTTATTCATTGGATTGCATACAAAAAAGAGGGAGCTAATGATGTACGTTTTGGAGCCATCTGGAAGTCATTTGTGTTTTATGCAGCCGCACATAATTTTGCGACCGATTATAAAACTTTTCGACGAATAGCTCTCGCACCCTTTTATATCCTATCGGTATTATTGATACTATTACTTTTGTCACCAGTACCTTTATGGGGAAAAATCTCGATCGCCGCAATATTATTGTTTCACATCGTTTCTTGTTCTGGAGATTTATCTATGTTATCTTATATGAAGCGATACAAACGCCGTAATGTTATTACCGTCGATGATATCGATAACCGTTTTACTTATTTTATGGAAAAATAAATTATGAATTCAACGATTCAATCTTTAATAGTAGGTGTTATCCTCTTAATAGTTGTATTTTATGTTATACATAAGATATTCAAGATGGTACGAAATCGTAAGTCGCCAACATCTGCTTGTTGCGGGTGTAACAAGCCTTGCAAGGTCGAAAAAATAGATAAGAAAAGATAGAAAAAAAATAAGCTCGAATATTGGAAAATAGAAAAATATAATATACCTTTGCACTCGCAATCACTCAAAAGAATAAGGGTTCCTTGGCCGAGTGGTTAGGCACCGGTCTGCAAAACCGTTTACGGCAGTTCGATTCTGCCAGGAACCTCTAAAAAGCTCACTGCAAGTGAGCTTTTTTATTTTTTAATCAATCCCAAAAACGCCAAGCGAATCGTTTCATATCTACATATCCCTTTGGTGTAAACGATATTCCTTCTCGGGATAATAGTTCTTTCTGCTCAATCCAGTCGGGGACAAGTCGTCCTTGACAATTAACGACCCGATGACAAGGGATATTCAGGTTTTTAGGAACAAGTTTTAATGCTCGTCCTACCAAACGGGCATGCTGGGGATACCCCATTAAAACAGCGATACTTTTAAATGTTATCACTGTTCCTGATGGAACTTGACTAACTATGTTATATACTTGTTCGTAAAAATCGTCGGGAACACAAGACATAAGCGTGGTTATAAATCCTTATACAAAGGAATATCGGGTAAAAATGTATAACTATTGGTGGTATAATTTATATGGCAACAATAATGTTTCATACCATTAGAAACAAACAAATAGCTCACTTGCAATACAAGATTATATCGAACGATCTGATCGAAAGTTTTTTGTGTAATCTCGACATGAGGCGCTTTATATTCCGCTATACACAATGGATTCCCGTTTCGATCATAAACAATCGTATCACATCGGCGATTACATTTGTTGAGAGTCAAAGAGATTTCATTCCCGATTAATCCGCGAGGAAATTTTTTTTGATTAACAAGGTAGGCAACAAAATGTTGCCTGACCCATTCTTCGGGAGTCAAGGTTACATATCGCCTTCTCAATTCATCGAAAATAAGAATCTTATCTTTTTCTTGTTTTACTTTATAGGGATACGGCGGTAGATTTAACTCGATCATCTCATATTTGATATTTGTTCTTTCTAATTATTTCTGTAAATTTACTCCAAAATTACATATTTATGAAGACAAAGCAAGAAATTGTCGAGAATTGGCTACCCCGATATACCCAAAGACCCGTTAAAGATTTTACGAAGTATATATTATTGACAAACTTCTCTAAATATGTCGAAATATTCGCAACCCACTTTCATGTTCCTATTTTAGGAGAGGACAGTAATATGCCTAGTGCATCGGCCGATGGGGTGACGATTATTAATTTTGGAATGGGTAGTGCCAATGCAGCTACGGTTATGGACTTGTTAAGTGCCGTAAAACCAGAAGCCGTATTGTTTTTAGGTAAATGCGGCGGTATAAAAAAGGTAAACAAATTAGGCGATTATATTTTACCGATAGCTGCCATTCGTGGGGAAGGGACATCGAACGACTACTTTCCACCAGAAGTCCCGGCATTGCCGGCTTTCATGTTGCAACGGGCAGTTTCCACAGCCGTCAGGAATCACCATCGAGACTACTGGACCGGAACGGTTTACACGACTAACCGTCGGGTATGGGAGTTTGACGATAATTTCAAAGACTATTTACGTCGCATACGTTGTATGGCCGTCGATATGGAAACAGCCACATTGTTTTCAGTTGGATTCGCAAATCAGATTCCGGTAGGAGCATTGTTGTTGGTTTCAGACCAGCCGATGATTTCAACGGGAGTTAAAACAGAAGAAAGTGACAAAAAAATCACGCGAGATTTCGTAGAAGAACATGTATTGATAGGAGTGGAGGCTCTAAAATTGATCATAGATAAACGGACGACGGTGAAACATTTGAGATTCGACGAGGAGTAATTATGGCTAAAAAAGATACCAATCAGCATCTTGCCATTTTGCAAGACATTCGCAACAAAGTATTTAAGCCCGTTTATTTACTCATGGGCGAAGAATCGTATTATATCGACTTAATCTGTGAGACAATCATCGAAAATGCCTTGAAAGACTCGGAAAGGGATTTTAACCAAACCATTCTATACGGGGCCGATATCGACGATTTCGCCATAGTGGTCAATGCAGCAAAGCGGTTTCCCATGATGGCTGAACGACAATTGATTGTTGTTAAGGAAGCCCAGAATATCAAAGGGGTAGATAATCTTCTATATTATTTACAAAAACCGTTGATGAGCACGATCTTAGTCATTTGTCATAAAAATGGCTCGCTTAAAAACAAGAAGGTTGTTGCCGGCATTGAAAAAATAGGAGTAGTATATGAATCGAAAAAATTATATGACAATCAGTTACCGGCATTCATAAACAACTACGTAGTAGCGAAGAAACTGTCGATCGACCCCAAAGCAGCTTCTATGATGGCCGATTTTGTCGGGAATGACCTAAGCCGACTTAGTAGCGAACTTGACAAATTATCGATTTCACTTCCGGAAGGGAGTCTTCGCATTACCCCCGAAATCGTAGAACGTAATGTTGGCATCAGTAAAGATTTCAATAATTATGAATTGCTAAATGCAATCATCACCCGGAATATATTAAAAGCGACTCAAATCATACAATATTTCGAACAAAATCCCAAGAACAATCCGCTGGTTGTTACGATAAGTGTATTATTCAATTTTTTTTCAAATCTTATGCTATGCTATTTTTCGACAGACAAGTCGGAGAATGGAATTATGAACGAACTGAATCTAAGGTCTTCTTTCCAATCCAGAGATTATTTGACAGCCATGCGAGCTTACAACGCATTTAAATGTATCGACATTATCGCATTGATACGCCAGTATGATGCTCGCTCTAAGGGTATAGGCTCAGGAGCTTCGAGTAACGACGGAGACCTGCTTAAAGAATTGGTTTTTAAAATAATGCACTGATTTGATTAAAAGTGATATAAATATCCCAGTGATACCGTTATTATTTGGCTGTGGGAAGCCGCGAATACATCTTTCTTCCTGTTTTTGAATATATCTCCCAATCCATAATAGTATCGGCCTTCCAATACGATACCATGTGTTTTCTTTATACGAAACTCAATACCTGCTCCTGCGGTAATACCATAATCAAATCGATGGGCTATATCCATCGTATATATTTCTTTTACCTTACTTTTTTGGCTGAACTCAGGCAAATTATAAATGTCAAAATTGCTTTTATAACTATCCCCCAATAAAAGTCCGATTTGAGGCCCCGCATTGACAAATCCACGCACGACACGATTGCCAAAGAAAAAATGAGTCAGAAATGGAATTGTCACATAATTCAACGTATGAGTATAGGTATAGGGATCTTCTTCAAAAGTTTCGTTCCAACCGCACTGAGTAAAATTGATTTCAGCAATTAACCCGAAAAATTTTTCTTCGATATAACGAACCGATACCCCGCCGGTGTAACCCAAAAGTAGCGATTGTGTTACAGTAGGAGTAAACGAAACTCTCGAAAGGGTCGTTCCACCCTTTACTCCCACTGTAAATTCAGGTTGATAATCACTTCTCTGTGCCAATCCTGATTGCAGAGACACAACTGCTATAACAAATAGTATGTATCGCAAAAGTTTCATCGTTTATTCTCTAATTTTCCTGATTGTGAAATTAGGTGTAAAATTGATGAAATAAAAAGATTTATTGATAAAGCCACTCCAATTGTTTACACGCTGAAATGAAAAATCGGTTTGTATGCGATCGATCGAAGGCCGAATATCCTGCGACGCAAAATTCTTCCCATGTTCCCGTATAGCCGAAAGGAAATATATTCCTGTATCGAATCCTAATAAAGCATATTGAGGGCTGGCATTTATCATATCCTTATTATACCAATAAAGGAATCGTTTGTGAAACGTCTTCGTATCTTCCTCGAACGGATTGGCATAGAACCGGGAATATAAATAAGTATTTAGTTTATAAAATTCGTTCAGATATTCGGGAACCTGTGTCAGCCATTCCGGATATCCGAAAAGTGCAATATCCAAATCTGCTCTTTTTTCTTTCAATGATTCAATAGGAGCTACAATTAAAGAAAGAACCTTCTTTTTGGCCGAGGTAGGTACAAATACAATCCCGCTTGCATCTGCTAATATAGAATCCTGATCTAATAGGTTCAACTCATTACCGAACTTTATTTCGTGATAAGCGATATGAGCTCGATCCAATTCTTCTTTCAGACCGCCGATAAAATCTCTTTTGTCGGGTTCTTCCGGTGTATGAGATAAAAATACGACTTTCCGATTCCCCAAATAACGGATAAATCTGTCCGCAGCTTCTGCATATAAATAGGAATGGGGAATATTGGTTTGGAATACTTTTGCATTGTGCGAAACCTCCTCGTTTTTAAGCGAAAAAGTATTAACGACATTTATATCATTGGCCAGTCCGAAATCAGCGATTAATTTTATATGATTATCATTTTCAGGAGCGATAATCAAGTCCATTTCTTTTAATATCGGATCTGAAAGAATACGACGAACGGTTGATTCGGACTCTTCGGAATCATACGCATATACATTGATAGAGGCCCCTTGACGTTTAAGGCTGTCTACCGCCATTAAAAATCCCTGATAATACTCGGTATATAAACTGGCTTTCGTATCGGGAGACGACTGTCGCAACATAAACGGAAGTATAACCGCGACATTGATTACCCCCTTCTTGTCGCTTTTATATAACTTATTGTATATATTATTGATTTCTGCACTCGTGATAGGATTTTCCGCAGTAACTGTATTGTACTCTATTCCTGCGGGAATATTTATTATATCGTCTTGCTTTATTTGTTTTATGTTCGGATTGCATTTCTTTATCTCTTCAACAGTCGTTCCAAACTTTTTTGAGATACTATATAAAGTCTCCTTTTTCCTTACTTTATATTCCGTATATAACTGTTTGGGCTCTATCGTAACATTTAATTCTTTCGTATCGGGAGTTATGCGTATCACGGAACCCTTCTTCATATGAGTAGGGGAAATACCGGGATTAAGTTTCAAAATAGTCTCTATGTCAACATCATATCTTTTTGATATAGAAAATAAGGTTTCACCGTCGGCAATCGTATGATAGACATATTCATTCGATGTCCCGTTCGAAGAATCCTCTAAAACTTCACTATCGGCGGTATTCATTGCTGTTTGAGTGTCCTTTTGTACAAGAGGAATAGATTGTTTCTCAGGCTTTTGATAACGTTGTGGAATCTTTAAAGTCGCACCGGCTTTTATTCCACGTTCAGAACCCGGATTAAGTGCAATAATGCTTCGAATAGGGACTTTATAAGTCTTTGAAATAGAATACAGGGATTCTCCCCGTACGATTGTATGTTCAAATGTGCTTTCGATTTCCGGTTCAGAATCTTGCTTATTCACGCCCTTATTTGTCGGAATCATGAGCAGCTGTCCTTTTTTTAAGCCATTTTTAGCGGCAGGATTATAGCGAATAATTTCCTCCTGAGAAATACCGAATTTATGAGATAATATATAAAATCCCTCCGACGGTTTAACCTTATAAATATAAAATTCTTTCCCGTCTATAATCTTTGTTTGTAAATTCTCTGTCTGAGCAGACAACAAAAAAGTGAAGGCAAAACAAAATAATAAAGCTATGGTTATTCGAGTATATTTCATATTTTCAAATCGTTATCTTTATATATACAAACTTGATATACAAGAAACAAAAGTATATAAAAATATCGTTAGTTGCAAACCCAATCGAGATTATGGAAATCATATTACCATTTCTCTCTCGGAAACGAGATTATTGGGAAATTTTAAATTCAAGATACAAACACGATTACTTGAAAAATTGTAACTTTGTCATTCATTATTATTTGGATAAATATGCGTAGATACCTGCTATTTTTCGCGTGCATCATTACAATCGGTGAGTTATATGCTCAACAAATTACCGTATCGGGAGGGGGAAGACCTGCCTATAACCATACACCAGAGATTAGTACCGGTTTAACAGGTGGTGTTTTTGTGATATATTCGCTAAATAACGCAACGATCGAATTTTCGGGGGAAGACGATTCTCCCATTTCTTGTCGCCTATTCAGGGAAAACGGTGCAGCATCGTCTACCCCGATAAGTGGAGCTATACAAAACGGGAACACTTCTACATTGAATATTTCGGAAGCCGATTGTGGATATATAATTGAACAAAATGGAGAGAGTTATTATTTATGGATAATTGATTATTCCCAATCTCCTTTGATTCTTAAAGCTGTTTCTACATCAAATGAAGAAGGTCAGTGCGATATGACCACATTAATGCTAGATGGGGAAGGGGAAAAGCTCAATTACTACTCGATCAATGGAGCCCCTAAATCGCTACGCCGTGAGCTAACGGTTAGTTATATGAGTTTGACATGGGATAAAGAGTCTCTGGCATATACCCAAACATTCCAGACAGAAACGGTGTATGACTTTTCTTCTTCTATCCAAGTACCGTCACCTCTCTGTAATACCGATTTTACAGTAACAGGAGATCAAATATTGAATTATTGGGGGCTGTCTCAGACGGCGTCGACCGAGGAATATATAACATCGGCAATAGGGGCGACAGCGACGGCAGAACAGACATATCGGGAAGAGGCCACGAATGAAGACGATAGACATCCCACCGATTATTTGGGTGGGTCTGCACCGGCCGAGATCGAATTCAAAGCTTATGTAACGGATGCTGTTACTCATATCGAATGGGAATTCTCGGACAAGGAGGACTTTTCAAATACAATTGCCCGGTATAACGATGAAACTTTATGGTACACTTTCAGAGACGAGGGTGTCACTTATGTTCGCTTAGTAGCCAGCAATAGTACCGCTACATGTCAGGCATACAGCGAGACATTCACCATAAATATCGGAGAACCTCGTTTGGAAGCACCAAACGTTTTTTCACCGGGAACAAGCCCCGGAGTTAACGACGAATGGAAAGTAGCTTATAAATCGATCGTTAGTTTTAAATGTTGGATATTCAATAAATGGGGAGTTCAAATGTTTTACTTCGATAGCCCCGATCAAGGTTGGGACGGAAAGTATCGTGGCAAATATGTAGACCCGGGAGTATACTATTATGTAATAGAAGCAAAGGGGGCAAATAATAAAAAGATGAAATTAAAGGGACACATCAATATATTACGTCCTAAAAATTAATGGATATAAGTAAATGACGCCAAAGAGGTATTTTTTTATTGTACTGTTATTTTTGTATATACCGCTGTTCATTAAAGGATATGCAAATACAACAAACGAATTTTCCGATGTAATCGTTCCCGAATTTCCACTACAAGTGAAATTCGCAAATGAGCTTGTAGATCTGGACCGTCTGGATATGTATGAACGATTCGACAGGGAACTCACCACGCTATGTTATATGCACTCGTCTACATCATTAGCCATAAAACGAGCCAATCGATATTTTCCCATATTGGAACCTATATTGAAAGAAGAGAAAGTCCCGACCGATTTTTTATATTTAGCCGTTATTGAAAGTACCTTGAATCCAAGAGCCGTTTCACCGGCAAAAGCCGTTGGTATCTGGCAAATTATGCCTCGTACGGGAAGAGAATATGGACTAGAAGTAAATAACGATATAGACGAACGCTATCATATAGAAAAGTCCACTCGCGCAGCCTGCAAATATTTGAAAGATGCTTATGAAAAATACGGTAGTTGGACGACTGTCGCAGCATCTTATAATGCCGGTATGGGACGTATATCGACCGAATTGGAAAAACAGCTGGCCGATCGATCGTTCGATTTATGGTTAAACGAAGAAACATCTCGTTATGTATTTCGCATTTTAGCCATGAAAGAAATATTTTCTTCTCCGGCAAAATATGGATACAAATTAAAAACCAAACAACTCTATCAACCAATCAGATATTCGGAAATAAAAGTAGATACCACGATTAATAACCTAGCCGTATTCGCTCAATCTAAGGGCGTTTCTTATGCCCAATTAAAAGAAGCCAACCCGTGGCTTCGCTCCCGTTTCTTACCAGATAAGTCCAGAAAAGTTTACTATATAAAAATACCGATGAAAGACGATTTGTATTATACGAAACGTAAATTTACTACTTATAAAAAAGAGTGGGTGATCGACAAAAAATGAAAGCAGAAGAACAAATTGAAGTATATGGGGCTCGTGTCCATAATCTTAAAAATATAGATGTCAATATTCCGCGGAACAGTCTCACCGTTATTACAGGATTAAGCGGCAGCGGCAAATCGTCATTGGCATTCGATACTATTTTTGCCGAAGGGCAAAGGCGTTACATTGAGACCTTTACAGCATACGCACGGAATATGCTCGGAGGTATGGAGCGCCCAGATGTAGATAAAATAACCGGATTGAGTCCTGTCATTTCCATAGAACAAAAAACGACGAATAAAAACCCTCGTTCGACCGTAGGAACAACAACAGAGATATTCGATTTCTTTCGGTTGCTGTTTGCAAGGGCAGGGGAAGCATACTCTTATTTATCGGGGGAAAAAATGGTTCGTTATACCGAGGAGAAAATCATTTCTCTGATAATGGACCTATACCAGAATAAGAAAACTTATATCCTCGCTCCATTGGTTCGTAACCGTAAGGGACATTATAAAGATTTGTTCGAGCAAGTTCGGAGAAAAGGTTATTTGACGGTCAGAATCGACGGAGAGCTACGGGAAATAACGCATGGAATGAAACTCGACCGTTATAAAAACCACAGCATCGAACTGGTAATCGATAAACTAATCGTGGATAAAGACGATGAACGGCGTTTGCAGGAAAGTGTCAAGACTGCGATGAAACAAGGAGATGGCCAACTGATGGTTCTCGATGCAGAGACACAAGAAATAAGACATTACAGCCGGACATTGATGGACCCGCAAACCGGGTTGTCTTATAGTGAACCGGCTCCTCATAGCTTTTCATTCAATTCCCCACAAGGTGCTTGCCCGAAATGTAAGGGGCTGGGATATGTCAATATAATTGACAAAAACAAAATTATCCCGAATGACGAAAAATCCATCTATGAAGGAGGAATCGTTCCGCTTGGCAAATATAAAAATTCATTGATATTTTGGCAAATCGCCGCGATTTGTGAAAAATACGACAGTAGTTTGAAAACCCCTATCAAAAATCTTCCGGAAGAAGCGTTAGACGATATACTGAACGGAACAGACGAGCGTTTGCAAATTAAAAATGAATCGCTGGGAACTTCGAACTATTTTTTATCGTTCGATGGTCTGATAAAATATATAGAAATTCAACAGCAAAGCGACGCTTCATCGCAAGCTCAAAAATGGGCCGGACAATTCGTCACGACAGCTACATGCCCGCTATGCGAAGGGCATCGCTTGAACAAGGAGGCTTTACATTACAGAATCGCAGGAAAAAATATTGCCGATCTAGCCGATATGGATATTTCGGAATTATACGAGTGGGTAAATCATGTAGAGGAATATTTATCTCCTCAGCAACGTAAAATTGCGGCCGAGATTCTCAAAGAAATACGTAACAGACTGCATTTCCTCGTCGATGTGGGCTTGGATTACTTATCCCTGAACAGAGCTTCTGCCACATTGTCGGGTGGAGAAAGCCAACGGATAAGATTAGCGACTCAAATAGGGTCTCAATTGGTTAATGTCCTTTATATTCTCGATGAACCCAGTATAGGACTTCATCAACGGGATAACACTCGGTTGATTCAGTCTTTAAAAGAATTAAGGGATATGGGGAATTCGATTATTGTAGTGGAGCACGATAAGGAAATGATGCTCGAAGCCGATTATATTGTAGACTTGGGACCTCGGGCTGGACGGCTGGGAGGAAATATCGTTTTCGCCGGAACTCCGAAAGAAATGTTGAAAACCGACACTCTTACGGCTCGATACCTTACCGGTAAAGAAGAAATCGAATTTGCCCCCCAAAGGAGAACTGGAAACGGAAAAAAGATAATATTATCAGGAGCTACCGGAAATAATCTAAAAAATGTGACCGTCGAATTTCCTCTGGGAAAATTCATTTGTATCACAGGAGTTTCGGGGAGTGGTAAATCAAGTTTGATTAACGGGACTTTGCAACCTATTATTAGTCAAAAATTTTATCGTTCTTTGCAAAATCCGTTACCCTATGAGAAAATAGAAGGATTGGAAAACATCGATAAAATCGTAACGGTCGACCAATCGCCGCTGGGTCGAACGCCTCGGTCGAATCCGGCCACTTATACCGGTGTTTTTGCCGATATACGCAACGTGTTCGTCGAATTGCCAGAAGCCAAAATCCGAGGTTATAAACCGGGTAGATTCTCGTTCAATATTCCGGGAGGACGTTGCGAGGTATGCGGAGGAAATGGATATAAGACTATCGAAATGAATTTCCTGCCCGATGTACTCGTACCTTGTGAAGCCTGTCATGGGAAACGATACAATAGAGAAACCCTTGAAGTAAGATTTAAAGGAAAATCTATTGCCGATGTTTTGGATATGACCATCAATCAAGCCGTGGAATTTTTTGAAAATATACCCTCTATTATTTCTAAAATTAAAGTTTTACAGGACGTTGGTCTCGGATACATTAAACTGGGGCAGCCGTCTACGACATTATCAGGAGGAGAGAGTCAACGGGTAAAACTGGCTGCGGAACTTTCAAAAAGAGATACAGGTAAAACTCTCTATATACTGGACGAACCTACCACAGGATTACATTTCGAAGATATTCGAGTATTGCTCTCTGTGTTGAACCGATTGGTAGATAAAGGAAATACCGTGATAGTCATTGAGCACAATCTAGATATAATCAAATGTGCCGACCACATTATCGATATGGGACCGGAAGGCGGTAAAAATGGAGGATATGTTTTAACAACGGGTACTCCGGAAGAAGTTTGTGTACAGAATACTTTTACGGCTCGTTATTTAAAGGCGGAATTAAAGGGATAAGAAAAACGACATATTACGATTTTGAAAGATAGAAAAGGGTTCAAAGTATAAAATTTGAATCCATTTTTACGCTATTTACAGTTGTAATATGTTTTGAATCAATAGTATAAATCTATTTTGAATAGGATTTAAGGGGCGTATAATTCTCATATTTTTGAACAAGTTTACATCTGTACTTGGAAAATAAAATCTCGTGAAGTTGAGTTATAAACCAGTTTGTTGTTTACATTTGTAATTTACAACCGCTATTTACAAATGTGACGCACAAAACGCAATTACACAAAATAAAAATCTGTAACTCATAAAGGGTAGGAGTGTTACATTTGCATATCCACCAAGCGCGGAGGTTTATAAACAATTATTATATCTACAATATATACAACACAAACAGTTAAAAACCAATGTTTTATACATTTAATATAAAGTATATTCGAGGTATAATTTCGAATTCTGAACGACATGTGCAAATAGTATTATATATATAAAATAATAAAATATTGATTTCTAAATAATTATAGGCATAAATATAAAATAATACTTTTAATAAATAATCTTGTTGGTAAACAAGATAGGCTATTTATGAAGTATACAGCACGTTGTTTTGTTTGCATTTGTAAATCAAATAATTTACAAAACAAACTTGTGTTTTTTATTTATTCTTGTTACATTTGTAAACTATAATTTTATTATTACGAATCTATTTACACCCCTAAAAATGGAAGAAAATGAAGCTCTAATTGTTGCCGAAAGAATGAAAAGTTTTATAGAGTATAAGGGTATATCTGTTACGCAATTTGCTGATGCAACTAAGATACAGAGATCTTCAATGTCTCAAATTTTGGGTGGACGAAATCAGAAGATCAGTATCAATACCATTGGGAAGATACATTCTGCCTATCCCGACTTATCTATCTATTGGCTGTTATATGGAACAGGCCCTATGATTTTGACGGCGACAATACCTTCGGCCGAAAACATTACCTCACCCTCCAAAGAATTTTCAACATCTTTATTTCCCGAGGAGAATGAAATAAAACCGGACGAATATACAGCTCCTTCAAAATATTCGAGGGAAAATGGCTCTAATATTCATCAAAAACAGGACCATAAACTTGAAAATGAAGAAGTAACAAACTTAAAAGCACCATTTTTCGAGCCATCGGAACAGGTCGTAAAAAATAAAAAAGTAACTAAAATCATGATTTTCTACTCCGATAATACGTTTGAGACATTTTCCCCGGACAATGAATAACTCGTCTTTATCTTTTAAAGGAGAAATAAAACGATTGCATAATCCGATAAACTTTTGCTTCGCTTTTGGGTTTATACTATCTTTGTTCAGCTAAAATAATTTTATGAAAAAATATATTCTTGACTTTCGGGTTGTTGAAAACACAAAACTGCACGATAATTATGCTCTTTTGAAATTGAAACCCGATAATAATGAACCGTTGCCCGATATGTTACCCGGGCAGTTTGTCGAGGTTCGTGTAGACCGATCTCCTGGTACATTTTTAAGGCGTCCGATTTCTATCAATTTTGTCGATTCCTCTCTCAATGAACTATGGCTATTGATAAGAAAAGCCGGTGAAGGAACTCGGACTTTATGCGATTTGAAACAAGGAGATAGTATTAATTTGGTTTTACCATTGGGTAATACATTCAGTTTACCCGATGAAACAGATTCGAATATATTGCTTATCGGAGGAGGCGTTGGAATAGCCCCGATGCTGTATTGGGGCAAATACTTAAAAGAACGGAATTATACCCCCAAATTTTTGTTAGGATTCCGTTCAGACAAGGATATACTGCAATATGAAATGTTTCGGCAGTTTGGAGATGTATATATTTCCACAGAAGACGGCTCTTTGGGCGAAAAAGGATTCGTGACTCAGCACTCCTTGTTAAATAGTAAACTCGATAAGCTGTATGTTTGCGGCCCGAAACCCATGATGGTAGCCGTCGCCCGATTTGCTCATGAACGAAACATATCCTGTGAAGTATCTCTCGAAAATATGATGGCCTGTGGCGTAGGCGCATGTCTCTGTTGCGTAGAAGATACGATCGAAGGCAATACTTGTGTATGTAAGGAAGGTCCTATCTTTAATATAGAAAAACTAAAATGGCAGATTTAAAAGTAAATATAGGTGGATTGCTTTTGAAGAATCCCGTAATGACGGCATCGGGAACATTCGGCTACGGCGAAGAATTTGCCGATTTCGTCGATTTATCTCGGCTGGGAGGAGTCATTGTAAAAGGAACGACGCTGCATCATAGAGAAGGCAACCCGTATCCTCGCATGGCCGAAACGCCTTCGGGAATGCTCAACGCAGTAGGATTACAAAACAAAGGTGTCAATTACTTCATCGAAAATATATATCCTCGCATAAAAGATATCGATACCCATTTCTTGGTAAATGTATCGGGATCCTCAATAGAAGACTACGCCGTTACGGCAGAGAAAATCGCTGCATTGGACAAGATTCCGGGAATTGAGTTAAACATCTCTTGCCCGAATGTGAAAGAGGGTGGAATGGCTTTCGGGACAAGCTGCCAAAGTGCTGCCGCTGTGGTAAAAGCTGTGCGTGCAGTTTATCCTAAAACTTTGATTGTCAAACTTTCGCCAAACGTTACCGATATTACCGAGATAGCCCGAGCAGTCGAGGCCGAAGGCGCCGATGCCGTATCCCTGATCAATACTCTGTTGGGTATGGCTATTGATTCAAATCGTCGCAGACCGGTACTCTCTACAATTACAGGGGGATTATCCGGTGCATGTGTTAAGCCCATCGCATTGCGTATGGTTTGGCAAACTTACCATGCCGTAAAAATCCCTATTGTAGGATTGGGAGGAATCATGAACGCCACCGATGCCGTTGAATTTATATTGGCCGGTGCATCTGCCATAGAGGTCGGAACAGCTAACTTCATAGATCCTCAAATAACTGAAAAAATAGCGGACGGAATAGACGAATATCTCGATAGGAACAACATTGCATCCGTAAAAGAGCTTATCGGAGGTTTGATTTGTAATTAATTTATTATCAATAGTATAAAAATAGCGAATGTGGATTGTATTAGATGGCACAATCCACATTCGCTATTAAAGTATCAGTTTAATATTATATTTGCGAACAGATATTAAAGCGTTACTTTATATCTGTATAGCTTGTTAGAGCATTTCAACCGACCGTTTGATAAATTTACTCAGAGCCTCTCCCTTCAACATATTATTGGAAAGCAGAGCCAAGTCGACCAACTGACGAACCAAAGGTGTCCGGTCGGCATAAGTCTTCAATATATCCGATTCCTTTGCTCTCAATTCTTTTGCCTTTTCCTCAGCATGCTTCAAAGCCTCCTTATCTGCTACGGGAATTTCATCGTCCTTTTTATCTTTTTTTGCCTCTTGTAACCGTTCGATTTCTTCATTGACAGTTTTCAGCTCGTCCAATATAGGAGTTAATTCACTCTTACAAGCACTTTCGGTATCAGCAATAACCTTTTGCGAAAGAGGGTGATCTGTGTTCACTATGAGGTTATAGCTATCGGGAAGCTCCCCATAGAAAGCCATTCCTGATTGTATAGCAGCCATATCTTTCATACGACGCATAAATTCATTCTGCGTAATAACGATAGGTTGAGCAGTCGCACCTACAGGCTCGAACATAACCAAGAAATCACTTTTCTCCATAGCAGGGATCTGCGATTTGAAAACAGAAGTCATTATATCGCGCTGTTGCTCATCGAGAGCTGTATTTGAAGTTGTATCCGATTTCTTGATTAGTTTATCAATCAGATCGCTATCCACGCGCACGAAACGGCTTTTCTCCAATTTCTGCTCCAACATACCGATGAAATGAGGATCCAGCTGTCCGTTCATCAATAGCACATCGTAACCTCTTGATATAGCCGTATCGATATAACTGTATTGTGCTTCCTTATCAGTGGCATACAGATAAACGAGTTGTCCGTCTTTATCGGTTTGGTTGCCCTCTATCAGTTTTTTATATTCATCGAGCGTATAATATTTATCCTCCGTATCTTTCAATAATACGAATTTCTGAGCACGCTCGTAGAATTTCTCATCAGACAGCATACCATATTCGATGAAGATTTTCAAATCGTCCCATTTCTCCTCGAACTGTTTGCGATCGCTGTTGAATATCTCTTGCAGACGCTCTGAAACCTTTTTAGTGATATACCCCGATATTTTCTTTACATTAGAATCGCTTTGCAGATATGAACGCGAAACATTCAACGGAATATCGGGTGAATCAATCACACCCTGTAAAAGCATTAAGAAATCGGGAACGATACCCTCTACCGAATCGGTAACGAATACTTGGTTGCAATATAATTGTATCTTGTATCGATTGATATCGATATTATTTTTGATTTTCGGGAAATAAAGAATCCCTGTCAACTTAAACGGATAGTCGATATTCAAATGAATCCAAAACAGAGGTTCATCTATTCCCGGATAAAGATCGGCATAGAATTTCCTGTAATCTTCATCGGTCAAATCTGTCGGCTTCCGAGTCCATGCAGGCTCCATATCATTAATGACCCTATCCTTGTCTGTATCGACATATTTCCCGTCTTTCCATTCTTGTTCTTTTCCAAACACAACGGGAACAGGCAAGAAACGACAATATTTTTTCAACAGGGTCTCGATACGTTGTTCTTCAAGAAATTCCTTATTGTCATCATCGACATATAAAATAATATCTGTTCCCCGCTCGCTCTTTTCGATATCGGTCATCTCGTAAGCCGGAGAACCATCGCAGCTCCACATGACTGCTTGGGCTCCTTCTTTATAGGATAATGTACGTATTTCTACTTTTTTGGAAACCATGAAAGAAGAATAAAATCCCAGCCCGAAATGCCCGATAATGGCATTCGCATCATTTTTATATTTTTCCAAGAACTCTTCGGCCCCCGAAAAAGCAATTTGATTGATATATTTGTCTATCTCTTCGGTAGTCATTCCTATACCGCGATCCGATATAGTCAACGTCCCTTTATTTTTATCAATCGACACTGTGACATTCATCGTGCCTAACTCACCTTTGAAATCGCCAAAAGAAGATAATGTCTTCAATTTCTGAGTGGCATCCACAGCATTAGAAACGAGCTCCCTTAAAAATATTTCATGGTCGCTATACAAAAATTTTTTAATGACGGGGAAGATATTGTCGGTTGTAACCCCAATTGTACCTTTTTGCATAATTGTATATTTTTATCATTTAAATTTCTGACTATGATTTTTCAAAAAAAATGCCAGACTCTTTGAGTCTGACATTTTGACTTATTCGACTATTATTTGTCATTTCGTTTGGGAATTATGAATCGAAGACTCGATCTTCTGATTCTCCTTATCGAAATCAACGACAATAGTATCACCTTCTTGAACCGTCGCCCGAATAATCATTTCGGCAAGTTCATCTTCGAGGTATTTCTGTATGGCCCGTTTTAGAGGTCGGGCTCCAAACTGAATATCATACCCCTTTTCGGCAATAAAGTTTTTGGCATCGTCGGTAATAGTCAGATGATAACCCAGTGTTTCCACCCGTTTGTAAAATCCGCTTAGTTCCAAATCGATAATTTTGAAAATAGATTCTTTATCCAATTGGTCGAACATTACAATATCGTCGATACGATTTAAAAATTCGGGAGAGAAAGCTCTATTCAACGCCTTTTGTATAACGCCCCTCGAATAATCCTTTTCCGAAACAGTATTAGTCGAGAATCCTACTCCTTGTCCAAAATCCTTTAATTGACGCGTACCGATATTAGATGTCATAATCAGAATCGTATTCTTAAAATCGATTCTGCGCCCCAAGCTATCGGTTAGGCGCCCTTCGTCCAAGACTTGCAACAATAGATTAAAGACATCGGGGTGAGCCTTTTCTATTTCATCGAGCAGCACAACCGAATAGGGTTTACGTCTCACTTTTTCCGTTAACTGTCCTCCTTCCTCATATCCCACATATCCCGGAGGGGCTCCGACAAGTCTGGACACAGTAAATTTCTCCATATATTCACTCATGTCTATTCGGATAAGAGCATCTTTCGAGTCAAATAAGTATTCGGCCAATTTTTTTGCTAAATGTGTTTTACCCACACCCGTAGGGCCCAAAAACATGAAAGTGCCGATAGGTTTCCCCGGATCCTTTAATCCTACACGATTTCGCTGTATCGCTTTTACAATTTTATCGACAGCATCATCTTGCCCAATAATTTCGCGCTTCAACTCTCCCGACATAGCTAAAAGTTTATTTCCCTCAGCTTGTGCGATACGCTGCACCGGGACACCAGTCATCATAGCGACAACTTCGGCAACCTTTTCCTCATTGACAATCTCTCTATGTTGTTGCATCTGCCTTTCCCAGTTTGCTTTCGCCGATTCAAGGGAAAGTTGCAATTCTTTTTCCTTGTCTCTAAAACTCGCCGCAAGCTCATAGTTTTGGGATTTAACAGCATTTATTTTATCTTCCCGGCAAGTCTCTATTTGAGCCTCCAAACTTTCGATTTCTTTGGGGACAATAATATTAGAAACATGCACTCGCGCCCCGGCTTCGTCCAATGCATCAATGGCTTTGTCCGGGAAATTACGGTCACTTATGTAACGGTCTGTCAATTTGACACACGCCTCCAATGCATCATCGGTATAGGTGACATTATGGTGATCCTCGTATCTACCTTTTACATTATTGAGGATTTGCAGAGTCTCCTCGGGAGTTGTAGGCTCGACCATAATCTTTTGGAAACGACGTTCCAAAGCTCCATCTTTTTCTATGTTTTTCCTATATTCATCGAGTGTTGTAGCTCCGATACACTGAATCTCTCCCCGCGAAAGAGCCGGTTTTAACATATTGGCGGCATCAAGAGACCCTGTGGCTCCACCTGCACCGACAATAGTATGAATCTCGTCGATAAATAAAATAATATTCGGATTCTTCGACAACTCATTTAGAATCGCTTTTATACGTTCCTCGAATTGTCCTCTATATTTTGTTCCTGCTACAATCGAGGCCATGTCGAGAGAGACAAGTCTCTTATCGAATAGCACCCTCGACACTTTACGTTGCACGATTCTCAAAGCAAGACCCTCTACTATTGCAGATTTTCCTACGCCGGGTTCCCCTATAAGAACCGGATTATTCTTTTTTCTTCGGCTCAATACTTGTGCCAATCGTTCAATTTCATTTTCACGTCCGACAACAGGGTCGAGCCGACCTTCTTCGGCAGCCTTTGTCATATCGGTCCCAAAGTTGTCCAATACGGGAGTTTCATTATTACTACGCTGAGCAGTCGTACTATTTCCGCTTTGCTGTTCCCTCCGATAATTTCGGTCTTCCTCCAATTCGTCGTCATCATCGTCCGTAAATCCGGCGCCCATGCTCGGCGAAGGGAAATCCGGCTTCTCATTACCTTTTAAAAAAGCTGCCACTTCGTCATAAGTTATGTCATTCGTGTTTAAAATTTTTGCAGCAGAAGAGTCCGGCTCTTTCAATATAGCCAACAATAAATGTTCGGTGTCTGTCTCCGAACTTTTCATAAATCGAGCTTCAAGCATACTCATCTTTAAAACTCTATCTGTGCTTTTACTAATAGTCAACTCATTCGTTTGTTCCATGTGATTATTGGAAGCGGACAGTTCATTTTCCAATGAACTTTTCAGTGTTCGGAGGGAAGCTCCGAGCCCGACCAATACATCGACAGCACGATTTGCGCCGTCACGTATAATTCCTAACAATAAATGCTCGGGAACAATGTTGGAATTTTGGAGGCGTTCAGCCTCTTCCCGGCTATAACCGAGAATTTCCTTAACATGTTGTGAGAAGTTTCTTTCCATAAACAATCTGTCTCCTTTTATTGATTTAGCAAATATACCACCTTTAAGCCGAATAATGGCGGGTATTTATTAGTTTATTATATATAACAAATAATATGCCGAAAATTCCTATTCACAAAAGATTATTTCTTGAATTTGGTATCTCGATTTTTCAAAAAATGGTTATCTTTGTACGCTAAACAGCATAATTTGTATAACCAATTTTCATCAAAATAAATGATTGATCAAGATAGAATTTTAAAAATAGACATCAAACAAGAGATGCAATCGGCCTACATCGATTATTCTATGTCGGTGATTGTAGCTCGTGCCTTACCCGATGTAAGAGATGGTTTTAAACCGGTACACCGCAGAGTTCTGTTCGGTATGGACAAATTGGGTAACACATCGGATAAGCCTTATAAGAAATCAGCAAGAATCGTGGGAGATGTGCTGGGTAAATATCACCCGCATGGCGATTCGTCGGTATATTTTGCATTGGTGCGTATGGCGCAACCCTGGTCTTTACGTTATCCTTTGGTCGATGGGCAAGGTAACTTCGGGTCTGTCGATGGTGATAGCCCTGCTGCCATGCGTTATACCGAAGCTCGCCTTTCTCGTATCGCAGAAGAGATGCTTCGAGATATTGAAAAAGATACGGTCGATTTTACTCCAAACTTCGATAACACATTAGAAGAGCCAACTGTTTTGCCGACCCGAATCCCCAACTTACTAGTCAATGGAGCTTCGGGTATTGCTGTGGGTATGGCAACGAATATGCCCCCTCATAACCTGTCGGAATGTATAGATGCTTCTGTCGCCCTAATCGACGACAGAGAATTGACGGTGGAAGACCTGATGCAATATATCAAGGCTCCCGACTTCCCCACAGGAGGTATTATTTATGGTTTTGCAGGGGTAAAAGATGCTTTCGAAACAGGACGGGGCCGAATTGTAATTCGGGCAAAAGCCGAGATTGAAGTAGACAGCACCACAGGGCGGGAGACCATCGTCGTATCTGAAATACCATATGCCGTCAATAAGTCGGAATTGATTAAGAAAATCGCCGATTTGGTGGAAGAAAAACGGTTAGAAGGTATTTCCAACATCAACGATGAATCCGACCGAGCCGGAATGAGAATCGTTATCGAAATAAAACGAGATGCCAATGCAAGCGTTATTTTAAATAAATTATTCAAAATGACCGACTTGCAATCCTCTTTCAGTGTCAATAATATTGCTTTGGTAAACGGACGTCCTCAAACACTAAATCTAAAACAACTGTTAGAGGCGTTTGTGGATCATCGCCACGAAGTCGTTATTCGCCGCACTCGTTTCGATCTGGCGAAAGCCGAAGAAAGGGCGCATATTCTTGAAGGACTTATCATTGCATCCGATCACATAGACGAAGTCGTTAAACTGATTCGGTCATCACGGACTCGTGAAGAAGCCAAGACACGTTTAATGGAGCGATTCTCGTTAAGCGAAAAACAAGCTCAGGCCATCGTAGATATGCGTCTTGGACAGTTGACCGGTTTGGATCAAGACAAACTGAGAAATGAATACGCCGAGGTGGAAAAAATGATTGCCTATTACAAAGAAATTCTCGCCGATGAGTCTGTTTGTATGAAAGTGGTAAAAGACGAGCTTCTCGAAATAAAAGAGAAGTATGGCGACGAACGTAAAACAGAAATCATTTATTCCTCGGAAGAGTTCAATGCTGAGGATTTCTATGCCGACGACGAAATGATTATCACCATATCGCACATGGGATATATCAAACGGACCCCTCTGTCCGAATTCCGTGCTCAAAATCGAGGAGGAGTCGGAGCAAAAGGAAGCAATACTCGTGAAGAAGATTTCATCGAGTATATCTATCCGGCATCAATGCACAATTATATGTTGTTCTTTACCCAAAAGGGTAAATGCTATTGGCTGAAAGTCTATGAAATCCCCGAAGGTGCTAAAAACTCAAAGGGACGAGCCATTCAAAATATGCTCAATATAGAGTCCGACGACAAGGTAAACGCATTCATTCGGGTAAAAAAATTACAAGACCCCGAATACAATATGTCTCATAACTTACTATTCTGTACGCGTAAAGGTGTAATAAAAAAGACAAAACTTGAAGCCTATTCGCGTCCTCGACAGAACGGAGTAAATGCGATCACGATTCGGGAAGACGATCAAGTTATACAAGTGCGTCTCACCACGGGAGACAGTCAAATAATTATCGCCAACAAAAACGGTCGCGCTATTCGATTCCATGAAAGTGCAGTACGCGAAATGGGTCGTAATGCAACAGGTGTAAAGGGTATGACCCTTGACAATAATGACGACGAAGTGGTAGGAATGATTTGTGTAAACGATCCCGAAAAAGAAACCATCATGGTTGTCTCGGAGCAAGGCTATGGAAAACGCTCTCTTATAGAAGATTATCGGATAACAAACCGAGGAGGGAAAGGCGTAAAAACGCTGAATATTACCGATAAAACAGGCTGTTTGGTAGCGATTAAATGCGTAACAGATGAAAATGATTTGGTAATCATAAACAAATCGGGCATTACTCTACGAATGAAAGTAGCCGACGTACGAGTCATGGGACGGGCAACACAGGGTGTAAGATTAATAAACTTGGAAAAACGTAACGATGAAATAGCATCGGTTTGCAAAGTTTTATCAGAAAGTGTCGATGAAAACTTACAAGATGATAACGTAACCGAAGTTGCCGAATAAATTTAGATATAATTAATTTTTAAAATAAAAACGCAATGAAAAAAACAACATTAACGGTAGTATTACTGCTTTCTATCATTTGCGCATTTGGTCAAAAGAAAGCTGTAAATAGGGCATTTAGCGAAGCTAAAATGGAAAAACCCAACTTTCAGGAAGCCCGTGATAATATTAAAGGAGCACTAACAAATCCAGAAACTAAGGACGATGCCAAAACTTGGTATGTTGCGGGATTTGTAGAAAACTCTTATTTTGAAAAAGACAACGTTCAGAAAACATTGGGAATGACATTGAAAGACGGTGACGGACCAATGTATGATGCGTTAGTAAAAAGTTATGAATATTTTTTGCAAGCTATCGCATTAGACACTTTGCCCAACGAAAAAGGGAAAATCAAACCCCGATATGTCAAAGACATAAGAAAAACATTAAAACAAAACATCGATGGATATGCCAATGCAGGAGTTTATTATTTCACACAAAAAGAGTATAAAAAAGCATACGATGTGTGGGGTATCTATCTAAACATTCCTAAGATGTCTATCATGAAAGGCGAAAAAGAAGGCCTTCCGGCAGATTCAACTCTGGCTATTTTAGAATTTAACAGGGCATTGGCAGCACTTCAAACCAATGATACGACATTAGCCATAAAAGCGTTGAACGAAGCAAAAGGAAATGGATACAATCAAAACGATATCTATAAATATCTCGTATATGAATATGAGATGACACAAGATACGGCCAATCTGATTAAAACACTTCAAGAAGGTGAAAAACTATTCAAAAACGAAATGGTTGAAGTGAAAGACGAGAACGGAAATACAAAAATGCAGAAAGAGAATACCTACACATTGAAGTTGATCAATCTCTATATATTTAGCGGGAAATACGATGAAGCCATAGCTACACTCGAATCTGTATTGGCTGACGAACCTAACAATGCAGAATATTGGAATGTAAAAGGAAATCTGTATGAATCCCAGAAAAAGTACGATCAATCCATAGAATGTTTCGAGAAGGCAATCTCCATAAATCCATCTTATGCCGATGCTTTGGGCAGCATAGGACGTGTTTATTTTAATCTGGCTGTTCAAAAAAATAATGAAATCAGCACGATAACAGACAATGCGAAATATACAGAAGCAAGAGAAAAAGAAGTTCTTCCTTTGTTTGAGAAATCTCGTCCTTATTACGAAAAAGCATATGAATTAAAACCGGACGAACCCGACTATAAATATGCATTACGTAATATCTATTATAATTTGAACGATGCAGAAAAATTAAAAGCTATTGAAGGTCAATAATTTTCGCATTGCATAGATAATTTATAGGGAAATCCGGTTCACATGAAATGTGAATCGGATTTTTTGTAAATATATAAATCGTTGTCTTTCATTTTATTAAATTAATATTCCCAATATTTTATTTAACATAATACAAATTATAGGACAAATTTAATTCAAATAAATAATATAACCTCCACAAGCTCTTTAATTCGATATATAATTTGTATATTTGTAAATATGATGTACCAAAAATCTATTCAGGATTTTATTTTAGAATATTCTGATTTTGATACTAATAAGTTACGGTTGAAAAATATCCAAGCTGATTTTGATGTAGCTTGGGCCATTCAACAAATCGAAGCCCGTAAAAAGATACGCGACAAGCTACCTACATGGGCTTCAAACATGAATATTGTTTTTCCATCTATTCTATCGACAGAACAATGTTCCTCGGAACTGACCGCACGCTATAAGCAAAATTTGATAATTCCGGGAGATACTGTCGATTTGACCGGAGGCTTAGGTGTAGACAGTTTCTTTTTTTCTCAAAAATCAGATCATGTAGTTTATGTGGAGCAATTAGCCGAATATTGCCGAGCGGCAAAACAAAACTTTAAAAACTTATGTACCGATAACATAACCGTTACGCACGACGACTGCATAAACTTTCTACAAAATAACGATCGACATTTTCAAAATATATATATCGATCCTGCGAGAAGAGGCTCCTGCAATAAACGGATATTCGCTATCGACGAATGTGAGCCTAATGTAATAGAGCTTATGCCTGTACTTTTCCAATGCGGGAAACGTATCATAATAAAGGTATCTCCTATGGTCGATATAACAGCTACCCTTTCTCTCTTACCAGATATTTCAGAGGTACATGTTGTATCCGTAAAAAACGAATGTAAGGAATTATTATTAGTCATCGATACCGAGTCGGAAAAATCGAGTGATCGAGATACGATTATTCATTGTATACAAATCAATTCTTTTGACAATATATCGGATTTCACGTTTGGAATAAAACAAGAAAAAGGCCTTCCCTACTCGACTTTTTGTAAAAGTATAAAGAAATACCTCTATGAGCCCAACACATCTATACTCAAAGCAGGAGCTTATAAATCTATCGCTATTGAATATGACATAGAAAAGTTACAAACCAATAGCCATTTATATACTTCGGACAACTACATCTCTAATTTTCCGGGACGGAAATTTGAGATCATAGAAACAGTTACATTCAATTCGAAAAATATAAAAGATATCAAAACGAAATATCCTCAGACAAACCTATCGACACGTAATTTTCCCCTAACCACAGCAGTATTACAGAAAAAGTTAAAGACCAAGGACGGAGGTGATTTATATCTTTTCGCCACAACCCTATCGAATGACAACAAAGTATTAATTATCTGCAAGAGAGCGACTAACGCTTAAACATTCGATCCATTTTCCGTTTATCCTCTCTCTCCTTAATCGAATCTCGCTTATCGTATTCTTTTTTACCCTTAGCGATAGCAATAACCACTTTTGCCAATCCCTTCTCATTAATAAAAACTCGTGTCGGTATTATTGAAAACCCCGATTCTTTGGCAGCCCTCTCTATTTTCTGAATTTCTTTATGAGTTAATAAAAGCTTTCTGTCTCGCCGAGAAGAGTGATTGTTATAAGAACCATAGAAATACTCGGCTATATACATATTTTTTATCCAGATTTCTCCATTATTGATGTAACAAAAAGAGTCCGTCAGCCCGGCCTTACCCAACCGAATTGACTTTATTTCAGTTCCAGACAGCACAATTCCCGCATGAAAGGTATCGAGCAATTCATAATCGAAACTCGCCCTCTTATTTTTTATATTTATTTGTGGTAACTTCATTTCTATACTAATTAAATCAATCCGGGCATCAAAAAGTACAATAGTTTCTGAATGGACAAAGGTATAACAAGAAATAATATGGTTGTAGCCACTACGTATAAAATATTTTTTTGATCTGGAATTTCCATATACCTTTGACTGTTCCAAATCACATAGGCTAACAGAAGGGGTAAAAAATCAACTATAGACGGAAGTTCTATAAACAATCGGATAACAAAAATGGAAATATCAAACAACATATACAATGCCAATGTGTATCCGACAAAACGTTTTATACGAGACTCTGGTTGCAAAATCTCCAACATGTAAGTCGAAAAAATTTTCATTACATATACAAGAGCATAGAAGCCGGCAAAAAATTTCACAAATTCCACGATTGCCAACTGCAAGGCTCTTGGTAAAGAAGCATCGTTAAAAAAATGTCCTAAAAAGGATACTATCGCAGTTATTCCCATAAGCGGATATAGGAATTGATTCAAAAATATTTGTGTCGCATACGGCACTTTATCCATTTTTTGCCATGTCTTCCCGGGAGAAACAATAAGCAAAAAGAGATGCTTCAAATCGTTCATAAAACTGCTGTATTTCTATATTTGTACGCAAATATAGCATTATTTATTCTATTTTACGACTTCTCTCTTCATATTCTACTATCTCCATAAGGAAAGAAAAAAGTAAAATTCTTATCTTTGCATCTAAAAAAATAAAAAATAGACACCCCCATTTGATATCGCATATTTCATAGGTTAGTCTATATTAAATTAAAAAGTATGCCCACAATCTCTCATAGAGGCGAAGTCATGCCGGCCTCTCCTATACGAAAACTTGTTCCTCTCGCCAACAAAGCCAAAGAAAAAGGAATAAAAGTTTTTCATCTAAACATCGGGCAACCCGATTTGCCGACTCCTCAAATAGGGTTGGATGCGTTACGGCACATGCATCGCCGAATACTGGAATACAGTCCCAGTGAAGGCATAAAAAGCCTTCGGGAAAAGTTAGTCCAATATTATGACAAATTCCATATTCATGTGACAGCCGATGATATAATCATCACCACAGGAGGCTCTGAGGCTGTATTATTCTCATTCATGGCTTGTCTGGACCCCGGCGATGAAATTATTGTTCCAGAACCGGCATACGCCAACTACATGGCATTCGCTATCTCGGCCGGAGCAGTAATCAAAACTTTACCCTCTTCTATTGAAGAAGGTTTCGCGTTACCTTCTATCGAAAAATTCGAATCTCTAATTACGCCAAAAACTAAGGCTATACTAATCTGTAATCCCAATAATCCCACCGGGTACTTATACACCCAAAGAGAAATGAACCAAATACGGGATCTGGTAAAGAAATATGATTTGTTCCTATTCTCCGACGAAGTATATCGGGAATTTTGCTATACAGGAGCGCCCTATATATCGGCTTTCCACTTAGAAGGGATTGAAGAACAGGTAGTGTTAATAGATTCCGTTTCAAAAAGATACAGCGAATGCGGAATTCGAATAGGAGCCCTGATCACTCGACATAAAGAATTAAAAAAGAGTGTTATGAAATTCTGTCAGGCCCGACTCAGTCCACCTCTTTTAGGACAAATCGTAGCCGAAGCCTCTATCGATGCTCCCGAAAGTTATATGCTTTCTACCTATAACGAGTATGTAGAACGGCGTAAACACCTAATTGACGGTTTAAACCGAATTCCGGGGTGTTACTCCCCTATCCCTATGGGAGCATTCTACACCGTAGCTCGATTACCGGTAGATAATGCCGATAAATTCTGTGAATGGTGTTTATCTGAATTCGAGTACGAAGGACAAACCATATTTATGGCTCCCGCCTCAGGGTTCTACACCACTCCCGGATTGGGGAAGAACGAAGTTCGTTTAGCCTATGTACTGGAAAAAGAAGAACTATCAAAAGCTCTAATCGTTTTACAAAAAGCATTAGAAACATACCCCGGTCGTACCATCAATGAATAATTGGAAATTATATATTGCTAATCGTATACATTTCGACAAACAGCATCGAAAAAAAGCTACCCCACCGGCCGTACGTGTAGCTGTGGCCGGTGTTGCGCTAGGATTAGCCATAATGATACTGTCGGTTGCGATTGTCATCGGTTTCAAAAAAGAAATCCGAAGCAAAGTTGTAGGATTCGGCGCTCACATTCAGATAACGTCATTCGATAATAACATGACTTACGAAAAGCAGCCGATTCAATATACCGATAGTCTGCGTGAAATATTGTCAGAATGCGATGACATCACAAAAATAGACCCTATCGGGACAAAACTGGGTATGATAAAGACCGATACCGATTTTATGGGAACGGTTCTGAAAGGAGTTACCCCCGACTATAACTGGTCTTTTTTCAAGAAATATCTGGTCGATGGCTGTTTACCTAAAATTCAAGACTCAATAATATCCAACGAAGTCCTCGTTTCCAAAACCATAGCTGATAAATTGGATCTGCATATCGGGGATAAAATATACTGCTACTTTGTCCAAGAGCAAGTAAGAGCCCGACGATTTTCTATTTCAGGAATATATCAGACCGATTTTTCGGATTATGACAAACTGTTGATTATCGGAGATGTAAGACATGTTCAACGCCTTAACGATTGGAATCCCGACCAGTATAGCGAAATAGAACTGATGATAAAAGATTTCGATAGAGCCGACGACATAGCATATGAACTATATACACAATTAATAGACCGTCCCGATGATTATGGGACACATTATTATCCTCAATCCATTCGCACATTGAATCCGGTCTTTTTCGGCTGGCTCGATTTACTCGATATGAACGTCTGGATCATACTTATTCTCATGGCCGCCGTATCGGGCTTTACCATGATTTCAGGATTACTCATTATTATATTGGAACGCGCGAATATGATTGGCATATTGAAAGCATTAGGAGCAAACAATACCTCTATTCGGAAAATATTTTTATACGTATCGGTTTTCCTTGTCGGGAAAGGTATGATATGGGGGAATATTATTGGTGTCGTCCTATGCCTGATTCAACGACACTTTCACATTGTAACACTCAATCCCGAAGCATATTACGTACCTTATGTTCCTATCGAAATAAATTTTTGGTACGTTTTATGGTTGAACATCGGCTGCATGCTTGTATCGGTTTTGATGCTGATCGCACCTTCCTATTTGGTTGCGCTTATTCGCCCGGCCAAATCTATAAAATTCGAATAAGCGCCCTACTCGATTTCTTGTTGCTTCGGTAAAAATAGGTTAAGTAAGATATATCCTAAAATACCGGATACGAGAGACCCCATTACAATACCGAGTTTCGCATGTTCCAACAATTCTATTCCTTCTGGCCCCATATTACCAAAAGAAAGATTTGCAATAAACAAAGATACTGTAAAACCAATACCACCCAACACAGATACTGCCGCTAACGACTTCCATGTAGAGTGTGTCGGCATCGGAACAATTTTCAGTTTAATGATTAACCAAGAAGAGAAAAAGATACCCACAAATTTTCCGAACAACAACCCGACAAAAACGGCCAAACTAATACCCGTAAATAACGAAGACAATTCTATTCCCGACAAAACAATCCCTGCATTGGCAAAAGCGAATAAAGGGATAATAAGATAGTTGATCACGGGATGCAATGTATCTTCAAGGTCTTGTAACGGGCTTATCACTTTATCGGATGCAGATTCTATACTCTTCAAACAGTTTATTTGATCTTTGGAGAGCATTATCGAGCTATCGCTGTCCCCATGAAACTGTTCCTGCGGGAAATTAGCTATTTCATCTCGAATCGTACTGATAAAACGAGTAGTCGCCAATACCGGTTTAGCGGGAATACAGAAAGCCACTAATACACCGGCTATCGTAGGGTGAATACCTGAATTTAAGAATAAAAACCAAACTACACCGCCAAGTATGAAATAGAACATTTTACTATTGATTCCGGCACGTCCGCCCAACCATAAAATCAAAAATATGCCGGCAGCATAAAACAAGTAAGTAACCGATATATGACTGGAATAGAAAATCGCAATAACCAATATACCTCCTATGTCATCGACCACCGCCAATGTTGTTAGGAATATTTTCAAGGAAATGGGGACTCTTTTTCCCAACATAGCCAAAACGCCCAACGAAAAAGCAATATCTGTCGCCATAGGAATGGCACTCCCTCTCAGGAAATCACTGCCTCTGCCAATATACATAAATAATAAAACAGGAATAACCATTCCACCAATAGCGGCAACGATCGGTAATAATGCTTGCTTTATGGAGGTCAATTCTCCAACCAACACCTCTCTCTTTATTTCCAGTCCGATAGAAAAAAAGAAAATCGCCATCAATGCATCGTTGATAAATTCCATTACGGTCATAGGATGCCCATTATGGCTAAATAAGTTGAAATCCCCCAACTGTAAAGATATAGGTTGTGCCCACCAAGAAAAATACATATCGGCAATCGGAGAATTAGCGATGATAAAAGCCAACAATGTCGCCACTATCAAAACATTACCTCCGCTGGCATAATTTTTAATCGACTTTTTTATGGCATATAAGCTATCCATATAACATTCCGTATTTGTAATTTAAACAAAGAAAGCCTTTTACGGTTTTCCAATGACGAAAAAAAGAAACCGATTTACCCTAATCGAGTTTCAATACCGCTAGAAATGCTTTTTGAGGCACTTCTACCGAACCGATTTGTTTCATACGCTTTTTCCCTTTTTTCTGTTTTTCCAACAGTTTTCGTTTCCGGCTGATATCACCGCCATAACATTTTGCCGTAACATCTTTACGCACTGGTTTGATCGTTTCTCTGGCTATAATTTTAGCCCCGATTGCGGCCTGAATAGCGATCTCGAATTGCTGGCGAGGAATAAGCTCTTTCAACTTTTCACACATTCTTCGTCCAAAAGTTACCGCATTGTCTACGTGCGTCAACGTCGACAAAGCATCCACCGACTCCCCGTTTAAAAGAATATCGAGTTTGACCAATTTAGACTCCCTGAAATCATGAATATGATAATCGAAAGAAGCATACCCTTTCGATATACTTTTAAGTTTATCATAGAAATCAATGACAATTTCTCCTAACGGCATATCGTAGATAATCTCTACTCTATTCCCCGATATATATTCCTGCTTGACCAGCTCTCCACGCTTCCCCAGACACAAAGTCATAATAGGTCCGATGTAGTCGGTCGAAGTAATGACCGATGCCCGTATATAAGGTTCTTCGATGTGATCTATCAACGTAGGATCTGGCAATCCAGAAGGATTATGAACCTCCACCATTGCACCTTTCTTATCGTAAACCTTATAAGAAACATTCGGAACCGTGGTAATAACGTCCATATTGAATTCTCTATCCAATCTTTCCTGAATAATTTCCATATGGAGCAGCCCCAAAAAGCCACATCGGAAACCAAAGCCCAAAGCCGCAGATGATTCAGGTTGAAAAGTCAAGGATGCATCGTTTAATTGCAGCTTTTCCAATGAAGCTCTCAGGTTCTCAAAATCTTCTGTTTCGATGGGATACACTCCGGCAAAGACCATAGGCTTAACTTCTTCGAATCCATCGATTGCCGAAGAACACGGTCGCTCTATATGGGTAATCGTATCTCCCACTTTCACCTCTCTGGACGTTTTTATTCCGGAAATAATGTATCCTACATCGCCGGCCGACAACTCTTTTCGAGGAACCATATCCAATTTCAAAACACCTATCTCATCGGCCTCATACTCTTTTCCGGTCGCAACGAATTTTACCTTATCGCCGGTTTTTATTCGTCCGTTACAAATTTTGAAATAAGCGATAATTCCTCTGAATGAGTTAAATACAGAATCGAAAATAAGGCACTGTAACGGTGCATCCACATCTCCCTGAGGAGGATTTACCCGTTCTATAATAGCCGAAAGAATATCTTCGACCCCCTGTCCTGTTTTTCCGCTGGCACGTATAATTTCTTCCCGTTTACACCCCAGCAAATCTATAATTTGGTCTTCTACTTCATCGGGACGAGCGCTATCCAAATCTACTTTATTGACAACCGGTATGATTTCCAAGTCATGTTCAATCGCCATATACAGATTGGAAATAGTCTGTGCTTGTATTCCCTGAGAGGCATCGACGATAAGCAATGCACCTTCACATGCGGCAATAGACCGAGAAACTTCATAAGAGAAATCCACGTGCCCCGGAGTGTCTATAAGATTCAGAATATACTTCTCACCCTTGTAAATATATTCCATCTGTATTGCATGACTTTTGATCGTAATTCCCCGTTCTCGTTCCAAATCCATATTGTCGAGAACTTGATCCTGTAAATCTTTGTCTGCAATGGTTTTGGTATACTCCAACAAGCGATCGGCCAGGGTACTTTTTCCGTGGTCTATATGTGCAATAATACAAAAATTGCGTATATTTTTCATTGAAATTAATCTGATAGTGTGCGCAAAGATAACGATTTTTACAATAATGGGCAATAGACAAAAAGGGGTAGCTCACAAGATGAGCTACCCCTCTTACAAATATAAATACAATTTTATTTCTTGAAATAACGATTGTATAAACCTTCGAAGCCTTTACCGTGGCGAGCTTCGTCCTTAGCCATTTCATGTACAGTGTCATGTATAGCATCATAGCCAAGTTCTTTGGCACGTTTTGCAATACGCATTTTGTCTGCACAAGCTCCACTTTCAGCTTCCATACGAGCTTTTAGATTTTTCTCTGTATTCCAAACGATTTCTCCCAAAAGTTCTGCAAACTTAGATGCATGTTCAGCCTCTTCCCAAGCATAACGTTTAAAGGCTTCTGCCACTTCGGGATAACCTTCACGATCTGCCTGACGGCTCATAGCAAGATACATACCTACTTCGGTACATTCACCCATGAAATGAGCTTTAAGACCCTCCATAACTTCGGCATCCTCTACTACACCGTCACCGATATGATGTTCCGTTACAAAATCAAGTTCATCTGATTCAACAACTTCTTTGAATTTTGAACGAGGTTGTTTACATTGCGGGCAAAATTCAGGAGCTTCATCACCTTCGTATACGTAACCGCATACTGTACAAATAAATTTTTTCATGATTGGTTATTTTAGTTAGTTATTTAATGTTGAGTTTTCTTCTGGCAAGACGGGCACGTTCCCTTACAATAAACTTGAATATCAGAAATATCATAATCCTTCAAAGATTCTATTTGTAAAGGGGGTAAATCAAAATCGAATATCTCTCCGCAAGAAGCACATTTAAAATGCAAATGCGGAGTCTCCCGGGCATCAAAACGGGCATTTTTCTCATCGATCGTAATCATCTGTATAACACCGTGTTCTGTTAATAAATTTAAAGTGTTATAAACGGTAGCTTTGGACAACGTCGGAATAGATGGATATAAAGCATTGAATATCGTATCGGCTGTGGGGTGTGTATGGTGTGTCATCAAATAATCCAACACGGCCATGCGTTGCACCGAAGGCTTTATATTATATCGTCGTAATCTATTTTGTGCCGATTCTTTCATCTTTCTTTATTTGTAATGATTACAATTTTGTAATGGCAAAAATAATATATTTCTAAATACGAATAATAAAATTATTGTTAATAATTTTATTATTCTATCAAATATCCGGGTAATGTCCTACAATTATACTGGGAAGCCATAGCCTCCCCATAAGCGCCAGCCGATCGAATGGCAATCAAATCACCTCTTTTTGTCTCGTTGAGCATTACATCTTTCCCGAAACAATCCGAAGATTCACAAATAGGTCCAACGACATCATATCGACACTTCTCCATATCCGAAGTGATATTCTCGATGCAATGATGTGCCTGATAAAGTGCCGGACGAATCAAATCGGTCATACCGGCATCTACGATAACAAACTGTTTTTCGATACCCTTCTTGACATATAGTACTCTGGTTATCAACGATCCGCATTGACAAACGATAGAACGTCCCAACTCGAAATGCAACTGTTGGCCCCCTCTCAAATTCAGATTATGCTGAAAAATATCGAAATAACGACCGAAATCGGGAATAGGATTTTTATCGGGATTTTCGTAATCGACTCCCAATCCACCACCTACATTAATATGTTTTACTTGAATATTGCGCTTCGACAAATCGTCTTGTAGTTGATTGATTCGCTCGCAAAGAACGTGAAATGTTTCTAAATTCAATATTTGAGAACCTATGTGAAAATGAAATCCCACGAGCTGGACATGCGGGGAACGTTGTATTTGCGAAAATATCGAATCCAACATTTCGATAGGAATACCGAATTTATTTTCACTAAGTCCTGTCGTAATATACTCATGAGTATGAGCATCGATATTCGGATTAATACGCAATGCAATCGAAGCTATATTCTCCTTTTTCTTGGCAAGTTCTTCTATAACCGACAACTCCTCTGCCGATTCCACATTAAAGCAAAATATCTTCTTTTCAAGGGCATATTCTATTTCCCAGTCGGCCTTTCCAACCCCGGCAAATACAATTTTTTTTGCAGGAAACCCTGCCTCCAAAGCAGCTTTTATTTCCCCTCCGCTCACACAATCGGCTCCTATTCCCGAAGCCGCGATAAGTTTCAATATTTCTGGATTAGCATTGGCTTTTACAGCATAATGAATATGATAATTCCGTTCTCCTGCCAAGCGAATCAGTTTTGCTAATGTGTTACTCAGCAATGTTTTATCATAATAATAAAAAGGAGTCCTCGTTATATTGAAATGGCTGATGGGAAACATTATACACACAAAAATTTAAATGTCATGTAGAGATATTTCTACATGACAATATATTATTTATTCTCAAAAAGATAATGACTTAAAGACCGAAGAGCCTTTACCTTATCCTCCCGGCGAACCAAGAAAGAAATATTGTAATTACTTCCTCCATAAGATATCATTCGCACAGGAATATCTTTCATGGCTTGAACAGCTTCGGACTCAAATCCGACATTATTCCATTCCAAATCCCCGACAACGCAAATGATCACCATATCCTCATCGACAGTCACGGTTCCGAATTTACGCAAATCGTCGAGAATTTCTTGCAGGTGTTTGGTATTGTCTATCGTAAGAGAAACTCCCACTTCCGATGTCGTCACCATATCGATAGAAGTCTGATAACTTTCAAATATTTCGAATACCTTCCGCAAGAAACCATACGCCAATAACATTCTCCCCGATTTTATTTTTATGGCTGTAATATTCTCCTTAGCGGCAATCGCTTTAATTTGCCCATCTGATGAATGATCGTAAACCAGAGTACCCGGAGCTTCGGGCTGCATCGTATTGAGAAGTCTCACCGGAATGTTATTCAACTTGGCCGGCAATACACATGTAGGATGCAATATCTTCGCACCGAAATAGGCCAATTCTGCGGCCTCCTCAAATTGCAGGAAACGAACAGGCTTCGTGTTCTCTACAAACCGAGGGTCGTTATTGTGCATACCATCGATATCGGTCCATATTTGTATCTCTTCTGAATTGATTGCCGCACCTATCAACGACGCTGAATAATCGCTACCTCCTCTTTGAAGGTTATCTATTTCTCCATAAGCATTCCTGCATATATATCCCTGAGTAATGTAAATTTCGGCATCTGGACTTTCTTGAAGCAATGAAAGCAATTTATTTTTAATAAATTGGTTGTCAGGCTCCGAATTCTTGTCTGTGCGCATATAATCAAGAGCAGGGATAATAACCGATTTCACTCCTTGCTCCAATAAATAGTTATTCATCATCGCAGTCGACATCAACTCGCCCTGAGCCAAAATAACTTTTTCCTCAAATAAAGTGAACAAATCTTTTGTAAAGGAACGAATATGGTCGAAACACCCTTTAATTACTTCGAGTGTCTTTTGCTTATACTCGTCGGTACTATACAATTCGTCTATGACTTTATTATATTTCCTTTCGAGATTTCCGATCGTTTCCCTAGCGCCATCTGTATTTTTCTTATACAAATAATCAGATATTTCCACTAAGGTATTCGTTGTTCCGGCCATAGCCGATAACACTACGATTTTCCGATTCCCATCACAAATTAATTTGGCAACATCTTTCATGCATTGAGCACTGCCGACGGAAGTTCCACCAAATTTGAGTACTTTCATTTTTTATTTACTTGTTTTTAATATAACAAAACGGTTCTTATTTCTTCGCAAAAATATGTCTTTTTTGCGGGATTATCAACTATTCGCCATTAAACTTCTACCAAACTTTTATCTTCGCATTTCAAGATTCTTCCCGGGAATTCTTCTACCAAATTCAAATTGTGAGTCGTCATGATAACGGCGGTTCCTGTTTCGCAGATGTGATGAAGTAACGACACGATTTGTTGCCCGGTTTGAGGATCGAGATTTCCGGTAGGCTCATCGGCCAAGATGATTTTAGGCGAATTCAATAAAGCTCTGGCTATGACGATTCGCTGCTGTTCACCCCCCGATAGCTCATGAGGCATTTTGTAAGATTTTTTGCGCATGCCCACTTGATCCAAAACTTCCGACACACGGGTGTCTATCTCTTCTCTATCTTTCCAACCGGTAGCCCTCAAAACAAAAGCAAGGTTCTCGTATACCGAACGATCGGTCAATAACTGAAAATCTTGAAACACGATACCCAGTTTTCGTCTCAAATTGGGTATCTCTTTATTTTTGAGGTGGCGAACATCGAAATCAAGCACGATTGCCTCTCCTTCATAAATAGGCAAATCGGCATACATCGTTTTCAGCAGACTACTTTTTCCACTACCCACACGTCCGATGAAATAGACAAATTCACCGCTGTATAACTCAAAATTGATGTGTTTCAATATAGTCAGTTCCTCCCGGCAAATCTGCACATCGGTATATTTGACAAGCAACTTCTTTTCCATAGCTTTTTATTGATGTCTTTTCTGTAACTCTCGAACTAAATCTTCTATGCGATGCCCTTTCGAAGTAAGCAACACAATCAAATGGTACAACAAATCCGAGGCTTCATAAATAAGACGGTCATCGGTCCCATTCGTAGCTTCGATGACTGTCTCCACAGCCTCCTCTCCCACTTTCTGTGCCATACGGTTTATCCCCGACTGAAAAAGCGAGGTTGTATATGAGCCTTGGGGCATCTCTTGTTTTCTCCGTTCTATGAAATCTTGCAAATACCCGATGAATGAAAGTGCATCTTCATTTTTTTCTCCAAAACAAGTATCCGTCCCGGTATGACATACAGGACCACACGGAGTTGCTTTAATCAAAAGCGTATCGTTATCACAGTCCGGTAGAATGGATTTCACCTCTAAGAAATTTCCGCTTTGTTCTCCTTTGGTCCACAATCGACCTTTCGTCCGACTGAAAAATGTCACTCGATTCGTATCTAAGGTTTTATGAAAAGCAGCTTCATTCATAAACCCTACCATAAGTACTTTTTGAGTAACATCGTCTTGAACAACGGCTGGAACAAGCCCACCCATTTTTTCGAAATCCAACTGTATCGTTTCTTTTTCCATAAACTTACCTCCTCACAGGAATACCACTTTCCGATAAATATTTTTTCAACTCAGGAATCGTTATCTCGCCAAAATGAAATACGCCCGCAGCCAATGCGGCATCGGCCTTGCCACGGAGAAACGCGTCTTTAAAATGCGCCTTCGTACCCGCTCCTCCCGAAGCTATGATTGGGATAGGTAATAGTCGGTGAAGTTCCAATAACGCTTCATGGGCATATCCGCTTCGAGTGCCATCATGAGTCATGCTTGTAAAGAGTATCTCACCCGCTCCCCTTTCAGCTGCTTCCAAAGCCCATTCAAAAAGCGTTCGTTGGGTAGCGACTTTTCCACCATTCAAATAACAAACCCAGTTTCCATTTTCAAAGTTAGCATCTATTGCGATAACACAAACCTGTGAACCGAATTTTTTTGCCACATCGTCTATAATTTTCGGATTTTTCAGAGCCGAAGAATTCAACGACACTTTATCCGCCCCTACATTCAATAAACGGTCTATATCTTGCAAAGAGTTGATACCGCCTCCGACAGTAAAAGGTATGTCGATACGGGAAGCCACCCGTTTCACCAAATCTGTGAACGTGCTACGACCCTCGCTCGATGCAGTTATATCGAGATAAACAAGTTCATCGGCTCCCTCTTTACTGTATATCTCGCCCAATAAAACCGGGTCGCCGGCCTCTTTGAAATCCACAAACTTCGTTCCCTTCACGGTCTTTCCGTCTTTCACGTCGAGACACGGTATAATACGTTTAGCCAACATAACTTTGATTTTTAGCGACAAACCGGGATATTTCCGACAGTAATATTTTCCCCTCGTAAATCGATTTTCCCAATATTACGGCAGGAACACCTATGGATTGCAACGACTCTATGTCGTTCCACGAAGCGACTCCCCCACTCGCAATTAGGTAAATTTCGGGAATCTCCGACAGCATGGATTCATACAAATTCACGGCACAGCCCTCCAACATACCATCTCGGCTTATATCTGTCGTTATTACTTTATAAACACCCGCCTGAGCATATTCGCGGACATACGGAATCAATTCCCACTCCGATTCTTCGAGCCACCCGTTTATTGATATTTTCCCGTCTCGGGCATCTGCACCCAAAATTATATGCTCTTTGCCATACCGATCGAGCCATTGAAGAAACAAACTACGATTCCTCACAGCGATACTTCCTCCCGTCACCATATCGGCGCCGCACTCAAATGCGATACGCAAGTCCTCGTCACTTTTTATTCCTCCGCCAAAGTCGACGGAAAGAGACGTATGAGTAGCTATTTGTTCAAGCGTCCTATAATTTACGACATGATCGGCTTTCGCACCGTCCAAATCGACCAAATGTAGCCTGTTCAATCCATTGTCTTGAAACGCTTTCGCCACTTCCAACGGATTTTCATCATATACCTTTCGACAAGAGTAATCCCCTCGCGACAACCGGACACATCGACCGTTCATTATATCTATGGCAGGAATCAGCTCGATCATAACGAAAGAAAATTTTCAAGAATTCGCATACCCACTGTACCGCTCTTTTCCACATGGAACTGGGTCGCATAAAAATTACCTTTATTTAAAGCCGCACTAAATGGAACTACATAGTTACACTCCGCCACAGAAAACTCCGATACAGGAGCATAATAACTATGTACAAAATAGGCATGGCTACCTTCGGGAATACCGGTGAACAAAGGGCCTTTCAAACAAGTCAACGCATTCCACCCCATGTGAGGTATCTTCTGTTCGGTATCTTCGGGAACAAACCGACGGACTGCCGTATCGAATATACCCAACGTGTCAACATCTCCTTCTTCGGAGTGTTTGCATAAAAGCTGCAATCCGATGCAAATAGCCAACACCGGCTGCGCGAGATCGACGATAACCCTGTCTAACCCGTGTTCTTGCAAATATTTCATCGCCGAAGAAGCCTCTCCCACTCCGGGAAAAAGAACCTTGTCGGATTGCGACAACACGTCGGGAGAATCGCTAACAACCGGCGTTACACCCAATCGGCGTAACGCACATTCGACCGAATATACATTTCCGGCATTATATTTTATGATAGAGACTTTCATAAATTATAAAATTGCCACATTTATATTTGCAAATATAAATATTTATCTACATTTTCAAAAATTATATTGACAAAACACGCACATATTGCTTATATTCTTTCTCTTTTGACAAACTATCCTTATATTTATTTTTGTTACCTTTGCGTAAAATATGAAACAGCGGAGCCACACAACCGCATATTTTAATGACATCTGCGTTATATTTGTACACGAAAAAACAATGAATACATGAGAATCTCGGGATATTGCCATAACTCATCGCCAGGAATAAAACTTATCATTCTGCTACTTTTAATTTTATGGGGAGCTCTAATCGTTGCCATTCCCATGTTTTTTGTAAAAGGCTCCAATGCATTGTTGATAGCCATGTATTTACAAAACATAGGCATGTTCATTCTCCCGGCATGGATCGCTGCGACTCTGTTTTGGGGAAATGCAGGAAAATCCCTTTATTTGAATAAAGCCCCGCGTATCATAGAATTGTTAGGGATAATCGCTTTATTCATCGTTGCGACTCCGGCTCTTAACAGAATCGTAGAATGGAATGAAGCCATGCACCTGCCCGAAGCGCTGTATAATATTGAACAATGGATGCGTCAACAAGAAAATGCTGCGACAAAGATAACCGAACAAATTCTGCAAGTAAATTCATTTTCTCATTTCTTAGCCGTCATTTTCGGGATTGGAATCCTCACCGGAATTGGCGAAGAAATGATTTTCAGAGGTGTTCTTCAACGAATCGTACAAGACAAAAATCACCGGGCACATGTAGCCGTGTGGATTTGTGCATTCCTGTTCAGTGCCATACATTTACAATTCTATGGTTTTATACCTCGATTATTATTAGGCGCATTCTTCGGATATCTATTGGTATGGAGCAAAAATCTATGGCTACCGATATTCGCCCACCTGTTCAATAACAGCACGGTCGCGAGCATTTCCTATTTTACAAATGACAAATCCCCCTATAATCTGATAGAGACGATCGGCACGAGCGGTTCTCCTACGAGCTGGCTGGCAGGAGCGAGCCTTATCGGTACGGTAATTTTATTATACGTGCTTTATAAAAAAGTTTTTGTCTCGAAATCAAAGGAATTTTTTCCGATGGAAGATAAAATTACGCCCTAAATATTTTTCCCGGACAATGGGATTTTCTGCCAGTTCCTCCGATGTGCCCTGAAAAAGTATTTTACCCTCGAATAATAAATAAGCACGGTCGGTAATACTCAGTGTTTCAGGCGCATTATGGTCGGTTATCAAAATGCCGATATTTTTTTCTTTCAGCTTATATACAATAGACTGGATATCTTCCACGGCAATAGGATCGACTCCTGCAAAAGGCTCATCGAGCATAATAAATTTAGGACTAATAGCCAAACAGCGTGCTATTTCGGTTCTACGCCTTTCACCTCCCGATAGTTGGTCTCCCAAATTTTTACGTACTTTCTGTAATCGAAACTCAGCGATTAAACTTTCCAGTTTATCCCGCTGATACTCTTTGGTGGTATGAGTCATTTCCAAGACACACCGGATATTATCTTCCACCGACAACTTGCGAAACACCGAAGCCTCTTGCGCCAAATACCCGATACCGATTTGCGCCCGTTTATAAACCGGATAATCTGTAATGTCGAGATCATTCAGATAAATATGCCCCTGATTGGGGGTTATCAATCCGGTCGTCATATAGAAAGTCGTTGTCTTTCCTGCGCCATTCGGGCCCAACAATCCCACGATTTCCCCCTGTGTAACATCTATCGACACATGGTTCACAACCGTCCGCTGACGATATTTCTTTACCAAATCTTCGGTTCGCAGCACCATATTATTTTCCGAAGATTCCAAATCCGATTGAACATTCACATGAACCTTCTCTTCGGTATTGGCAGCCACCGGTTGATGCTTAAAAAATTTGGAAAACATATTTCTACCTTTAAAATTATCTGCAAAAATAGTGAAAGGTGAGCGCAGAGGCAAGCGAAAATTGCATTTTCGACTTGACTATGCCAAACCGCATTCTATCTTCACAGAGACAAAGATATTGAAAATAGACAATCCCATCAGCCGTTTTAACGAAATAAAATGATTGAGAACTTAATTCTACTATAAAAGATAATGGCTCATCGATTCTTTTTCATTACTTTTGTTCTTCAATAATCCAATTAGCGGATATGATTATACAAGATTCATTAAAAAAGTTCGGAGATTACGTCTTGTTAATGAGACGCGTATTTACAATACCGGACCGATGGAGAGAGTTTTTCAAAAGATATATTTCCGAAATATACAAATTAGGAATAGACTCTATTCCCATCGTCATTACTATTTCCGTTTTCATCGGAGCCGTGATTGCCATACAAATGCAAAAGAATGTGGTATCGCCCATGATACCGGCCTACGCCGTAGGATTGGCTACCCGAGATGTCATCTTATTGGAATTTTCCTCTTCCATATTATGTCTGATCTTGGCCGGTAAAGTTGGGTCAAACATAGCCTCCGAAATAGGCACCATGCGGGTAACCGAGCAAATAGACGCACTTGAAATTATGGGCGTCAACTCTGCCAACCTGTTGATATTACCCAAAATCGCGGCAATGGTCTCTTTCATTCCGGTGTTAGTCGTGTTCAGTATGGCGAGTGGTATTACAGGCGGATTCCTGATAGCCCAATTCACCGACATAATTTCCGTGTCAAAATACATCTATGGACTACAAAGTTTTTTTAATGAATATTACATTTGGCAAGCCATATTCAAAGCACTCTTCTTCGCCTTTGTCATCAGTAGCGTAGCCTCGTACTATGGATACAAAGTGAAAGGCGGAGCACTCGAAGTCGGGCAAGCCAGTACCGACTCTGTCGTTGTAAGCAGCGTTATCGTTCTACTTCTCGACGTGGTTCTCACTCAAATTTTATTTTGATGATAGAAGTTAATAATATATCCAAATCATTCGACGGGAAAGTCATTCTACACAATGTCTCCGCCAAATTCTACTCTGGAAAGACAAACTTAATTATCGGGCAAAGTGGATCGGGCAAAACGGTATTGATGAAATGTATCGTTGGTCTCATGCAACCCGATAAAGGACAAGTTATTTATGACGGTAGAGACATCACTTCGATGTCGGCTTCACAAATTAAAGAACTTCGGAACGAAATAGGCATGCTATTTCAAGGCTCGGCCCTATTCGATTCAGAGACGGTATTGGGCAATGTCATGTTTCCGCTAAGAATGTTCACACGAGACACCTATGCCTCTTGTAAAAAAAGAGCGGAATTTTGTTTAGAACGTGTTAATCTAAAAGGAGTTAACGATTTGTATCCGTCGGAGATCAGCGGAGGCATGCAAAAACGCGTGGCGATAGCTCGTGCCATCGCATTGAATCCCAAATACTTATTTTGTGACGAGCCTAACTCGGGACTCGATCCGAAAACCTCTATCCTTATCGATGAATTATTAAGCGATATTACACACGAATACAATATAACGACAATCATCAATACCCACGATATGAACTCTGTAATAGGAATCGGTGAAAATATTGTCTTTATTAATAAAGGACACAGAGAGTGGGTAGGAAATCGTACCAAAATATTCACATCATCTAACGAAGCTCTGAACGACTTTGTCTTTGCGACTCGCTTATTCAAGGAAGTAAAAGGCTATATGATCGAAGAATACCGCAAACACGAATCGGCCGATGAATGAGTATAAGTATATATTTTTTGTAGGCGATTAACTCATTAAAGTCAATCGCCTTTTATTTTTTTTGAGAATATTTTGTTTTTTAATAAATATTCCCTTTCTTTGAGAAAAGAAACACCCCAATTTGCGTACTATGAAATTCTATCGAAATACCATGCTGATATTTTGTGCATTATTAGGGTTCTCAAAAAGTTCCATTGCACAATCAATGCCATTTGGAGATGATAAGTAGCCCTACTTTCAAATATTAAATAATATAATTATTATGGGCTTATTAAAAAATAGAATAATTAAAATGGGATGCGATTTTTGGATCGATACCGAAGAAGATGCTCCCTCGGTCGTAACCCGTATGACCAGTATACAACCATCGTGGGCCACAACAAAAGGCGAAATATTCAAAACAAGATACCACAAAGAAATACCCGGAAAGTTCTTTAAACAAAACCTGTGGAAATTATCCGGTACTGCCTATTTTGAAAAAGACGACCATCTGATACCTTTCAAATCGATCGATATGCTCGAAATGATCGAGAAACAGAAAAGCTCTTTCCAAAAGATTTTTAGGAACTACAAATACAAATGCCTCCTTCATTTCTGCTATACCAACCGGCATAAACTTCAATTCCGCATTCCGCCTGAACTGTGGAAGCGTATCGCACCGTACGGATTGTTGGTCGACTTCGACCTGTACCTGCTCAGTAAAAGCAAAAAAAATAACATTAACCGAATCAAGGCCGGAACCGAGATGGGCTGTACACTCTATATCGAGACCGGAAAGAATGACCCGGGTATCGTTACCGAGCTGACCGGAATATCCCCCACCCGTATCAAACGGAAAGGATACCCCGACATACCCTACACCGAGCTCGGCACTCACCCGGTCTTCGATGAGAAAAACGTCTGGTTCTACGATACGTTCGACAACCGAAAAGCATCGAAATACTTCGATCTGGTATATCAATCCAACGAAATATTGGACTTGGTAGAAAGCCGTTCAGAGTCGTTTCGAAAAGTTTTCCGCCGTTTCAAAAACAGCGGACTGATACTCCATTGCAGTATGGGACATTATAACTTCCAGTTCAGAATACGGCCCGACATGTGGAAAAGAATCGCCAAACTGAATATCCCAGTAGATTTTTATCTATACTACATAAGTACGCCTTACTTCGACGACTAAACTATCAGACACATGGGAATACAGAAGATTGAAATCGGGGATATTTTTGAAGTCCCTACGGCAATAGGAAATGCATATATCCAATACATGGCCGAAGTAGACCAAACGACATTGATACGCTTGCTTCCGGGGGTATACCATGAACCTGTCGATTTGGAAAAATTAGCACAACAAAAAGAACGATATATCTGTTTCGTTCCGTTGGGAATAGCTTTACGAAGAAAATACATTCGCAAAGTCGGCTTTTCCGAAGTCAAAAAGTTCAAAGTCCCTAAATATTTCAAAGATGTAGAAAAAGTTTGCGGAGTGTTCAAGGGGTGGGAAATTACCAATATTCAAAATAATGAATGGAGATTGGTAAAAAAACTAACAAAAAAGCAAAAAGAATATCCACCCAGCGGAATCTGGGGTATAGAATTTTTAATAGACCGTATTGAAAAAAACTGGAACCCGGAAACTTGGGAAGACGAATATACAGAACAAGAATCATAAACAGAAGATGAAAAAGGAGATAAAAGGAGAAAACGTTACAAATAAGAATCTTGTTACCATAAAAATAAAACAACGAAAAGAGCCTATCACTGGCCTTTACGTGAATCATGATAACAATTGGGTCGCTGTTTTGGAAAATACATATGACTATGTCCTCGATGGATATACATTCATCAATCGAGAGTGGATAGACCATTTTCATATCGAAACAGACAGAATAGCAGACTATATATTTTCCAACTCAAAATGGGAGCTCATAAATTCTACGCTTCTATTTCCTCCCGCTTTATTTGATAAAGATAAAGAGAAACTCGTTGAAATATGGCAACACAAAGCTCATAAATTTTGGCTTGGAGAAATAAAAAATATCAACGAACAATACATAACAATGAGGATTTTAGATAAACAAGCACAATGGATTGAATATAAAAAATTTCCTTTACAGAAGATTCGCTTTTTTCGAGTGAACACTCGTTACTCGTGCGCTTATCAAAAATATATAACGACAGACTCCACAAAAATCCCCCAATTGGAAATCTGGGAAATCAAGGTTAATAACCACAATGAAATATATAAAGGTGTGGTCATTCAAGAAAATGAAGAATGGATTATTCTTCACCAAAGTCAGAGAGATTTTAATTTCGACGGATATTTATTTATCAATAAAAATTTCATTAAACAAAAAAATATAGTTTCAACAGATAGAATTTCGGCAAAAATCCTTTCTCTAAACTATTCACCTATGTGGAAATATGAAGGAAAGGGTATAGATTGTACAAATACCATGCACATTTTCAGTACCTTCATGGAGAAAAAAGAAAACATAGCGATAGGATTGGAATCGGACGATTATATCCTTGTCGGAAAAATTTCCAAGCTCAACCGAAAATCCATTGTTCTCAATAAAATAGATGAACAGACGAACTTTATACAATCACAAAGAATCCCTTTCTCCAAAATACGTCTTATCGAATATAAGAACAATTATCTCACCTCACTAAGTAAATATGAGAATCTTTTCGCCTCCATAGATTGATGATAAATTACTACGGAAAAAGCATTAAAATTACATGCTATTATTCCCATAACTCATAGAATAAAGGAAAATTAAAAGTAATGATTACATTCGACAATAAAAAAATTAGAATGGGATGCGATTTTTGGATCGATACCGAAGAAGATGCTCCCTCGGTCGTAACCCGTATGACCAGTATACAACCCTCGTGGGCTACAACAAAAGGCGAAATATTTAGGACCATACCTAATGAAATAATGCCAAGCAGGGAAATACCCGGAAAATTCTTTAAACAAAATCTGTGGAAATTATCCGGCACTACCTATTTTGAAAAAGACGACCATCTGATACCTTTCAAATCGATCGATATGATCGAAATGATCGAGAAACAGAAAAGTTCTTTCCAAAAGATTTTTAGGAACTACAAATACAAATGCCTCCTTCATTTCTGCTATGTCAACCGGCATAAACTTCAATTCCGCATTCCACCGGAACTGTGGAGACGTATCGCACCGTACGGATTGTTGGTCGACTTCGACCTGTACCTACTCAGTAAAAGCAAGAAAAATAACATTAACCGAATCAAGACCGGAACCGAGATGGGCTGTACACTCTATATCGAGACCGGAAAGAATGACCCGGGTATCGTTACCGAGCTGACCGGAATATCCCCCACCCGTATCAAACGGAAAGGATACCCCGACATACCCTACACCGAGCCCGGCACTCACCCGGTCTTCGATGAGAAAAACGTCTGGTTCTACGACACGTTCGACAACCGAAAAGCATCGAATTATTTCGATCTGGTATATCAATCCAACGAAATATTGGACTTGATAGAAAGCCGTTCAGAGTCGTTTCGAAAAGTTTTCCGCCGTTTCAAAAACAGCGGACTGATACTCCATTGCAGTATGGGACATTATAACTTCCAGTTCAGAATACGGCCCGACATGTGGAAAAGAATCGCCAAACTGAATATCCCGGTAGATTTTTATCTATATTACATAAGTACGCCTTATTTCGACGACTAAACTATTAGACTCATGGGAACACAGAAGATTGAAATCGGGGATATTTGTGAAATCAAACAAAGAAAATGTATTTCCATAACTTGTAGAATAGAAATGGATTAAAAAAATAATAGAATTAAATGGCAGAATTTAACGATAAAATAATAGAAATGGGATGCGATTTTTGGATCGATACCGAAGAAGATGCTCCCTCGGTCGTAACCCGTATGACCGGTATACAACCCTCGTGGGCTACAACAAAAGGCGAAATATTCAGAACAAGATCACACAAAGAAATACCCGGAAAGTTCTTTAAACAAAACCTGTGGGAATTATCCGGTACTGCCTATTTTGAAAAAGACGACCATCTGATACCTTTCAAATCGATCGATATGATCGAAATGATCGAGAAACAGAAAAGCTCTTTCCAAAAGATTTTCAGGAACTACAAATACAAATGCCTCCTTCATTTCTGCTATGTCAACCGACATAAACTTCAATTCCGTATTCCACCGGAACTGTGGAGACGTATCACACCGTACGGATTGTTGGTCGACTTCGACCTGTACCTGTTCAGTAACAGCAAGAAAAATAACATTAACCGAATCAAGGCCGGAACTGAAATGGGCTGTACACTCTATATCGAGACCGGAAAGAATGACCCGGGTATCGTTACCGAGCTGACCAGAATATCCCCCACCCGTATCAAACGGAAAGGATACCCCGACATACCCTACACCGAGCTCGGCACTCACCAGGTCTTCGATGAGAAAAACGTCTGGTTCTACGATACGTTCGACAACCGAAAATCATCGAAATACTTCGATCTGGTATATCAATCCAACGAAATATTGGACTTGATAGAAAGCCGTTTAGAGTCGTTTCGAAAAGTTTTCCGCCGTTTCAAAAACAGCGGACTGATACTCCATTGCAGTATGGGACATTATAACTTCCAGTTCAGAATACGGCCCGACATGTGGAAAAGAATCGCCAAACTGAATATCCCGGTAGATTTTTATCTATATTACATAAGTACGCCTTATTTCGACGACTAAACTATTAGACTCATGGGAACACAGAAGATTGAAATCGGGGATATTTGTGAAATCAAACAAAGAGAGAAAATGTATTGTTGAATAAAATAGCCTAAAAATAAAAGTGGGATAATGTCGTTTCGGGCATTATCCCACCTTCGTTACAATTCATTCGGGTTCATCAATAATTCCATTGGCAAGCGATCATACGCAAGTTATTATCCCCGATAGTGCGCAAATCGGTTAATTGATTATACCGGCAATTGATATAAACCAAATTCGGACAAAACGATACATCGAGGACATTCAACTGGTTATTACTGCAAATCAATCGTTGTAACATGGTTCTATTGCTCAAATCGAGTGTCGAAAGGTCGTTGTACGAGCAATCGACAAAATACAGATTAGTAGTCCCGTCGAGGTTCAAAGAAGTTAAATCGTTATACGAACACACCAAATCGGCCAACGACGTACAATCGAGTACACCCAATGTCTTCATATTGTTGTCACTGCAAATAAGAGACGTAAGAGACGGTAATTTGGACAAAAGCATATTCGATATTTCGTTATCGTCGATATTCAAATTAGACAGACTGACCGTCCCGAACAGATTCAAACTGGTCAATTTATTATAACCGCAATATAGATTTTTAAGATTTTCACAACTATCGACACTCAACGATTCAAGATGACAGCCCTGAACATTCAAGCTCTGTAATTGCTGAGCTCCGTTTACATTAAGTTCCACGAACAAATTATTGGAACAATTCAGATTTTTCAAACCGGGAAGCCCGGAGAGAGACAAATCGGTCAAGCGATTTTTATAACAATCGAGCTTAATCAATGCCGGACAATTGTCTATATTCAACTCCGACAGCTTGTTCCTGCTGACATTCAATGTATTGAGCGCAGTACAGTTAGACACATTAATCTCCGTCAACTGATTGCGTGAACAATCGACTTTTTGCAAAGCCGTAAACCCATTCAAATCCAATTCTCCGGCCAATTCCTTATCCTTCCAATCGATAGAAATAGCACGGCCATCGCTCCATACTACCCCCTTCCACATTGCAGGATTCTTAATGTCGGTAATTCCCAAACGAATATAATTGGCATCTCCCTTAGCCGATTTTTGCTGCAAAAAACTTTGCAACTGTTTTACCTCTTTTTGATTGCTTTTTTGAGCGAACAATAACCCTGCGCTTCCCAGCACAATGGCTAACATAATGAAGACTCTTTTCATAACTGTTTTTATTATTTAGTACCTGTTAAAAGTTATTCGGTTTCCAAAACAGAAACTTTACAACTCTTAAACAACAGTTGTAGAAAAAAGTTCTTTTAACTTGCGAAAAGATAACGGTTATTATGGTTCAGTCAATAATTAGTGGAGATTGTTTTTTAACTCTTGTACTCGCAGATAGAGAGGAAAAAGAATATTCGTAGAGACTTTTTAGACCTTCTCCCTTGCCGTATCCCATAGCCTTACGGGGTGTTTCAATTTTTACTATCAGAGATATTTTAAAACACCTCCCCTGCCGTGCCCCGTAGCATTGCGGGGTGTGGCGAAGCAATAGGGGAGGTGTCCGCAAGGACGGAGGGGTTAACCCCCACTGCTAAAAAAACTTATGAAATCTTTCCAATCCCTCTCCTCAAAACTACCGTTCCGTCGGTATCTCCCCTATTGCTACCGCAACACAGAGGATGCAATCCATCGCATTCGTTAAAATTCCGGCCTACCCCCTCGGATTTTCTACCGAACCGTTATTATGACTTACGAATAGAGTTCTCTTCGATAACAATGCGTCGAGCTTTATACAAAGCGCCTATCGCTTTTTTAAAGCTCTTCTTGCTACACTGGAAATAATGTGCAATCTCCTCGGCGGGCGATTTATCCGAAAGCCGTAACACCCCTCCCGCTTCATTCAACTTCTGTAAAATCGATTCACACAACGGGTCTATTTTTTCATATCCCGGAAGCTGTAACATCACATCTATCTTATCATCTTCCCTCACTTGTTTTACATAAGCACGCAAGTGCTCCCCAATGGTTATAGGTCTGAAAATCTCGTTGTGATAAATCACCCCCCAATGCAAATTATCGATAATAACCTTGTATCCGAGCGGAGTCCTTTGAGTTACTATGATTTCGACAGGTTGATTCGCCTCATATTCAGGAGGGACATTGTCTAAAAATTTATCCAATTTTGCGGAAGCGACTATTCGGCCGGTAGCAAAGTCGAGATATACATATACAATATAAAACTCGCCTTGCTGCATATCCGTATTTTGTTCCCGAAACGGGACCAACAAATCTTTCGCCTCTACTCCCCAATCCAAAAATGCGCCGATTCTATTCACCGACTTTACCTGTAACCACGCAAATTCACCTACTTGTGCATACGGTTTTTGTGTCGTTGCAATAAGCCGGTCTTCCGAATCATAATAAACGAAGACATCTATCTCTCCGCCTTCACTGCATGATTGTTCCGGAACGAACTTCCGTGGTAATAAAATTTCTCCCTTCTCTCCCCCGTCGAGGTAAACGCCGAAATCGACCGTTTTAACAACTTTGAGCTTATTGAATTTTCCGACTTGTAACATATAGGTTTATTTTACACGAATCTTATTGCAAAGATAGTGCAAACGAGGGCAGAAACAAATTTATTTGGTTATGCCGAGTGCAGCCTATTCTCGCATTTTTGCAAAGATAGTGCAAACGAGGGCAGAAACAAATTTATTTGGTTATGCCGAGTGCAGCCTATTCTCGCATTTTTGCAAAGATAGTACAAACGAGGGGCAGAAAAATCATTTGGTTATGCCGAATGTAGCCCATCTTCGCGCTTATGCAAATGTACACAAATCTTTCAACAGAAATTATAAAAATCCCGAAAACCGGGTGCTCGCATAATACTATTCCTTTTTTGCTTCTTTTCCCTTGCCAAACACGACAAAAGGTGTATTTTTGTAAAAAACTTATTTATATGAAAAAAGTATCGTTATTGAGTATAATAGCATTGATAAGCTGTCTGTACTCTTGTAATTTCAAGAATAATCATTCAAATGAAACGAATGCCGATTCTGTTGTGGTGGAAAAATTAGTCATCGCAGACACCTACCATCTCTCCGGAGATACCGCAAAGCCTGCTTGTAAAGTTGTCTTGACAATGGAAATTCCTGTAAAATACAAACAAGACAGCGATTACCTTCATTTGCAAAAAATACTTTCTCCTCTAACCTTTGGAGACGAATATACGGGAGACTCCTTGAAACAAGCCGCACAAAAGGTCGTAGAGTCTCATGTGAACGCCTATAAAGAAATAGAACCCGAATTCGAAAAAGAACTGGCGAAAAGCGGAGAGGCTTATTCTTTCGAATGGGACTTCGATTACACCCTTTCTCCCGTTTACAATCGCAATGATTTCTTCTGTTACGGAATATCCTCGTCCGAATATACGGGCGGAGCCCATGGCATGTATTCGAATCGTTATTACACGATAGACCTCTCCAACTGGAAAAGAATCGGTTTAGACGATATTTTCCAGCCCGATTCATCGGATACACTTAGTTCTATCTTATTAAACCGGCTGATGAAACAACTGAATGTATCGTCACCCGACTCCCTACTGGAATTAGGCTATTTCGACACGGAAGATATCATGGCTACCGAAAACTTCTATCTGACCGATACCGGTATCTGTTGGGTATATAACCCTTACGAAATAGCTTGTTATGCGACAGGGCAAACCAGTATAGAAATACCGTTCAAAGAGATCGACAGCTATATTTTACCCGACAGCCCCGTTCGTCGTTTAATCAAATAAACAGCAAACCATGCAATATATAAAAACGTATTTCCCGAATCTGACACCGAAGCAGGAAAATCAATTTATGGCTTTGGGACAGTTATATACCGACTGGAATGCAAAGATCAATGTTATCTCTCGCAAAGACATAGAGAACTTGTACCTCCACCATATCCTGCACTCTTTGGGAATTGCCAAAACGATAAATTTCGCAGATGGTTCCGAGATTCTCGACGTGGGAACCGGAGGAGGGTTTCCCGGTATTCCCCTCGCCATACTTTTCCCGGAATGTAAATTCCATCTGATAGACCGCATCGGAAAAAAAATAAAAGTCGCCGCGAACGTCGCCGAATCCATTGATTTGGAAAATGTGACTTTCCAGCACGGAAGCGTAGAAGAAAACAAGTCCGAATACGATTTCGTGGTAAGCCGGGCGGTTATGCCCCTACCCGATCTATTGAAACTGATACGGAAAAACATAAAAAAAGAACAACGAAACGCACTTCCCAACGGACTTCTCTGTCTAAAAGGCGGTGAATTACAAAACGAACTCGTTACAGTGAAAAAGACATCGATCGTATTCGACCTGAAAGACTACTTCAAAGAAGATTATTTCGACACGAAAAAAGTCGTCTATGTGCAAATTGTAAAAAAATAGGTTCAAATGAGAATTGCCCGATTTCAATTCAACATGCTCCCGGTAAATACCTATGTTTTATGGGACACGGCCAGTAGGGAATGCGCCATCGTTGATGCCGGATGCTATTATCCGAAAGAAGAAGAAACTCTCGCCGAATTCATTGACGATAATAAGCTGACCGTAAAATATTCGTTAGCTACGCATCTGCACTTCGATCACTGTTTCGGTAATTCTTTCGTGGCAAAAAAATATGGAGTTATATTATGTGCGGCGGAAGCCGACGAATTTCTCTTACAAAATATGGTACGCCAATGCGAATCTTTCGGTATTCCGTTTCGAGGAGAAATACAGCCGATTGGGCATTATATTTCCGATAAAGACACGTTTGACCTCGGTCATGAAAAATTAAAAACGATTGCCATACCCGGGCACTCTCCGGGAAGTATGGCTTTTTATGCCCCCGATTCAGGGTTTGTACTGTCGGGCGATGCGCTTTTCCAAATGAGCATTGGAAGGACCGATTTGCCGGGAGGAAATCATCATCAGTTGGTCGAATCTATACGAACAAGATTACTCACTTTACCGAAAGAAACAATTGTATATCCCGGTCACGGACCGGAAACAGAGATCGGTATCGAACAAATCGAGAATCCCTTTTTATGAAAGGGATTCTTTATTTTCCGAATCATCTATATGATTCAATAAAAAGCGCTTTAACGATTGAATGGCTCCATGCACATTTTTCCACTGTTGAGACTTCTCATTCGGTAAACCGCTAAAATTGGCAGACTGGCTCATTTGGTCTATAATTTGTATCTGGCGCTCAGCATTCGTGTCATCGCCCATCTTCGCATAAGCGAGGGCTAATTTAAGCCTGCAATGCAGGTCGTACGAATCTTCCCGAAGCACTGTTTCAAACACAGAAACAGCCTCTTCATAATATTCGAGATGAAGGCACGCCTCGCCTTTGAGTTTCATAGTTTCCATATCGTCTTCATTCAACTCCAACGACTTGGACAAATGATAATAGGCCTCTTCGTAGTCTCCTTCCTGCAAAAGAATTTCACCTAAAAACGAATGAGCCTCATCGTCCCTACTATCAAGGCTTAAAGTATCTCTCAAATAAACAACGGCTTTCTGTATATCTCCCAATTCATAATAACAAGTAGCCAACTGATAACATATATTCGAGTTCGAAGGCTCTATATCGAGAGCCTTGTGAAAAAACTTCAACGCATTGTTGTTATCGTCCAATTTCACATAGCACTCCCCGATCAATTCATAAGCAACCGATTTTTCCTTTGTGATAGACTCATATTCAAGAAACTGTTCTATGGCCTTCTCATATTGTCCAGAGTCGTAATAACAATATCCTTTAAACGAGATTATCGACTCTTCATTTTCCTTCACCGCCAAAGCAAAATCACAAGCCTCTACCGCTTTATCATAATGTTTTAACAAAGCCTCGACTTTGGCCAAAGAAAACCAATCCTGCAACGAATAAGGGTCTTTGTCTATCAATTTATTATAAATAATGACAGATCGCTCATACTCCGAACGCTCTTCGCAGATAGCCGCCATTTCTCGAAACAGCTCCCGGCTATCGGGTAACACCTTTCCCGCTTTCTCCACGAACTCCACCAATTCATCGAAACAATCGTAATCGGTATATATATCCACGGCATCGAAACAAAAATCCTCCCGAATATCGTCGTTATCCAACATAGCAAGCAACAACGCATGGCCATCTTTCATATAACCGTCGATAAATAACAGCTCAGCCCGAATAAGTGTGGCATCAAGACTATAATCGGCCAGTTCGGACATAATTCTTTTCGCTTCATCTGCTCTATCGAGATAAAGCATATAACGAGCCTCTTTGAGCTTCAAATCCACATTGTCGGGGTGAAGATTCAACCCGAACTCAATAGCGTGCAACGCTTTGGACAACTGCCCTTTGGACTCATAATAATCCGAGATTTCATCTATCTCGTCGGTATCGAAATAACAACTAACTGTCCCGCGCAACATTTCTTCGTAGCGGTCTATGAGTTCATTCGGCTTTTTAACTGACATCGCAGATTCAGATAAAAACTGTCGAATCCCTTATACATAAGGAACCCGACAGTATAGAAAATAAATTTATACTTTACTTCGATTTTAATTTTTCCCAGCTGTCTTTCAAAGATACGGTCCTATTGAACACCAAATGTCCATCGGTCGAATCCGGATCCACACAAAAATATCCTGTACGCTGGAATTGATATCGATTGCCGGGCTTGGCATTCTCGGCCAAGTAAGGCTCGATACGGCAATTATCGACGATTTTTAGAGAATCGGGATTTAATAATTCTCTGAAATCTATATCTTTCTCCTCTGCCGGATTTTCTACATTGAATAGCCGGTCATACAACCTGACTTCTGCCGTCGAACTATATTCTGCCGATACCCAATGTAACGTACCTTTCACTTTGCGCATACTTCCCGGCATACCGCTTCGTGTATCGGGATCGTATTCACAATAAATTTCTTCTACGTTTCCATCGGAATCTTTTTTAATTCCGGTGCACTTGATTATATATGCCGACTTCAATCTCACTTCCTGATCGGGAGCTAAACGGAAGAATTTTTTGGGAGGATTTTCCATAAAATCGTCCCTCTCTATGTATAGCTCTCGGGTGAAAGGTATTTGATGGGTTCCTGCCTCCGGGTCTTCGGGATTATTTTCGGTTTCCAAATATTCCACTTTATTTTCCGGATAATTGGTAATAATCAATTTAACAGGATTAAGAACTGCCGATACACGGATCGCTGTTTTATTCAGATCTTCCCGGATACTATGTTCGAGTAAAGAAACACTGATGATTCCGTCGTATTTTGTATAACCTATTTTCTGTATAAAATTCTTTATGGATTCAGGCGTATATCCACGACGGCGCAATCCGCAAATCGTCGGCATACGAGGATCGTCCCAGCCGGCAACCAGACCCTCTTTTACCAACTGTAAAAGTTTCCGTTTACTCATCACCGTATAGGTCAAATTCAAACGGTTGAACTCTATCTGGCGAGGGCAATAACTATCGTCGGCCAATTCCTTTACAAAATACTCATATAAAGGACGATGTACCTCGAACTCCAAGGTACAAATCGAATGAGTCACCCCTTCGAAATAATCCGATTGCCCATGTGCGAAATCATACATGGGATATACATTCCATTTCGTTCCGGTACGATGATGAGGATGCTTGATGATACGGTACATGATAGGATCGCGGAAGTGCATATTGGGAGAAGCCATGTCTATCTTCGCGCGCAAGACAAAACGGCCTTCCTCGAATTCGCCCTTATTCATTCGCTCGAACAAATCGAGATTTTCCTCTACGCTTCTATTCCGATAAGGGCTTTCTATTCCCGGCTGTGTAGGAGTACCCTTTTGGCGGGCTATCTCTTCCGAAGATTGTTCGTCGACATAGGCTTTACCCTCCTTGATTAAACGAATGGCCAAGTCCCATAACTTGGGAAAGTAATCGGATGCATAATACAACCGGTCTCCCCAATCGAACCCCAACCAATGAATATCTTCCATTATGGAGTCTACATATTCTACGTCCTCCTTCACCGGATTGGTATCGTCAAACCGCAAATTACATGTACCTCCGAACTTTTCGGCAATTCCGAAATCCATACAGATCGCTTTCGCATGCCCTATATGCAGATAACCGTTAGGCTCTGGCGGGAAACGCGTATTCAAACGGCCGCCATTCTTTCCGGCTTTCAAATCGGCTTCAACTATCTGTTCTATGAAATTAAGACTTTTCTTGTCTTCTATCTCATTGTTAGTTTCAATCTGTGTCATAAATGCGCATTATTTATAAGTGCGCAAATATACGAAAAGCTAAGAGAAGGACAAAATGAACGAGTATTTTTCATACCAAACCCAACCGTCCATTTTACTTTTCCCATACACGAAACTTCTATTCAAAAAAATGGAAACGATATGGCAACATACAAGAAAAGTGAAATAACCATAGTCCTTCATCAAATCCAGTTCATCTCTGTATAATATCGCATTAAATTATCTATCGCATTCTGTAAATCGATGTGTAACTGATGCGTCATACAATGAATACGGATTCTTCCATGAATATTCATTTTAGCCAATAAAAGCGACGAAAAGGCCTCTTTTCTTATCTTTTCACCGAGCTTATTGTTAAATCCCACAGTGACACTGTCTTCATGCTTGGCTACATACCCCAATAATTCTTCCGAAACTTGGGATTCCCCTGCCTGCTTCTTTATAGCCCAAACTTCATAATGATAATCGTCATTAACGGTAGCGACATACGGTGGAACCGCCGTCTGAAACATTTTCTTCACTTCTTTATAAACACTATTCACAGCTTCCATAATTTTTATTTTAGTTATTCATAATACACCCGAATCACATGTATTGTTCAACGATAAATAATGTATATCATCTGTCTTTTTATTACATTTGCAACGTTTTATAAATCATAAAGCGTGATATATCCACAAAATTTCGAACAAAAAATAGGATTCGACCAAATTCGATCGCTCATTAAAGAAAAATGTCTCAGCACATTGGGTATCGATTATACCGATAGAATGACGTTTTCTACCGGTTACGAATCTATACGGGAACAACTGAATCAAACATGGGAATTTGTACGCATTCTTGAAAATGCCGATGACTTTCCCGCCGATTTCTTTTTCGATGTACGACCGTCGATAAAACGAGTTCGTATAGAAGGAACCTCTTTGGAAGAAGCCGAATTATTCGACCTGCGGAGGTCGCTCGACACCATACAACGCATTATCCGATTTTTATATCCCGGAGAAGAGGAAGAAATCAAATACCCTTATCTATATAAACTGTCGAAAGAGATAAGTTCTTTTCCCGATTTAATCAAACGAATCGATCTCATTCTCGATAAGTTCGGACATATCAAAGACAATGCCTCCCCCCAACTGGCTCACATTCGCAGTAATATATCCTCCACGTTATCTGGTATATCCCGAAGTCTGAATGCAATACTGAGGACTGCCCAGAGCGAAGGATTCGTAGATAAAGAAGTCAGCCCCACTATGCGAGACGGACGCTTGGTCATACCGGTAGCACCTTCGTACAAACGAAAAATCAGGGGTATCGTACACGACGAATCGGCTAGCGGAAAGACCATATTCATCGAACCTGCCGAAGTTGTGGAAGCGAACAATCGAGTTAGGGAACTCGAAAACGAAGAACGTCGAGAAATCACACGTATTTTAACATCGTTTACCGACGAACTTCGTCCGGCTATCGATGAAATCATCTACTCCTATGAATTCCTCGCCGAAATCGACTTTATTCGGGCGAAAGCCCTCTTTGCCGAGGAAATAGGCGGAGTCTTACCCACTTTTGGAAATACTCGGCAAATCGAATGGTTTCACGCCGTACACCCCTTGCTTTACCTATCGTTGAAACGGCAAGGGAAAACAATCGTACCACTCGATTTGACGTTAGACGAAAAGAACAGAATACTGCTCATCTCCGGCCCGAATGCCGGGGGAAAATCGGTCTGTCTCAAAACCGTCGGGCTTTTACAATATATGTTGCAATGCGGACTGTTGGTTCCCATGCACGACAATTCCCGAACCGGCATATTCAAGGATATATTTATCGACATCGGCGACGAGCAATCCATCGAAGACGATTTAAGTACATATAGTTCGCACCTCACACACATGAAGTATTTCGTACGTAATGCGAATGAGAACAGCCTTTTACTTATCGACGAATTCGGCGGGGGAACCGAACCGCAAATCGGAGGAGCCATAGCAGAAGCATTATTGGACCGATTCAACCAAAAACATGCCTATGGAATCATCACGACCCACTATCAAAACTTGAAACACTTTGCCGAAGATTCAGAAGGAATCATAAACGGAGCCATGCTTTATGACCGCCATCTGATGCAACCCTTGTTCAAACTATCCATTGGCAATCCGGGGAGTTCGTTCGCCATTGAAATCGCCCGTAAGATAGGACTTCCCGAAGAAGTAATCGCTGCCGCATCAGAAAAAGTAGGTTCGGCATACATAAATATGGATAAATATTTGCAAGACATCGTTCGGGACAAACGCTACTGGGAAAGTAAACGGCAGAACATACGCCAACGGGAGAAAAAGCTCGAAGAACTAACCGCCCGGTATGAAGCCGATTTGATCGCTTTGGAAAAACAACGCAAGGAACTGTTGAAACAAGCGAAAGGAGATGCGGCCCAACTTCTCGCAGAAGCCAATGCACGTATCGAAAACACGATACGGGAAATTAAAGAGGCGCAAGCAGAGAAAGAAAAAACCCGCATAGCCCGGCAGAAATTTGAACAATTCAAAACCGAATTGGAAGAAACCCCGACCGTCGACGACAAAATCAGCAAAAAACTCAAACAGATCAACGACCGGAAAAAACGGAAACAACAAAAAAGAGAAGAAAGCAATCTACAACCTACCGCTCACACCGTTTTAATGAAAGGCGACTCCGTTCGCTTGAAAGGCCAAAATTCTGTGGGTGAAGTCCTTTCCGTCAACGGTAATGAAATTACCGTCGCTTTCGGACTGCTGAAATCGACCGTCAAAGCCGACCGCTTGGAAAAGGTCAGCAAAAACCAAATCAAAAAAGAAAATTCGAAAGCCACTTTTATCAGTTCGCAAACAACCGACGATATGAGGGAAAAGCAACTGAATTTCAAGCAAGAAATCGATGTGAGAGGCATGCGGGCCGACGAAGCGTTACAAGCTGTTACCTATTTCATAGACGATGCCATACAAGTAGGTTGTACTCGCGTACGCATTCTGCATGGCACTGGAACTGGCGTTCTTCGACAAGTCATCAGACAATACCTCAAAACTGTACCGGGAGTCTCCCACTTCCAAGACGAACACGTCCAGTTGGGAGGAGCCGGTATTACGGTCGTGGAACTAAACTGAAAAAAGGAGGAGCGAGCCACCTTAGAAGCTGTTTTAAATTTATTCCGAGACAGGGGCGCAATATGGCCGGAACATACCTGCTTGCAATGATAATATTATTTCTCAATAAATTTAAAACAACTTCTTAGTCAGGCAATTCCTCTCCCCTTCCTATTTCCTATAAATCGTAAACTTCATCGACCGTATAATTGAGAAAATCGTTCAGCGGTTTCATGATGTGAAAATCATGAGCCGCTTTTTCGATCCAATCGGGCGAACCGAAAAAATCATCAGGCTTCACATTCACCACCACATAATCTTTTCGTTTAAGCCATGCGGCTTGTTCGCAATCCCGTGGAAACGGTCGGGGAACGATTTTCAAAGTTTCCCCCACCCAGTCCCGATACAACGATTTAAACTCTTTGTTTTCCACAATATCTTTCAGCTCGTCATAATTATCGTAAACCGCTTGGCGCAGAGCTTTCAACAATTTGGGTTCCGGACACCAAATGCCCCCGCTCAACAGACAATTCCCCGGTTCGAAATGGAAATAATACCCGGCACGCAAACTTTTACGGCCACCCTTCGCTATATAAGCGGACATATACGATTTATACGGAGTTTTATCCGGCGAGAAACGAATATCACGATAAATGCGATACATACAGTTCTTAGCCTCCAACCCCACGATATCTTCGTCGAACTGCGATATTTGCTGTATAAGTTCTTGGATTTTCTCAACAAACAAAGGACGCAACCGATCATACTCTTCCTTATGAGCTTGAAACCATTCTCTATTGTTGTTTTCTCTCAATCGGGACAAATAATCCAATATTTCTTTCATCTTCTCAGTGTTTATACCGTAACAAATGTACAAGTTTTTTTACTTTCTTCCTCGCATAAATTTTCATTTTGTAATATAATTATCAAAAACGCCGCCTAAGTTATCGGCTATATTTGCATTTTTTATTAACTTGCCACGTTTTTAAGAAAAAGCAATACACAAAAAATAAAAATATAATATGGAAACAAACGAAAAACAACCTGTCGATTTGCCCGAAAACGCATTTCGGGAATTAAAACCGGGCGAAGAGTACAAACCCATTCTTTCGCCCGAAAAAGTCTATCCTGAAGTCAATGCATGGTCAGTCTCGTGGGGTATTGTCATGGCTGTTATCTTCTCGGCCGCTGCAGCATTTTTAGGTTTGAAAGTCGGCCAAGTATTCGAGGCCGCCATACCTATCGCCATAATAGCCGTAGGACTATCGGGAGCCGCTAAACGGAAAAACGCATTGGGCGAGAATGTAATTATCCAGTCCATCGGAGCCTGTTCAGGAGTGATTGTCGCCGGTGCTATCTTCACTTTGCCGGCTCTATACATTTTACAAGCCAAATACCCCGAACTGACCGTGAACTTTATGGAAGTATTCATGAGTTCGCTGCTAGGCGGTATATTGGGTATCTTGTTTCTCATTCCGTTCCGCAAATATTTCGTTTCGGATATGCACGGGAAATATCCCTTCCCCGAAGCTACGGCTACGACTCAGGTACTTGTTTCGGGAGAAAAAGCCGGTAATCAAGCCAAGCCTTTGATTCTGGCAGGATTGGTGGGTGGTCTGTACGATTTTTGCCTCTCGACGTTCGGCTGGTGGAGCGAAGTGCTTACCACCCGCATTTTACCGTGGGGAACAGAAATCGCCAACCAAGCGAAAATGGTATTTAAAGTGAATACAGGCGCAGCCGTGTTAGGACTCGGATACATTGTCGGCTTGAAATACTGCTTGATTATTTGTTCCGGCTCTCTTTTCGTTTGGTTCGTCATCATTCCTCTGCTGGGCAGCATACCCGGTAGCGAATTAGCTGCGGCTGCTCCCGAACAGATATTTACCGATTACGGCCGGTACATAGGTATCGGCGGTATAGCTATGGCGGGAGTGATAGGTATTATCCGCTCTTGGGGTATCATTAAAGGAGCCGTAGGACTGGCTACAAAAGAATTTTCGGGGAAAAATAAGGGAGCGATAGAGGATCAAGCCCCCCGCACACAACGAGACCTCTCTATGAAATTCATCATCTCGGCTGCCGTATTCGCCTTGATTATCACATTCCTGTTCTTCTATTTGGGAGTTATCAATAATTTCATGCAAGCAACGGTCGCTTTCTTGGTAGTCGCCGGAATTTCATTCCTGTTCACCACCGTAGCGGCAAATGCTATCGCTATCGTGGGAACGAACCCCGTTTCGGGAATGACACTGATGACACTGATTCTAGCGTCGGTTATCCTTGTGGCGGTCGGACTTAAAGGGACAAGCGGAATGGTTGCCGCGTTGGTTATCGGCGGTGTGGTCTGTACGGCGCTCTCGATGGCCGGCGGATTCATTACCGACTTGAAAATAGGTTACTGGATAGGCTCTACTCCTCGCAAACAAGAGACTTGGAAATTCCTCGGTACACTCGTCTCTGCCGCAACCGTAGGAGGTGTTATCCTCATTCTGAACAAATCGTACGGATTCTCCGGGGAAAACGCTTTGGTAGCACCTCAGGCCAATGCTATGGCGGCAGTTATCGAGCCCCTCATGATGGGACAAGGCGCACCGTGGATGCTCTATGGAATCGGTGCTATTCTTGCCGTTCTGCTGACATGGCTGAATGTCCCGGCTTTGGCGTTCGCTTTGGGTATGTTCATTCCGTTGGAACTAAATACACCTTTGGTCATCGGAGGACTTATCAGTTGGTATGTAGGCAGCCGTTCAAAAGATACCGCTCTGAACAAAGCCCGTTTGGATAAAGGCACATTATTGGCTTCGGGATTCATTGCCGGCGGTGCGCTCATGGGAGTCGTCAGTGCGGGAATGAAGTTTGCAGGATTCGAGTATACCCACGATTTGAGTGAAGCGACTCTGCAAACTGTCGGATTGATTATGTATTTGCTGCTCATTGCCTTTTTAACCATATCGAGCATGAAAGCAAAAAAACAAGATTAGAAACTTCTTGATGTGAATCATAAAAACGGATTGAGATATTAAAATTTCAATCCGTTTTTCGTATATTTGTTAGACCATGAGAATAATTTAAGATTATGAAAACAGAAAAAGAGAAAATGCTTGCCGGAGAGCCCTATGATTGCGGTGACACGGAATTAATCAACAGATGGCATAAAGCAAAGCAATTACAAAAAGAATATAACGATACCCCATCTGACGATATAGAAAAACTATCCTCATTATTAGACGATTTAATTGGATCAAGAGGAGAAAATGTTTGGATTTCAGCTCCCTTCTTCGTGGACTACGGTGAGAATATACATATCGGGCGAAATGTGGAAATAAATATGAACTGCGTATTTTTGGATTGTAATACCATCACTATCGGCGATTATTCGGGAATAGGTCCGGGTGTACATATCTATACAGTCTTCCACCACACCGCACCTCAGGAACGTTTGGGCGAAAACAGCAGTTTTTGGAAATCTCTCACCAAACCGGTGAACATCGGGAAAAACGTTTGGATTGGAGGTGGCAGTATAATCCTACCCGGCGTAACCATAGGAGACGGTACGATAATCGGAGCGGGAAGTGTCGTCACCAAATCTATACCCGCCAATTGCATAGCAGTCGGAAATCCTTGCAAAGTAATAAAGGATAATTTATAAAAGTAACCATATACGACAATACCCTAAATTTTGTTACCACGAGATTTAGGGTATTGTCGTATATATATTTGCCTTTGTAAATAATACGAATAAAAATATTTATCGATTCTCAATCGATACCCGATCACAACTTTATTTTAGCACAAATTTTGCGCAGTCTACCCTCTCCGATAATAGGAGCATGGCCGTCCTCTGGAAATACAATCAGAAACTGACCGGGATACACAGTGAAATAAGTCGACGGCCTATCGGAATAAAAGGCACAATCTTTCTCCTCGGAATACGCTTGCTGCACCTCCTTCAAATCGCACAGAGGCTTCCACCCCACTATTTCAGGAGCATCAAGAGGGACATGCACATCGAGGTAACGTCGATGTACCTCTACAACCTGTTCCGATTGAGAACGTAATATCGGATAATCGTTGTTGATGAAAACTCGATCACCGTCCAATTCGATACGCCCAATCGGATCGGAAAGAAAATCATGCTCTTTAATATAACTGAAAAGTTTCCCCAGCAAGGGATGCAAAGCCTCTACCCGCTTCGTGTCACTCAAATCTCCTAAAATCATATATCGTCTTATTCTACTTCTGCTTCCTGCTCCATCGGTAATTTGTCATGCCATTTAGCCGACACATGTGTCCCGTCGCAAAAAGGCTTGTTTTGCGATTGTCCGCACCGACACAAGGTAACCCTGTTTCTTATCTCATAACTGCTTCCGTCCGAACTTTCTATACGAATTCCTCCTTTTACCCAAATGGGGCCGCTGACTTTAATCACAGGGTCTTCGATCAATCCTATTGCCGGATCAAATGGAGGTTCAAAAATCTCGCCTGTTTCTTTATCCCAAACAACCAAACGGCCGGCTGGACAATGCTCGGCTTCATGAATGACTAAGTCACGTTCTTCTTGGGATTCGGCCGTTTGTACCAAATTCCAAATTCTACCGTAGGCATCGCAAAAACGAGCGAAAGCGCAATATTCTTCATTATCAGCAAGTACCATAGTTGGCCCTATATATTCTTCGGCATCTTCCAATAAAGGCTTATGAGATGCCGTCTCTTTCGGGTCCCAGTCCGTGTGATGATGGGAACCATCGCAATAAGGCTTGTTCTTGGATGCACCGCATCGGCACAAAGCCGTAGGCTCCTCTGTCGTACTAAAATGGTTACCCTTACGATAGGTCCAAGAAGAACCTTCGTCATTAAGAACTATAATCTCTTGATCCATAGGAGGATTACCATAAAGCAAATAAGGGCCGTCCGGCGTAATCTTTATATAGAATTTCGCGGGAGCCATACGAGAACCGGCTTCGATAGCAGTTTGAATTGTTTTTGCCATAATCAAATTGTTTTTTATTCTTATAGCTAAAACAAGCTATAAAGAAGATGGTTCAAAATAATCACAAGCTGTCGATAACCAAACCATCGTATGCGAAATGCACATGGGCAGGCAATTCTTTTTCTACCTCCGAAGTCAATCCCATATGATGACTCATGTGAACCAAGTAGGCTTCCCGCGGCCCCACTCTATCGATGATTCGCAACGCATCGGCTAACGTTTGATGCGAAAGATGGGGCTTTTTCCGCAAAGCATTTACGACCAATACATCTATATCTTTTAACTTCTCATATTCCGATTCAGGAATAGTAAGAGCATCCGTTATATAAGCAAACCGTCCTATACGATACCCCAAGATAGGCAATTTATAATGCATCACCCTTATGGGAACAATTTCTATTCCCTCTATTAAAAACGGTGACAGACCTATCTCTTGCAAACAAATATTGGGAACTCCCGGATAACGATGATCGGCAAAACAATAAGGCAACCTGTTTCGTATTCCCTCGGCGACCGAAGGCTCCAAATAAATAGGAACAGTACCGTTTTCCCCGAAAGGACGCAAATCGTCTATCCCTCCGGTATGGTCATAATGTATATGAGTAACCAATACCGCATCGATTCGTTTAATATGGAATCGTAACATTTGCTGACGAAAATCGGGGCCACAATCGATCAATATGTTCTTACCCTCTATCTCAACTATGGCCGAGGTTCTCAACCGACTATCCCTCGGATCGGTAGAAGTACATACCGGACACGTACAACCGATTTGCGGTATTCCGGTTGAAGTTCCTGTCCCTAAGAAAGTAACCTGCATCATACTCATTCAATATAATTAACCTCAGGATTGATAACGATACCATAAGTGTCCGATACCGATTTACGAATCATTTCCGCGAGAGCAACCACATCGTTGGGCTTTGCATTGTTTTTATTTATCAATACCAGGCACTGCTTCTCATAAACCGCCGCACCGCCGAAACTTTTTCCTTTCCAGCCGCAACGATCGATAAGCCAACCGGCAGGAACCTTAACATGCATATCGTCTACGACGTAATGAGGCATATCGGGATAAGACGATTTCAGCTTCTCATATTGTTCCGTAGGAATTACAGGATTCATGAAAAAACTACCGGCACTGCCATATTCATCGGGTTCCGGCAATTTCGACCGCCTGATTTCTATGACAGCTTTACGGACATCTGCGATAGAAATGTCATCGCCGGGCAATGAAGCCCGCAGATTTCCATAATCCAAATGTAGCTCGGGCGATTTTTGCAATCTGTACACTACCGATGTAACGATATATCTACCCTTCCAATCGTGCTTGAAAACACTGCTTCTGTAACCATACCTACACTCTGCATTTCGAAAGGTACGGGATTCGCAAGTCTCGACATCTACCGCTTTTACTTCATGGATAATATCTTTCACCTCCACGCCGTAAGCTCCTATGTTTTGAATGGCGCTCGCTCCCACTTCGCCCGGTATATACGACAAATTCTCGGCTCCCCCCCAACCGTTAGAGACCGTCCAAGCGACGAAGTCGTCCCACACGACACCCGCTCCTATTTCCACAAGCACCTCGGTATCGGTCTCCTCCGACACAGCCATGCCCTGTATGGCAGAATGCAACAATACTCCATTGTACATTTCTTTTACAAAAAGCAAATTGCTTCCCCCTCCTATCGGGAAAAAAGTATGTTCCCGCAATAAATCGGACTGCAACAACGTCACCAACTCTTCGACCGTTTCATACTCTACAAACCACTTGGTATAAACGGGCATGTGGAATGTATGCCTGTCCTTTATAAAATAATTCTCCTCTATCTTAATCATATCACAACCTATAATCGGCCAACAAATCATCGACAAAAAACAGATACGCTCCCGAGTTGTATATCCATTGCTCTCTCAATCCGCTGTATGTGGGAATCTTCTTCACCTCGTTCGGATTGCCCAACGAAAGTTTACATTCGGCCTTCGTCATACCCGTCTTTACTTTTCCCAACGTAATTTGCTCCCAAGCATCGTCCTGTATTTCCTTATATTGCAAACGCGGATTCTCGAAAGAAAACAAGCGGTCGAACGTGATATATTGGGAGCGGGAAGAAGAAAGCAATGACATGAAAACTCCCGCTTGATTTCCTTTATCGTCCTCGAACCAAACTTCGACCGGCAACACGTTATTTCCCGGACGAATATCCACAACTCGGACAGGTATCAACTTTCGCCCCTCTATCGCTTCCGATTTTTCATTGTACCACATAGGCGTTTTTATATACAGAACTCTGTCTTTCAAAAGAGAGCGAGCCATATTTAAATCATCGATATCGATGAACGGAGGTATCAATGGTGTATATTTCAACCGACCGATCTCCTCCCGGGTCTTCCCTGTTTCATAGCGAAACTTATGACCTTCGCAATCGAATAACAAAACAACTTTGTCGTCCCCGCCGAAAGGGCTTTCTTCTATACTTCCGGCATACGTAAAAATTTTCCCCTTCAAAGAGATACTATCCGGGAAAGTAGGCTTTTCCGGTCTGAAAACGAACGAAAGTTTCTCATCGGTATAATAAAACGGCTTTCCTATGCGCCACGTATCGCACCCTTGTTGAACGAAATAAGACTCTATAAAACGATCTTCGGGACTCTGTGCCGCAATTTCGCCTGTATCGGGCATAGTTATTTTCTTTGTACTCTCGACTCCTGTAAAACAAGAGGTTACGAAAATACACAAAACCGTTGCCACCATATAAACTATACCAGTTCTCATATCTCATTAAATTCCGATGATTTCCATTCATCTATGTTATATGAATCATAGACGTATAATTTACAAAGATAGCGAAAGGCGAGTGCAGAGACAAACAGAAATCGCATTCCCGATTTGGCTATGCCGAACCGCATCCTATCTTCGTATTTACAAAGATAGCGAAAGGTGAGCGCAGAGACAAACGAAAATCACATTCCCGACTTGGCTATGCCGAACCGCATCCTATCTTCGTATTTACAAAGATAGCAGAAGCGATGTAGAGAAACAAATTTATTTTAGATTTTCATTAAATCAGCTTAACTAATTGAAAAATAAACTTTTATCTAATTATTTAAGAAGTAGAGGCAACGATTTAGCAACATATAAGGCTTGCAGTCCCGTGTCGATTCCACACAATAAGAACCGTCGAGTTATCCATTATAGTCTGCAAATCGCTCCTTTACTATTTATTGTGCGAGAACCATACCGCACAACAATAAAAATGAGATGTATAGTGTTAAATTCTATTCATTGTATTTCTGTCATTTCGAGATTGCTAACGGGGTACAGTTTGCCACCATTAGAATAGGCGCCTGTTATCCAACTATGCAATCTGTTCTATTCGACTTTTTTGACATAAAGGATAAGAAGCAATGAACGGTTCTATTTTTTGTTTCATTTCAACAAATGAAACCCCGTAAAAATACAAGGCTGTCCATTCATTACCTTCCCAATAACTATAAAAACGACCTATGCCATTCATTGCTGATTCCATCTGCTCAATGACGTGATTGATATCGCAACTCTCATAAATTTCATCTGGTAAATCCGTTCCATTGACATAAAAAGCCAATCCCTCCAAAGTCCCTACTTCTATCTTAATTTCAGGTACTATGCATAATAAAGCTGAGCCTTTGGGGATTCCTATTATATTCATAAGCTCCACCAAATGGTTTACACTATCTTGTTTATCATCATTTAGGTGAATCTCTATATCACAGGATACAATTTCTCCGGTTTGTGGATTTTGTAGTGTTCCTCCACCCGTTACTTCTCCCAATTTTCCCTTTTCAAGAATTTCTTGAAGTGCATCTTCCAAATCATGTCTGTGCATGGGTTGCAAACGTGAGTTCAAATTCAATGTTAGGTCCATATTTTCTATGATTTTATTTGTTGGATAAATTATACTATCAGCCGATTTGACTGTTGTTCTTTTCAAACATATCACTTTGTGAACAAATATAGTGAAAGGTGAGTGCAGAGACAAGAGGGAATTATATTTCCGATTTGACTATGCCGAACCGAATCCTATATTCGTGTTTACAAATATAGCGAAAGGCGAGAGCAAAGACAAGAGGAAATCCCATTTCCGACTTGGCTATACCGAGCCGCATCCTATATTCGTAGTTACAAATATAAAAAAAGTGACGTACACCACGAACGGTGCACCGCACTTTTTTCGGCAAATCGGGCAGTATTTAACATTTATAGCTCGAACTACTATCTTACACCGTCAGCTGTTTTTTTATCCGCACGGTCTCAATAAGAAAAAAAGAGAAGTCGTTTCTAATTTTTTTCGTACTTTTGCGATATGAAAACTTCGACCTCCTTATCGGTTCACAGGGTATGGTTCCGCCGATGGAATCGCCATAACTATGCTACCTTTTGCAGTATAGGCAAATGTGTAAACATAGGAAGTGTCCGTAAGGAAATAGCCGACAAGTCTTTGAAAAAAGGACTTTCCATAACTTCCACCGATACTATCGTGGGAAATATGGAACGTTCGGATAAACCGTCCGAAGAAGGACACACGGCGGGAAGTTTTTTTCTCCCCGAAATTTTAGCGAATACCGTAGATACTCCGGTGACAAGCTGCGCCACCGGTCATTCGTGCGACAATAAACAGACATTTACTAACTATATATTCCGGGATAACAGCAGCCGTTTCGCTTTATACCGGATTTTTCATATTCTAAAAACGCTTGCTTATGGATAATTTTGATGCCCAACATCTATGGCATCCCTACACCTCGACCATTGCCCCCCTGCCCTGCTATCCCGTCAAGAGGGCGGAAGGGGTATATATAGAATTGGAAAACGGACAAAGGCTCATCGACGGCATGTCGTCATGGTGGGCGGCCGTACACGGATACAACAACCCCACGCTCAACAAGGCGGCGGAAGAGCAACTAAAAAAAATGTCGCACGTCATGTTCGGTGGGCTCACCCACCAACCGGCGATCGACCTCGGGAAACTGCTTTTGCAAATCGTTCCCCCGTCCATGCAACACATATTTTATTGCGATTCGGGTTCCGTATCGGTCGAAGTCGCCATGAAAATGGCTATACAATATTGGCACGCCCGCGGAAAGGCCTCTAAATGCAACCTCATCACCATACGGTCGGGGTATCATGGCGACACTTGGAATGCCATGTCGGTGTGCGACCCGGTAACTGGTATGCACTCCATTTTCGGGGATGCGCTCCCCACCCGCTATTTTGTCCCGTCTCCCTCCTGCCGATTCGACGACGAATGGGATCCCGCCTGTATCGCTCCTCTTCGGGAAGCCATAGAAGCCCATCACGAAGAATTGGCGGCACTTATCCTCGAACCCATCGTGCAAGGAGCCGGCGGCATGTGGTTCTATCACCCGCAATACCTTCGGGAAGCCAAGCAGCTATGCGAACGATACAACCTGCTGCTCATTTTCGATGAAATCGCCACCGGATTCGGCCGCACCGGGAAACTGTTCGCTTGGGAACATGCGGGAGTCACCCCCGACATCATGTGCATAGGCAAAGCCCTGACCGGAGGATACATGACTATGGCCGCCACTTTGACGACACACGAAGTCGCCCACACGATTTCCAGCGGAAATCCGGGAGTATTCATGCACGGGCCCACCTTCATGGGTAACCCTTTGGCCTGTGCCGTGGCCTGTGCGTCCGTCTCTCTCCTCCTCTCTTCCGGCTGGAAAGAGAAAGTCGCCGCTATCGAAGCCCAATTAAAACGGGAGTTAAGTCCGGCGGCGACACTGCCCCAAGTTTCCGACGTAAGAATACTGGGAGCTATCGGAGTCATCGAAATGAAAAACCCGGTCGATATGGCTTCCATACAGAAACAATTTGTCGAGCGGGGCATTTGGGTAAGGCCGTTCGGGAAATTGGTATACATCATGCCGCCGTTCATCATAACACAGTCTCAACTTTCCACACTCACCTCGGCTCTGTTGGAGGTAGTAAAAACACTGCGATAATGAATACCTATTCTTCCCAATTGGAACAACTCTCTCGACAAGGAAATTTGCGATCCTTGCCGGCCGTGGATGCACAAGGCTTGTCCATCGTCCGTGACGGGAACACCATGTTGAATTTCTCCTCGAACGATTATCTGGGACTGGCCGATGACACGAACCTGAAAAAGGAATTTTTGCAAAACCTGAATCCCCGTGACGTTCGTTTTTCCTCGACATCTTCTCGGCTGTTGACCGGCAATTTCCCCGTGTACGCTCGATTGGAAAAAAGGCTCGCCGAACTGTACAAAGCCGAAGCCTCTCTCGTATTCAACAGCGGCTACCATGCCAACAGCGGCATTCTGCCGGCAGTGACCGACAACCGCTCTTTGATTTTGGCCGACAAACTCGTCCATGCGAGCATAGTTGACGGGATAGGACTCTCCAAAGCCCGCTGCATACGCTACCGGCATAACGATTACGAACAGTTGGAACGGTTGGTTTCCGAGTCGGCCTCGCAATACGAAGCGATATTCATCGTGACCGAAAGCATATTCAGCATGGACGGTGACGAAAGCGACTTGCCCCGCTTGGTGGCGTTGAAGAAACACTACCCCAATATTTACCTGTATGTCGACGAAGCCCATGCTTTCGGCGTGAGAGGTCAATGCGGATTGGGCTGCGCCGAAGAGCAAGACGCTATTAAAGAGATAGATTTCTTGGTCGGCACGTTCGGAAAAGCGGCCGCCTCGGTAGGAGCATTCGTTATCTGCTCCGATGAAATGAAACGGTATTTGGTCAACAAAATGCGGACGTTGATTTTTACGACCGCATTGCCGCCTGTCAATCTCGAATGGACGCTGTTCATCATCGATAAAATCGTCGATATGCAATCGCGCCGGGAACATTTGGAGGCAATCGGCCACAAAGTAAGACAAGCGCTCAATCCGTTGAACGGAGCGATTGTCAGCAGCAGCCACATCGTCCCCTTCGTATTGGGCGAAACGGAACGCGCCGTACAAACCGCCTTGAAATTACAGCACGAAGGCTTTTATCTGTTGCCGGTTCGCCCGCCCACCGTACCGCAAGGAACCTCCCGGTTAAGGATTTCGCTGAGCGCCGGACATACCGACACGGAGATAGACCGGCTCATTCACACGTTAACCAAGATTTCATCGGGCCTATGATACAAACTTTCATTTCTCGCAGACACACCGACGACTTAATCCTCCTCTTCGCCGGTTGGGGAATGGATACGCATCCGTTTGCCTGTCTGAGTCACATAGGCTGCGACTGTTGTGTCTGCTACGACTACATCGACCTGAGCTTCGACACCACCCCATTCCTCGACTATAAAAACATCGAAGTCTATGCATGGTCGTTTGGCGTTTGGGCGGCGGCAACGGTCTTACCCGATAAAGGACTACCCATAAGGCACGCCACGGCCATCAACGGGACCGAACACGGAATCGACATCGAGAAAGGCATCCCCCCCGAAATATTCCGGGCGACCCTCGAACACTTGAACGAGGCGAGTTTGAAAAAGTTCTACCGGCGCATGTGTTGCGAACACCTCGACGATTTTAAGGAGGCTTTCCCCGAAAGAGACATGAACAGCTTGTACGACGAATTGCATACCATAGGCGAGAACATAACTCTGCACCCTCGTCCCCGTTTTCGTTGGGACAAGGCGATAATTGGGACAAGAGACCTCATATTTCCCGCAAGAAACCAAGTGAAAGCATGGGAAGGAACAACGGTCGTTCAAGAGCTGGACGAACCCCATTTTTTCCATTTCCGGCCGGTTGTATTGGAAAATAGGCTCGACAAAGCGACCATTAAAAACAGCTTCGGAAACGCAGCCTCCACCTATGAACAGGAAGGCCTTATTCAAAGCCGGATAGCCCGACAGCTGAACGACAAGATTCCGAGCCGTTTGAACAAATGCATCGACAATATACTGGAAATAGGTTGCGGAACAGGGAAACTGACTCGCTGTCTCATCGACAGATTCCCCGATGCCCGATTCACGATAAACGACCTGTCGCCCGAAATGAAAGACTACATAACCGCACTACCGTTCAAACAGTTGAATTTCATGGAAGGCGATGCCGAAAAAATCGATTTCGACGAAACATACCATTTGATTACCTCCGCTTCGACGATTCAATGGTTCACCGATTTGGAAGGATTCTTGAAACGCATATCCGGCAATTTGTCCGATACGGGCACGATCGCCGTCAGCACATTCGCAGCCGGCAATCTGCCCGAAATACAATCTTTAATGACCGTAGAAATGCCCTATTGGGAGTCTGCCGATTTAAAACGATTGTTCGAAAAACACTTTCGGGTCGAACTTTTCGAACAAGAGGAATACACCCTTCGTTTCGACACTCCCGTCGAGTTACTCCGGCATCTCAAAAACACCGGCGTGACAGGTATTTCGGGACACTCCCGGCAAAAAGGATTCGATTTTATAAAGCGATACAGAAAGACATTCGACGGGAAAAAAGAGATCACGCTCACCTATCGCCCCGTCTACATCGTCGCACATAAAAAAACACAGATATGAAAGGAACTTTTTTTATCACCGGTATAGATACCAACATCGGGAAAAGTTACGCCACGGGGTGGCTGGCGCGTGAATGGAACAGAAAAGGGATTAAAACGATCACTCAAAAAATGATACAGACCGGGAATGTAGGCCACTCCGAAGACATAGACCTGCATCGGGAAATTATGGGAATACCGTTCACCCCGGAGGATAAGGAGCAAATCACATTCCCCATTGTCTATTCCTACCCCGCTTCTCCGCATTTGGCAGCCGAGATAGACAACCGCATTATTCCCATAGAAAAAATAGCAGAGTCCACCCGAATACTCCAAAGCAGGTACGACGTGGTTCTGCTCGAAGGAGCCGGAGGTTTGATGGTTCCTATTACTCGCCGATACCTGACGGTCGATTACATCGCCGACCAACAGTTGCCGGTTATCTTGGTAACGTCCGGACGTTTGGGCAGTATCAACCACACGCTGCTCTCTATCGAAGCGCTGGTAAATAGGAATATTCCCCTTTACGGAATGGTCTACAATACCTTTCCGAAAACAGACGAGCGGATAGACAAAGACACCGAGGAATATTTGAAAACCTATCTGAACGAACATTTTCCCCAAGCACATTTTTGGACACTACCCGAGATTGCTTTACCCCGATAACCGGATTGTAAAAAACAGATGAAATTTATCGGGTCGTAAAGTTCGATCTATCGGGGCTTTTCAATATATTTGTAGCTACGAAGATAAGAAGCGGTTCGGCATAGCCAAGTCGGAAGTGCGATTTCCGTTTACTCGGCTCTTACCGTTCGCTATAATTGTTTACTATTCGAACAACCCCCATGAACACATCGACTGTAAAAACCATACTTTGTTTTCTGTTGATTATCCCGATTATGGCAAATGCCCGGTCCAATGATATACAAACTTGGATAGAACAAATCGGGCGGCAATATGCACCCGATTCCCGCACAGCCGTCTATACGGTATCGAGCGAGCTATTGAACGATTCTATCCATATTCTGAAAGGAAAGTGCGACAACCGGCAAGCCGTCGAAACATTGCTCCGAACGCTCGACACGGCCGGTATCTCCTATATAAATGCGATAAAGCTACTGCCCGACCGTCGTCTTGGCGAAAAGACAAGAGGTATTGTCACAGTCTGCTGTGCACATTTGAGAAGCGAGCCGAGGCATTCGGCCGAGATGGTCTCTCAGGCTATTCTCGGTACGCCCCTGCTCATCTTGGAAGAGCAAAAGGGTTGGTACAGAGTGCAAACTCCCGATAATTACATCAGTTGGATAATCGCAAATTCGATCTCCATAAAAACTACTGCCGAGTGGACCGAATGGAAAAATGCCACCCGATATGTCTATACCGGACTGCAAGGCTATGTATATGCCTCCGCAAATAAAAATGCCGAGACCGTGTCCGACATCGTATCGGGCTGTATTCTGCAAGCCGCAGGAAAGGCGGGAAAAAAGTTCATACCCGTGTCTTTCCCCGATGGAAGAACCGGATTCTTGAAACACGACGAATGTCGCGAACTCTCCGAGTGGGCATCGACCCCTGTAAACATGAATAAAATCATACAGACCGCCAAAGGAATGATGGGAACGACTTACCTCTGGGGCGGCACTTCGGTCAAAAGCGCCGACTGTTCGGGATTTGTCAAAACAGCCTATTTTTCTGCCGGAATCATTCTCTCCCGCGATGCTTCGCAACAAGCCCTCACCGGCGACATCATGTCGGCAGAACAATGGGACGAATGTCAGACAGGAGACCTCCTGTTCTTCGGCAACGCCCCCGGCAAAGTCTCGCACGTGGCTCTCTACCTGAACGATGGGAAATATATACACTCTTCGGGACAAGTCAAAATAAACAGTATCGATGCTCGGGATACCGACTATTACGCTATTCCGCTCCTCGGTATCAGCAGAATCGTGAACAAGATAGGGACTCCGGGAATCACGGCCGTAAAACGACACCCGTGGTACTTCGAGCAAAAATAAACCGAAAATGGACAGACGAGATTTTTTGCGCAAAAGTGCGATAGGCACATTGGGATTGACACTATCCCCCGCTCTTTTTAATAGTTGCGGAACTTCCGCATCCAAAGGAACAAGTTCAGATAGATTGCAACTTTCTTTCAAACCGTATGACTTGAAATTGAAACATGCCTTCAATTTGGCGAAAAGTTCTCGTACCCACACCCCCGATGTACAAGTACAACTCCGTTTCGGAGAATGGACAGGATACGGAGAAGCCTCCATGCCGCCTTATTTGGGCGAAACCCAAGAATCGGTATGCCACTTTCTTGGGCAACTCGACTTGAAGCAGTTTACCGATCCTTTCCGCATGGAAGAAATTCTCGACTATGTAGATTCCGTTGCACCCGACAACCGGTCGGCAAAAGCATCGGTAGATATAGCTTTGCACGATCTCGTCGGTAAAATCATGGGACAACCGTGGTACAAAATATGGGGACTCTCCCCCGAAAAATGCCCCGATACCTCCTTTACTATCGGGATAGATACCGCAGAAGTTGTCCGTCAGAAACTGCGGGAAGCATCCCCCTACAATGTATTGAAAATCAAGATGGGATTGGACAACGATAAAGAATTGGTAAAAATCATTCGTTCAGAGACCGACCGCCCCATCTGTGTCGATGTCAATCAAGGTTGGGACAATAAGGAGTATGCGCTCGAAATGATACAATGGCTTAGTGAACAAAACTGCCTGTTCGTGGAACAACCCATGCCCAAAGAAAAGATAGACGAACAGGCTTGGCTCCACGAACGCGCTCCTCTGCCTATCATCGCCGATGAATTTTTGCAACGTATGCCCGATGTACGACGGGCATACGGGCTCTACGATGGTATCAATATAAAACTAATGAAAAGCACCGGTATGCGCGAAGCCTACCGAATGGCCATACTGGCAAGAGCTTTGGATATGAAAGTGATGATCGGTTGCATGACCGAGACCTCCTGTGCCATCTCTGCCGCGGCACAACTGTCGCCGTTGGCCCACTGGGCCGACCTTGACGGAAACCTGCTTATATCCAACGATCTATTCGATGGAGTAAAAATTGTCGAAGGAAAAATAACACTGCTGGATCGCCCCGGCATTGGAGTCGTTCCATTATAAATTTATTTTCCAAAAATTTTGACAAGTCCATAACAGGAATAACAAAAATAAAAACGATATGAAACTTATATTCTTAAAGCCTTTAACAGTATGTACCCTCACTGTTGCCTTCACATTTTATGCGCTATCTTCAAATTCATATGAAGAAGCAAATGAAATAACATTCGACAAAATAGAGGCCGACTCTATACAAAAAAATAACAATATTTACGAAGCAGTAGAGCAAATGCCCTATTTTCCCGGTGGCGGACCTGAAATGATAAAGTTCATTCGGGAGAATATCCAATACCCCGCCTCTGCCAAAGAATACGGGATTCAAGGACGTGTAATCCTTCGCTTTGTAGTTACCGAAACCGGAACGATAGAAAACATCACTGTATTACGCAGTTTGGATCCTGCCTGCGATAAAGAAGCGATCCGTTTGTTGAAAAGTATGCCCAAATGGATTCCGGGCAAACAGAACGGGGAAAACGTATCGGTCTATTATACGCTACCCATCGTATTCAGGTTGTAGACAAGAAAGAGCCTTTCAAAAAACGACACTGGGGATACAAGACTCTCTGTCGATTAACCTTTGCGATAAAAAGAGGCTTTCAATACGATTGACAAAACGTTTTTTCTGTCGAAAGTATCATCATGCCATAAACCGCCGACAACAAGAATATACCTTTGTCGAAAAAACAAACGAGCGATGATAGATACAAGATTCGACACGAGCATAGATTTAAGAGGAGAAATCGAGAACTACCGTCAAGTAGCTCTGATCAAATACTACAAGATGCTCCTCGAAATCGATCCTAAAAAGGACCGGTTGACCTTGCTCGCCGTCCTTCGATGTATCGACAAGCTCGAAAGACATTCCCAAGAGAGAAAACGTCCCCGCTGCGATCGGAAGAAAATGCAAGCCGATGGAACACTCGCTTGGCACTACCAAAAGAGAAACCAACTCTTTCGGAAAGCCGGGCTATACGACATCGAGTCCACACAGTACCTTGTCGACCACGAAGAGATATTCGACACACCCGAGGAACGGGAGGAACGCGAACGATTCGAAGCCTGCCGGCGCGAAGCGCTCAGGAAACAAGAGGAAAGAAAAAACGAGGAGAACGAAAAAGCCGCCTCGGAAACCGCATCAACCCCCGAAAACAGAGAAGAAAAAGAATCCGATTCATACGAAAGAAAACCCGGTGACACCCCCGAATCATTAGAAAATGAATTCGGGAACCGGGAAGAAAACCTTACGAATCACATCGATACACCAGAATATCGGCCGAATCCCCATTCGCCTCTTTCCGGCAATATCTGGTGCGAAACCTACGTAAGAACTCAGGTCGGTGAACCGAATCCCGGATTCCATGCCGCCTCTTTCGGCAGCAATAGGCGGGAATAAAAGAAAATATTTCATTCTCCAAATACACATCTCAACCCCCTGTATCCCATTTTCTTGTGGAATACGGGGCAGAGGCATATATCCACACAAAAAAACGATCAAAAACAATCAGGTGGAATGTCAAACACACAGTTTATTGGTGTATACTCCCTCCAAAAATATCAAAAACAATATTCCATAAAAGTAAAAAGCCCTGCTTCCCACATTTCTGCTACTCCTCCTCTGCCGTGCCTCGCAGCTTTACAAGTTGTTTCGTTCACTATCGGAGATATGCTAAAACTCCTCCTCTGCCGTGCCCCGCAGCATTGCGGGGTGTTTTGCATAGCAAAATATAGGGGAGGTGGCACGAAGTGACGGAGGGGTTAATTCAATGGATATATCGAAAGATACCAGCAGTAACGGAGAAAAAGTCAAGCATCGGCCTCTCCCCTGCCATGTTCCGTAGCTTTACGAAACAGTATAGAGGAGAGGGATTGCAAAAAAACGTTTGATTGTAGAATGTATTCCCCTCGCACTGCGGGTACTTCCGCCCTATCACACAGCACTTTTATGAACCGGTAAATTTGCCTGTGCTTTTTCTTTGCACTATCTTTGTTGTCGAAAGGTACGACATTATTGAAAAATAACAAACAAGGCCTACCGGTTGCACATACCACAAAAAGAGTGATAAACTGGTAATGATTACCCGACTTTAAGCTCTTAATCAGCATTCGAATGAACAGCATTTTATCATACATATTTCTGATAATATTGCTTCTCTCCGGCTGTAAGGAACAGGAGAAGAACGCCACAACCGTACAGACGCCTGCAACACATACAGATTCCTACGCACTTATCAAAAGTTGGGGAGAGTACGTACGTAAAGGAGAATACGAAATACTGATAGACACAGCTAAAACCTACTACCGTAAAGCCATTGCCAACCACGACAAGAAAACACAAGCCTATGTAGGCGCATACATCGGACAAGCTTATATACTTTCCGGCCAAGCAGACTCCATGTTCACGTATTTTAATGCAGCTATTCCCTATGTAGAAGAACATCACGACACCTATATACAGACCATTATAGCCAACGGGTTAGGAATAAACGCACGCAATACGACACTCAATTACAATGCCTCCCTCGCCTACTTCCAAGAAGCTCTGCAATATGCCGACGCAAGTGAGGATAAAACAAATTATTATATCATTTTAAGCAATATGACGAGGATTTACTACCTTCGAAACGACCCCTCAGGTATGAAATACGCATTGGAGGTATACGAAGGAGGAAGCAAACTACATAATGATTATGTACGCTTTCTCGGCGCATTGAACGTTGCCACCATGTACTATCTTTCGAAAAATTATGACGAAGCGCTACATTATATATCTGAAGCCACCGCCATTGCGACACATATGGCCAACACCGACGAACCGGACGTTATCCACGGGAACATACTTGCCGCCATTGGAAAACCTCAACAAGCCGAACTATATTTCCGAAAAGTACTAAACCACACACAACGCACCAATATAGACGTACTCACCGAAGCCTACCTTTATTACGGCAACTTTCTGAAAGCGGAAAGACGTTACGACGAAGCAAATACAGCTTACCAAAATGGGCTTATACTGGCCGAACAGCAAAACCATTACTATTACCGCCTCCAATTTTACAAAGGTATGGCCGAGTTATTTCAAGAAAAAGGAGATATTGCTATGGCATCCCAACATAAGGAAAGACATCAATCCCTCGCCGATAGCATTTTTAATATAGAACAAGAACGTTCATTCAGCCACATGATACTAAACTACGAGACAGAAAAAGCTGAAAAAGAACTTAGCCGAAAAGAACTGCTCTTGTCTGAAAAAAACCGGAAACTTCAATTAGCAGTCTTCGTGACCGGGCTCATAGCCGTCATACTCATAGCTCTATATGTACTTTATGTACGGAAGAACCACATGTACCGGCAACTGGTGATATTATACGACACCCACCGTCAGCGGGAAAGACAACTGCTCGAACAACGGGACGAGAAAACCGATCTGGTAAACACCGGCCAGAAAAACAAAGCACTCTTTGAAGCCGTAGAAAAGCTGATGAACGACGAACACTTATACCGCAGCAACAGTATCTCCATCGACATGCTCGTAGAACGGCTTCACTCCAACCGCACCTACTTGTCGCGCATGTTTACGGAGCAAAACACCTCTTTCTCCGAATACATCAATTCATACCGCATCCGGGAAGCGCTCGCTCTGTTATCTGAGCCTGAAAATGACATTCCTCTGAAAGTGCTTTCCGATTCGCTCGGCTACAACTCACTTTCTTCTTTTTACAGAGCATTCCAAAAAGAAATGGGAGTTCCTCCTTCCCGTTTCCGCCAAGAAATAAAAAAACTACATTTGGACTCGTAATCCCTCTCAACCCACTTTTAAACACAGCTAATCCTCTTTATCCAACCAGAGTCGTATGCCTCAGCCGATATTTCCCGGCATACCCTCAATCTTTTCGCAAATTATCAAAATTGACAAATTGAGAAGATTTATATTTTTCTGCTTTCTTTTCATCAACTATTTTTGTCTTTAATAATAAATAGGTATTAAAAACCATCGTATATTCATCAAATTTTAGTTATCGCATGAAAAGAGTTTTAAATTTGTTTTTGGCAGTGCTGCTTGTATGCACTGTAAACGGTTTGGGAGACTTGAAAGCCCAATCAAACAACAAAGTGGCACAGTTAGAGAAACTGTCCGCCATAGAAAACAACCCGCAGAAAACAATCCGCAAGCAAACTGCTGCTATCCGTCATTCCCTGAAAACCGCTGCTTTCGCAGAAAGTGTAGAACTGTTCGGCTGTATGACCTACTCTTCCAAGTGGAGTACTTCCGAAAATGGGGAATTCGGCATTTATTCCTTCCCCGCAGAGGAAGGAACCACTTTCACGCCAGTCAAAACAGCAACCGATTTCAATCTGTCGGCAGCCGTCTATGCCGACGGGAAATTCTGCGGATACCGAGTCACGACCTACGGCTCTACCGTGTATGGCGTCAATTACTACCTCTTCGACACGGACGGCTGGACGCGAGACATACAGCAGACACTCAAAGCCTCGTACGACAACTATCCTATCAGCCTCGCTTACGATAGCAAGACCAAAACCATCTACGGGCAATTCATGTCCGAAGCAGGTACGACGAGGCTCTGCACGGTCGACCTACTCACCGGGCAACCAACACAAGTGGCAAGCACTGGCGACCGCATGTACTTCACTCTATCTTTTGACAAAGAAGGGACGCTTTACGGCATAGCCGACGATGGCAACCTTTACACTATCAACACCGCCACGGGCACGGCAGCCTCCATCGGCGCCACTGGGATCATGCCCTCAAACAGTCAAAGCGCAACTATCGACCTGAACACAGGTAAAATGTATTGGGCTGCCATCAACAACAAATTGCAATCCGCCCTCTATGAAGTCAACCTCGACAACGGCAAGGCTTCACTCGTGAGCGATTATGACGAAACCGTCGTCCTGCTCGGACTTTACACTGTACCACCGGCAGCAGCCCCTCAAGCACCCGCAGCCGTCGATAAGCTGAGCGTAAACTATACTTCGCCGGAAAGATTAGATGCCAACATTACCTTCACCGCTCCAAACAAAACATTCGAAGGAGACAAACTGGAAGGTTCGTTGGAGGTATCCATCTACGTCGACCACCAAAAGCTCACACTCGAAAACGCAACAGTCGTTGCCGGAGCCGAATTCTCCACGCCTTACACCTTTACGGAAGGTACGCACAAAGTGGAAGCCTTCGTATCGAACGCCGAAGGTGACGGTGTAAAAAGCAAAATCGAAATCTACGCCGGCGTAGATAGCCCCGCAGCCGTAGGTAATCTGCAATTCACACTAGAAGACAACCATGCCACCGTAAGCTGGGAAGCTCCTGTCAATGGAGCCAACGGCGGACACTTCGACGCCGAACTACTGAAATATATCCTCGTGCGCTACCCCGGCAATGATACGATAAACGCTGAATATACGGCGACCGTTTTCACGGAAGACCTGCCAGACGTGCTGGGCAATTACTACTACACGGTAACAGCGGTAGCTGAAAAAGTGGGAGTCGCCACCGAATCGAACCGCATCCGCTTCGGCTCGGCGTTCAAGGGTGAATTCAAAGAAACGTTCGACCACGCCAGCGCACTCGACATCTTCACCATTATCGATGCCAACGAAGACGGCAAGACTTGGGCTTGGATAAACAATGCCGCCGGAAGCGACCAGTTAGACAAGAACGCCGACGACTGGATCATCACACCTCCCATCGAATTGGGAACGGATTATCTGTATAAACTGTCATTCAAAACAAAAGGATACGGCGAATTCTACACAGAAAGTTTCAGCACCGCATTCGGTTCCGAAAACACGGTTGAAGGTATGCTTAATGCGCTTGGCGACTACACAGTCAGCGGTGACACTTACCTCGAAAAGTCATCGGTCATTGAAGTACAGGAAGCAGGCACTTACTACTTCGGCTTCCACCACACCAGCCAAGGTATGTATCTGCTTTACATAGACGACATCGTTATCGAGCCGTTCATACCGACCACCGCTCCCGATTCGGTAACCGACTTCACCGCCATTCCCGATCCGACCGGCGTCTTGAAAGCTGTTCTGACATTCAAAGCCCCGACCAAAGCCATCAATGGCGATGAACTCACCACCCTCTCCAAAATCGAGATTCTCAAGGAAGGGAACGTTATCCTAACTGAAAATGAAGTGGAAAAAGGGAAAGAATACTCCTTCACGGTCGATGGCGTGCAAGGTATGAACCATTATAACGTCATCGTGTACGATGAACAAGGACGCGGGCGCGATGCCGAAAAGTCTGTTTTCATCGGCACGGATATCCCGCAACACGTACAAAACCTCATTGCCAGTTGGGACGATGAAAACGACCAAGCCGCCCTATTGACGTGGGATGCCCCGGCGGAAACAGGAGCCAACGGAGGGTTCATCAATCCCGAAGAACTGACTTACAACTATGGAACATACCTTTTCGGCAGTATAATAGATATGGCTACCGGCATAAAAGAAACCTCTTATCTCATGACAACTGCCGGGCTTACCAAACAAACTTACACACAAGGATACATCTGCGCCGTGTCTGCCGGAGGTAAGGGTGCTTACACCCCATTCGGCATTATGTTGGGTACGCCTCTCGCATTCCCCTTCGCTGAATCGTTTACCCAAGGAAACGTTTCCACCGAAACATGGTCGGTAGCTACCGTAGGCGGAGATGATGCGTGGGGTATGTATCAGAACGGCGGTTCTCTGGACGCACAAGATGAAGATAACGGCTACGCCATGTTGGTAAATAAAAAAGCGGAAGCAGATGACAGCCGCCTTGAATCCCCTATTATCAACATTGCCGGGCAAGACAAACTCACACTTGAATTCTACCTGCACACGGAAAACGCAGAACTGACAGTAGAAACCACCGTAAACGGCACAATCTACGAAGCAGCAAGCGAGGCTCTTCGATCGGACGGTTCTAACGAATGGACCAAAGTAAGCCTCCCGCTCGACCAACTGGCCGGTAATAAACGCATACAGTTAGGCTTCCGTGGAAAAACAGAAAAAGCCGGTGCACGCATAGCCATAGACAACATTACCTTGACTTCCGGCAGTACCGGTATAGCAGATAACACAGCAGACAACAGCTCGATATACAGCGAAGGACGAAACATCATATTGACCGGATTGAAAGGAGTACAGGTCACCGTTTACTCGCTCGATGGTAAAACGATAACGAATGCCTCTTTGCATACGGATTACGAAGTCATTCCCATGCAGCACACAGGCTGCGACCTTGTCCATACAGAAAAAGGAGTTACCAAAGTACTCGTCAAGTAGCCATAAAACAAATTCATGCTTAACTGGCCGATAAATAGATTTACTTATTTGTCGGTACACCCAATCACCCAAACGGCTGCCGATAGAAAATCGACAGCCGTTTTTACTCATCAAAGTATTTTCCTCGATAATCCCCCTCGCCAACCTCCCAAACAATATTTTATAATAAAAACAAATAAAGTAGTGCGTATATTATTTTAATTGTCTACCTTTGATGACGAATTTCCAGCAACAAAAAATGTGGCAATCAAAGTAATATTTGTGGTTGCTATAACAAAGATAACAAAAGGTAAATCTTGTTTGTGGTTTGACTATGCAGAACCGTCTCCTATCCTTGTAATTACAAATTTATCATGTCATTTTCTACACCCGCCGAAATAGTAGCCCAAGCCGAACGGGCAGCACTGAATAAAATCTCGTTATCCTTTCCTAGAACGCTCGTCGCCGCAATGCTGGCAGGTATTTACATCGCTATGGGAGGACTTCTCTCCCTACTCATCGGATACGGATTCCCCGAATGGACAGCAGGAAATCCGGGATTACAAAAATTGTTGTCGGGCTGCATGTTCCCTTTGGGACTTATCTTGGTCGTTTTGGCCGGGGCAGAACTTTTCACCGGTAACAATGCCGTGCTGATTCCCGGATTTATGAAGAAGAAATACGGAATCATGCCCATATTGAAAAACTGGACGATTGTCTATATAGGCAATTTCATAGGAGCGATTTTCTTTGTTTATATAATGGTATGGTGTACGGGCATCGTTGATGCCGACCCGTGGAAAAGCGCCATCGTCCAAATCGCACAAGCCAAAGTAAACATGTCTGGGTGGGTTGTCTTCCTCAAAGGAATCGGAGCGAATTGGTTAGTGTGCCTCGCTGTCTGGCTTGGATTCAGTGCACACTCCACCGCTGGAAAAATGATGGGGCTCTGGTTTCCGGTCATGTGTTTCGTCGCCATAGGTTACGAACACAGCATAGCTAATATGTTCTTTATCCCATTAGGCATGCTGCAAGGAGCTGCGATAAGTTGGAGCGATTTCATCTTGGCAAATCTCATTCCTGCCACATTCGGCAACATCGTAGGCGGAGCCCTGTTTGTCGGCTGTATTTACAGTTATCTGTACACCAAGCGATAAATTGAATAATTTCTGCCCGGAGAGCCATGAATCCCAAAAAGTATATGGTAATCGACACATCGAGGCTGGGAACGCCGAAGATGTTTATTACCAAACAAGTGGCTCATCTCGAAATCGCTGATGGAATGTGGCACATCACTTTCGAAACCACCCCAATTAGCTATACTTACCGATACGAACGAATTAAATTCTTTACGAAAGTCGAACGAATCGACATCGAGACCCGTGGATTCTACTTGAAAAACAAGCGTATAGAAGATATTCGGGAACTGTATCGTTTCGGTGACACCCACTATTATTACCATGCGGTATTTAGTAACGGAGCAGAACTGGATTACGACGAGAAAGACGTATACGTCTCCCGCACGACACTCGACGAATGCGGAGGCGACACCTGGAAATACCTCAACCAACTGGCTGCGGAAACCGGACTCGAAATGGAAGGCATCGGTAATATCCTAAAAATGCAATACGACATTGTGGATAGAATGCGCGATAATGTCCCTTTGGCTCAGTTTATCGGAGATAAAACAAAGTTGGCTACATATAACGCCCCTAGACAAATACTCTATCCGTTCGGTTGCAATGCCAGTCAAAAACGAGGAGTCGAGAACGCTTTAACCCATCAGGTAAGCATTATTCAAGGGCCTCCCGGTACTGGAAAGACTCAAACCATACTGAATATTGTTGCCAATTTATTAGTACAAGGGAAATCAGTACTCATAGTCTCCAACAACAACTCGGCCGTAGAAAATGTAGCAGAAAAACTATCCGACAAAAAGATCGGATTAGGCTTTCTCGTGGCCCAACTCGGTAAAAAAGAGAACAAAGAAGCGTTCGTGGAAAACCAGCCAGCAGTACCGGACATATCGGATTGGGAACTCCCCGAATGGCGAAGAACAGCCGAAGAGATAAATGAGAAACTCCAAATTGTATCAAAAGGATTTGAAAAACAAACCATTCTATCCAAACTGAAAATAGAAGCGGAAGCGTTAAAAATAGAATCTCGTTACAACGAATTACAGAAACGACCAATCGTTTCTGACTTCGACTGGTTACACCTCAAACCTTCTCGACAATTATTGACCCTGAAACGCCGATACGAAACACAGATTGAACAAAGTAAAAAGCTTGGTACTGTATTTTACATCGAATGGCTGTTCCGGTTCGGATTCAAAATGTGGACTTTCTTACACCAATCCCCCGATGTAATAACCCGTGAAATCGAAGCGGCCTATTACACGGCACGAAAGAATGAGATTGAATCGGAAATCGCCAACTGCGAGAGTTTTTTAAAATCAATCGATATAACAGAAAATGTAAGTGCATTGCGGGACTTGTCGCTACAAATGCTCAAACACCAAATCTTTATCGGGAGGCAAGGTCGTAACCGTCGGTTATTTTCGGTAAAAGACATAAAACCCCGAACCGAAGAATTTCTGAAAGAATACCCCGTTGTATTGAGTACTACATACACTGCCAAAAATTGCATCGACAAAAACTGGGTATTCGATTATGTGATCATGGACGAAGCCTCACAAGTCGATATAACTACCGGAGCATTGGCTCTCTCCTGCGCCATGAATGCAGTAATTGTAGGTGATGACAAACAACTACCCAATGTGATTGATGAACGAACAAAAACGGCCTTGAAAGCCATCGAAAGCGCCTATCGGATAGACGAGAAATATCGTTCCACCACACACAGTTTCCTACAATCCTGTTGCGAAGTGTTTACCGATGCTCCCCAAACATTGCTTCGGGAACACTACCGTTGTCACCCCAAAATTATTGAATTTTGCAATCACCTATTTTATAATGGGGAGTTAGTTCCCATGACGCAGGATAAAGGCGAAGAAAATGTAGTGACCGTCATTCAAACAGTAAAAGGGCAACATGCCCGAGGACATTATAACCAGCGAGAAATAGATGTTATCCAATCCGAAGTATTACCCAACTTGACTAATAATGGTTCGGTCGGTATTATTACCCCATATCGCAACCAAGCCGAAGCCATCAACCGACAACTCGGGACAAAAATCGCAAGCACCGTACATAAATATCAAGGTCGGGAATGCGACAATATCATCATGAGTATGGTAGACAATACGATCAGTGAATTCTCTGACGATCCGAATCTGTTGAATGTTGCTATTTCTCGCGCCCAATCCCGACTTTTTGTCGTTACTAACGGAAATCAAATCAAAGAAGACAGTAACTTGGGTCAACTCATAGCATACGCCCGCTATAACAATTTCGAAGTAAAGGAAAGCAAACTCCATTCCGTATTCGACTTGCTTTACAAGCAATATACGACCGAACGTTTAAAGTTCGAGTTATCAAAAAGTAAAAACACAAGTGAACTGTCTGAAAATATAATATATCATATTTTGCAAAAGAGCATAACCAAACTACGGTTGACAAATACCGATATATTATGCCATTACCCTTTATCGAGACTCATTGCTAACGACAGCTTGTTAAACGACAAAGAAAAGTTGTTCGCCAACAATCCGATGACCCACATAGACTTCCTGTTATACAACTCGTTGACCAAGATCCCCTTGTTATGTATCGAAGTCGATGGTTGGCACTTTCACAGAACCGATGCCCAGCAAAAACGAGACCAAGTAAAAGATTGTATTCTCGATAAATATGGTCTGAGACTCATTCGACTATCTACCGTACAGACTATCACCGAGGAAAACCTCACCACCGATATTGCAAACCTCTTGAACAGGAATTTCTAACTTTACGGAGTAAAAAAGACGAGGAACTTTATAACAGCTCCTCGTCTCTCTGTAAACTTATTTATCTATCGATTATTTCCTTGTCATCTCTGCAATTACAGCCATTACTCCGGCAGCCGTCTCTTCGGCCAATTCGGGAGTACGGGCTTCGGAATACACTCGAATGATAGGCTCCGTATTGGACTTACGCAAATGCACCCAACGATCGGGAAAATCGATCTTTACCCCATCGATATCCGTAATATCGTATTGAGCATACTTTTCCTTAACAGCAACCAACAAGGCATCGACATCGATATCGGGAGTAAGTTGTATTTTCTGTTTGGCTATACTGTAAGCCGGATATGTGGCTTTCAACTGGCTGACAGTCTTTTTCTCTTTCGCCAAATGCGACAAGAATAAAGCGATACCCACCAAAGCGTCACGACCGTAATGGCTGGCCGGATAAATCACACCGCCATTGCCCTCGCCGCCTATAACCGCTCCGGTCTGTTTCATCAAAGTCACTACATTGACCTCTCCCACGGCCGAGGCGTTATATTGTTGTCCATACAGACGTGTGACATCGCGCAACGCTCTCGAAGAACTTAGATTCGAAACCGTATTTCCGGGAGTATGTTTCAACACATAATCCGCCACAGCGACTAAGGTATATTCTTCGACAAACATTTCGCCATTCTCGCATACGATTGCCAAACGGTCTACATCGGGATCCACAACGAATCCGACGTCGGCTTTTCCTTCCTTCATTACACCGGCTATTTGAGTTAAATTTTCCGGAAGAGGTTCGGGGTTATGAGGGAATTTTCCGTCAGGCGTACAGTTCAGTTCTATAACGTCTTTTACTCCCAAAGCCTTTAACAATTCAGGGATAACAATACCGCCTACCGAATTTACACAATCTATGGCTACTTTGAATCCGGCCGAGCGAATCGCATCGACATCGACCAAATCCAATGCCAAAACACTCTCGATATGTTTTTGCGTATATGTGTTGTTTTCATACAAACGCCCCAAATGATCGACGTCTGCAAAATCGAATGCCTCGGCAGCAGCTATATTTAATACTTCTTGTCCCTCGGCGGCATTAAGAAATTCACCTTTCTCATTCAGCAATTTCAAAGCATTCCATTGTTTGGGATTGTGACTTGCTGTCAATATAATTCCACCGCAAGCCTTCTCCATAGTCACGGCAAGCTCGGTCGTCGGAGTAGTAGCCAATCCAATGTTCACGACATCGAATCCCATTCCCATAAGAGTCCCGATAACCGTATGTTTCACCATCTCGCCAGAGATGCGGGCATCACGTCCGACAACAATTTTGTTCGTTTTTACCGGTGTGTTTTTACGAATAAAGGTAGCATACGCTGCCGTAAACTTAACGATATCCAAAGGATTCAGCCCATCTCCGGCTTTTCCTCCGATTGTACCGCGAATTCCTGAAATAGATTTAATGAGAGACATTTTGTTTTATTTTGATTTGTTATAGCTAATAGTATACAGATACGGTATAACCGTAGAAGTTTCAGCCGTAAATCCCAACTTTGCACGAATCAACAAATTGACTTTACATTCATTGCCGAGAAAATACATCGGGTATTGAATACCCGTCCCATATTGAGTTGTCGAAGACAATGTCGTTTCACCGAAACGAATCGTTATGTAATCGGCCGGATTCGTATTACCCACCGGATCGGGATTCTCGCCATTCATCAATGCTTTCAAATCGACCCTAAGAAAACGAATGTTTACATCATTCCCCTTCTCAAAACGATCGTCTTGTATCCCGGCATCAAGAACCTGCATATATACATTGCCGTCATCGTCCAAACGATAATAGGGCACTGCCAACGTATCGTTGTTACCGACATCTTGCAAAGTAACAAATACCGAATCGGCCGGAATGCTGTTAATTACTATTTTATCGGCCAAAAAGGCTTTCACCGCCTTATCTTCTTCTTTCAACAAATCGGCATAGGATTTTCCATTATCGCAAGACGATAATACCATCATAACCGTAAAAAAAACAAATAAAATTCGTGCTATCTTTACCATATTTATCAAATACTTCTTAGTCTTTATCCTTCACCATATATTTATCATACAAAGGTAGTATACTCCTTAACAGAGCCTGAGCCTCTTCCATCGTACCATGAAATTCTCCACCGGCGGCATTTAAATGCCCTCCGCCGTTGAAATGCTCCGCAGCAACTTTATTAACCGGGAAAAATCCTTTGGAACGCATAGAGACTTTTATATACTCCTTATCCTCTCTGAAAAAAGTAGAAAACCTTATTCCTTCGATACCCAAAGGTACGTTTACCAGCCCCTCGCTGTCACCCTTGTGATAATCATATCGCTTCAATTCTTCTCGGGTAAGCGATATCATAGCCGCCTTATATTCCGGGAAAACTTCCATTTTCTCACTGACGGCATATCCGTTCAATTTTATCTTATCTACCGAATTGGTATTATATACCAAAGCATAAATTTTATCTTTATTGATACCTAATTTTACCAACTCTGCTATGATGTAATACATTTCGGGAATGTTGGAGTTATAGGTAAAATTCCCCGTATCGGTCATCATTCCCGTGTAGATGGCTTCTGCGGAATACAACCCCATGCGATCGAACATACCCATGCGACAAATCAACCTGAAAATCAATTCGCTGGTTGATGCAACCTCCGGGTGAGAGATGGTAACATCGCAAAAATCCTCCGGATTCAAATGATGGTCGATAAGGACTTTCTTCGCTTCGGATAAAGACACAGACTTTTGCAACCGGTCGATACGGCTGATAGCATTAAAATCCAAACAGAATATAAGCTCAGCCTCCGACATCAATTTTTCGGCAAACTCGGGATAACGAGTATAGACTACGATTTCTTTCGTCCCTTTTAAAAACAAAAGATTCCGAGGGAGTAAATCCGGGACAACCACATTTACTTCTTTCCCTAACCCATCAAGAAAATGATACAAGCCCAACGAAGCTCCGATAGCATCTCCATCAGGAGATACATGACATGTAATCACAATCTTTTCCTTTTTCTCCAAGAGCTTACGAACCTGCTGTATTTTTTCTTCTGCAATTATTTTATTGATCATTTGTCTTTATTGTCTGATTTTTACTTAACGATGAAAAGACTATACTTACATTCATGGCAAAGGTAAAAATTATTATCCACATAGCGAACACTATTTTTGTTCATCTACATATTTTATCTATTATTTCCCAAATCATATCGCCGAATCGGTTTTCGATTTGACTAATATGCACTATCTTTGCAAAAATGCGAAAATAGGCGGCACTCGGCATAACCAAATTTATTTGTTTCTGCCCTCGTTTGCACTATCTTTGCCACACAAAATTGGGTAATATGAAAAAGTTTTTAGGTTTATTGATCGTCGGCATGCTTTTTTGCATGAGTAGTTATTCTCAAATTATAGAGCCTGTCAAATGGAAAGTTTCCATGCAAGGAGAAGGTAATGAGAAGGAGATTGTTTTTCATGCATATATAGAAGATGGTTGGCATTTATATGCTACCGATATTCCCTCCGGAGGGCCTATTCCTACTTCGTTCTCTTTCGACGAGATATCCAATGTATCGTTAAAGGGAGATATAACCCCGTCCAAACGACCTCATGAGGAATATAGCGCTTTATTCGATATGAAATTGGGGTGGTATAATTCTACAATAGATTTCAAGCAAACTATATTTATAGAAAATCCCGATAGTTTTAAAATTACCGGATACATAACTTACCAAGCGTGTAACGATGTAACTTGTTTGCCTCCAACCAAACATGAATTTTCTTTTGGAGAAAGCAAAACTCCAACGACAACCGCCCCGGTTATGACTCCTGTAAATCTTAATACAAACTCATCTTCCAATTTAACCAGTCAAAAAGGCTGGCAACCAGTAGTTGAAGAACTCCGGGCAATGAGTACCGAAAAATTATTGCAAGAAAGTTCTCTTTGGTTTATTTTCATATCGGGATTTATCGGAGGGTTGTTAGCATTACTAACACCTTGTGTTTGGCCCATGATTCCCCTAACAGTGAGCTTTTTCCTGAAAAAACAACAAAGCCGGCACAAGGCGATCGGCGAAGCCATCTTATACGGTTTGTCCATCATCATTATCTATGTAGGAGTGGGTTTACTGATTACCCTATTATTCGGAGCCAGTGCCCTTAACGATTTAGCAACAAACGCTTTGTTCAACATACTGTTTTTCGCACTTCTGGTTCTTTTCGCGGTCTCCTTCTTCGGGGCTTTCGATATAACCCTACCTGCATCATGGAGTAATAAACTCGATAGGAAGGCCGACACCGCAACCGGTATCATCGCTATCTTTTTCATGGCGTTTACATTGGTTTTGGTTTCTTTCTCTTGTACCGGACCCATAATCGGCACTCTATTAGTAGAAGCCGCTTCTTGGGGCGGGACGCTCGCACCTGCTGTCGGAATGGGAGGCTTCGCCATCGCCTTAGCCATACCGTTCGCATTATTCGCCATGTTCCCTTCTTTAATGAAACAATTGCCTAAATCGGGAGGCTGGTTAAACACCGTCAAAGTCATATTAGGCTTTTTGGAATTGGCATTATCACTTAAATTCCTATCGGTAGCCGATCTCGCCTATGGGTGGCACATACTCGACCGGGAAACATTTTTGGTGCTTTGGATCGTTATCTTCGCATTGTTGGGATTTTATCTGCTCGGTAAGCTCAACTTTTCGCACGATTCCCCGATTAAACACGTCTCCGTCCCCCGTCTATTCCTCGCCATCATTTCGCTATCTTTTTCATTATATATGATTCCCGGATTGTGGGGAGCTCCGTTAAAAGCGATCAGTGCATTCGCGCCCCCCTTATATACCCAGGATTTCAACTTATATAATAAAGAAGTTCACGCAGCTTTCAACGACTATAACGAGGGTTTGGCGTACGCCCGACAAGAAAAGAAGCCCATACTCATCGACTTTTCGGGGTATGGTTGTGTCAACTGCCGTAAAATGGAGGCTTCCGTGTGGACCGACCCGGTTGTAAAACAGATTCTTGAAAACAAATACGTACTTATTACCTTAATGGTCGATGACAAAGAAAAATTAAAGAAGCCCATTACGGTAACCGAAAATGGGAAATCGGTAAAACTAACGACCGTCGGTGAAAAATGGAGTTTCTTACAAAGACATAAATTCGGAGCCAATGCTCAACCATACTATGTTATTATCAATAGTGACGGAGAGCCATTAGCCACCCCATACGGATACAATGAAAGCGTAGCTAAATTTATCGATTTCTTACAAAAAGGACTAAAAGCATTTAATAAATAAACACATGTCACACACGAGAGAAGAAAAAATAGAGGCATTCGGCCGGTTTATCGATATACTCGATATTCTACGCGAAAAGTGTCCGTGGGATCATAAGCAAACGAATGAAAGTTTACGTCCCAACACGATAGAAGAGACCTACGAACTCTGTGATGCTCTTATCAGAAAGGACAACGAAGCCACTAAAAAAGAGTTGGGAGACGTATTGTTACATATCGCTTTCTATGCTAAAATAGGAGAAGAAAACGGTTCTTTCGATATTGCCGATGTTTGCAATGCTCTTTGTGAAAAACTAATCTATCGCCACCCTCATGTATTCGGTACAACCCATGTCGATGGATCGAACGAGGTTGAGCAAAATTGGGAGGAACTCAAACTGAAAGAAAAAGGCGGTAATAAAACCGTACTCGAAGGCGTGCCATCGGCCTTACCGGCTCTAATAAAGGCTTATCGAATACAAGATAAAGCACGCAATGTAGGCTTCGACTGGGAAGAAAAAAGCCAAGTCTGGGACAAAGTTTTTGAAGAGTTCGGCGAACTGAAAAATGAAATAGAAAACATGAACCCGGATAATATGGAAAATGAATTCGGAGATCTATTTTTCAGTCTCATCAATGCGGCAAGACTTTATGACATCAACCCGGAAAATGCATTGGAACATACGAACCAAAAGTTTATACGACGGTTTAACTACCTCGAACAGGAAACATTACAAAAAGGTAAAAATCTAAAAGATATGTCTCTCGCCGAAATGGATGCCATTTGGGACGAGGCCAAACAAAAAGGACTGTAATCAAATTGAACTTACTACGGCTCTCATTTGTTCATTCGCTATAACACATATAACGAATCACTAATGAGAGCTTTTTTATCACTCTTCCTACCTCTGCTCATATCTTCGCTTCATGCAGAAAAAATAATAACCAACCCGAACTGGGTCGCTCGAAATACGCCGGTTGTAACAGTCGACAGCATTCTATTACGAGACACCGTAAGCCGAATGTACATCACGCTAAAACAACTACCACATACGTCTCTCACCATACACGACGATTGGGTCGTCCAAGACAGTATAAAACGGTTTTCTGGGAAAGTACGGGATATAGACGGTGTCGACTTCGACCGAATTTTCCAATTCGATAGCGACAGTACGATCCATATAGAAATGGATTTTCCTGCACTCCCTCCGTCCTTAACGGAGGTCGATATCATCGGAAATCAAAAATCCAACGAAATCAGAATTATAGGTTTATCTCTAACCGAAAAAAGGAACAAGACTTCCATATATCCACAACCCAACCCTATATACAGATCTGCTACACCAGCAATAACATTCGACACAGCTATACTACAAGGTAAATTCGTCGGATATCACAAACGGTTGAATTTACCCGACGGGAAAATCATACAGGACGATCTGTTCTCCGGGAAACAGACCGAAATAAACATTCCTATCGCACCAGACGGTTCGTTCTCCGCAAAAATCCCTACACACTATCCAATCCAACAAAAACTAATTTTGGGGGATCGATATATCCCTTTTTATATCGAACCAACAGATACGCTTTACATAGAAACGTACTTGGACGAATTATTCGCTCCCTATCGATATTCAGGAGGAATAGAACAAAACTGCGTTCACTCGACATACCGAGGTAAGAATGCCCGAATCAATTACGAACTAAGGAAAATACGATTAAAAAACATTTCAGAAACGGAAGATTGGATAAAAAGCCTAAACACCCTTTCAACACAAAAATATTATACTTCGGAAGAAAATAAATTTAAAGCAAAACTTGAATATATAAACTCGAAATATAATCAAGGAGAAATATCCAATACATCTTATCATTTATCAATTCTAAATAATTACTATAATTTTATTTATCATATATTTGTATATATGAAGATTATAGATAAAGATACTATAAACGAATATAGTATTAAAAATATAGATTATACATCATTCGCAGGCATTTCCGCCATGAATGACCCTCTATCTACGACTTCGGAATATTACCTGCCTTTTTTAATGTTATTGGAAAGTTGGAGAGCCATGACGACACCTCCTAATTGGGAATATTCAGACTTTATAAAAGCTCTCGAAAAGCGAAATATAAACTTATCAAATACCGAAAAAGAAACTCTGAAATTTGTATTCGGAGAGATCCAAACGCCACCCGATAATGTAGAAAGAACCATAGAGTCGTTCAACAAAAAATCCGAAAAAGAACAAATTTCCATGAGAGAAGAGAAACTCCGAGCACTCAGAAAACAAACATACGAAACCTATTTCGGACCATCTACCGATTTCACTTGCCAACTTATTAATGCCCGCTCGATCATCAGGCTTATACACTCCCTCGACAGGAAACTGACTGAAACTGAAATAAAAGAATTTACCGCCCCGATTACCGACCGCAGACTCCTAAAAGTCATCGACCAGACAAATTTTTCTTACAAGCCCCAATCTCTACAAGGCCATTGACCGGATATTACGAAGAATGAAAATAAAAATGTAACTTTGCATTCGGAAATGAGCAACAGTAAGACACGACCGGAAAAACGGATTTTGTCATTCCTTGTTTCTTCGTTTAAACTACAAAACAATATAATGAAAGTCTGTATAGCCGAAAAACCCAGTGTAGCCAAAGAAATAGCCGATATAGTAGGCGCAAAAAACCGACATGACGGATATTACGAAGGAAACGGCTATCAGGTGACTTGGACTTTCGGCCATCTCTGCACATTAAAAGAGCCTCATGAATATACCGACTCGTGGAAACAATGGACATTGAGATCCCTGCCCATGATACCCACCCGATTCGGGATTAAATTAATCTCCGACCGGGGTATAGAAAAACAATTCGGTATCATAGAATCGCTCATGTCCAACGCCGAAGCCGTCATAAACTGTGGTGATGCCGGTCAAGAAGGGGAACTCATTCAACGATGGGTTATGCAAAAAGCTGCTTGTAAATGCCCGGTCTACCGCCTTTGGATATCGTCCTTGACAGAAGAAGCCATACGAGAGGGATTTCAAAATCTCAAACCTCAAACAGAATTCGACTCTCTTTATTTTGCCGGACTTTCACGGGCTATCGGCGATTGGTTGTTAGGAATGAACGCTACCCGGCTTTACACGTTGAAATATGGACAGAACCGTCAAGTCCTTTCCATCGGGAGGGTACAGACTCCCACTTTGGCATTAATCGTAAACCGTCAACTCGAAATCGAACATTTTGTTCCTCAACCTTATTGGGAATTGAAAACCTTATATCGGGAAACGACATTCGCCGTTACCAAAGGGAAATTTCAAACCGAAGCAGAGGGAAAAGAATTTCTACAAAAGATAGAGGGATTCCCCTTCACGGTTACCGATATAACGACCAAACAAGGAAAAGAAGCTCCACCGAGATTATTCGACTTAACCAGCCTTCAAGTCGAGTGTAATAAAAAATTCTCTTTCTCGGCTGAAAACACCTTGAAAATCATTCAGTCGCTTTACGAAAAAAAAGTAACCACCTACCCTCGTGTCGACACTACATTTCTAAGCGACGACATATATCCGAAGGTTCCGGGCATAATGTCGGCATTAACAGCTTACACAACATTAACAGCCCCCTTTTCGACCGGGAAGATTCCCAAGAGCAAAAAGGTATTCGACAACTCCAAAGTGACCGATCACCATGCCATCATTCCCACGAACGTAAAGGCAACCAACCTCACCGGCGAAGAGCAAAAAGTGTACGACTTAGTGGCCCGAAGATTTATTGCGGCATTCTATCCCGATTGTATCGTTTCCAATACGGTCGTACTGGGCGAGGTAAATCAAATCGAATTTAAAGCCACGGGAAAACAAATTTTATCTCCGGGGTGGAGAACCGTATTCGGGAAAGAAGAAAATAACGAAGAGTCGGAAAGCACCTTGCCTGCTTTCACCAAAGGTGAAACCGGCCCGCACACACCTTCTTTGGCAGAAAAATGGACCCAGCCTCCCAAACCGTATACCGAAGCCACATTATTGCGGGCTATGGAGACGGCTGGAAAATCGGTAGAGGACGAAGAACTGAGAGATGCCTTGAAAGAAAACGGTATCGGACGTCCTTCCACGAGAGCCGCCATTATTGAAACGCTGTTCAAACGCCACTATATCCGTAAAGAAAGGAAGAATCTGGTTGCCACTCAAACAGGAGTGGAGCTAATCGGGACTATTCGCAACGAGTTGCTAAAATCGGCCGAATTGACCGGTATTTGGGAAAACAAATTGCGTAAAATAGAACGCAACGAATATCGTGCCGCCGATTTTCTGGAAGAACTGAAAAAAATGGTGGGCGAAATCGTTTTGTACGTACTAAGCGACAATTCCGGCAAAATCACAGCTGCTCCACCACCGGAGGAACCGAAGAAAAAATCGACGACATCGGCCAAACCCGGGAAGAAAAAAACAACAAATAAAACATCTACGGAGAAGAAACCAAAAGAACAACTTTTATCATGTCCCGTATGCCACACCGGCCATATCATACAGGGAAAGACGGCATACGGATGCAGCCGATGGAAAGAAGGATGCGGTTTCAGGTTGCCATTCGACAAAGCCGGGAACCCTCTCGATGAAGAAACGCTGCAAAAACGTATTCAAGACTATAACCCGAATACTCATTTGAATCATGAATAAAGAAGAATGGTTTCCTCTGATAGACGAACAAGGTAACACAATAGGAAAAGCGACCCGCCGTGAATGCCACAACGGATCGAAATTGCTCCACCCGGTAGTCCACCTACATATTATAAATAACGACGGGGAGTTGTATCTTCAAAAGCGATCGATGAATAAAGACATTCAACCCGGCAAATGGGATACGGCCGTAGGCGGTCATATCGATTACGGGGAGACCGTCGAAGAAGCGTTGGCAAGAGAAGTTCGCGAAGAGTTGGGAATCACGCATTTCATTCCGATACATGTGCTTACTTATATCTTCGAATCGGATCGGGAACGCGAGATGGTAAACACATTCTATACGGTATATACCGGAAAAATACAAATCGATCCAGTCGAAATCGACGACGGAAAGTTCTGGACATTTTCAGAAATACATGAAAATATGGGGAAAGGAATCTTCACTCCTAATTTCGAACAAGAATTTCTCCGCATAGAATCCCGGCTTATCCGAGCCATTAAACAGGGAACTATGAAAAAAGATTGTGAATAAAGACGAAGACTCTGTTCACACCTATGTATCCCCCTTCGGGTTCTATAAGTCTTTTTTACCTCATCTTATATGGACAAGACATTTTACTCCCTGTGGATTAATCCACACCGAATTATATCGTGTACCAAGATTAACCGACAAGGTCTCCGACCTCCGCTGAAACAAACTCTATAAGAGCCCCGGCTGCTATTTTTATCTGTAATCCTCGTTGTCCGGCACTAATATAAATAGGGTCATGTGACAAACAACTTTCGTGAATATATACAGGATAATTTTTCTTCATGCCAATGGGAGAACAACCACCCCGAATATATCCGGTAGTCGGCAACAGTTCCTTCATGGCAATCATCTCGGCACTCTTATTTCCCGATATTTTGGCAGCCTTTTTCAAATCGACCTCTTTGTCGCCCGGAATCACACAAACGAATATCCCGTGTTTATCGCCACGCAATACCAAAGTCTTGAATACTTGTTCTATATTCTCACCCAGTTGTTCGGCAACATGAGTAGCAGCTAAATTATTCTCGTCGACTTCATAAGGAACCAATTCGTATGGTATTTTCGCCCTATCCAACAGCCGAGCCGCATTCGTCTTATTCGTCTTCATACCTAAATCAATAATCGGACAAATATAGCTATTTACAGAAAACCGAAAAAGAATATATCATGGAAGCTAAAAAAGATTTTACTACCACAGCCCATGCTGTTTATTTTACCCCAAATAGTATTGATTCATAACCGTTAAATTTTTTCCTAATTCAAGGATTAAAGGTTTTCCCGTGGGTATTTCTACATCGACAATTTGTTTAGGCGATAAATTTTGCAGCATCATTATCAAGGCCCTCAAACTATTTCCATGAGCTGCAACCAGTATCGTTTTGCCTTTCTCAGCCTCTGGCAAAATACGCTCTTTCCAACAAGGCAACACTCTATGAACAGTATCTTCAAGCGATTCACCATGAGGTAGCAGTTTTTCTTGAACCATCTGATAACGGGCATCATGAGCCGGATATCTGAGATCCTCGTCTCCTACTTGCGGAGGTCTGACATCATAACTCCGTCGCCAAATATGAACTTGCTCCGCCCCATACTTCTCAGATGTTTCCAACTTATTCAAGCCTTGCAGCGCACCATAATGTCGTTCATTGAGCCTCCAATCTTTATATGCCGGAGTCCACAACCTGTCCAATTCTTCCATAACTAAAAAGCGAGTAACAATAGCACGCTTTAACAAAGATGTAAACGAAATATCGGGATATATGGAAAAACTCCGTAACAACTCTCCTGCCCGACGAGCTTCATCTCTCCCCTTTTCAGACAATGGGACATCTGTCCACCCCGTAAATCGGTTCTCCTTATTCCATATACTCTCTCCATGCCGGAGCAAAATCAATTTATTCATCGAGGATTCAATTATTGTAATATATATTCAGATTCTCCCCAATACCCTCAGAATCGGTTATATTCATGGAAGTTAATATTTCGGATACATTTATCAGAGGTAACGGATAATTTTTGAATACTGTATTTTGTGTACGTAGTGCCAACATTCCTCTCATCGACCCGATTGATATACTCAATAACAATGCAAGTAACCGAGTATCAACTATGACTTGGGAGTTTTCGAGCTTAACAAAATCCCTCAATTTCTCAATTTTATAAACCACAGCGATTCTATAAAAAAGAAGTTCTTGACCGATAAAATTACGACGACGAATATAACGGACTCCTGTTATCAACTTAAAATAATCCCGTTTAACATCGGGATAAATATTTACCACAAACTTAACCGGAATAATCTCTTTTCCTATATTTATCGATTTTTTTGCCGCAGGACAGGTAAAATCTAACTCCTCTATATGTTCCAAACTCAGTTGTATCGAGGGTATCTCCATTTTCTTATACATTTATTCATATAACACACGCCCTGTTCACTTTGTTTGGTCCATATAAAAAGAAGGCCGGTGAAAATTCCAATTCACCGGCCTTCTTTTTATATCTATTACGATACTCAATCGTTCATCGACAGCAAAAGTTCTTCATTCGAAGAAGTACGCTCCATACGGTCTCGCATAAATTCCATTGCCTCTATCGAATTCATATCGGACAAGTATCGACGCAATATCCACATACGGTTGAGTGTGTCTTTCGGTAACAACAAATCGTCCCGACGAGTACTCGATGCCGTGATGTCAACAGCCGGGAAAATGCGTTTGTTAGACAATTTCCGATCGAGCTGCAACTCCATATTACCCGTTCCCTTGAACTCCTCGAATATCACCTCGTCCATCTTCGAACCGGTCTCGGTCAAAGCAGTAGCGATAATCGTAAGGCTTCCCCCGTTCTCTATATTACGAGCCGCACCGAAAAAGCGTTTAGGCTTATGCAACGCATTGGCATCGACACCACCGGAGAGCACTTTACCGGAGGCCGGAGAAACCGTATTATAAGCTCTCGCCAAACGAGTGATGGAGTCTAACAGAATGACAACATCGTGACCACATTCAACCATACGTTTGGCTTTTTCCAATACGACACTAGCCACTTTCACATGACGTTCGGCCGGCTCGTCGAAAGTAGATGAGATAACCTCGGCTTTTACACTACGGGCCATATCGGTAACCTCTTCGGGACGCTCGTCGATCAACAATATAATCATATAAACCTCCGGGTGATTCTCAGAGATAGCATTGGCTATATCTTTCAACAACACGGTCTTACCCGTCTTAGGAGGTGCAACGATCAATCCACGCTGTCCTTTACCGATAGGAGAAAACATATCGACCACACGAGTAGATAAATTACAGTATTTTCCACTCGTCAAATCAAATTTTTCATCGGGGAAAAGAGGAGTAAGATGATCGAACGGGACACGGTCTCGAACATATTCGGGTGTGCGACCATTTATTTTCTCCACCTTCACCAGCGGAAAATATTTCTCTCCTTCCTTAGGAGGACGAATAGGTCCTTCAACGACATCGCCCGTCTTCAAACCAAACAACTTTATTTGCGATTGAGAAACATAGACATCATCGGGAGAAGTCAAATAATTGTAGTCGGACGAACGAAGAAATCCATACCCATCGGGCATCATCTCCAATACCCCCACACCTGTCAATATTCCATCGAAATCGTATGGTCTCTCGACAGGTTTCGGCTCAGGGACAAACGTTTGTTGATTATTCGAGTTTTGGTTTTGCCCATTGTTATTTCCTGCATTATTCTGGCTGTTCCTATTCTGTGGGACGAATGTGCGCTGTCCTCTCGGAACAAATCTTTGCTTTTCGCTATGTGGGAAGAATGTCTGTAACGACGATGTAGGCAACGGTGCTTGTTGTCCTTGATTTGCGGTAGCGGGCTGTTGTTGAATAATTTCCTGTTGCTTGTTTTCTACCGGGGTGGAAGGCGTTGTAACCGGAACAGAAGGCGAGGGTGTTTGCAGTGTGTTTTGAGCTTCATTTATCAATTCAGCCGGAAGAGCTTTCTTTTGTATCCGTTTGCGTTGTTTGGGTTGCCCTCCTTGTGTACTTTGCTGAGGAAGCTCTTCGTTTTCATTGGAACCGTTATTTTCCACCAACGCCATAGAGCTTTCTTTTAAATTCTCAAATAGTTCGGCTACCGGCTCTTTCAAAGCGGGATGAGAAGATAACCCAGTCTCTTCTATAATAGAAGGAATATCTTTTACTTCTGTAACATTATCCTGTTTTGCATCTTCTTTTTTCGAGGTTTCACTCGTTACATCGCTTTTTTTCTTTCTGCCTTTCTTTTTCACCTCTTTCGTATCTTCCACTCCTGTCGATTCCACAGATAGAGACGGTGTAGGCTCTGTATTTGATTTACTTTCTAGTTCATTCGGTTTTTCAAGTACAGACTTCTCTTTATTTTTCTTAGGTTTAGGACCTCTCTTTTTCGGAGCAGGAGGATTAGCGGCAGCTTTACTTGCCATATCAATAGCTTGTTGATCAAGAATTTTATAGACAAGATCTTCTTGTTCTATACCATCAATCTTTTGGATACCCATTTCAGCAGCTATCACTTTCAACTGGTCAAGAGTTTTAGCGCTCAATTCTAAAATATTATACATGAATAAATAAATATGATTTACACTTTATATTTATTAAAGCTACCTGCATGATTACTCATACTGGCTGAAAGAACAAATATAATTATTGGATTTTTGAATTTACTGCGTACAGAATTTCACTACGCAATTTCACCGTACAAATATACGGCCGATTTGTCAAACAAAACAAGAAATGTAAAAATAAGTTTATTATTTAACTATTTTTCATATTTAAATTCGATTATTCTCTTTGTATCCGCAGTCACTCGATATCCATCGGCCGCGCGCTCTCCCAATATCCATATTATCGTATTTCCCGAACATAGCAACAAAGCATTGGCTTTATCGATTAGAGAATATTTTCTATCTCTAAAATAATCGCTCAATTTACGACTGCCTTTCATTCCAAAGGGGGTAAAACGATCTCCCGTCTCCCACCGGCGAATAATTAGCGGAAATACAAGTTTGTCCAAGTCGAAACAAGCATAGGATTTATCACGAGAGAAACAATACGTTTCATCGTTGTCCAGACATCGATACGATAAATTTCCGTGTAACAAAGCTCCACATTCTTCGAGACTTTCGATTTTCTCTACCACAGTCCCGGCCTCTTCTCTTTCCTGTGATTCCAATATCAAATATTCCCTGTCTTTAACGATTCTGTAATTCCGAGATAAAAACACCTTCCCAGAAATACCGCCACAAGACGATATTATCTCTGTTATCTGTTCGGAAACAAAGCCGTAAGGAGTCAAAAATTCAAATAAGAAAGCCTTAGGCGACGGAAGCTGTTTCAGTTTCTCCACCGGAATATAAATATATTCACCTTTATATTCCAACACGTTTTGCTCCTGCTCATGTATAGCCGCTTTATAGACCGATTCTACTTCCCTCAAATTCAAAATAGAAGAATATATGGAATGGTCAACCGACGGATTGATCGAACGTAACAAAGGCAATACTTGTAATCGAATTTTATTTCTGATATAAACCGATTCTAAATTGGTACAATCGACCACATACGACACCCCATGTTCCGACAAATACGATTCTATATCTTTACGGGAAACGGTCAACAACGGTCGCACAACAAATCCGTTACGTGGTTTCATCGACGTAAGACCGGCAATCCCGGTTCCTCGAATTAAATTCAGCAACAGGGTTTCCACACTATCGTCCCGATGATGGGCCACGGCTATCGCCTGTGCCCGATATTGTTTCCTTTTCTCTTCAAACCAATCATATCGCAGTTGGCGGCAAGCCATCTCGACCGACACATTATTGGTCATCGCATAACATGAAGCATCAAACGAAATCTCCTCGAACGGCAAATTCCACTCAAAAGCTATCTGCCGAGTAAAATTCCTGTCCCGCAAAGATTCTTCACCTCTCAAATTGAAATTACAGTGACAAACTATACACAAATATCCCAAACTCTTCAAGACATGAAGTAACGCAATAGAGTCGGCTCCTCCGCTCACACCAACGATAACAGGGCCAGATTTGTCTAAAAGTTTTTTATCCTCGACAAACTCGTGTATACTTTGTAAAAATGGAGAGACAGACATATCGTTACTTCTTAAATTCATAACAAAATTAGTAATAAAGGAATATTTTTTCAGCAGATTCCCTTTTTTATTCGTCAAAAAAAATATTTCTCAAAAATCCACCCAAAAAGAAGTCATTTATTATTAAATTTGCATTTAAAAATAAGAATTATACAGGTATGATTGAAAAAATCCAACGTATCAAAGCAGAAATCGAGGCATTAAAAGTTTCTAAATCAGAAGATTTAGAGAATATTCGTATAAAATATCTAAGTAAAAAAGGAGAAATTTCTCAACTTTTCAATGATTTCAGAACTGTCGCCGCCGAACAAAAGAGAGAAGTAGGAAAACAACTGAATGAATTGAAGACTCTTGCAACAGAAAGAATCAATGCCTTGAAAAGCGAATTCGAAGATACCCATTCGGAATCTCAAAATATAGACTTGACACGAACAGCCTACCCCATTCCGTTAGGATCGAGACACCCGCTTTCCTTAGTAAAAAACGAAATATGCGATATCTTCGCCCGTTTGGGATTTTCAATTGCAGAAGGTCCCGAAATCGAAGACGATTGGCATGTGTTCTCAGCATTGAATTTTGCCGAAGACCACCCGGCTCGCGATATGCAGGACACATTCTTTATACAACGTTCTCCCGATATTCTTCTTCGCACACACACCTCGTCTGTACAAACAAGAACGATGGAGCACTCCCAACCCCCTATCCGCATCATTTGTCCGGGTCGTGTTTACCGCAACGAAGCTATATCTTACCGGGCACACTGCTTTTTCCATCAAGTAGAAGCCTTATACATAGATAAGAATGTTTCTTTTGCCGATTTGAAGCAAGCGTTGCTTTATTTTGCCAAAGAAATGTTCGGATCAGAAACTCAAATTCGACTCCGTCCTTCTTATTTCCCGTTTACCGAACCTTCTGCCGAAATGGATATATCCTGTAATATCTGCGGGGGTAAAGGATGTGCATTTTGCAAACATACCGGTTGGGTCGAAATTCTGGGTTGCGGTATGGTAGACCCCAATGTCCTCGAAGCATGTGGCATAGATAGTAAAATATACAGCGGTTATGCATTAGGCATGGGTATCGAACGAGTCACCAATCTGAAATATAAAGTCAAAGATTTACGAATGTTCTCTGAGAACGATGTACGTTTCCTCGAAGAATTCGAATCGGCTCATTAAAATTTATGTGAATGGAGTTTTGTAAAGTCGCTTGTGTTCTCGCGGGAGGAGGCATAGGTTCTGTTGCAAGGTTTTTTATCGCTTCGGAAATTCAACGTCTTTTCTCGGCTTATCCGTGGGGAACATTATGCGTAAACTTAGCAGGCTCTTTTATCATCGGGATACTTTGGGCTTTTTGTTATTCTTTTGATTTTTCACCTAATCTGAGAGCTTTTTTATTCGTCGGATTATTAGGTGGATTTACCACGTTCTCCTCATTCTCTTTGGAAACGATGAATCTATTGAATTTAGGGAAAGTCCACAGTGCCCTATTCTATATCATCGGTACTAATCTCGGAGGTATTATTGCCGTTTTCGGAGGATTTTTCTTAGCGAAATATAGTCTTCATATGATAAAATTTTTATAACGCCATGACTACCAAAGAAAGATATGCCGGAGTCATTAAATGGTTTCAAGAAAACAAACCTATCGCCGAAACCGAATTGCAATATCACGACCCATTTCAATTACTGATTGCAGTCATTCTGTCGGCACAATGTACCGACAAACGGGTAAACATGATAACCCCGGCTCTATTCGAAGCATTCCCTACTCCACAAGATCTGGCCGCAGCTACACCGGAAGAAGTTTATACATACATTAAAAGCGTATCATATCCCAATAACAAATCGAAACATTTGGTGGGAATGGCTCGTACACTCATCGAACAGTTCAACGGTGTCGTACCTTCCGAAATAGAAGATTTGCAAAAATTACCGGGAGTGGGCCGAAAAACAGCCAACGTCATAGCATCGGTCGTATTTAACAAAGAAGCGATGGCTGTCGATACTCACGTTTTCAGAGTCTCCAACAGAATCGGACTTACCAACCATTCAAAAACTCCTCTCGAAACAGAAAAAACATTGGTAAAAAATATTCCGGGACACCTACTCCCCATCGCACATCATTGGTTGATTCTACACGGACGTTACATTTGTATGGCTCGCAAACCCAATTGCTTGGAATGCGGAATCCGCCCATATTGCAAATATTACAATCATAACCAAAAGAATAATGCCGAAGAATAATTCTCCGGCATTATTCTTTTTATAAAAAACACTTCATTATTCGGGAATATAACATTCGAGTAACTTCGCAGAAGTTTCTGCCTCGATTGTCACCCATGAGAGTGTAGCGGGAATCAATGCGGTTTGTCCTTGATGTAAAGATATCGTGTAACCGTTATTATCGGTCAATCGCACTTTTCCACCCATACACATATAGATAACGAACGAATCATGTCCCGAAACGGAACGCTTCACACTTTTATCCACTTCGATTAAATTCGTTTCGAAATACGGGCATTTGACTAAACCGACAGCATCGTTATTTTTAGCCGCATAATCGGTTCGTAAATTATCATACATTTTAAAATCGACTGCATCGATAGACTGCTCGATATGCAACTCTCTGGCATTGCCCTGCGCATCTCTACGATCATAATCGTATATGCGATAAGTAATATCGGAGCTTTGCTGAATCTCGGCTATCAATATTCCCTCACAAATAGCATGAATACGGCCTGCCGGAAGAAAGAACACATCGCCGCTTTTCACTTCATGAAATTGCAATACGTCGGTAATCGTATTATTTTTGATTCGCTCTACATACTCTGCGGGAGTTATTTGCTTAGAAAATCCCGAATAGAGGCCTGCTCCCGGTTTAGCGTCGATGACATACCACATCTCGGTTTTCCCAAATGAATTGTGCCGGGCCATCGCCAACTCATCATTGGGGTGAACTTGAATAGAGAGATTATCGTGTGCGTCGATAAATTTAATCAACAACGGGAATTTATCGGCATAGCGAGCTGCGACATGCTTCCCCAGCAAATTCGCCCCGTCGCGCTTAATCAACTCCGTAATCGTTTTCCCTTTATCTTCCCCCTCGCTAACGACCGATACACGTTCGCCTACTTGTGAGATTTCCCAACTTTCACCGATACCGGGGTGAACTTCGGGTAACTGTTTGAATCGACTGATTTCTTCTCCACCCCAAATCATAGGACGAAGAATGTCTTCAAATTTCAAAGGATACATAGCTTTTATTTTTTATATCAACATTATAATTATAGAGTTATTCGATACTTATCCGGTTCTATATTTTTACCCGTCCAAAACACAGGCTCGCTCTCGGTCCCATATCTGTCACGAGCCACTATGGCATAATTCCTATAAGGAATCGACAATGAACATGAATGTATATTTTTAGGTAATACAGCCACGATCTGATCTCCCGTATTCATATCCAAAGAATCATTTGTCGCATACAATACATAGGTGAACGCACCATCTGCCGGACTCCAAGAAATATTAGAAACACCGCCCTGTGCCTCCACTCGTAAATTGTTCGGGGTATCCGGTATTTGCGATATGGGATTTTTCAACCCGGGTGTCAAGGCCGGATACCTGTAAAAACAGGAAACGAGCCATTGCCTCAAAATCGTATGCGTATGTAAATTTTCATATCGGAAATAGGCCTGTCCCACTCCCATTTTCCGAGTGGTCTCGATTTGTCTCTTTATTTCTATGAAAGGCCAATTACCTTCACTCTTATCCAACCGGTAAACACCCAAGCCACTTATTACTTTTTCGGGAGGACAAGAATTTACCCAGTCGTACAAGAACGGATAATAATTTTCTTCCCTGAAATACATCATCGGGACAATAAAATCATGCCGTCCGCTCTGCAACCAATCCTTCGGATTTTGCGAAACAGCCTCCATGCAGCTCCATTCCGCAGGGAAACCTTCTAATGAAGCATATCTGCCTAACGGTGAACTACTGACTTTCACCCACGGCTTTAATCGTTTCACCTCTTCATAAATGGCTGTGACGATACCGGTTATATTGTCTTCTCTCCAACGAAACAAAGACTTGCTTCTACTTCCCCACTTCCTAAACGAATCGGAATCGGGAAATTTCATCGCATTATCGGGATAACGCACATAATCCAAATGAATACCGTCGACATCATATTTAGAAACGACTTCCCCGACTAATGCTCTTAAATAATCCTTCACTGCCGGATTCCCCGGATCGAGAAACCATTCCCCCGATAATTGCTTACACCATGAACGATGGCGAGCAACAACCGAAGAACGACCTTGTTTTTTCACTTGCCTATTCGATCCCACCGGAAAAGTGACGAGCCAAGCGTGGCATTCGATAGCCCGTTTATGACATTCCTCGATGACGAAAGCAAGAGGATCATATCCGGGTTCCCGCCCATGACTTAAAACGGCAGCCCACGGTTCGTATCGAGAAGAATAAAAAACCTCACCTCGAATACGCGCTTGAAAAAACACCGTATTGATTCCCACCGATTGCAACTCATCGAGAATATAGCACAACTCTTTCTGCTGTATATATCTATCGGACAAAACCTTTACCGGACGCGAAGGCCAATCCAATCCCCAGTTCGTTGTTATCCACACCGCCCTCATTTCATATTTCGGAGAAGAAGGAAATATGGAAACACAGATAAAACAAACTGAAAGAAGTATTAGCAGTCGTTTTTTCATTAAAGATTTGTATTAAGAGAAATAGTGCAAACAAAAGCAGAAACAAATTTATCGGACTCTACCGAGCACAGTCTATTTCCACATTTGGTGCAAAGGTACATTTTTATTCCCACAAAATATCTTTACAGAACTTATTTCATACGACAAAAACTCAACTCCCAAAAATAAAATAAGAACGACAGATTATCATAAAAAATAGTACCTTTGCAATTCCATACGAAAGATTATGAATACAACTTTCGCCACCATATTAGAAATTGTCGGCACACTGGCCTTCGCCATTAGTGGTATTCGATTAGCAGCCGCAAAACAATTCGATTGGTTCGGAGCCTATGCTGTCGGGCTTGTAACAGCCATAGGGGGTGGAACGCTCCGAGATGTCTTGTTGAATGCAACTCCTTTCTGGATGATAAACGGCAGCTACCTCACCGTAACGGCCATAGCTCTTATTTTCGTCATTATTTTCAAACAATACTTGGTAAAACTCGAAAATACGTTTTTCATATTCGATACGATCGGGTTAGCTCTATTTGTCGTCGTGGGAGTAGAAAAAACACTCATGTTCGGATTTCCGTTTTGGGTAGCGATCGTCATGGGAACCATTACGGGATCGGTCGGCAGTATCATTCGCGATATCCTCATCAACGAAGAGCCTCTGCTATTTCGTAAAGACATCTATGCCTTAGCTTGTGTTGCCGGAGGAATCATGTTTTATCTAGGAGAAAAAATGGGGTTCAACAGTATAACCAACCAATCCATTTGCGGCATATCGGTCGTTGCGGTTCGCTTACTCGCTGTAAAATTCCACTGGTCTTTGCCAGCCTTGAAAGATGACACGACCAACCCCATTAAAGACTGACATTTCATCATGTTCGAACGACTGAAAAAATACGATAAAAAAGCAATAGGACAATTTATTCGTTTCGGTATTGTCGGTATCATAAATACCTTTATAACGCTTATCGTCATTTACTTCCTGCAAGAGATTCTACATGTAAAATATACCATATCCAATTTTATAGGCTATATAGCAGGTGTCGTCAATAGTTTCTTCTGGAACAAACTTTGGGTATTTAAAAAATTAAATAGTAACTTTATCCGCGAAGCCATCTTATTCCTCGTCTGTTTCGGGATATGCTATGGCATACAATTTATATCGTTACTCATTTTGGTAGAGATATTATATGTACCCGATTCTTGGGCTCAACTTTTGAGTATGATCGTATATACACTGTGTAATTTCATTATGAATAGATGTATCACTTTTAAAAAATAAAAGTTTCATACCATGAAAGTATCTGTAATCATTCCCTGTTATAACGAAGAAGAAGTACTGCCCTTGTCCCATAAGCGATTTTCCCAAGTAATGGGAAGTACAGCTCACGATTATGAACTTATTTTCGTTAACGATGGGAGCAAAGACCACACAGAAGAACTTTTACTCGGTTTCGCCAACGATGATCCTCATACAAAAGTAATATCGTTTTCCAGAAACTTCGGACATCAAAATGCCGTGAGTGCAGGATTACACAACTGTACCGGAGACATTGCCGTTATCATCGACGTGGACCTGCAAGACCCGCCCGAAGTTATTCCCCAAATGATAGATACTTATTTGAAAGAAGGCAGTAATGTCGTATATGCGGTACGCAATAAACGTGAAGGGGAAACTTTCATGAAAAAATTCACTGCCAAGATTTATTATCGCATGCTCAACTCTCTATCTGACTACACATTTCCTGTCGACACAGGCGATTTCAGGCTCATCGATCGCAAGGTTTTGGATGCATTCAAACAGTTTCCCGAAAAGCATAAATATTTGCGGGGACTTTTCAGTTGGATGGGATTTAAACAAACTCCGTTCTATTATACCCGTAACGAACGTGCTGCCGGCAGAACGAAATATTCCATACGAAAAATGTTTTCATTAGCCTCGGCCGGTATCTTTGGTTTTTCTAAAAAGCCATTAAAATTGGCCATATCATTAGGAACACTTTCCATTTTTATAGCATTGGCTTTTGCTATCTGGGTATTCATCATGTACCTTTCCGGCAAAGAATCTATCGTTCCGGGGTGGTCTTCGACAATCATTACTATCGTATTTTTAGGTGGAGTGCAATTGTTTACCATCGGAATACTCGGAGAGTATATTGGAAACATCTTCGATGAAACCAAAAATCGCCCGGAATATATTATAGATAAAAAAATCAATTTTGATCCTCATAACAACCAAACGATTTAAAGACTGTCTCCATTATGAATGTGCCTAAAATAAGTTCCAAGACATCTCTATTTCTTTTACTGTTAGTCATCAGTACCTTAACGATCATACCCTATTTGGGGCTAACCAACTTCCACACCAAAGGAGAACCTCGGGAAGCCATCGTGGCAGTCAGTATGTTACAAAACGACAACTGGATACTACCTATAAACAATGGCGGAGACATCGCCTACAAGCCTCCTTTTTTTCATTGGTGTATCGCAGCGTTGTCCCTTCCTGCCGGAGAGGTAACAGAGTTCACTTCGCGCCTTCCTTCGGCATTGGCGGCAATCATTATGGCAATCGCGTGTTTTCTCTTTTTTGCCAAACGTAGCAGAAATGACATAGCATTCCTTGCTTCTCTATTACTACTCTCGGGATTTGAAGTGCATCGGGCTGCAATGGCATCGCGAGTCGATATGGTACTGACCTGCTTCATCGTCTTAGCCATGCTCCAATTATATCGATGGTGGGAACTCGGGTTGAAAGGAATCCCCATTTGGGCAATACTATTTATGAGTATAGCTACGCTCACTAAGGGACCGGTGGGCATCGTACTTCCATGCGCCGTAATCGGCATATTCCTTCTTTTCCAAAAAGTGTCTGTATGGAAAGCCTTCTATAAAATTATCCCCATAGCACTACTATCCTGTATCTTGCCTTTACTCTGGTATTATGCGGCCTATCAACAGGGGGGCGAGGCATTTCTACGGCTCGTTATGGAAGAAAACGTCGACCGCTTCTTGGGAAAAATGTCATACGGTTCACACGAGCAACCCATCATCTATTACGTTTATATTACCTTAGCGGGTTGGTTACCGTGGTCGCTTTTAGTTATCATGTCATTATTTACCTTAAAATACAAGAGACCACAAGGCACGGTCAAACTATATTGGGAACGATTCAAAGACTATATCACACACATGGATAAAATGAGACTGTTCAGTCTCCTATCCATTGTCATCATATTCGTTTTTTATTGTATCCCCAAAAGCAAAAGATCGGTATATATTCTTCCTATTTACCCATTCATAGCCTATTTTTTGGCAGAATACATGCTCTTTCTACTCAAACAAAGACCGCGAATATGGAGAATATTTTCAATTTTCATAGCATTTATCGGGGGATTTTTATTGGTGGTTCTAACTATCGTCAAAAGCGGAATTATAGACAAATACGTCTTGTCTTCTACAAGTGACGTCAGTCACTATGTAACAGCCCTTTCCGAATCGTGGGATATCATATTCATCATTACTGCCATATTTATAGTATTCTTAATTTATGACATCTATAAGAGCAAACGATACCTAACCTATAATAACCGTTATCTTTACTCGGTCGTAGCCCTGTTTTTCGGCATTCAACTGATGTTGGACGCTTCTACTTTGCCGGCTATACTCAATGCAAAATCGATGAAACCGTTTGCAGACAAAGTAGTATCTACTGTCCCAAATGGAGAAATATACTCTTATGTAGAGTCTTCTATGATGCGATTTTTCATTATTAATTTTTATGCACAAAACCGAGTCATTGACTTCGAAAAAGAAATGCCTAAAAATGGTTATTTACTCGTTGGCGAACGGGATTTCAATTATATAAAAGAAAAGTACGGAGAACAATATACTTTTGAACAAACCCTACGAAGCGACCGTAAGGGAAACGACGTGAAAGATTATATTCTACTTTTCAATTTTCAACAAAACACAGCAGAATGAAGATTAAAAAGTAAAATGTTTGTCACATTGTTGAAATATCTGTTTCTCAATTTTGCACTATCATAAAAATTGAAACTATGGCCAATTACAAAATTTTAGTCGTCGATGACGAAGAAGATTTATGCGAAATTTTGAAATTCAATTTAGAGGTCGAAGGATATGACGTAGATACGGCAAATTCGGCAGAAGAAGCGCTACAAATGAACCTGACCGATTATAACTTATTGTTGCTCGATGTCATGATGGGCGAAATGAACGGATTCAAAATGGCCTCTCTGTTAAGAAAAAACGAGAAGCTGAAACATATTCCCATCATTTTCTTAACGGCCAAAGATACCGAAGACGACAAACTCATGGGATTTAATATCGGTGCGGACGATTATATATCGAAACCGTTCTCTATCCGAGAAGTGATCGCAAGGGTCAAAGCCGTACTAAGACGGATTGTAGAAAAAGAAGATCCGGCTATTTTACAATTTGAAAAATTGTACATAGACCCTGTAAAAAAACGAGCGTTCATAGACAGTACAGAACTCCCATTGACTAAAAAAGAATTTGAAATATTATCCCTCCTGCTTTCCCACCCGGGACAAGTTTTCTCTCGTGAAGAAATATTATCGAAAATATGGACAGACGAGGTATATGTTTTAGACAGAACTATCGATGTCAATATTACCCGCCTACGCAAAAAAATAGGAGAATACGGTAAGCGCATCGTAACTCGTCTCGGATACGGATATTGTTTTGAAACAGCTTAATTTATGTCTACCGAGAAGGTTCGAAAATCTATGACGTTCGATAGAAAATTGTTTTTTTCTATCGGCTCTCTTTTCATCGTTTTTATCGCTATTATTTTACTATTCGAATATAATCTAGAAAAAGAAAACCGACAGCAATCTCTAAATGCCCTTTTACAAGATTACAACGAACTCATATATTCCCAAATTAAAAACAAAGAGATAGACCAAATTTCAATCGACTCCATCATACAGAGTATTACTCGAAAACCTTTAAGAGTAACTATTATATCGGCACACTCTGGAAAAGTGTTGCTCGAAAGCCAACAAGAAAAAGAACCAGACTCCCTTGCAAATAACCATTTGGACCGCCCCGAAATAAAATCATCTCTAAAAAATGGGAATGGATATGCCATTCGATATTCTCAATCGTTCAAAAAAAATTTCTTCTATTCAGCTAAACGATATGACGATTGGATCATACGCTCCTCACTTCCTTTCGAACGGGAGAAATTTTCCATACTCAGTCCCAATAACGAATTCATATATTTCATGTTAGCGATATCGATTTTCGCCATACTGTTGCTTTATTATTTTTGCCACAGCTTGGGAAAATCCATTGCCGCTCTCAGCCAGCTGTCTCAACAGGCAGAACAGGGAAAGCCTATACACATTACTATAAAATCAGGGGTAGACGACATTGGCAATATTACCCATAGCCTGACCCATATTTATGATAACTTATTAAAAACCAAAGAGAAACTATCCATAGAGCAAGAGAAACTATTCAAGCATTTACAGTTCTCCAAAGAAGGATTGGCCTTTTTTTCCAAAGATAAAAGGATTATTATGGCCAATAATCTTTTTATTCAGTATCTCAATTTTATCACAGACAATACCCTATCTCCCTCTGACTATTTATTTAAAGAGGCCAATCTGAAAAAAATCAACAATTTCATTTCTCAAAAGCTCTATGAACAAAACGAACAGGAGGAATTTATTTCGGAATCTATGGTTATAGACAAAGGAAGCCGAACTTTCCTCATAGAATGTATCATATTTCAAGACCATACATTTGAAATAGCCATTAACGATATTACCCAACAAGAACAAGAAAGCCGGTTAAAACGCCAACTTACTCAAAACATCGCTCACGAACTTAAAACCCCGGTCAGCAGTATCCGCGGATATATGGAGACCATTCTTTCCACCGAAATGGACGATAGCCGGAAAAAAATGTTTATGGAGCGTTGTTACGCACAATCCAAACGATTGACCGATTTACTAAGAGATATTTCAATGCTCAATAGGCTGGACGAATCTAAGGACCTCTATGACACGGATAATACCGATTTACAAAAAATCATCAATGAAGTTATTAATGAATCGCAAGCGGCCTTGACAGAACGGGAAATGACCGTCGAGACGAGAAACCTCCACGAACGAATGTCCATAAATGGAAATTATTCCTTATTGTACTCCATTTTCAGAAATCTTACAGACAATGCCATAGCCTATGCCGGTATAGGAACAAAAATCACGATAGACTGCTATCTCGAAGATAGTAAATATTATTATTTCTCTTTCTCCGACAACGGAATCGGTGTCCCCGAAGAACATTTGAACAGATTATTCGAAAGATTTTACCGGGTTGATAAAGGTCGGTCCCGCAAACTCGGAGGAACCGGATTGGGACTCGCCATTGTTAAAAATGCCGTTCTCTTCCATAAAGGAGAGATATGGGTAAAAAACGGTTTATCAGGAGGGTTGAACATTCTTTTTTCATTACGAAAAGTTTAGGAACCCTATTTCTCTTTTCCCAAAATAGACAAAGAAACATTAGGATTATTCAGGAAATCTCGTAACTTTGTAAAATCATGACATAAAAACTTGATTTTATGAACAACGAGAGTTTCAATAAATACATCGAACAAGCCATTAAAGAAAATTGGGAAAGAATCGCATTAAGTGATTTCGACGGTGTATCTTATCACTATAAAGACATTGCCCGCAAAATAGCCAAAATACATCTCTTATTAGAAAGTGCCGAAATAAAAAAAGGAGACAAAATAGCTATCTGCGGTAAAAACTCAGCTCATTGGGCGGTAGCCTTTTTTGCGGCAATCACCTATGGGGCCGTACCCGTCCCCATCTTACATGAATTCAAAGCAGACAATATACACCACATTGTCAATCACTCGGAAGCAAAACTGCTATTTGTCGGAGATATTGTCTGGGAAGACCTGAACGAAACGCTAATGAAAAACCTGAAAGGAATCTTCCTATTAAATGACTTTTCCTTATTAAGATCAAAAAGTGAAAAGCTGACGGATATGCGGAACCGATTAAACGAATACTTCGGGAAAAAATATCCTGCCCGATTTACCCCTGATGCCGTAAGCTATTACGAAGATTCTCCCGAGGAACTCGCCGTTATCAATTACACCTCGGGCTCCACCGGTTTTTCAAAAGGAGTAATGCTCCCCTACCGCAGTTTATGGTCCAATGTCAAATTTTGTTTAGACCATTTACCGTTCTTGTCCGCAGGTGACGGTATTGTTTGTATGTTGCCGATGGCACACATGTACGGCATGGTTATAGAAATGATACACCCATTTTTAAAAGGCTGTCACTTGCATTTCCTGACTCGGATTCCCTCTCCTAAGATCATCATGGATGCTTTTGCTACGGTAAAGCCCAAACTAATTATAGCCGTTCCTCTCATCATCGAAAAAATTATCAGAACCAAAGTGTTTCCTTTATTAGAGAAACCTTTGATGAAACTTCTTTTAAAAGTTCCATTCTTAGACACTCAGTTATTGGCAAAAATCAACGATAAACTTTACGAAACGTTCGGAGGAAACCTCTCTCAAATGATTATCGGAGGTGCGGCTTTAAATAAAGATGTAGAACAATTCCTGCGTCGTATCAATTTTCCCTTTACCGTAGGATATGGCATGACCGAGTGCGGTCCGCTCATCTCTTATGCCCCGTGGAACGAGACTCGAATCGGCTCTTGTGGGCGGATAGTAGACCGTATGGAAGGAAGAGTAAACTCTTCGGATTCAGAAAATATCGTAGGTGAACTGCAAGTGAAAGGTACGAATATCATGCTGGGATACTTCAAAAACGAAGAAGCTACTCAGGCGATATTCACCGAGGACGGCTGGATGAAAACCGGAGACTTATGTACGATAGATGCCGATGGGTTCATATATCTGAGAGGGAGAAATAAAAACATGATATTGGGTCCGTCCGGGCAAAACATTTATCCGGAAGAAATCGAAGATCGACTGAATAATATGCCCTATGTATGCGAATCGCTCATCATCGAACAAGACGGCAAATTGGTCGCTCTCATTTACCCCGATATAGAAAACGCACAACATTCGAATATATCCGGCCATGCATTAGAAACTCTGATGGAAGAAAACATATCGACCCTCAACAAAGAGCTTCCGGCTTATAGCCAAATCAGCCGTCTTAAAATCTATTATGAAGAGTTCGAAAAAACACCTAAACGAAGTATAAAACGATATCTTTACCAAAGCCATTAAAGGCCATTGGATTAAAAAAGAAAAAGAATTAAACGCCGGCAAAATATACAAAAACACATCGTTTGTAATTGCCGGCTTTTTCATATCTTTGCAAACCGATGAGAAAGGCCTGTATTATCATATTATCCGTACTTTTCTGTTCACTTTTTTCAGAGGCTAAGAAAAAACAGGATATTCCTGCTCCTTATGCATGGAGTATTACCCAGCCGTTAGGGTCGAGATATGATGTTCCTATGGATACTCTCATGCACAATTTTTACAGCACGGATATTCCTTCCAGCTATTCAACGGCTTATGGGACGACCGGGAATCTCGGCGCTGCTGCTTTTTCCAAAATATTTTTCGACAGGCCTTTACCCTCTGAATTTATATTTAAAGATCCATTCGGCCATTGGATACAAACAGCCTCTTCATGGAAATTCTATAATTCACACATACCTTATACCCAACTATCTTATCTGACAGGAGGCTCGAAACAAACTGCCCAAGATGATTTAAAAGCTGTTTTCTCTGGAAATTTTAATCAGAAACTGGAATTCGGAGGTAGCATCAATTATATCCTATCGAGAGGCCACTACCAGCATCAAGCGACGAAAGACCTTGCATACAGTATCTTCGGAAGCTATTTGGGGGACCGATACGATATTCAATTTTTTCTTAATACATATAATTTCGTAAACCAAGAAAACGGAGGTATCTCGGACGATACATACATACTTCGTCCCGAAGAGGTACAAGGAGGACAATCGAGCGTAAACACCCAAACGATTCCAACCAATCTGACGGATGCATATAACCGTATTCGCGGTAAAGAATACTATGCCACCCAACGATATAAATTCGGGTTCTATCAAGAAGAAGAGCAAGACACAACCGTGATACGTACATTCATTCCCGTCACCAGCATTATACACACCATCGAGTATAACGAAAATAAGCATAGGTTTGTCAATCAATCGGCGACCGAAGACACTACCTACTTCGCAAACACCTATTTAGGTCTTGGAGGGACGAATGAAGAAACCCGATACCAGTCTATACGAAATACTTTCGGAATATCATTACTCGAAGGATTCAATAAGTATGCAAAGATGGGATTGGCGGCTTACGCCACTTACGAATATCGCCATTTTTCCCTGCCTCAGGACACCCTTTCGGCTGGAACTACAATAGAGGGATTGACTCCACGTCCCGATATATCCAATCCTCGCAGCCACGGAGAAAGTCTTCTATGGGTCGGTGGAGAAATTTCAAAACAAAAGGGAGAATTACTGACTTATCATGTAAACGGAAAATTCGGACTTGCCGGAGCAATCATAGGTGATATCGACATCACTGCCGATATTCGCAGCCGATTCAGGCTTTGGAACGACACCGTTCAACTAAGAGCTTATGGCTTTTTCAAAAACACCGAACCTTCTTATTTCTATAAGAAATACACTTCCAATCACTTCATTTGGGACAATGATTTCGGGAAAACACGTCGAATGAGAGTCGGAGGTGAGTTCAACATAAAACGGTGGAGAACCAAATTGAACGTCGGTGTCGAAAATATACAAAATTATATCTATTTCGACAATAATAGCTTGCCCCGGCAAGAGAGCTCCATGATACAAGTATTCCATGCAAAACTCAATCAGGATTTTAAATTCGGAGTTTTTAATTGGGAAAACGAAATAGTTTACCAAAAATCGAGCAAACCATCGATAATCCCCTTACCCGAATTGAGCGTATATAGCAATATGTACCTTTTATTCAGAATCGCCAAAGTATTGCATGTTCAATTAGGTGTAGATTGTCGTTACTACACAAAATATAAAAGCGAGGCTTTCCAACCGGCGACCTTAACTTTTCATACCCAAGATGAAATCGAAGTGGGAAATTATCCTTTCATGAACGCATATATAAATATGAAATTGAAACAAACTCGTTTCTTTGTCATGATGTCGCACGTGAATCAAGGGATATTCGGGGGAAATAACTATTTCTCATTACCACATTATCCGTTAAATCCAAGTATGTTTCAAATGGGGTTATCCATAGATTTTTCCAATTAACGATATGAAGTTCAAACGACACATATTTATATATGCCGCACTATTGATAATAGTTGTCGGAACAATGATATGGTTGCGTCCCCGAAACACTTACCGACCGAGAACTTTCGAGGAAATCAAAGCCGATGGTGTTTTGAGGATCGTTACGGATTATACCCTATTGTCTTACTATTTACAAGGCGACAGCCTATCGGGATTCGACTATGAATTGGCCCGCATGGTAGGTAATCGAAGCGGGCTTTCCATTGAGATAACCCCAGAAGTTAACCTAAGCAAAAGTATCGACGGATTGAAAAAAGGCCAATACGACATCATTGCCCGTCAATTACCCGTAACGTCCGAAATCAAGGAAGAATTGGCTTTTACCATACCCATTCAACTGAACAAACAGGTATTGGTTCAAAGAAAAGATCCCAAAGCGAAAAAAAAACTGATAAGAAACCAACTAGATTTGGCCGGAAAAACTCTATACATCGTCAGTGATGCTCCTACAAGATTACGCATTCACAACTTGTCTCGTGAAATAGGCGATACCATATATATACAAGAAGAAAAGACATACGGGGCCGAACAGCTCATCATGATGGTCGCTACTGGGGAAATCGACTTAGCCGTATGCGACAAAGCAATAGCCCAGCAAATGAGCAAAGATTATCCCCAAATAGACTGTAATACCGATATAAGTTTTACTCAGTTCCAATCATGGGCCCTCAGAAAAGACGACTCGATATTACTCGACAGCTTGAACAAATGGATTTCTGAAATTCAAAAAGAAGACAAATATAAAAAACTGTACAATTCTTATTTCTGACAGATAAAAATAAACAAAGGATTAAAAAAGTTTTTCTCGTATGAAACGACCTGATATAGAGCACGAAGGTATTATAACAGGTATTTCCAAATCGCATATATTCGTGCGCATCATACAACACTCGGCTTGCGCAGGTTGTCATGCGGCTTCATTGTGCACGACAACCGACCAAAAAGAAAAAATTATCGAGGTTGAAAAATGCGATTTTCCCATACAGATAGGAGATAAAGTTTCGGTAGCTCTTTCTACCTCGGCAGGATACAGAGCTATATGGTTTACGGCAGCCCTCCCGGTAATTCTCATTATGCTGTCGCTCGTCATCAATGAACGAATAGGAGTAAACGAACTATATTCGGGGGTATGTGCCCTTGTTGTATTAGCGATATATTACACGATACTATATTTCTATCGCGATCGACTGAAAAAACGATTTAGATTTTTCTTGAAACCAATACATGTCTCATAACTTATGGTAACGGCAATCATCATACTAAGTATTATCGGACTCATCAGCGCAACATTACTTTACATCATTTCCCGTAAATTCCATGTAGAAGAAGATTCTCGAATCGACGAAATAGAATCTATTCTTCCGGGAGCGAATTGCGGCGGTTGCGGATATGCCGGATGTCGGAATTTCGCCGAACAATGCACGAAGGCCACATCGTTAGACAGTCTGTTATGTCCCGTCGGGGGTAATGAGGTTATGCAAAAGATTGCTCCCATTCTTGGCCTGAATGCTGTGGAAAAAGCTCCTCGTATCGCCGTTATCCGTTGCAATGGCTCTTGCGAGAACCGCCCGCAAACCAGCCATTACGAAGGCGCACACAGCTGCGCGGTCGTTTCCTCGCTTTATACCGGCGAGAGTAATTGTAATTATGGGTGTCTTGGCGAAGGAGATTGTGCGGCAGCTTGCGAATTCGGAGGTATCACGATGGATCCCGTCACCCGACTTCCCCGTATCGATTCCAACATTTGCGTTGCCTGTGGTTCTTGTGTAAAAGCCTGCCCCAGACATTTAATCGAGCTACGGAAGAAACAAGAATCCATGATATATGTGGCTTGCAATAACAAAGACAAAGGCATCATCGCCCGCAAAGTTTGTTCCGTCGCCTGCATAGGTTGTGGGAAATGTGTCAAGACCTGCCCCGAAAAAGCTATTTCTCTATCAGACAATTTAGCGTATATCGACGATAACCTCTGTCTATCATGCCAAGCGTGTGTCGACGGATGCCCTACCCATGCGATACATGCCGAAATAAGAAACAATATCAGGGAAACATCAACCCCCAGAAAGGAAACTGCAATATGTTAAAAACATTCCGCATAGGAGGCATACACCCCAAAGAGAATAAACTGACATCGCAATGCCCAGTAACCACCATTCCGGTTCCCCGGCAAGTCTCTCTGATGCTCAACCAGCACATCGGAGCACCGGCCAATTGCATTGTCAAGAAAGGCGATACCGTAAAAGTGGGGACTCTCATCGCCGAGGCCAACGGATTCGTATCGTCCAACATACACTCCCCGGTATCGGGAACCGTCTCGAAAATAGACAAAATAGCTAACGCATTCGGAATATATTCTCAGGCAATTATCATCGATACGGAAGGAGACGATTGGGAGGAATATATAGACCGGACTCCCTCTTTGGAAAAAGAGATTGCTTTATCTTCAAATGAAATTATACAAAAAATAGCACAAAACGGTATCGTCGGTTTAGGCGGTGCGACTTTTCCCACCCATGTAAAACTGACACCTCCCAAAGAATTCAAGCCTACGGTCCTCATCGTCAATGCGACGGAATGCGAACCCTACCTAACGGACGACCATGCTCTCATGCTCGAATCGCCCGAACAAATTATAATAGGCTGTCACATTCTAATGAAAGCTATCCATGTAAAACGGGCTTATATAGGAGTAGAAAATAACAAAAGAGACGCTATTGCCCTACTAAAAAAACAGGCCGAAAAATATCCGGGCATAGAAATAGTGCCCCTCCGCACCCGATACCCGCAAGGCGGTGAAAAGCAGCTCATCGATGCTATTCTTCATAAGCAAGTATCAAACGGGGAATTACCGGTTTCGACCGGAGCTATCGTCCAAAATGTCGGAACCGCTTTTGCCGTGTATGAAGCCGTTCAGAAAAATAAACCGCTCGTAGAGCGTATCGTCACCGTTACAGGAGACGGTATTAAACAACCGGGGAATTACCGGATAAGATTGGGTATGCCTATCCGTGAGCTGATAGAGATTGCCGGCGGTCTTCCCTCCGACAGCGCAAAGGTCATTCTCGGAGGCCCCATGATGGGAAAAGCGGTTTCCAATCTAGATGCCCCTATTCCCAAAGGCTGTTCGGGTATCTTGATATTAAACGAAGCCCATGCGCACCGGAGCGAAACCTCTTCCTGTATAAGATGCGGCAAATGCGTTTCTGCATGTCCTATGGGACTCGAACCTTATCTCTTGGCCAAATTGTCAGAAAATCATTTGTTCGAGAGAGCGGAAAAAGAACTCATCACCGCATGTCTGGAATGTGGCTGTTGTGCTTATAGTTGTCCGTCAAACCGTCCTATACTCGACTATATACGAATAGGGAAAAATGCAGTAAACCAAATCATACGATCCAGAAAACAATCTTAATTTATCTCGCAATGGAATTAACCGTATCGCCAGCCCCTCACATACACGATAATTTAACCGTCTCGAAATGCATGTACAATGTCATCATCGCATTGCTGCCTGCATTCGCCGTTTCCCTTTATTTTTTCGGAATCGGGGCTTTAATCGTTACTCTCTCGTCTATACTCTCTTGCGTCATTGTCGAATATCTAATCCAGAAATATTTACTGAAAGAAAAGCCTTCTATCGGTAACGGTTCGGCCATACTCACCGGATTGCTGCTGGCCTTCAACCTGCCCTCCAATCTGCCAATATGGATCGTTGTCATCGGTTCTATCGTTGCGATAGGGATTGCCAAAATGTCTTTCGGAGGCTTAGGGAACAATCTTTTCAATCCGGCTTTGGCAGGACGGGTATTTCTTCTCATATCCTTCCCTACCCAGATGACCCAATGGCCTCTGCCAATCGTATCACGGTGGAACTATACCGATGCCGAGACCGGAGCAACACTACTTTCTAAATTAAAAGAAGAGGGAGGCCAGTGGATCGAACAAATAGATATCGCTAATCTATGGATTGGAAATCAAGGAGGTAGTTTAGGTGAAGTAGGCGCTATCGCCCTACTAATCGGTTTTGCCTATCTGCTTTACCGGAAAATCATCAGTTGGCATATACCCGTCTCTATCCTCTTGACAGTCTTCTTATTCAGTTTCGTCTTGGCATGCGGGCAAGAAACAGGCAATATGCAAAATATACCCATGTGGCAATATGCATTCGACTTTGCCCTCATTCAGCTATTGTCCGGCGGACTTTTGTTAGGGGCTATATATATGGCGACCGACTACGTGACCTCGCCCATGACCTCCAAAGGAATGATTATCTACGGAATCGGTATAGGTATCTTGACCGTCGTTATACGCCAATGGGGAGGTTACCCCGAAGGAGTTTCTTTCGCAATCCTTATCATGAATGCTTTTACACCGCTTATCAATAATTATATCAAACCCAAACGTTTCGGCAACCATCGATCATGAAGAAAAAAGATTCTACATTTTGGAACATGCTTTGGTCTCTGACCTTGATAACCGCCGTGGCCGGCGGACTATTGGGATATACCCATCGACTTACCCAAGAACCCATAGCACGTGCGACTAAGGCAGGAAGAGAAAAAGCAATCCAACAAGTCATTCCGAAATACGACAACTCCCCAATAGACGAACAATGCTCCTACACTGTCCGTAATGAATACGGTGAGACTACGGCGATCGTCTATCCAGCAAAAAAAGAGGGTATTCTCGTCGGAGCCGCTGTCGAATGCAGCAACTCCACAGGGTACGGTGGCGAAATACGTATTATCGTGGGTTTCGAAGCCGATGGAACGATTCGGGACTATCGAGTCCTGAAACATCAGGAAACGCCCGGATTGGGCGCAAAAATGGACGAATGGTTCAGAACCGAGAAAAATAACCAGAATATCATCGGGAAATCGCCGGTTCGCAACAAATTACAAGTTAAACAAGATTCAGGCGACATAGATGCCATCACAGCCGCGACAATTACATCGAGAGCTTTTTTGGCGGCCATACAAACCGCCTATACGGCTTATGCCGAATCTATGAAAGGAGGCAATCATGAGTAAAACGAAAATACTTTTAAACGGAATTATAAAAGAAAATCCGACTTTCGTCCTTCTATTGGGCATGTGCCCCACCTTAGGAACGACCACCTCGGCCATAGGAGGTTTGGGTATGGGACTTTCTACCCTGTTTGTGCTAATTTGCTCCAACGTCGCAATCTCGATGGTCAAAAACTTTATCCCCGATAAAGTGCGAATACCCGCTTTCATCGTTATTATAGCCACGTTCGTAACCATTCTACAACTGTGTATGCAAGCCTATTTACCCGATTTATATGAAACACTCGGACTTTTTATACCCTTGATTGTCGTTAATTGCATTTTATTGGGACGAGCCGAGGCCTTTGCCGCCAAGCACAATCCGGTGGACTCCTTTTTCGATGGGCTCGGTATTGGACTCGGTTTTACATTTGCCCTTACCTTACTGGGTTGTATCCGTGAATTTTTAGGAACAGGACACGTATTCGGTATCTCGGTTTATCCCGAAGAATATGGGTCTCTCATCTTTATCCTCGCCCCCGGTGCATTTATCGCATTAGGCTTTTTAATCGCTATTATCCATACACTTAAAACCCGCTGATTATGCTCACCTATATCTCTATATTCGTTACCGCCATATTTGTAAACAATATAGTTCTATCCCAATTCTTGGGAATCTGCCCCTTTCTCGGGGTCTCCAAACGTATCGACTCGGCACTGGGTATGGGTGCGGCGGTAACTTTCGTCATGACCATAGCGACGATAGTTACCTATTTATTACAAACCTATTTATTGATGCCGATGAAACTGGACTATATGCAAACCATTGTTTTCATACTGGTTATTGCCGCATTGGTCCAGCTACTCGAAATTATCATCAAAAAAATAGCACCTTCCCTCTATCAGGCCTTAGGCGTTTTCCTGCCATTAATCACTACAAACTGCACGATATTGGGTGTCGCATTGATCGTTATTCAAAAAAATCTATCGCTTCTCGAAGCTACCGTTTATGCCATATCGACAGCAATCGGATTCACATTGGCTTTGGTAATCTTTGCCGGGATGCGTGAACAAATGAGTTTATCCCATATTCCCAAAGCCATGCAAGGCACACCAATCGCACTCATCGCCGCCGGATTACTGGCTATGGCCTTTATGGGTTTTTCGGGTATCAAAATAGGATAACTATCAATTTATAAGTAATACACCATTATAAATTATGTTATAAAACATAATAAGACAAAAATATTACATTTTATCCATATTCGATATATTTTTTAATTAGACTATTAATTTAAAAGTCAATCATTTACACCGATAGGTAGTTTAACAAAAAAACTACCTATTTTACTATCAATTTAAAAATATATTTTTTATATTTGTGGAACTAAAAACAAAATCATATGGCTAATATTAAAGGTGCTGTTGTCGTTAACAAAGAGCGTTGCAAAGGTTGTGAGCTATGTGTAGTAGCGTGTCCGTGCCAAGTTTTGGCATTACAGCCGACCGAAGTTAATGACAAAGGTTATCATTATGCTTTTATGCAGAATCCCGACGCTTGTATCGGGTGTGCAAGTTGTGGTCTTGTATGCCCCGACGGGTGTATCACTGTTTATAAAGTAAAATTATAACCGGTTTAATCTCTAAATCCGTTAATTATGAAAGAAGATATAAAACTAATGAAGGGTAACGAAGCCATAGCACATGCCGCCATACGCTACGGAGCCGACGGTTACTTCGGATACCCTATTACGCCCCAGTCGGAAGTCATGGAAACACTCATGGAAGAAAAACCGTGGGAAACGACCGGAATGGTAGTACTACAAGCCGAAAGCGAAGTTGCAGCTATCAATATGGTGTATGGTGGAGCTAGTTGCGGTAAAGCCGTGATGACATCGTCTTCCAGTCCCGGTGTCAGCTTGAAACAGGAAGGAATTTCCTATTTGGCCGGTGCAGAACTACCCTGTTTAATCGTCAATGTGATGAGAGGAGGTCCGGGTCTCGGAACCATACAACCAAGTCAAGCCGATTATTTCCAAGCCGTGAAGGGAGGCGGTCACGGCGATTATCATTTAATCGCATTAGCTCCCGCTTCGGTTCAAGAGATGGCCGACTTCGTGGCATTGGGATTCGATCTCGCTTTCAAATACCGCAACCCGGCTATTATTCTAGCCGATGGAATTATCGGGCAAATGATGGAAAAAGTGGTACTTCCGCCTTTCCGCAAACGCCGTACAGAAGAAGAAATAAGGGAACAAAATCCGTGGGCGACATTAGGAAAAACCAAAAATCGGAAGAGAAATGTCATCACCTCTCTCGAACTCGATCCGGCAATTATGGAGCAGAATAACATTCGCTTCCAATCCACCTACAAACGTATCAGTGAAAATGAAGTCCGCTTCGAGGAAATCAATTGCGAAAACGCCGACTATCTGATTGTCGCATTCGGCTCCATGTCGCGTATATGCCAAAAGACAATCGAGCTGGCAGCAGAAGAAGGTATCAAAATAGGATTGTTGAGACCCATCACGCTATGGCCGTTCCCGACGGAAGCTATCGCTCGCCATGCAAATCATGTGAAAGGAATCCTATCGGCCGAGTTGAATGCCGGACAAATGGTAGAAGACGTTCGATTGGCTGTCAACGGAAAAGTGCGAGTAGAACATTTCGGACGCTTGGGCGGAATCGTACCTACCCCCGACGAAGTTCTTAACGCTCTCAAAGAAAAACTAATGTAAATACCCGAACCTTTATCTGGTTCATAATTTTTATGCACATGGATATCAACGAAATTATAAAGCCCGAAAACTTGGTTTACACTAAACCTCGGCTGATGAACGATAATCCCATGCACTACTGTCCGGGTTGCAGTCACGGAGTAGTACATAAACTTATTGCCGAAGTTATAGACGAAATGGGTATTGAAGAAGAAACGATCGGTATCGCTCCCGTAGGCTGTGCTGTTTTTGCCTATAATTATCTCGACATCGATTGGATCGAGGCTGCCCACGGACGTGCGCCGGCCATCGCATCGGCCGTAAAACGGCTCAACCCCAAGAAAATGGTATTCACCTATCAGGGTGACGGCGACTTGGCCGCCATTGGAACGGCCGAAACCATTCACGCCTGCAATCGCGGCGAGAATATAGCCATCATATTTATCAACAACGGTATATACGGAATGACCGGCGGACAAATGGCTCCTACTACACTAGAAGGAATGGTGACCTCTACCTGTCCCTACGGACGGAATGTCGCACTGAACGGTTATCCTTTACGAATTGCTGAATTGGTAGAACGGGTGGACGGAACTTGTTACGTGACTCGTCAAAGTGTACACACTCCCGCCTCTATCCGCAAAGCGAAAAAAGCAATCCGGTTGGCTTTCGAAAACGCAATGGCCGGAAAAGGCACATCTTTGGTAGAAGTCGTATCGACTTGTAATTCGGGCTGGAAAATGTCGCCGGCAAAGGCTAACAAATGGATGGAGGAAAACATGTTTGCCAAATACCCGATGGGAGACCTCAAAAACGTATAATTAAAACTACGGATATGAAAGAAGAAATTATCATAGCAGGATTCGGAGGACAAGGTGTACTCTCTATGGGGAAAATATTAGCCTACTCTGGACTGATGGAAGATAAAGAGGTTACGTGGATGCCCTCATACGGACCGGAACAACGCGGAGGAACGGCAAACGTAACAGTCATACTCAGCGATGAACGTATAAGTTCTCCGGTATTGAATGCATTCGATGTGGCTGTTATTCTGAACCAACCTTCTCTTGAAAAATTCGAAGGCAAAGTAAAGCCCGGCGGTATACTCATCTATGACGGATACGGAATACACCACCCGCCTACGAGAACGGATATCAATGTATATTGCATCAACGCTATGGAAGCTGCCATAGAAATGAACAATACCAAAGCATTCAACATGATCGTATTGGGAGGCTTACTAAAACTAAAACCAATGGTAAGCATGGAAAATGTACTGAAAGGACTGAAAAAGTCGCTGCCCGAACGACATCATCATCTCATTCCCATGAATGAGCAAGCTATACTCAAAGGAATGGAGATTATTCGCAAAGTCTGAAACGGCCAATTTTATAATACTAAAAAAAGCGAGGTGAAAAAAGAAAATCATTTTTCCCTCGCTTTTTTTATTTTTCTTTGTAACATATTTATTATTTATCCGTCTCCTATATGAAAGGCCCTAAAAGGTGCACCGGTCTAAATTAAAGTAACAACTAAAAAACAACAGATATGAAAACAAAAATTTTGATTTTAGCGCTTGCAGCATTTTGCAGTTTCTCTTCTATCTCCGCCGGCAATTGTATCGACAACTTATTCAATACGGCTTCCCGAATGCCCAATGCAGAGAAAGTAAACCTCAATTCATTCGTTTTGGGATTGCTCAAACCATTTTCGTCAGAGCTGAAAGGAATAAAATCGATGACTATTATCGATGCTGAAAATATCTCGTCCAAAGATTATACGAGATTCGAGAAAATAATAACACAATGCGATTCCGACGGCTATGAAACAGTAACCAGCTCGAACGAAGAAAACGAGATTGTCCGAATCCTGATGAAAATAGAAAAAGAAAAAATTCGGGAAATCGTCATTATCTCCCTCGAAGAAAATGAAATCAGTTTAATCCGAATCAAAGGGAAAATCGATCCCAATCAAATGCAGAATATCATAGAAGACAACGCATAATAAACAATAAATACATCACTATGAAATCAAGAATTTTTCTTCTTATTATAGTACTATTGTCGACTCTGCAAATTTCATTCGCCAATAACAAAATTGATAATCTTTTCAAAAAAACGAAGGAGCTGCCAAATGCCGAATACTATACGGAAGATTTCAAAAAGCCTCAGGTAAAAGGCGTAGTCGACGGTGTTAAGGCCATTGAAGTAGTAGAAGCCGATATAGACAACGCAACCTATCTAGCCCTAAAAAAAGAAATTGAAGAAGTAGACTTTAAACCCTATGAAACGATTCTCACTACCAGTGAAGACGATGAATTTGTAAAAATCCTTATCAAGTCTACTCCGAAGAAGATAAAAGAAGTAGTAGTCATATCCCTGTATTCAGACGAAATTAACGTTGTACGTTGCAAAGGGAACTTAAAATCCGACATGCTCGAAAAATCTAAAACGAACTAGATATGACTCATCAAGAGTTCAAAGCGAGATTTCTACCCTGTCATAAGAAAATGTATTACATCGCTTTTCGATATCTTGGAAATGAACACGATGCAGAAGATATGGTACAAAATACTTATCTGAAACTATGGGAGAAACGGGAAAGTCTTGAAAACATAGAAAACAACGAGGCTTATGCCATCACAACGATAAAACATTTATGCCTCGACACACTAAGAGCGCCACAAATCGAGACGGACAACGATTCTGTATTAGTTCAAAAGACAGAGCCTGCTCCACAACCCGATACGGCCTATGAAATAAAAGAAGACATGAAGGTTCTGTTGAACATCATAAATAAACTTCCCAAACAACAACGTAAAATTCTACTTTTAAGGCATTTCGAAGACAAAAGCACTGACGAGATAGAAACCGAAACCGGTTTGAGTAACGCCAATATACGGGTACTTCTCTCCCGGGCCAGAAAAACGATTAAAGAACTATTCATACAAAGATTATGAATGAACAAGAAATACGACAACAAATAGACATGTTCTTCAAAGGAGAGCTATCGGATACCGAAGAACAAGGATTGAGAGACTATCTCGCAACCCACGAAGTTCCAGAGGATTTTATTCAAGAGAAGCGCATCATTTTATCTCTTATACCCGATCGTTCGGTACATATTCCCGATCATCTGGAAGAAAAATTATCGTCATACATAGATCGGTTGCCCGATAAAAAGAGGCAGATTCTTTTTTCCCGAAATTGGAAATGGATAAGCGGTATTGCTGCCGGTATTATATTAGCGATTTCCACCGGATTATACGTGTACCGGCAACCATCTTCCAAACGACTCAGCGATCAAGAAATATATGCCTGTGCCGAGGCTCAACGAGCTTTAATTCTCGTTTCCCAGAAATTAAATAAGGGGACGAACCAATGGCAACAAGCCCAAAAAGAAATTATCGAGACCAATCGAATAGTCAATAAACATCTAAAATACAAATAATTATGAAACGGACAATTTATATTCTATTATTAGCTGTATTCGGTATTCTTTCAGCTACTGCCGAAAACAACTTCATAGAAAAATTCGCTAATCAAAAAGGAGTGACATACGTCAACATATCGAAGGCATTGCTGAATATGATGCCCGAAGGACAAATCGACGCAGAAGGATTAAATCTAAAAGCTGTTATCAACGAGTTAGACCGAATTCAAATCTTAACTTGCGAGGACAATGAAGCTCTGATTCCTCAAATGCGAAAAGAAAGTATCGTATTTCAAAAAGCTCCATACGAAGAACTGATGAAAGTAAAAGACGACGGCGAGACCGTAGCTTTTTACGTGCAACCCAAAACAGACAAAAAGATCAAAGAATTAATCATGCTGGTCGATGACGGCGACTGTGGAGAATTTACTGTTATACGTCTATTAGGAGATATTTCAATAACCCATCTTCAAGAGTTGACAAAAGACGCAGGGTTATAAACCTTATCCGCAAACCGATATTGAAAGGGGGCAAATAAAATCATTGCCCCCTTTCAAATTATTAGAAGCTGTTTTTAAATTTATTCCAAGACAGATTGAGACCTATGTTGAAGCAGATTGGAGTTCGAGATATGCAGTCAATAGCGGGCTATTGACAAAAATCAAGAGATTCAAGATGCGAGACAGGGGCTCAATATGGCCGGAACATACCTGCCTGCAATGATAATATTATTTCTCTATAAATTTAAAACAGCTTCTTAATAACACAGCCCTATTAAATAACGGCAAAGAATATCTCCGCCGAAAGCTCCTACAATAAACACAATCCACAAATTACGCCCCCTTAAATTACAAGAAACCGAAATAGCTCGAAATATCCAATACAAAACCCAGATCGCAATCAAAAGACTCAAAGCCCCTATCCAAATAGCCGAAAAAAGAAACATTTTATCGGATAGCGCATCCTCTATGGCCTGTAACGACTGTATGGACATGAAATGCCGTACCGGTGGGAAAGCCATGCACAAAGCCAACAAAACAAAAGGCAGCTGGGAAAAAGCAACTGTTCCTAGAACGTCTATCGGACGAACATGGGAACGACTGCAAAACAGGCTCAATATATAAACCAATAACGAAGGTATCAACCAAATCACCAAATGCTCCACGACAAAACACCACCACTCACTATGAGGAGCTCCACCATAATGAAGCAATCCATGAAAATGCACATCTGCCCCATAAGCGATCGCTGTCGTTATAACTATGCCCAATATCCCCCACCCGGCAGCCTTATAACCAGCTACTTTATAAAAAGGATTCGATATAAATTTCCAACTATCTTTCATTTTCTTCCATGTTATTGAGTTTCTCTATTAAATCATCTAAATAATTGCGCACAGTAGGATAACTTACCCCCATCTTTTTCGCCATATCCTTCAAACTGCCGCTCGCTTTTACAAATTCAAGCATAAATCGTTGCTCTTCTTCATTCAAGCTGGTCAAAACCGGTAGTTCAAATTCTCCCGACACCTCTGTCGCACAACGACCGCAAATCATTTTTGATACTCTAAGCGGAGCATCGCATGCAGGACACCGCAAGGGCAATTTCTTTCTAGTCACACTTGTCGTCATCGTTTCACAAATTTTTCAATCGTTATCAATAAATCCTCTTGAACGGGTAAATCGGGATTAGCATAAGTAGCCTGCTGAACTTGCATATCGACCGACTCACACATTTTCAACACATGATTCATATCTTTCAAAATCTGGAATTGTGCCTTCGGTAAAGATTGTTTCAACAGTTTGGCATCCTCCTCCGACACCTGTACATCTTTATCGCCTTGTAAAATCAATACCGGCTGTCTCAATTTCGCAATCACCTCTTGTGGATTATACCGATACCACGATATAAGATAAGGTTGAACAGATGGACGGAATAAAGTCATCAATCCCATAGGAATATTGGATACTTCCTTTCCAGCTTTCAGCGAATCGTTGATCGATTTTACCAAATACTGGATCTCTGCCGGTTGCCCCGACAGTTGCTCTTCTATTATATCATAAGCCGGCCGACCGGCTCCTGCCAACGAAATAAAACCTTTTACCTTCGGATTATCGACACTCGCCAACATACCAATCAAAGAACCCTCACTATGCCCCAAAACAAATACATCGGAAAAACGACTATCATCGCTCAGCCGATCTATCCAGCCCTGAGCATCTGCCACATAATCTTCGAACCTAAGGTCACTCTCTTTTTTAGCAGCCGCAGAACTCGAAGCAATTCCCCTTTTGTCGAAACGGAGAGTCGCAATACCTCGCTGAGCCAACCCCTCCGCCAACAATTTCAATGAATTATTCTTCATAGAAAATCCGCTGGAATTCGTATTTCCGTCCATGTCGGTAGGCCCCGAACCGGCTATCAGCAAAACTATCGGTGGCTTTTCTGCATCCGGTAATCCTATTTTACCGTTAATTTTTCCCGTAGGTGTATCCAATGACACCGATTGTTCCTCCATAGCCCTCACAGTTACCGACAAAGACAAAATAGAGAATAAAATGATTAATCTTAATTGTTTCATATATATTTTCATTTACTTCTTATGACACAAAAATAATACAATCATGATAAAACGACAAATAAACTTCAATTTTATTTATTATATAATTAATTTTATTCATATCAAATAAAATAAAAGATAATAATACAATCATGATTTTTCCTTATTTTTGCAATAAATGTAAGAAACGAACAGTCTACCGGGAAAATCGAACATCACCGTTTTAACGATAGATTTTACATTTTCTACCACTAACTTAAAACAAATTCCTATGGATAAATCCAAAGTATTCTTTACCAATCTGCACACGACTCCTTCGAGCAATCTACTCGACAAGATGGAGCGTTTAATCAAACGGGCCGGAATCGAAAGTATCGATTTCAAAGACCAATTCGTAGCTATAAAAATACACTTCGGAGAACCGGGGAATTTAGCATATCTCCGTCCGAACTATGCAGCTCGACTGGCAACCCTACTCCGCTCTTGGGGAGCAAAACCCTTTCTTACCGACTGCAACACGCTCTACTCCGGCCGACGTGCCAATGCGGTAGACCATTTACAAAGCGCCATGGAAAATGGATATAACCCCATTTCAGCACAATGCCAAGTCATTATCGCCGACGGTTTGAAAGGGACAGAGTACCGTGAAATACCTTTAAATGGGGAGTACTGCAAGGCTCCGAAAATTGGATCGGCATTAGCCGATGCCGATATAGTTATCTCAATGACTCACTTCAAAGGTCATGAGCAAGCCGGGTTCGGCGGTGCTTTAAAAAACTTAGGAATGGGAGGAGCAAGCGTAGGCGGTAAACTAGAATTGCACTGTAATTCTCAACCCAAAATCGAAACAGAGAACTGTAAAGGCTGTAACATCTGTGTCAAGCATTGCGCCCACGATGCCATACACTTGAACCAAAACCATAAAGCCGAAATAGATTATACCAAATGTGTCGGTTGCGGGCAATGTGTCGCTTTATGCCAACACGATGCAGCCGTAATGGGAGAATGCGATACGTCTGAACGTTTGAACTATAAAATAGCCGAATATACCCAAGCCATATTGAAGGACAAGCCTCATTTCCATATCAGTTTCATTATGAATGTTTCACCTGAATGCGACTGTTGGAATCACAACGATGCCGCCATTATCCCCGATTTGGGAATACTCGCATCATTCGACCCGGTCGCTTTGGACAAGGCTTGCGCCGATATGGTCATCGCAGCACCGGCAATCAATGGCAGTTGTCTGACTGAGAAACACCCGCACGAACATCTCGAAGGCGCCGATAAATTCCATCTGATGCACCCCGATACCAATTGGCAAGCCGGACTCGAACATGCACAAAAGATCGGATTAGGAGTTATGCAATACGAATTGATTACAGTATAAGACCGCTATTCCCCAAAGAGGAATTGATCACAGGGCACGGTAATGGGATTCGTTGGCATATTTCAATAGCTGCGAATCCCCTTTACTGTCGCCATATACGATCAAGTAATTATTTTCTAAATCGGGAATCTGTTCCAGCAGCCTCACAACCTTCTCCTGTCCATAACAATTTTTATTCGAAAAGAAACCGGTCAGACAACCTTCACCGTCCACTTCGATCTCGGTAGATAATATGTCCCGGATACCTAAATCGGAAGCAAAAGGTTTGATCCAATTATAAATACTTGCACTTACAATAAAAACCCTATTGCATTTCTGCAATTGTTCCCATATAGCAATCCTTGCACTTTGCCGAACAAGAGCCTTTCCTTCCTTTTGAAAAAATTCCTCGCACAACCGATTGAAATCCTCCAACCTCATTCCTTTGAAAAAATGAGAAAATATTTGTTGTTTCACCTTCCAATTCGGATAAAGCCCTAATTTATACGCCAAAAGTTGCGGAGCATACCTAAGAAAACCCGCATAGAACGAAACAGGTCCTCTCACAAATTTGATAAATTCCAAAAGTGTATCTTTGGTAGTAACCGTTCCATCAAAATCGAAAACAGCAATTCTCATATTCCTCAAAAATAAATCAGAACCCCGAAAGACAGAACCCAGCCCACGATACAAACATGGATAAACCGGTCGTGTATCAATATCTTTGTAGGACTGCCGCTATTCTTATCTACCACTGTCAACTGCAAATAACGTAAGATTCCAGCCAAAACCCATATCGTAGTCAGATAGAGATTGGAGGTCCCCATTCTTTCGATCACCTCCGGTGATACAGTATACATAATGTAACAAACGACCACGATAACCCCGACAAGAGTTATCGCCATATTGATAAACTCCAAATTATAACGGGCTATATTAAGCCTCATCTTATCTCCGGTCCGCTCATAAATGAGTACGTCGTCCCGCCTTTTGGCAAACGACAAAAACAGAGCCAACAGAAACGTCATCAAGATAATCCACGGCGAAATCCATATCCCCGTAACGACTCCACCCGCAAGAACCCTTAACACAAAGCCTATCGATATCACAAAAACATCGACCAACGCAATATGTTTCAACCAAAAACAATAGGCTATATTCAAAATAAAATAAATACCGACATTTATCAGCAACACGTGCCGTACGGTTGAATCATAAACAAATGTCAAAGCGATTGCCAAGACCAACAACAGAGCCATTATACCATATCCGGCTCCCACCGATACTATACCCGAAGCGATAGGTCGCCGGCACTTAGTCGGATGCAAGCGATCGGATTCTCTATCGCAAATATCATTCAAACAATATATAGACCCAGCGACCAAACAGTAAATAACAAAAGCAATCAATGCGGAGCTCAAACAAGCCCCGTCACCCAACTTCCGGCTAAAAAATATCGGAAGAAAAATAAATACATTTTTAAGCCACTGTTGAGGCCGAACGAGTGAAATTATATCTTTCACCATACTATTGGTATATTTTACACAACAAATATATAATATTATACAGAATAGTACAAAATATACACCTATCGTTTTCCCCAATACACAGCGACGATCGGAATAAATCTAATAAACAGACGATTTATTGCCCCATGTGTTTTTGCAATATGGGATATAAAAACTCGGCATAACGCATAAAAACAAGAAAAATATGTGTTTTCATATTCATATTTTACTATGTATAAATTTAGTAAATATCTCAAATATGATATGAAAACATAAGCCGAAATTCAAATGTGTCGGACAGGACATCGGGGAAATATTTATAATGTGATTTTCGCCGACACCAAGCTGTTTCGGCAGAGATACCCACCTTTGGACTAATAGCAAACGAACCACGTAGATTCATCATCTGCAAACGAGCGTCTCCGACAGCGCCTTGTGCATCGAGATAATGAGGATTCATATTTTCATAGTCCTTATGCTCATACCCCTTCCACGTGAAAATATGGTAATTCTCAAATCCCAAATAAATGCCGAACCGGCGCTGTAAAGTAAACAAGCCGTTGAGGCGGATACTATATCCGCTTCCCATATTGTAATCACGGTCGTGAAATTGATAATAATCGCACAAAGCACCGCCAAGAGCCACTCCCGAAACAAATCCGTTCAAGGCCAAAGTGTTATTTTCATGCAGTTTCATGCGATATAAAACACCGGGGCCATAGGATACAGTCTCGGAAATGCGAAACGGCACTTCGTTCGACTCATTATCCATTCTTCCGCTATTGTAATAGCTATAATTCTGGAATATACCGGCAAACAATTCATTCCCATTTTTATAATCATGTTCCCGGCCCCATATAGAAGCGCAAATATTTACGTCCCCGATAATGGGTTGATGGGCGAACATATTGAACAACATTCGAGCTGTAAAATGTTCGAACGGAACATTCCCTTCAATTTCGAACGGGTCGTTATAAATCAACGAGAAATCCATACACCCGACATGTATACTTTTGTTCTTGCCTTCCCTAATGTTATCGAGCATACGATACCCGGCCTCAAATCGAAAATGAAACGGGATAGTCGCTTCTTTATCCACATACCGAGGACCTATACGCCACGCTTCCCCTGTCATCAAACGATTGACTGCCCGTACCGGATTTAAAAACGCGGCGACTAACTCATGGGATGCCCTCTCCCACCCCCTAGCCTGTCCGTTCAAGACCAACGAAGACAGACGATAGGTTGTTTCCCCTAAGGCCATTCCGCCAAAGGTTGTAGACATTATATCGTTGATCGAGGCCGGTTGTGTCTCCATAAACCATTCCCAAATAGAACTTCCCAAGAGAGCATAAGGTGCAGATTCCCAAAAATTCAATCCGTTGGAACGGGCACTGCTGTAATAAAGATTACCTTGATATGGGTGTGAAAAAAGATTAGTCTCGAACTTGTCGTTATCCCACAACAAGCCGGTCTTAAAATTGTTTTTTATCGATGACCATGAAATTTGAGCATAGTCCTCTTTAATAAGATATCGGGTAAGCACATGAAACAAAAGATCTTCCGCCACTACCTCTGCACCAGCCAACCACGGACGTTTTTTTGCCGGTGCAGCCACATTTAAATGCGTCGGGACATTGCTACCTAACTGGAACAAAGAATTGATTTCAGGTTCTCCATTGCTCTCTACCACCAAAGTATCCATTTGTTCAACACCCGGCACCGCTACCGAATCGGGCACAGTCACATTTGCGTTCAATGATAGCGCATCAGCACTAAGAATCGCCAATACGCAACAAAAATTTATACCTATTTTCACCTTCTTTTCTTTTATCGGCGACCAAGATAATCAATAAACTTGTAAGAGCATATCTGATGGGAGTTATCGGATAATGTTCCCGCACTTTGGAACAATATTTCGAGTTTACAAAAGGCTTCTCCTCTTCTTTCCACAAAAAGGGGAGACGAAATCGAATCTCGTCTCCCTTTTTCTTTCAATCGGAATTTTCTTATTCCGACCCACCATATTGTTTCTCTATCAATTTCTCGGCCTCGTTCTTTAACTTCTGAGCTTGTTTCTCTGCTTCTTCCACCAATTTCTTACCGGCTGCCTGAGCTGCGACTTTCGCCAAAGGATTCGATGCTTTGGAAATGAGCTTCTCGCTCTCCGATTTCGCCGTAGCGATCAATTTATTTCCCGCCTCTTCGGCCTGCTTACGAATAGCGGCTTTTTGAGCTTCTATATCTTCGGAATCCACTCCCAAAACTTCCGAAGCAATCACATTCGTCACGGCATTCTTAACAACCTCATCGGTATTCAACTTAATAGATGGCTTGGAGAACGTTCCTCCTATCGTCGCCGAAACATTACTTAAAGCCCCGGCCCCCGGAATATTGATTTTAGCTCGATAATCAATCGTCTGATCAAGGCCTGTAACACCAGAAAGATTCATTGTAATATTACCCAGCTTCATATCAAAAGGCGAAGTCTTTACTTTACCGTCCTTAATGGTAAAAGAGATTTTCAAATCTTTCGCTTCGATATTCTTCAATTTATCATTTTTCAACAGCGTTGCCAACTGGCTGAATACTTCGATATTTTGTAATTGAATATCGTTGGATTGAATGACACCATCGGCTGTCAAAGAACTTAAATCGGGTGACATCTGACTATCCAGAGCAGATTTCAGGTCGACCTTAACGGAATATGTTCCACCGGTTTTAGCAAAAATGGGGACAATCTTCTGAATCATGTCCAATTGCTCGAACGTTTTTTCAAAAGAGGCTTTTTGTATATCGAGGTCAAAATTAACCATAGGACGAACAACGCTCTCGGCCGTACTATAAATACCATTCGCCACCATTGCTCCACCGAATGCGTTCAAGCTCAACGGAGTCATTCGTACAGCACCGTCAGCAACGATAAGTTTACCCGTCACATTATCGAGTTCCATCTTTTGGAAAAGGATTTTCTTGAAGTCGGCACTTAAAGTCATATCGATATTCTTAGGAACTTCTATCACAGAAAGAGTCGTTGTATCGGCTTCGACGGTCTCTTCCCCCGAAGTTTCCGAGTCACTCATCAATTCGTTCAGGTCAAGCAGCGACGAAGTCACCGTCAAAGAGCCTTTTATAGTCTCATTTTTCAAAACGTACGCCAGATAATTGGATAAAGAACCATGGGCTTGAATATCGCTCTTTCCGACCTTAACATCGAGCTGAGACAACGACATGGCTTTGGCCGAAACCGAAGCCTGCGCCTTTTTCACTGCGACGGCAGGCAAACCTTTCATCGTTAAATCCATGTCGGCGACAGTCAGTGTTCCCTCTCCCCTTATATTCTGATAATTTTCTTTTTCAATATCGGACATACGGCCTGCAAATTGCAAATCGGCGGTAACGATACCACTCAGGGTTATAGAATCGCCCAAAGGATAAATATCCTTGATTTTCCCCAAATGAACCGTACCGTCGGCAGTAGCCTTGAAATTCAAATCCGATATAGGTGTAGAGGCATACAGCGCGGCCTTGAAAGGATTGCCTGCCATAGAGAGACGAAATTCCGATAAATCGATAATTGTTTTATCCAGACTTCCGCCCGGATTGCTCACCGAAGCACCTATATTGATTCCATCGACCGAAGCCGGCATTCCTTCATAGTTAAGTGTAGCATCTTTCACACCGAGCGTTAGCCCGAACTGGGGCATACTCTCACCGGCCATTCGCCCTTTTGCAAAAGCCGTAAGCGACATATTGCCTGTCGTGCGCAATTTATCGAAATTATTCTGATATATAGCCGGTATCAAAGAAAGTATCTCTTTAAAGTTTATCTCAGAAGTGTTTATCTTTAAGTCCATATCCATAGCCCCATCGTCGAGGAGCGCTACCCAACCATCGAGATTCAGGACAATGGCATTCAAGCTCAACGTGTTTTCTTTCAAAATAAATTTATTATTCTTCAAGTCGGCCGATACCGTTAACTTCGCTCCGGCCTCAGCCTGTTTCAAATAAGAGATACCGCCCATCGCGAAGTAAATATCTTTACAGGACAATTTACTGTCTATATCGGTCATATCGGCACTCATATCGCCCGATAGCTTCAAATTCAGTTTATCGGTATAGAATTGCATATGCGTGGAATCGTCCACATAAACGATCGTAGCATCGGCTATCTTAAAATTTTTCAATTTCAGACGGAAAGAAGATTCGCCCTCTACTTCGACCGTTTTTTCTTCTTCCACATCGGCCGTATCCGGTTTCATAATATCCCAATTCACCCGTCCATCGGCCAACTTCACCGCTTTTATCGACGGCTTGTCCAAAACGACGTAATTCACATCGAAACCTTTGTCACTAAACAGGCTCATTACATTTACAGCCACATCGATGGATTCAGCAGAAACCAACGTGTCGTTTTCAAAATCATCTATACCCGAAAGTGTCAAACCATTCAATTCGATAGACGCACTCGGGAAATGCGAAAAGAGACTGATATCGAGCGATTCAAAATCGAGCTTGGCATTCAACATCTCATTGGCCTCTTTTTTCACAATAGTTATCACTTTGTCTTTAAACATAAATGGCAAGACAAGCATGAATACCAAGATAACCGCCACGGTTACTCCGGTAATCTTCAATCCTTTTTTCAGACCTTTGTTCATCATAGTTATTATTTATTTGTTGTTCTGTTGTTTTTTCTCCCTCAACTCTTCTGCAATAGCCCAATGACGAGCGGCCATATCGGGCATTTCCAGCTTGATAAAAGTATCTCCGAGTCGATCGTGCGCCGTAGCATGTAACGGTTTTTGTTTAACGGCTTTTGCAAAATCGGATAATGCCGTTTCATAATCGCCTTGTTTATAGCGTAATTTACCCCGATTATATAGAGCTTTAAAACTCAACGGGCTCAACCTTACAGCTTCATTGTAACACGCCATAGCTCCATGTTCATCGCCTTGATCTTCGAGCGTAATTCCTTTCCTTACCCATGCATCGATCAACGTAGGATCGAGAGACAATGCTTTGTCAAAATTGGCCAAAGCCGCCCGCACATCCTTTGCCTTAGTTATACACTCGTTCCCTAATAGGTAATATTCATGTGCATATTTACGCAATACGGTATTCTTATCGGAAAACGCCTGTTGAAGCTCCCGATTTTTAACACGCAACTGATTGATAACGTTCAATTTTTTACGAATATACCTCTGAATTACGGGTTTCTCAATATCATATCTCGTATGGATAGCCTTGAAAAAACTTTGTAACATCTTGTCAAAATCGCCTTCGTCGAAAGCATTCACAGCCTCGACATACAGACGATCGGCTTGTGCGAGCTTCAATGACTGTTCTATCAAAACAGAATCGTTGAAACCTTTGCTGAACCGTGCGATATCGGGATTTACGAATATATCCCGATGCGTGATCTGCCGTTTCAACACAATACCTTCCAAAGAGCGGCATCGACTCAAAGCCACATACGTCTGTCCCCCGGCAAAAGCCCCTCCCGTAAAATCGACAATCACGCGATTAAACGTCAATCCCTGACTCTTATGCACGGTAATAGCCCAAGCCAAACGAATGGGAAATTGTAAAAAAGTGCCCAATACACTTTCCTCGATAGTCTTTTCTTTTTCATTGTAGGTATATTTGATATTCTCCCAAACACAACGCTCCAACTCATACATCTCACCCGATTCAAGCACCACCTCGATTTTCTCATCGGGCGTTATATCCGAAATCATTCCTATCGTCCCGTTCACCCACCTGCGTTCCGGGTCATTCTTTATAAAAATCACTTGGGCTCCGGTCTTTACGACCAGTTCCAACGAAGTAGGCAAACTCCCCTCAGGGAAATCACCTTTTATCGTCCCCGTAAATGTATATTCTTTCCCCGGCAATCCAGATAGTCGGTTTTCATTGATATAGTCCACCTGATCCCTACGAGTCGCCAATGTAATCGAGAAATTATCTTTCTCAGGTTCATATTGCGGGAGATAACGGCTATTCAACAAATCGAGTTCTTCTCTCGTCGCAGTATTGTTTCTTATTTTATCCAATACTTCTACGAAACGCTCATCTTGCTGTCGGTACACTTTTTGCAACTCGATAGGGACCAACGACATTTCTCTAAAAACCCGTGCCGAAAAAAAATAGAAATTAGAATAAAACCGACTAAGAATATCTCGCATATCGGAAGTCACAACCGGCTCCAATTGATATACATCGCCTACTAACAATAACTGCTTGCCACCGAAAGGAAACCTCATATTACCCGAATAAACCCGTAACACACGATCGATAAAATCAATCATATCGGCCCGTACCATCGATATTTCATCGATAATAATCAATTCCACTTCACGCAGCAACTGTCGCTGCTTCTTATTGTATTTTAATAATTCATATATTCTTCCTCCCGCCAAACTCAAATCGGGATCGTCGGGCAACATGGGCCGAAACGGCATCTTAAAAAAAGAATGAATCGTACTACCACCCACATTAATCGCCGACACTCCTGTCGGGGCCAGAACTACATATTTCTTTTTGGTATGCTCGCACACATATTTCAAAAAAGTAGATTTGCCCGTACCCGCTTTCCCTGTCAAAAAAACTGACTGAGATGTATATTGAATCAAGCTCAAAGCGTCTTGAAATTCTTTATTCCCTGTATCTATCACAAAATTTTCTTCCATCTTGTCATGGAATTTTTCCATATCTTTTCAAAGATATACATTTCTTTTCAATAAAAAACAAAAGAGCAACTTAGATTTTAAGTCGCTCTTTCAAAATATATTTCCGTTCTGTCTTAGAACTTTACACCCAAAGTCAAAACAAAAGAATTATTATGGTCCGTCAACGAAGATATCTGAGGCGAAATGGCCAACGACGGCTCTGTCTGATCTGGATTATAAGGATTATCCACAGCAGCCGGCAACGGAGAGAACGGGAAAAGTTCGCTACGACGGTAGCGATGCATATAAGCCATATCTACATAAACATTCGAAAAGCGGTATCCCAACCCTACCGTAAAATAATTGGTCTCTCTATCTAAGGTAAACATCGTAAGCGTTCCGGCCGTAGGAATTTCGCGTCCCGACCTGTATTCCGATTTCACAGGGGAAGTCTGATAAGCATATCCTAAACGGGCACTGATTTGGGGTGTAATACGAAATTCGCCTCCGATTTTAAATGTATGCATAGGAGAAACCATCTCCGTAATTTCCTGATTAGTTTTATAAAAAGCATCGACCGAATAGGGATCGTCGAACGACATATTGTTACTCGATGTATACTCATAATCAAAACTTAAAATTCCACTTTGTCCAAAAACATAAGCAGCACTGGCTATCATACGCCACGGAGATTGAAATTCATAATCATAACTTCCACTCGGTGTTTCGGCCAAATCGTCATAACGTGTCCCCGATTCATTAAAATCATATTTCACCGATGCCACATACGAATCGGTCATTTTATAATAATTAGGAGTATGGAAAGCAAAGCCCAAACGGAAATTATCGGTGGCTCTCATAATGACACCCAAATTGACTTTTATCCCCGATCCGTTCGTATGTAATGCATTTCTCATCAAGTACCAGCCGTCCACATTCGGGCTACCCGATGAGATATATCCTCCCGTAAAGTTTTCACCATACCCGCTTTGAATATCATAAGAAAAGTCGGTAACGGCAATTCCTACCCCCCAATAAAATACGTTATAGATATTTCCTCCGACATTAAAGTTGTATTCATCGATCGAACCTTTCTCCCGAACATAAAGATCTCCCGCTGTATTCGTACCGTTTCCTACTATACTATTCCATGAATCTCCTGTCGTACTTTTTGGTTTTATCAAATAGGACTGATATCCCAATACATTCAACCACGGATTATTGTTATACGGGTCATAGCTACTCCCACTATTGTCTGGATAAGCTAAATCCGCAACAGAATAACCTTCGGACAAATGGGCTATATACCCCGAAAGCGAACTGGCTCCGGTTATCCCCGAATAGCCGGCTTTATAGGAGCGGTCAAACGATTTTTGCTTATTATAGGCAAAACCGAAATTCAAATTTTTCAAGGCTTCCTGATTAAAGCGGACAGTCCATACAAAGCCAAAATTATTACATGAAACATTAAACTTGCTATCGGACATTCTATTTCCAGCCGTATTCACCGAACTTACTTGATTGGAAAGGTCTATCGTTGCAGCTATATCGGAATTGCGATAAACTCCTATACCTGCCGGATTCTGGCTCAATGTCGTAATATCCCCTCCTAATGCGCCAAAAGCGCCCGCCATACCCATATAACGAGCCGTTCCCCGTATGTCTTGTTGAGAATATTTCAAAGCATCAACAACTCCCTGACTGAAAAGCATTGAGCTGCTACATAGAGCAGCCAATGCCAAACCATATCTCACATTCTTCATATGTCTCATTTTGAAAATTCAACCCTATTTATCTGCGTCCACCACGTCCGCTACTGCTACTTCCCCGGGAAGACGTTCCACTTCCTCTCGACGAAGAAGAGTGAGACGGAGCAGAATAACTACCGGAGGAACGACGACTCGACGAAGAACTATTCGAGTAACCCGAATTTCGATTGGAAGAAGGTGTACTGCGATTATACGAGGAACTACCTCGTCCACCATTTCCTATACTATTATAATTTCTTCTCGAAGAGTTTGTATTATTATTGATGGTCGTCTGTCTTCTACTTTGACTACTCGACGGGTTAGAAACCGTTCCTGAAAATGAGGAATTCCCCCTTCTGGAAGAATTTGCCTCCCCGAAACTATACCCCCGGTTGCCATTCGAATTGGAACTATTGCTTATTACAGTGCCTCGATTTGTACGTACTCCGTTTACCGATTGTGAACCACGTCCGCCCGATGTAGAAGTTACATTTCCAACCGTACGACGACCGGTCGTATTTCCCGAAGTCCCTGTGCCGACAGTCGCACGCCGCCTGCTCGATGCAGCAGAGTTCCCGGAAGATATCGCACTACCGCCATAGCGGTTAGGAGTGCGGCCGTTGGGAGTGTACTGAGGACGATACGGTCTGTTCCAACCATAGTAAGGACGATCATAATAATGATGATGGTGATGGTGGTAGAAAGGAGGACGATACCATGAATTCCAGCCCCAACAACCGCCCCAACTGTAAAAAGGATCATATCCGAACGAGAATCCCCACGGACCCAAACTCCAACGCCAAGACCAGCTGGTATAAGAATATGGAGCCCATGTATAATTCCAATACCACGGATTTGTCCATGTCGGGGTTACCCACGCATAATTATCCGAGATATAAACATTCCAATCGTTATTATCCAAAAAATAAATATCGGAATAGAATGGGTCGCTTACCGAAACGACAAACTTTGGATTGTGGAAACGGCGAATGCGCAAAGCGTATTCATAATCCGAGTCGGAGCCGTTAAAACCATTCAAATAATATCCGTCGTCACCATTTTCATCGACCACATTGTATTCCACATAATCTTCTTTCTGATTGGCCGCAATATCTTCAAGCGTCATATCGGAAGATTCTCCACGACGATTATATTCATCGACATCTCGAAAGTGATTATCCGACGTTGCCATCAATGTTTTTTTAACCGCAGCTTTCTCTTGAAGTTCTTTCTGGGCCTCTTTTTCTTTCTTTTCTACAACAGGATTTTTATCGTTCGGATTATAATAAATATCATCTTCGACTATATACGAGCCTGCCCCGGCAAAACCCGTCACCAACATCGACAATATAATCAACAGGGCAAATTTTTTTGTTTTCATAATCATCTCTCCTTAATCTTAAATTACTCTATTGAAATTATATCTATTAGACTCTCTTTTGCAAGAATAGTTTAATGACCTTTATTAAAAAGAGTCTAAAAACAGACTAAATGCTGCATCCCACTCCTATAATTTTTACAAATATACTCTTTTCCACTTTATAAAGAGCCTTCACAAAAGGTTTTAACTCCCTTAAACAAAAAGCGCCCCCTTATGGAGAGCGCTTTGAAACCTACCGAATAATTCCTTTTCCCCTATTGTTCCACGGGTCTCAAAGAATAACCGAAGAAAATAAGAGAAAAACCCCAATAAATAAAGGCAGCCGCACACAAAAAAATAATAGAAAACGCAGCCGTAAAAGGTGAAGCGAAGAATAACAATCCAAGTATCAACAATAACAACCCGTTAACCAAATACAACCACCAATATCTATGGGTAGAAACCATATTCAATGCAGAAAACAAATTCGCAATCCCTTTATACATAAAAATAAAGGCAAAAAAGAAAGGAAGCACAGCCTCGCTGAAAGATAAATTCCCGACTAATATAAACCCGATAAGTATATCGATAATTCCACCGGCAAGCCACCAACCCCATCCTCGAACTTTTTGTTTAACATTGCCCGATACAATGAGCTGAACAATTCCAAAAAGAATCAAAAGCCACCCTAACAACAGAGATAACACCTCGTATCCCAATGCCGGTTGAAACCATAACCACAATCCGCAAGGGATCATCAATATACCCGTAATAATCAAAGCCCACCAATATTTGGTCTTTCCCCAAAAATGCATTGTTGCAATATCCATAATTATTTATTTTAAATGATACAATCTTTGCTATACAACACATGGGACACCGTAATTGTTTCAGTGACTACATCTTCAAATAAAAATCACGAGTAAGCATTATATATTCAAGAGTGTATCCCTCCCCTCTTTTCTCTATGGAAAAAGCATTTTCTTCCAATGGTCTACGAGCTCTACTCCACTCCGACAACAATCGTTTAGGAGCTTTACCCGAAATACCCGAAACATAAGTAAACCGCACCGGATAGAATCCATACAACGAAGCAATAAAAATAAGATGTTCTTGTAAATCGGCCGGAGATACCAAAGATAACTTCCCATCGGGCAACAATAAATAGGACGCACCCTCGAATAAAACTTCATAATCAAGAGTTCCCGTATGTCGAGCCTGTTCTCTCTTGCCATCGGGAGGGAGCAAAGAATCTATGAAATAAGGAGGATTAGATAAAATATGATGATACACCGGCTTTGTAGTTTTATCGTAAAACCTACAAAAATCCATACAATATACCGTTATCCTATCCTTCCACGGAGAAAGAGAGACATTGAACGCCGCTTCACTGGCCGCACCGAAGTCCAATTCTACTGCATCGATTCGAGCCAAAGAACGTTGAGCCGCCATAATCGCTATCAATCCTGTTCCTGTACCGATATCCAAAATGCGATTCGATTTTTCCACCCTGCTCCAAGCACCCAATAATACGCCATCGGTACTGACTCTCATTGCCGAGCGCTCCTGATGTATCGTAAACTGTTTAAACTTAAAAAAAGAATTTGCCATACCATCACTCATTTGCCCTGCAAAATAAACAAAAAAACATAATAATTTCGACAATGCCATGCTATTTGCTTAACTTTGGCACGCGACTTGTACAATAAAGTAAAACGATAGGTAAAAATAGGTTTAATGAAAAAACGACAAACCTAAACCTGTCAAAATGTCAATATTTAATCATACACCTAAGAACAATTATATGATCTGCGAAAACGACGAAAATACACCATCGATTATGCCTCTGTTTACAGAAATATCAGGACAAAACGATTCGGAATGTAAGACTTTAAATACAAAAGGATTGCCCATTCTTGCATTACGCAATATGGTATTATTCCCGGGAGTGGCTATCCCTGTCAACGTAGGAAGAACCAAATCCTTACAGTTGATCAAAGATGCCCAAAACAGTCACACCCCTATCGGTGTGGTTTGTCAGCGAGATGCCGCCGTAGAGGATCCGGGAAAAGACGATTTATACGAAGTAGGAGTTATCGGTGAAATCATCAAGATTCTGGAAATGCCCGACGAGAGTACGACTGTCATATTACAAGGGAAAATGAAACGGTTTAGAATCGACGAAATTACCGAAACGCTCCCTTATATGAGAGCCAATGTATCGCTGGAAAATGAAATTTTACCCGATGCCAACGACAAGGAATTCGAGGCTTTGGTTTCCGCCTTGAAAGACTTGACTTTCGAACTGTTGAAAAATATCGGAGAACAAGCCAAAGAATTGGTATTTGCTATTCGGAATATAGATAGTGCGCATTATTTGGTCAATTTCTTAGGTGCGAATATTCCGTTATCTGCAACCCAAAAGCAAGAATTGCTCACCATCAGCAATATCAAAGAACGTTTGTTCAAACTCTATGAAATGCTGACGCAAGAGGCTCAACTCTTACAAATCAAAGCCGACATACAGTCCAAAACGCGCGAAGACTTGAATCAGCAACAAAGAGAGCACTTCCTGCAACAACAGATACGCACCATACAGGAAGAATTGGGTGGGAACATGCAAGACCAAGATATTCAGGAATTGCGTGAACGAGCCGAAAAAAAGAAATGGGACAGTAAAACTGCCGAGATTTTCGAAAAAGAAATGAGAAAACTCGAAAGACTACACCCTCAATCGCCCGACTTCTCTGTACAATATACCTATTTGGACACGTTGTTAGAGCTTCCGTGGAACGAATATACCCAAGATAATTTCAACCTCAATCATGTCCAAAAACAATTAGACAAAGATCACTACGGATTGGATAAAGTCAAAGAACGTATCATCGAACATTTGGCTGTGCTGAAATTAAGAGGTGACATGAAATCACCTATCATCTGTCTGTATGGTCCTCCGGGCGTAGGAAAAACTTCGTTGGGAAAATCTGTCGCAGAAGCGTTGAACAGAAAATATATCCGTATCTCATTAGGCGGCCTACATGACGAAGCCGAAATAAGAGGACATCGCCGTACCTACATAGGAGCAATGCCGGGACGTATCATACAAGGGCTCATCAAAGCAAAAAGCTCGAACCCCGTTTTCGTATTGGACGAGATAGACAAAATAGGAAACGATTTCAAAGGCGATCCGGCTTCGGCCTTACTCGAAGTATTGGATCCAGAACAGAATAATGCGTTTCACGACAACTATATAGACATCGATTACGATTTGTCGAAAATTTTGTTCATCGCTACTGCCAACAATTTAAATACCATATCCCAACCTCTGCTCGACCGCATGGAACTAATCGACATCAGTGGATATATTATCGAAGAGAAAGTAGAGATAGGACGTCGACATCTAGTACCGAAACAACTCGAAAATCACGGATTAAAGGAAGGTGATGTCGTTATTCCCAAAAAAGTAATGGCTGCAATAGTCGACCAATATACCCGCGAATCGGGCGTTCGGGAACTCGATAAAAAAATAGCCCGCATCATGCGAAAAGTCGCTCGACTGAAAGCCTCCGGTAAAGAATATAACCCCACCCTTTCTATCGACGATCTACACGAATATTTGGGCGCTCAGGAATACAACCGGGACAAATATGAGAACAACGACTATGCCGGTGTCGTAACGGGATTGGCCTGGACAGCAGTCGGAGGCGAGATTCTGTTTGTCGAGTCGAGCCTGAGCAAGTCGAAAGGAGAAAAGCTCACCTTGACCGGGAACTTGGGCGATGTAATGAAAGAGTCGGCGGTAATTGCCTTGCAATATATCAAATCGCATGCTTCGCTATTGGGTATCGATGAAGACATCTTCGATAAATGGGCCGTACATATCCATGTGCCGGAGGGTGCTATACCCAAAGACGGACCCTCGGCCGGTATTACGATGGTAACTTCGCTGGCCTCGACTTTTACCCAACGAAAAGTGAAAGACCATTTAGCTATGACGGGTGAAATCACGTTACGGGGAAAAGTCCTTCCCGTAGGCGGTATCAAAGAAAAAATCCTCGCGGCCAAACGTGCAGGAATACGAGAGATCATACTCTCCGAAGAAAACCGAAAAGATATAGAGGAAATCAAAGAGTCCTATTTGAAAGGACTCACATTCCACTATGTAAAAAATATTACCGATGTCCTGAAAATAGCATTGACCGATGAAAAAGTAAAAAATGCCATTGACATTAAATAAAAGAGATTATGAGAGAGTGGAAAGTGACCGACGGATACAAAGTAAAAGCTGACGAGCTATCGTGGGAAGAGTTGAAAAACGCAACAGAAAACGTCATCGAAGAGAAACGCAAGTCTCATCGCATTGTCGTGCTCGACGGATACGGTTTGAATCCCGGAGATTTGTCGTGGGAGGGTATCGAAAGAATGGGTGAATTCACCGTTTATGACCGTACCTCTGTTGACGAAATCGTATCGCGGGCTGCTTTGGCCGACATCGTTCTCACAAACAAGACTCCATTGAGCGCAACCACATTGGAGCAACTACCTCATTTACGCTACATCGGTGTATTAGCCACCGGGTATAATATCGTCGATGTAGAAGCGGCAAAGAATCGAGGTATCGCAGTCACCAATATACCGGCTTACAGCAGCGAGTCGGTCGCTCAAATGGTATTTGCTCATCTACTCAACATAGCCAGCGACGTTGCCGTCCATTCACAATGTGTGAAATCGGGAGAATGGGCGGACTGTAAAGATTTCACTTTTCAGAAAAGTCCCATATTCGAAATTGCAGGAAAAAATATCGGTATCATCGGGTTCGGTAATATAGGCAGCACAGTCGCAAGAATCGCTCATGCTTTCGGAATGAATGTTTTAGCCCAAACATCGAAAAAGAAAGACCAACTGCCCGACTATGTCACTCCCGTAACATTGGAGACCTTACTAGCCGAAAGCGATGTAATCACCCTGCATTGCCCTTTGACCGACACGACTCGTAATCTGATAAACGCCCGAACCATCGGGCTTATGAAGCCATCGGCCATTGTCATCAATACAGGACGGGGGCCTCTCGTTAACGAGCAGGATTTGGCCGACGCTTTGAACGAAGGTCGAATTAAAGCGGCCGGGATAGATGTCCTATCGCAAGAACCTCCTCGAAAAGACAATCCGCTTATACACGCCCGTAATTGTTTCATCACTCCCCACATCGCATGGGCCACTTTCGAAGCTCGGGAAAGATTGATGAAGATTGCAACCGACAATATCCGGCAATATTTGGAAGGACACACGGTAAATCAAGTGAATATCTAAAATTACTAAGAAGCTGTTTTAAATTTATTCCGAGACAGATCGAGACCTATGTTGAAGCAGATTGGAGTCCGAGATATGCAGTCAATAGCGGGCTATTGACAAAAATCAAGGGATTCAAGATGCGAGACTGGGGCGCAATATGGCCGGAACATACCTGCTTAAAATGATAATATTATTTCTCAATAAATTTAAAACAGTTTCTAAATTAATCTACACTATACTGAAAGGTCGTAAAAGCCCGATTACTCCCGCCAGAGAGAATCGGGCTTTTCTCAATGAATTATGACGGGGATCTATTTCATATCCGATCGCAGTAGAGAAATCGGCTTGTTCTAAATTCGTATGAAAAAATACGGTTCTATTTAATACGGCACAATCGAAATTAGCCTCCGCAAGATTACATTCGGTAAAATCCGCTTCTTCCAAATTGCAATCGATAAAGTTACATGACTTCAACTTCATACCGATAAACGAAAAAACTGCAACAGACATTTCTCAAAATCAAACAAAGAGAGCAATCCCTTACACCCGGTAAAATCGCCCCCCAACATCTTACACCCCACGAATCTCACATCTTGAAAAGAAACTCCGTAAATTTTACATAAACTAAAATCACAACGAATAAACTCACACCGAGAAAATAATACGTTTGTCAGTTTTGCCTGTGCAAAACTGCATTCTTCGAATGTACACCCGTAAAACTCTCTATCCGATTCAATATCCGAAAAATCTACGCCTTTATATTTCAAGTCCTCTTTCATTTTTACCTCTAATTTATTACTTTTCGCTTTTATGCAAAGATAAAAGGATTCTTCGTCTCGAAAATAAAATTCAAGAAAATTTCGGGTCAATGTATTTCCCATTACAAAAGAATATATAAATTTGTAAGGTATAATTTCAGCAGACCTGATACCTATGAAATATATCGCCCTACCGGATAAGGCCGTACGCCGTCTGTCTTTCTATTTGGCTATGGAGGAATACATAGCCCATAATCGGCCCGGTGAAGATTGCTTTTTCATGTGGCAGGTCAATCCCACGGTCATTTTCGGAAGAAACCAATTGATGGAAAACGAAATCAATTTCGACTATGTCCGCTCTCACAGAATAGAATATTACCGTCGTAAATCGGGAGGAGGTTGTGTCTATGCCGATTTCAGCAACATCATGTTCTCGTATATTACCGACGATTTCAATGTCAGTTTCACATTCGACCGTTACCTGCAATTAATCGCTCACACACTCAACAAACTAGGAGTAAAAGCTGTCGCCTCAGGGAGAAACGATATTACCGTCGATGGTAAAAAAGTATCGGGAAACGCTTTCTATCGCACGTCGGGCAGAAGTATCGTCCACGGTACTATGCTCTTCGATACCAACCTCGAAGATTTGGTTCTATCCATTACCCCCAACAACGAGAAACTCATTACTAAGGGAATCGAATCCGTCAGAAAAAGAGTAACCAACCTTAAAGAATATCTCGACATCGACATCGAAGAATTCAAGAGATTCATACGTTCGTCACTTTGTGATCACGAAGAATGTCTGACTCAAAAAGATATCGTTCACATTGAAAAAATAGAAACGGAATACCTCCGGGACGAATGGATATTGGGAAACAATCCCCGCTACACATGGATACGGAAAGGTTACGTCCCTGCCGGCGAAATAGAAATACGATTGGAAATCAAAAACGGAATCATCAAATCGATGAATTTAGTAGGAGATTATTTTCTCGTCGGAGAAATCGACGAATTTTTGAACAAATTTCAAAACGTTCCTTTCACACCTCAGTCTGTCAACCGCATTCTCGATGACAATCCCATCGAGAATTATATACGCCAACTGAGCAGAAAAAGTTTCATCGATATATTATTCAATAACAATTAAAAAATTCTATAACAAAAAACCTGTTGACTATGGAAGATATATTAAAAACATGCCTGCACCAAAAACATCTCGACTTGGGAGCCAAAATGATGCCATTCGGCGGATTCGACATGCCCATCGAATATACGACAATCATCGAAGAGCATAATGCCGTACGCCATGCCGCCGGAATATTCGACGTTTCTCACATGGGCGAAATTCTCATCACAGGCCCCGATAGCGAGCGATACATCAATCATATTTTCACTAACGATATTCGAAATGCCGAAATCGGTAAAATCTTTTACGGCATGATGCTGTATCCCGAAGGTGGAACGGTAGACGACTTGCTGGTTTACAAAATGGGAGAAGAGCGATTTTTCTTGGTAGTAAATGCATCGAACATTGCAAAAGATTTCCAATGGATTGTGGAACATAGCACCGGATATGATCTGAAAATAGAAAATTTGTCGGACTATTACGGAGAAGTTGCCGTACAAGGACCTCACGCCGAAGCCTGCATAGAAAAACTTCTGAACCTCGATGTGAAAGACCTGCTTTTCTATACCTGCAAAGAAATGAAATACGAGAACGAAACGATAATCGTATCGCGCACCGGATATACGGGAGAAGACGGCTTCGAACTATACGGTAGCCACGATTTCATCAATCGGGTATGGGATATATTGGTGGATTCCAAACAAGTTCTTCCCTGTGGATTAGGTTGCCGCGACACGCTGCGGTTCGAAGTAGGTCTTCCCTTGTATGGACATGAGCTCGAAAAAGACATTACTCCCATCGAAGCCGGGTTGGGTATATTCGTAAAACTCGACAAGGAAGAATTCATCGGCAAAGAGGCCATCATTTTGCAAAAAGCAGAAGGCATAAAAAGAAAAATCGTAGGTATCGAATTAGCAGACAAAGCCATTCCGCGTAGCGGCTACGAAGTTTATGCCGATGGAAAAGTCATCGGACACGTCACCACGGGTTACAATTCAATCTCTACCGGGAAAAGTGTATGTATGGCTCTCATCGACAGTGCGCACGCCGCATTGGGGACCGAAGTGGAGATACACATTCGCAAAAAATTTTTCAAAGGAACGGTTGTTAAGAAACGCTTCTACGAAAAAAATTATAAAAAATGATTTATTGACAACTTAAAAACAAATAATTATGAGTACAGTATTAGACGGACTTTATTACTCCGAATCACACGAATGGTTAAAAGTAGAAGGCGAATTTGGATATATCGGTATCACGGATTATGCACAACATCAATTAGGTAATGTCGTTTACGTCGATCTTCCCGAAGTGGACGACGAACTGAATCAAGGAGAAGAGTTCGGTGCAGTCGAAAGCGTAAAGGCCGCCAGCGACCTGTTATCGCCCATCAGCGGTATCGTCGTGGAGATTAACGACAAACTGGAAGACAAGCCCGAATTATTGAACGAAGATGCTTTCGGGAACTGGATTTGCAAAGTTAAAATCAACGATAAGGCCGAACTGGACAATCTGATGAATGCCGAAGCCTACAAAGCCATTTGCGAATAATCGACGGAGGAACACATCATGTACAAATATTTCCCGCATACCGAAGCCGATATTTCCGAAATGCTGGGGAAGATAGGATTATCGTCTCTCGATGAGCTTTATGCCGAGATTCCCGAAAACATTCGCTTCGACAAAGATTATGATTTGAAAAAATCAATGTCCGAAGATGAAGTCAGAAACTACTTTCGGGAATTAGGAAAGACGAACAAAAAACTCATTCCCTTCGCCGGAGGCGGCGCTTACGATCATTATGCCCCTGCGGTTATCAGCCAACTCATCTCCCGTTCGGAATACCTCACGGCCTACACACCCTATCAGCCCGAAATTTCTCAGGGAACACTACAATACATATTCGAGTTTCAAAGCATGATATGCGAGCTGACCGGTATGGAATGCTGCAATGCTTCCATGTACGACGGAGCTTCGGCCGCGGCCGAAGCCATGCTCATGTCGATTGCCCATGCCAAGAAACGCAATAAAGTCATTGTTTCCCAAACATTGAATCCCAGAGTCATCGAGGTTATCGAAACCTACGCCCGTTTCCACGGGGTAAATCTGGAAATGATTCCCGAAAAAGAAGGCGTCACCGACAAAGCCGTCATGGAGAAACTGCTCGAAGCCGACGATGTGGCCGGTGTTATTGCAAGTACCCCGAACCGCTATGGAATCATCGAAGACTTTTCCGGATTCGCCGACAATGCTCATGCACACAAAGCGTTGTTTATCGTCTATGCCGACCCCTCGGCTATGGCCGTGCTGAAAACGCCCGGCGAATGGGGAGCCGACATCGCTTGCGGCGACGGACAGACATTGGGGATGCCTTTGAATTTCGGAGGCCCTTATGTCGGTTATCTCGCAGCCACCCGCGATTTAGTGCGGAAATTACCGGGACGTATCGTCGGAGCCACAACCGATGTGGACGGTAAACGGGCGTTTGTACTTACCTTACAGGCAAGGGAACAACATATTCGTCGCCAAAAGGCGAACAGCAACATTTGTTCCAACCAATCCCTTATGGCTCTGTATGTAACGATATACATGGCTCTAATGGGAAAACAAGGAATGAAAGAAGTCAATGAGAAATCCTATGCGGGAGCGCACTACCTGTGCGACAAATTGCTGGAAACGGGTAAATTTTCGATCTGTTTCGACAAGCCGTTCTTAAAAGAGTTTGCTGTAAAAACGACATTGAATCGGGACACACTCTTGAAACATCTCGAAGAAAAAGGCTTCTTGGCCGGTATTCCTATCGAGGGAACCGACGATGCTCTCCTATTCTGCGTGACCGAAAAACGTACCCGAGAAGAAATAGACAATCTGGTATCATTAATCGAAAAGGAGGGATAAGTCATGAAATACTACGATAAGCTGATTTTTGAAATTTCAAAGCCGGGACGCATAGGGTATTCCCTGCAACAATCCGACTTCGGAAACTATTCCTTAACCGACCTCCCGCAATCTTTGCGCAGAGGGACGGAGGCCGAACTCCCCGAAGCGAGCGAACTCGATGTCGTGCGTCATTATACCAACGTCTCCAATAAAAATTTCGGAGTTGAAACCGGGTTCTATCCATTGGGGTCTTGTACGATGAAATACAATCCTAAAATCAATGAGGAAATGGCTTCTATGGAATCGTTCACGGCATTGCACCCATTACAATCCGAGGATTCCATACAAGGGGCTTTACGTCTTTATTACGAATTGGCTCATGCTCTATCCGAGATTTCAGGTCTGGCAGAATTTACACTAAATCCATTTGCCGGAGCCCACGGTGAATTGACCGGTCTAATGTTGATGAGACAATACCACATCAAGCGAGGAGACTTGAAGCGCACCAAAGTAATCGTCCCCGACAGTGCCCACGGTACAAACCCCGCCAGTGCGGCAGTGTGTGGATTGGAGATTGTCGAAGTTCCTTCCACGCCCGAAGGTACGATAGATGTCACGAAACTCGAACCGTTGCTCGACGATACGATAGCCGGTATCATGATGACCAACCCCAACACATTGGGTATTTTCGAGAAAGAGATACCCCAAATTGCCGAATTGGTACATGGTTGCGGAGGCCTGCTCTACTACGACGGAGCGAACCTCAATCCCTTGTTGGGACGTTGCCGTCCCGGCGACATGGGTTTCGACATTATGCACATCAATTTGCATAAAACCTTTTCCACCCCTCACGGAGGAGGCGGTCCCGGCAGTGGTCCCGTAGGCGTTGCCCCTGCGCTCGTCGATTATTTGCCCCGCCCAAGAATCGTTAAAAAAGGCGATAAATACTCCATCGAAGGAGGGAACGACAGTATGGGACGCATTTCGGGATTCTTCGGGAACTTCGGAGTGATGATGAGAGCATACGCCTATATCCTGTCACTGGGAAAAGAACAGATAAAACACGTGGGAGAGTTAGCGACATTAAATGCGAACTACGTAAAAGAATCGCTGAAAGACTGTTACTATCTGCCCATCGAAGGCATCTGTAAACATGAATTCGTATTCGACGGATTACTCGACAAGTCCACAGGAGTGACTACATTGGACATCGCCAAACGACTGCTCGACTACGGCTACCATGCGCCCACGATCTATTTCCCCTTGTTGTTCCATCAGTCGATTATGATCGAACCGACCGAAACGGAATCGAAAGAGACTCTCGACGAGTTCATAGAGGTGATGCGCACGGTCGCCCACGAAGCGATCGAAAACCCCGATTTGGTAAAAAGCGCGCCCCACTCCACTCCGGTGAGAAGGCTCGACGAAACCACAGCGGCGAAAAATCCGATTTTACGATTCAAAGATTTACAAAAACAATCATAATATTCAACTATCGGAGACCGAGAAAGAGACAAACCTCTTTCTCCTCTCCGATTTTTTATAAAATTCAAGTATGAACAGCGATGTCATCATCATCGGAGCCGGCCCCGGAGGTTACGAAACGGCCGTATACGCAGCGAAAAAGGGGCTGAGTGTAACCTTGTTCGAACAGCGGAAAGCAGGGGGAACCTGCCTCCACGAAGGCTGTATTCCTACAAAATGCCTTTGCCGTAGCGCCGAAATAGCCGATACAATAACCGATTGCGATACATGGGGATTCCATGTTTCTGCCCCGACGATCGATTTCCGACGTATCATGGAACGGAAAAACGAAGTTGTCGCCCAACTGACATCGGGCATAGAATTTCTATTGAAGCACAAACTTATCACCTACATTCCCGAACGTGCCGAACTGTTCGATGCACATACGGTAATATCGGAATCGGGTAAGAAATATACCGCCGAACACATACTCATCGCTACCGGCTCGACAGCCAAAAGACCTCCGATCGAAGGTTGTGACCTACCCGGCGTACTCACTTCGACCGAAATGCTCGACATCGACCATATCCCCCAAAAACTGTGTATCATTGGAGCCGGAGTCATCGGGCTCGAATTCGCCTCCATCTTCCGTAGTTTCGGCAGCACGGTCACCATGCTCGAATACGCCAAAGAAATTCTTCCCAACTTCGACAGCGACATCAGTAAGCGTCTGAAACAAGTACTATCCAAACGGGGTATCGAATTTTACAACCAAGCTGCCGTCGAATCGATTGAACGAAGCGGAGCACAACTGCTCGTGCACTACACCCACAAAGGTAAAGAATGCTCCACCGAGGCCGACATCGTCCTGATTGCCGTAGGTCGAAGCCCAAGAGTAGAGAGTATAGGGCTGGATAATGCCGGTGTACGATATTCGCCCAAAGGAATCGAAACCGACGATACGCTCCGAACCAATATCCCCGGGATCTATGCCATAGGAGATGTAAACGGTCATTGCATGCTTGCCCACGCCGCATCTTTTCAAGGCCGCAAAGTAATCGACCACATTCTCGGTATCGACAAGAGAATAAAGCTCGATACCATTCCTGCGGCTGTCTTCACTCGTCCAGAAGCCGGTATGGTGGGACTCACCGAAGAGGAATGCAAACAACGCGGCATACCGTTCACGGCAAAAAAAACTTTGTTCCGAGCCAATGGAAAAGCCATCAGTATGGGAGAACCTGACGGTCTGTGCAAACTCATAACCGATGAAAACGGAAAAATCATTGGAGCACATATATTCGGAGCTCATGCAGCCGATTTAGTGCAGGAAGTATCTGCCCTCATGAACAGAGAAACGACCGTAGCCCAATTAAAAGAAATGATACATGCACACCCCACCCTTTCGGAAATTCTGCAAGAGTGTGCCCGGGAATTCTAAACACCATCTATCATAAAGAAAGGCTTCCCGTAACGCAGGAAGCCTTTCTTTATATTTAATCATTCCCTTTTAACTACACCAATAACAATCATATTGGGACACCTTCGGCACATCAAAAACGTCACCATCATTCATATCGACATGAAGAGAGTAAAAAACACAATTTGACAACAGAAAAAAAGGACATATTCATATTCAATATATAATGTAAGTCGAGAGGCATAAGGATTCTTGAAATCCTAATTCTTCTTATACAACGAATAACATACGTCTCTCGCCAGCTATTCGTATACACCGACAACACCTATTAAATATCAACAAAGGAATAAAGAAAAACGAAAGGGTTTAAAAAAGGAAAGGTTGTCTCACGACAACCAATCTTCATTAACCTTAAATCTAATACTATGAAAAACACATTGCAAATGTATGAATTTTCTAATACGACAGCAAGTTTCTCCATCGAAAAAATTCAACTAATAACATTATTTAGTTATTTAATAAATATTTTTAGCAAAATTCATTCAATAAAAAATATTTTGTTTCTATAATTTACTCCTGTTTGAAAAATATAAATCGCCCCAATTATTATCGCAAAGAAATAACTATCTTCGTGGAGAAAAAGAAAAAAGGAATGATAGACCAAGCAACCATCGATAGAATTATGGCCGCTACCGATATCGTAGAGGTAGTATCAGACTTCGTAAGTCTACGTAAGAGAGGGGCTAATTATTGGGGGTTGTGTCCGTTTCATGATGATAAAACCCCTTCGTTCAGCGTATCTCAATCCAAAGGCGTTTGTAAATGTTTCAGTTGCGGCAAAGGAGGTAGTGCTATCCATTTCATTATGGAACATGAGCAACTATCGTATTACGAAGCACTGAAATATTTAGCGAAAAAATACAATATCGAAATTCATGAAAAAGAGTTGACCGATGAGGAAAAACAGAAAAGAAGCGACCGCGAAAGTATGTTTATCATCAACGCTTTCGCTCAAAATTTTTTCAGTAAATCGCTATTAGAAACCGAAGAGGGACGCACCGTGGGGCTAGCCTATTTCAGAGAAAGAGGCTTCAATGAAGATATTATTCGAAAATTCGGATTAGGCTACTCTCCTGAAAAGCGAGATGCACTTGCACAAGAAGCTAATAAACAAGGTTACAAAACCGATTATTTATTAAAAACAGGGCTTTGCCGTGAAGGTCAAAACAACCTTATTTACGACCTGTTTGCCGGAAGAGTGATGTTTCCGGTATACAGTGTGTCGGGGAAAGTCGTCGCATTCGGAGGCCGAATACTCAAATCGGGTGTAAAAATCAGTAAATATTTCAATTCTCCCGAATCGGACATTTATCACAAGAGCAATGAACTATATGGTATTTTCCAAGCCAAACGAGCTATCGAAAAAGAGAAATGCTGTTATCTGGTAGAAGGGTATACCGACGTATTATCCATGCATCAATCCGGCATTGAAAATGTCGTAGCCTCCTCAGGAACCGCATTGACACCCGGACAAATACGATTGATACATCGATTTACCGAAAACATCACAGTTCTATACGACGGTGATGCTCCGGGCATAAAAGCGTCACTGCGAGGTATAGACCTGATACTTCAAGAGGGACTTAACATCAAGGTCGTCTTACTTCCCGATGGCGAAGACCCCGACTCTTTCTCCAAAAGCCAAAGCGCCGAATCATTTACCCAATATATAAAATCACATGAAACGGACTTTATCCGATTCAAAACCCAATTGTTATTGGAAGATGCCGGAGAAGACCCTATAAAACGGGCGGGTATCATCTCGAATATCGTACAAAGCATTTCGCTCATACCCGATACCATCGTAAGATCGGTTTACGTGCAAGAATGCAGTCGGTTATTACAAATCGACGAACATGTCCTTTTGTTCGAATTGAACAAAATGCGACAACAACGGGCAGAACAGCAATCTACCCGAGACCGATACCAATCTCCCCAATCGCAGACGGTAAGACCGTCTGTCATTCAGGACTCTTTTGGAAATAACATATCTGTAAATCAAGTCTCCGACGCAGAGGTTGCAACACCTGCTCCATCAGAAATACCGGAAACAGATAAAAATATCCCCCTCCCTACCCCTTTATCGTCAAAAAGAGGAAACAGATCACCCTTAGACAAATATGAACGGGAATTAATCCGTTACGTCGTACGATATGGTTACCGTGACTTATTCGAAACGGCCACAGGTACTTGGCAAAAAGTATGGGAGTATATTGTCGAAGAACTCGCGATCGATAATATCGTATTCAACAACCCTCTCTATAAACATATTCTAGAACTGGCTTCCCAACAGCGCGAACACGTTGTGCAGCAAGTCTCTTCTTTGCGACAAGAGCTATTGCCGAAAGCCCAAGACCAAATAAATGAGATAATCGAACAAATTCGCTTAGAAAACGGCGATATTACCGACAAACAAAGAAAAGAAGCCGAAGCGCGAGAAAATATAACCCGGCAAATGGAAGAAGAGTTACAAACCTTCGAAAGCAATTTTCTCGAACGTTATTTTACGACCTACCCCGACACTCAAATAAGTTTATTAGCCGTAGATTTAGTCAGCGATAAATACCAATTGAGTAAAGTACACACCAAATATCAAAAAGTAGAGACCGAATCCGACAGGCTGTGGGAACTCATTCCGCGAGCTATTTATGAATTAAAAAATGCTATTCTCGAACAGACTATCAAACAAATACAGAAAAAAATAAAAGAAGCCACACAAAATAAAGATAATGAAAAGATAATCGAACTAATGGAACAGAATGTCGAATTAAATCAATTGAGAACCACTTTGGCCAAACAAATAGGAGATCGCATTATTTCGCCTAAATAATATATACAATTCAATATTTATTTATCGAGAAACAATAAAATTTTATCATTTTTATTGTATAATTAAAATTTTATATATTCCTTTGTTCCGTCAATAACACACCTATTATTCAAATTAAAGCTATGTATTACCTCGAAGCCAACCACATTGTTAAACAATATGCTTCTCATCGGGCTCTCGACAATGTTACCGTACATGTTCCCGAAAACGGCATTTACGGCTTATTAGGCCCCAATGGAGCCGGGAAAACAACGTTAATCCGCATTATCAACCAAATTACAGCACCCGACGAAGGCGAAGTTTTAATAAAAGGGCGTCCTTTACACCCCTCAGATGTGGAACACATCGGTTATTTACCCGAAGAACGTGGCCTCTACAAAAAGATGAAGGTAGGAGAACAAATTTTATACTTGGCTCAATTGAAAGGATTATCGAAAAACGCTGCCAAAGAAGGCATGAAATATTGGCTGAACAAATTCGACATAAAAGGTTGGGAAAAGAAAAAAATAGAAGAGCTCTCAAAAGGTATGCAACAGAAGATACAATTTATCACTACCGTTATGCATAACCCCAAACTGCTGATTTTTGACGAGCCGTTCAGTGGTTTCGACCCTGTCAATGCCAATCTGCTGAAACAAGAAATTCTCGAAATGAGAGACAAAGGCGCCACGATCATATTCTCTACCCACAATATGGGATCTGTCGAAGAGCTCTGCGACGAGATCAGCCTCATCAATCGCTCGCATGTCGTCTTACAAGGCGAAATAAACAATATTCGCGAACAGCACAAAAAACATCTCTTCAAAATCGAAGTACAACAAGGGAATCTGCAAAGCAACGATCTATATGAAATATTGGAGACAAAAGAACGACACGCCATTTTTACATATACACTGCGTAAACGAAATGCCCAAATGAGCAACAACGAACTCATCTCCCTGCTCACGCAACAATGCCAGTTATCGGGATTTGAAGAGATTCTGCCCACCATGAACGAAATTTTTATTGAAACCGTGGGAGAATCGGCTCTCAAAGAAAATACAAACATCAAGTAAATCTGTATATTATGAGTAAAATATCTCTTATTATAGAACGCGAATATCTGACTCGCGTCCAAAAAAAATCGTTCATCTTAATGACGATACTCTCACCGATTGTCATGGTCGCCTTGATATTCGCACCTATTTGGCTCGCACAACTATCGAGCGATGAAGTCAGACAAATAGCCATTATAGACCAAACCGGTCTTTACAAGAATATTTACGAAAACTCCGAAGAATACCAGTTCACCTATACGCAGGGAATACTCAACCCGGCGGAAATGCGTGCCGAAGAATCCCAACCCTATGCTTATGTTATCATCAAAGATAATCTGTTGAACAATCCCAAAGGTATGACCATCTACTCTCAAAAGCAAATAACGAACAGCTGCGAGTCGATGATCACGTCGCAAATGGAAGAGTTTTTGAAAAACGAGAAATTATTGTCATATAATATTCCTAATATCAAACAAATCATAGACGATTCCGACATAAACCTACATGTCGACACTATACGCTTGGAAGAAGACGGCGCCGAAACACAAACCTCATCAGAAATGGTCATGGTTATCGGTATGGCCATGACATTGATTATATATATGTTTCTCATGCTCTACGGAGGCCAAGTCATGTCGAGTGTCATGCAGGAAAAAACCAACCGAATTGTGGAAGTAATGGTTTCATCGGTAAAACCTTTCGAGCTGATGATCGGCAAAATCACCAGTATCGGACTGGTAGGCCTCACCCAACTGGGCATTTGGATTCTTTTTATCATCGGGATATTTTTGTCTGCGGGAGCGATTTTCTCTTTTAGCGGTGGTATGGATACGGCCAATATCGAAAACATGACCGCCGTCGCAGGGAGCATGAACGGTGTAGATGCAGCTCAACTCGCAGGAAAAATGGGAGCCATGCAAGAAATCCAAAACATGCTGGGAAGTATCAATCTCACCCAGTTGCTCATATGTTTCGTATTATTCTTTATCGGAGGTTATATTCTGTATGCTTCCTTATTCGCAGCCATAGGATCGGCAGTCGATAATGAGTCGGATACGCAACAATTTATGGTTCCCATTACCTTTATTATCATCTTCGCCCTATATGCAGGCATATTCAGTGCTGAGAATCCCGACGGACCGTTAGCCATGTGGTGTTCGATGATACCGTTTACCTCCCCCATCGTCATGATGGTAAGAATCCCCTTTGGGGTATCTACATGGGAGCTGATAGTATCGATGATTATTCTCTACGGTTCTGCCATCGGGCTGGCGTGGGTAGCCGGAAGAATATACCGGGTGGGAATACTCATGTATGGCAAAAAGCCCAGCTACAAAGAAATGATAAAGTGGATACGTTATAAGGCATAAAAACCATTATGAAAAACTCTCGACACCTCATTCTTGTCTTTTGTGGGCTATTGCTATTTTCCTGTACCGGTAATAAATATATTGTGGAAAGAACCCCAAAGCACAACAATCCGGTTGATGAAATATCGTGGCTGAAAGAACGTAAAAAAGAATTCGAGAAAAGAGAATGCCAAATAACTCTTTATGAAAAGGAAGGGAAAAACTACTATGCCGTTTTTGCGACTACTCCCGGAGCGTTCGACAAAAACACGACCGTCGTTTACGACCAAGAAGGTAACGTTTGTTTAAAATTCGGAGGGCTGATGCCTCCACCCAAACGAGAAGCCGTAAAAAAGTTTTTTGAAAATGCAGAAAACAAAGGTACTATCTGGAAGTGCAAACAACGACATAAAAAGGAGTAAAACCTCTATTCAGCTTTCATAAATTACACACGATAATTCTGGCAGTGGCTCGGGAGAGTCTCTGCCTTTCTTTTTTGTATTAAAAAATAATTCGTTATTTTTTCAACACAAATTCATCGGCATCTTTCCAAACCGGGAACTTTTCCCGAAAAGACTTTAATTTAGATAAATCCAATTCCGCATTTACGACTTGTGGCACAAACGGTTCAGATTCTGCGACAACATCGCCTTTAACCCCTATCGCCATCGTATCTCCTCTATAAACCATCGATGTTGCGTCTTGTCCTATTCTGTTCACGCCACAAACATAAGCCGCATTTTCGATAGCCCGGGCTATTAACAAATTTCTCCAAGCATACGAACGGGATTGAGGCCAATTCGCCACAAATAAAAGCAAATCATATTCATTCCCTACATTTCTGCACCAAACGGGAAAACGCAAATCATAACAAACGAGCAAACAAATATTCCAGCCCCTATAATTTACTACGAGCTTTTCCGACCCTGAGACAAAATGACGACCTTCTTCTCCCATTCGGAATAAATGTCTCTTATCATAATAGTGTTCCGATCCATCGGGCTCGATAAAAAATCCCCTATTAAAACAAACATTACCAGCCCGAGCTATAAAACTACCGGCTATCGCCACATTATAATTTCGAGACCACTTCTTTACCTCGGTAATAGTTTCTCCATCGATACACTCTGCCAAATCTTCCGCACGCATGGAAAAACCGGTCGTAAACATTTCGGGAAAAACCACCAAATCGCAGTCTCCCGTTATATGGGAAAGGATTGCGGCACACTTGTCCAAATTAGCTCTTTTATCCTCCCAAACAATATCGGTCTGTATCAACGAAACTCTCAAAACATCGCCCATACCATCGAAACTAAAAAAGGGCAGAATAAACGAATTCTGCCCCTTATATAAATACTACAATCCGGTAACAAAATTTTCGGGTCGTCGTGCATGAAAACTCTTATAATAAGACTTTATCATGCGCATGTCTTTTTCCACATCTCCCGTCGGCATAAAAACTTTCTTTATGCCCACCTCTTTATCTTTATAATCGATATAAGCCAATACAATAGGAACCTCGGCATCTCTCGCTATATAATAAAAGCCTTTCTTCCAATCGGCATTCGCCTTGCGGGTAGCCTCCGGGGTTATCGCTATGGAAAAACGCTTTCGAGATTTGAAAATCCCAACCAGTTGCGCCACCATATCGGTATGCCTATCCCTGCTTACAGGAACCCCGCCCATCGACTTCAAGAGACTCCCCAAAGGAGGGAAAAACCACTCTTTTTTCATCATGAATCCAGCGTAACGACCAATGGAAAGATAAGCCAATTTCCCTATAAAAAAGTCCCAATTACTGGTATGGGGAGCCACACAGATAACACACTTCGGATAATCGGGGACATCAACCTCCACCGTCCACCCGAAGAGTCTCAATATAAAAGAGCTGATTGCCCTCTTCATATTATTTATCAAGCGTTTAAAGCTGCCAAATCTTCAAAGATTCCATCTATCGCTTCATCGAAGTCGGCACGGAGCTTTCGGTAATAAACTTTTACTTTCTTGGGATCTTTATCTCCATTAGCCCCTACTCGACATAAAAAATCATCTTGGATACCAATAATCTTTCCCATCAATGCATCTACTTTTTCGGCATCAGTGCCCGGTATAAGATATTTATTACACAGACATTCCGATAACAATTCTCCGGCAACGTAATTAATCTCTTTCTTCAAAGTTCTTTTATTAGCCATAACTTTTTCTTTTTAAGTTTGTCAGACAAATATAATCCTATTTCTCGAAGTTTCCCAAAAAGATTCCCTTTTTTACCTAAGAAATATACAATCTCAATTCACTAAATATGACAAATCACCCGATTCTAAAAAATATTTTTTATCACTGAGTTACAAAATATTTGTTGTAACTTTGTTCGCTCTATTGCAAAACAATAGTATAATATTATTATAGTAATCATGGAAAAGCAACTTATACCTGATTATATATTTGAAGTAAGTTGGGAGGTTTGCAATAAAGTGGGCGGCATATATACCGTTCTTTCCACAAAAGCAAGAACGCTCCAAAAACTATATAAAGATAGAATTATTTTCATAGGACCGGATATCTGGGGAGATAAACCGTGTCCCTATTTTATCAGATCCAAAACTCTTCTGAAAGACTGGCATAAACAAGCCTCTTTACCCCAAAACATGAAAGTAAAGATAGGTCGGTGGGATATACCGGGCAGACCTATCGTCATATTAGTCGATTTCAAATCATTATATCCTTATAAAAACGATTTATATGGTGAAATGTGGAACCGGTATGGGGTAAACTCTTTACCAGCTTACGGAGACTATGACGAATCGTGTATATTCTCCTATGCGTCGGCTGTGGTTATCGAAAGTTTTTACAAGTTCATACAGGGTGAAAAATTTAAGGTCGTCGCCCATTTCGACGAATGGACCACAGGTATGGGACTACTTCACGTAAAGTACACTTTACCGCAAATCGCGACGCTTTTCACAACTCATGCGACATCTATCGGTCGTTCTATTGCAGGAAACGGAAAACCTCTATATGACTATTTAGCCGGTTACAATGGAGATCAGATGGCCGAAGAGTTGAACATGGTATCGAAACACTCCTTAGAAAAAAGTGCAGCCCACGAAGCAGATTGTTTCACAACAGTAAGCGACATTACGGCAAAAGAATGTTCTCAATTACTAGAACGAACACCCGACATTGTCACCCCGAATGGATTTGAGAGGGATTTTGTTCCGGCGGAAGAATCATACTCAACAAAACGTAACCTATCCCGTAAACGGTTATGTGATATTGTCGAAGCATTGACAGGGGAGCGACCGCAAAAAAATGCTTTCTTGATTGCCACATCGGGACGTTACGAATACAAAAACAAAGGAATAGACCTCTTTATCGATGCGGTTAAAAGAGTCTCAAAAAGTCCTGATTTAGAAAGAGAAATAGTAGCGTTTATTTTAGTCCCGGCTTGGGTGGAAGGTCCGAGAATTGACTTACAAAACAGGCTTCAATCCGCTACCTATGAGGCAACGCCCCTTCCCGCTCCCTTCATCACCCACACGCTTCACAATTACGATCAAGACAGTGTGGTTAATCAGATACATTATTTAAATTTAGATAACGAAGCTGGAAGCCGATTGAAAGTTATCTTCCTGCCGTCCTACCTCACCGGGAAAGACGGAATTGCCAACCTTTCGTACTACGATTTGTTAATAGGATTAGATGCTACGGCTTTTCCATCATATTACGAACCGTGGGGATACACACCTTTGGAAAGCATTGCGTTCGGAATACCCACGATCACTACCGATTTATCGGGATTTGGGCAATGGATAAACAGCCGAAAGGAACAGGGTTTAGAGAAATCGGGTGTAAAAGTTTTGCATCGGGGAGATTTGAATTTTGTAGAAGTATCGGAAGATTTAGCCGACTCTATCCTCGCCCTCAGCCACTGCGGGAAAGCTCAACGAGCAAAAATAGGACAAGCGGCCACGAACGTTTCACTCGAAGCCGAATGGAAACATTTTATAGAATATTATACACAAGCATTCCACTTGGCTCTGAAAAAAGCAGCATTACGAAAATAATAAACTTATAATATATTTCAATTATGAAAGTACAAGTAAGCAATACAAACACTCCTAATTGGCGGGATATAACTGTTAAATCACAAGTCCCGACAGATTTGAAATGCTTAGAAATATTAGCTAAAAACCTATGGTGGTCATGGAATAATGAAGCCATAAACCTTTTCAAATCGATCGATAAAGATTTATGGAAATCGGTTCATGAAAACCCCGTTTTATTCCTACAACGCATTGGTTACGAAAAGCTCGAAGAAATAACCAAAGACAAACAAATCATGCGCAACATTCAAGATGTGTATGACAAGTTCGAGAAATATCTACAAGTAGAAAAACGCAAAGACGTTCCTTCCATTTCTTATTTCAGTATGGAGTATGGATTGAGCCACGTTCTGAAAATCTATTCGGGAGGGTTAGGTATCTTAGCAGGAGACTACTTAAAAGAAGCAAGTGACAGTAATATCGATATGACAGCCGTAGGATTCCTATACCGATACGGATATTTCACTCAAACTCTGTCAATGGACGGGCAGCAAATCGCCAACTATGAAGCCCAGAATTTCAATCAACTACCCATCGAGCAATTAACCGAACAAGACGGCAAACCGATGGTTCTCGAAGTTCCCTACCCGGGACGAATCGTCTATGCCCACATTTGGAGAGTAAATGTCGGTCGAATCAAATTATACCTGCTCGACACCGACCTCGATACGAATAGCGAATGGGATCGTCCTATCACTTACCAGCTCTACGGCGGCGACTGGGAAAACCGCATGAAACAAGAATATTTGCTAGGAATCGGCGGTATCTTAATGTTGAATAAATTGGGAATCAAAACCGACCTATACCATTGTAACGAGGGCCATGCGGCATTACTGAATGTACAGAGATTGGTAGACTACGTACAAAACGACCACTTAAAATTCAACGAAGCACTCGAAGTAGTACGGTCGTCTTCTCTTTATACCGTACACACCCCTGTTCCCGCAGGTCATGACTATTTCGATGAATCTCTTTTCGGGAAATACATGGGAGAATTTCCGGCCAAATTAGGGATAGAGTGGAAAGACCTGATGAATATGGGACGAGAAAATCCCGATACAAACGAAAAATTCTCAATGAGTGTATTCGCTTGCAATTCTTGTCAAGAAGTAAACGGGGTAAGCTGGTTGCACGGTAAAGTTTCACAGAAAATGTTCCAGCCCATTTGGAAAGGATATAGCCCCGACGAATTGCATGTCGGATATGTCACCAACGGTGTACACATGCCCACGTGGGCTGCTTCGGAATGGAAAGAATTCTATGTTAAGACTTTCGGTCCCGAATTCATGTCCCATCAATCCGATCCCAAAATGTGGGAAAAGATTTACGAAGTGGACGACGAAATCATCTGGAACATCAGACAAACTTTAAAAAATAAATTCGTTAAATTCGTCAAAGACGATTTTCGTGAAACTTGGTTGAAGAATCAAGGAGACCCTTCCCGTATTGTTTCGGTCCTCGAAAAAATCAATCCGAACGCTTTACTGATCGGTTTTGCTCGTCGTTTCGCCACTTATAAAAGAGCACACCTGTTATTCACAGACCTTGAACGACTCTCAAAAATAGTCAACAACCCCAATTATCCGGTACAATTTATCTTCTCGGGGAAAGCTCACCCCGCCGACGGAGCCGGACAGGGTTTAATAAAAAGAATTGTGGAAATCTCCCGTATGCCCGAATTCCTCGGTAAAATTATTTTCCTCGAAAATTACGACATGAAAGTCGCCAAACGGCTTATTTCCGGTGTCGATATTTGGTTAAATACCCCTACCCGTCCATTGGAAGCCTCCGGTACATCGGGCGAGAAAGCCGAAATGAACGGAGTACTCAACTTCTCCGTATTAGACGGCTGGTGGTACGAAGGATACAAAGAAGGAGCCGGCTGGGCACTTACCGATAAAAGAACTTTCCAAGACCAAAGCCAACAAGATCAACTCGATGCGGCGACAATCTATTCCATGCTCGAAAATCAAATAGTACCCCTCTATTTCGCAAAAAACAGCAAAGGATATTCCCCGGAATGGATACAATACATCAAGAATTCCATCGCGAAGATTGCACCGGAGTTCACGATGGAACGCATGCTGCACGATTATATCGACCGGTTCTATCTGAAAGAAGGCAAACGTACCCGATTACTAAAAGCCGACCAATTCGCCAAAGCCAAAGAAATCGCAGCTTGGAAAGAAGAATTTGTATCCAAATGGAACGATATCGAGATCTGTTCCGTATCCATACCCGACGGATTGCTTTATAATCCGCACGTAGGTGAAGAATACGAAATGTCTGTCGTTTTGGATAATAAAGGACTGGGCAACTGTTTGGGTGTAGAACTAGTCATAGCCAATGTAGAAGAAGGTAACACCGAGCCATACAAGACACTCGAAATGGAACCGGTTCAAACCGATGGAACGAAAGTAACTTATAAAATACAATACCAACTTAACGATTCAGGGGTCTTCCGCTATTCATTCCGAATGTATCCCAAAAATCCAGACCTGCCACATCGTCAAGATTTGGCCTACGTCCGTTGGTTTTAGTCTATAAAAATAGCCGAGAAAGATACTCGGCTATTTTTATAGTTAAACCACGTTAAGCAAGGATAAACATCAAACATTATATAGATAAGTATGTTTAATACCTAAACTACTACTCTGTATGTGGGGTGGCTCGGCACAGACTTGGTTCCAAAAACTATCGTTCTATGCCGAGCCATCTTTTTCAATCCTTCTGTTAAAATAAATCGGGCGAAATTTCTTATCTTTGCCCAAAAGCAAAAATAGGCCGAATGAGCGAACAGACTACACTATTGGAAAAGTTGGAAGGACTGCTTATCCGATTCGAAGAAATAGGAACTTTGATTACCGACCCTGCCGTTATCGGCGATATGAAAAGGTTTGTAAAACTCACCAAAGAATATCGTGACCTCGAAAAAATATCGGAGGCAGCCAAACGATACAAACAAATACTTAACGGAATAGAAGAATCTCGCCGATTACTCGAAACCGAAAACGATCCCGAAATGAGGGATATGGCAAAGGAGGAACTCGATTCTTGCACGTCACAATTGCCGCAACTCGAAGAAGAAATAAAATTACTGTTGGTTCCTGCCGACCCCGAAGATAGCAAAAATGCCATCGTAGAAATACGGGGAGGAACAGGTGGAGACGAAGCAGCCATTTTCGCGGGAGACTTATTCCGCATGTATGCTAAATATTGCGAAACCAAAGGTTGGAAAGCCGAAGTCAGCAGTTACAGCGAGGGAGCGTCCGGCGGATACAAAGAAATCATTTTCACAGTATCGGGCGATAATGTATACGGCACACTCAAATATGAATCGGGAGTACACCGAGTACAAAGAGTCCCTGCCACCGAGACACAAGGCCGCGTGCACACCTCTGCGGCAACAGTGGCTGTATTGCCCGAAGCTGAAGAATTCGATGTCGAAATAAACGAAGGAGAAATAAAATGGGATACTTTCCGGTCGAGCGGAGCCGGAGGCCAAAACGTCAATAAAGTAGAATCGGGTGTACGGTTAAGATATATTTGGAAGAATCCCAACACCGGTGTCTCCGAAGAAATTCTTATCGAATGTACCGAAACCCGCGACCAACCTAAAAACAAAGAACGGGCACTCTCTCGTTTACGCTCGTTCATCTACGACAAAGAACACCAGAAATACATAGACGATATCGCCAGCAGGCGTAAAACAATGGTATCTACCGGAGACCGGTCGGCCAAAATCCGCACCTACAATTATCCTCAGGGACGTATCACCGACCATCGTATCAATTATACGATCTATAACTTACCTGCCTTCATGAATGGAGACATACAAGATTGTATAGACCATTTAATCGTGGCAGAGAATGCAGAACGATTAAAAGAGAGCGAACTATAATCCACATATGTCATGAACAAGAAACAATTGTTTGAAAATATCAAACGGAAAAAATCTTTCCTTTGCATTGGTCTGGATACCGATATGGAAAAGATACCGTCTCACTTGAAACAAGAAGAAGACCCCATTTTTGCGTTTAACAAAGCTATTATCGATGCTACGGCCGATCTCTGCGTGGCCTATAAGCCCAATCTGGCTTTTTACGAGAGCTTAGGAATGCAAGGATGGGCCGCTTTTGAAAAGACAGTAAATTATATTCGGGATAATTACCCCGACCAATTCATCATCGCCGATGCCAAACGTGGCGACATAGGAAACACATCGGAGCTATATGCTCGTAGCTTCTTCTGCCACCTCGATTTAGATGCCGTGACCGTAGCCCCCTACATGGGAGAAGACAGCGTGAAGCCCTTTCTCGGCTATCCCGACAAGTGGGTCATTCTGCTCGGACTTACTTCGAATAAAGGATCTTATGACTTCCAATTGACAGCAGACTCTTACGGCGAACGGCTATTTGAAAAAGTAATACGCACGGCTCAAAATTGGGCCTCAGACGAACAGTTGATGTTTGTCGTCGGAGCGACACAAGGAAAACTATTCGAGGACGTACGCCGTATAGCTCCGCATAATTTCCTTTTAGTTCCGGGTGTAGGAGCGCAGGGTGGAAGCCTCGAAGAAGTGGCTCGATACGGCATGAACCGCGAATGCGGTTTACTCGTCAACTCTTCCCGAAAGATCATCTATGCTGCCACAGACGAGAAATTCGCAGAAGCTGCCCGGGAAGAAGCTCTAAAAGTACAATATGAAATGGAACATCTATTGCACGCAAAGGGACTACTTTGATTTTTAGAGAAAATAGCATTTAATAGTAAAAAGATAATCGATTTTTATCTAAATTTGCCAAAGAGTAAAAGAGTTACATACTAAATATTAAACGATATGCAAACACTTGACAATTACAATTTTGCTGGTAAGAAAGCATTTGTCCGCGTAGATTTTAACGTTCCTCTCGACGAGAACTTTAATATCACCGACGACACCCGTATGGTAAAAGCACTACCTACACTGAAAAAAATATTGGCCGATGGCGGTAGCCTCATCATCGGTTCTCACTTGGGACGCCCCAAAAAAGGTCCAGAAGACAAATTCTCTTTGCGTCATATCGTTGCACATTTGAGCGAATTGCTCGGAACCGAAGTAAAATTCGTAGATGAGTGTGTTGGCGATAAAGTAAAAGCAGCCGTAGCCGCATTAAAACCCGGAGAAGTTCTTCTTCTCGAAAACTTGCGTTTCCATGCCGAAGAGGAAGGAAAGCCCAGAGGATTGGCCGAAGATGCCAGCGACGAAGAAAAAGCTGCTGCTAAAAAAGCGATCAAAGCCAGCCAAAAAGAATTTACGAAAGAACTCGCCGACTTGGCTGATGTTTATGTAAACGATGCTTTCGGTACGGCACATCGTGCCCATGCCTCTACGGCCTTGATGGCAGAATATTTCTCTCCCGAAAACAAAATGTTCGGATACCTCATGGGTAAAGAAGTTGCCGCCGTCGATAAAGTAATGAAAGAGATGGTTCGTCCTTTCACTGCTATTATGGGTGGTTCGAAAGTTTCTTCGAAAATCGATATTATCGAAAATCTATTGACCAAAGTAGATAACTTGATTATCGCCGGTGGTATGACCTATACTTTTACCAAAGCATTGGGCGGTAAAATCGGTAACTCCATCTGTGAAGACGACAAACTCGATTTAGCTCTCGAACTCATCAACAAGGCCAAAGCCAACCATGTAAATTTGGTTTTAGCAGTCGATGCCAAGATCGCCGACGATTTCTCGAACGATGCCAATACCGACTTCTGTGATGTCGATAAAATACCCGATGGTTGGGAAGGTATGGACATCGGTCCTAAATCCGAAGCTCTGTTCGCCGACGTAATCAAGAAATCGAAAACTATTCTGTGGAACGGTCCGACAGGAGTATTCGAATTCGATAACTTTACATCAGGTTCCCGTGCTGTTGCAGAAGCCATTGTAGAAGCAACTAAAAACGGAGCATTCTCTCTCGTAGGCGGGGGCGACTCTGTGGCTTGCGTAAATAAATTCGGATTGGCCGATAAAGTTTCATACGTATCGACCGGAGGTGGAGCTCTACTCGAAGCCATCGAAGGCAAAACTTTACCGGGTATAGCTGCCATACAAGGCTAACATGCCCATAAATATTTATAAAAAACGTCCAAATTTTATTTGGACGTTTTTTTATTACAAGTTAGTATGGAACTATTTGGATCTTAGTCGATAATTAACGGAGATTGTTCGTGTATATTTCCCTATATGGCTAACACAGTTCTCCGTAATGCTATGGGACACTCAGAGAAGAAAGGGATATATCCAGTATAAACAGACTGATACGATGGCGTTTTCAACCCCTTCGTCACTTTGTGACACCTCCCCTATATAGCTAACGCCACACCCCGTAATGCTACGAGGCACAGCAATAGAGGAGTTTAAAATATTAAAAGTGCTTTTTAACCCTCTCCCTCCTACCATACCCCGTAACATGGCGAGGCGTTTTGAATAACATCGAAGCAGAGACAAAAGGGATATACATCTCACCCTCTCCCCCTGCCGTACTCCGCAGCATGACGGGTCGTTTTGAATAACATCGGAGCCGAGGAGAAAGGGAGATATACACCTCACCCTCTCCCTCCTGTGTTTTGCGCAGCAAAATATAGGGGGAGTGCCCGCAGGGCGAGGGGGTTAATACAAACAAAAACTTCACTCTCAAATACATCACCTTTATTTGGTGATGAAGATGCAAGAAAATAGAGGGCTTCTCAATCTTTGTCTCTACATCTGTTTCTGCAACAAAGAATTATCAGACTTCCGTTCCATCAGTTGTCGACGATAATCCCGTAAAGCAGTTATATCAGAAGCGTTACTATCCACCCTCTTTTCAAATAAGGAAAGTGATTTATCTACCCATTCAATAGCGACTTTATAATTATCGAACAGCTCATTATACACAGCCAAATTGGCTGCTGCCATAGCTCGGGTAGTTTCATTTTTCTGTTCTTCATAAACATATTCCCACAAATAAGAAGCCTCTTTGTATTTTTTCTGCTGCCAAAAATCATAAGCATCATCCATCGCCGGATTGGTAGATGTATAAATATAACGATTGACATTGTCTACATGAGGAATAAACAATTCTCTTACCCGTGCAGAAATCTGCCTCATCGCCTCTTGAATAAACTCAGCGGTCAGAGGCAATGAACTATGAGCATCATCTGGCGTATACCCGAAAGATTGCCAATATAACGTATCCGTAACCATTTCGGAAGAAGGTTCTATCTTGTTCGGCCAATATACACGTAAATTCAAAGTCGTGGCTACCGATAAGTCTGTAACAAAGACTGTTTCTCCGGAAGAACCTAACAAAGTGTGATCCTCCATTTTTACTACCATATCGGTTTTATCGAGAGACACGACCGCTGTATTATCGGCTCCTCCCCTTACAATCGAAAGTTGATTTTCCGACAAAAGAGGATACAAACTTTTAGGCAAGGTTATAGAGTCGTCATAAAAAATTGTAATCTCAGGGAAATAATGTGCATCAGAAAGCTCTAATGCTATATATTCCGCCAAACGATAAGTCGTGCTGTCATGCGGTACGACCAACGTATATTCCCTACCCGAAATATCCTTATATTTATTCCCCTCTTTTTCGTTAGGCTCTGCCGAATTATTAACGACAGTTACCCGCACGATATCCGCCGGAAAAGTGACTTTTGCCGGTCGCCACACATCGAACGAGAGCACCGAAGCCGATCGGCATCCCGTCAGCAACACAGCAAATACCAATATACAACCCCATAACTTCTTCATATAAATCTCCTTTATGCCTTAGGTTCTATTATACAAATGTAATACTAGGCAAAGTGTTCACGAGATGAATAAAAAACATTTAAGCTATTTTAAACTATTTGCGCAATCGACGCATTAAGGCCCTCATTCCCGGCGACATATCAGTTTCACATAGAGCCTCCAATTGTTGTAACATATCTTCACCCCATTCTATCCACCGGGATAAAAATTTCAATATCGAAAAAGTCCACACTTTTTCCGATATCGTTATCTTCGGGTCAATACTCCACGAACAGACTATTTCGGCCAAATTTTCAGCAGAATGCCTATCTGGAATATACTCCTTATGTTTCAACATACTCAACATTATACGGCCATATTCTCTTCTTACCCCGTGGTGGTTGACACGACAAAAATCCGAAACGAACTTATCTTTATATCGTAAAAAACAAAGGCGGTTCGTTTCGTATATTGCAGAGATACCCCATGCTGCACGAAATGCCTCTGAACCAGATTCCCCCACAGCTATATCCATTGCTTCGGCGATACAATCCTTCTGCTGTAAAAATTCTGCAATCCGAATTTTCATATCCCTACCCGACAGAGCCGTCAAAAATGCCTTCAACTCATCGCTCCCCATACATGCCGATATTGAACAAACAAATGTAATCATTCAACTTCTCTCACACAAACAAGATCAAGAAAAACACCATTACAATCTCATAAGAAACAAATCGAAGCAATATATATACAAATCGAAAATATTAAACATATAAATTGTTTCGTATTTTTCTCTTTTATATATTTGTAGAAATTTTGAAAATCAAATCTAAATCATGAAACGCTCGGAATTTTTAAAAGTAATGGGGCTTACCGCTGTCGGTGCAGCTTTTGCGCCTTCTATTTTAGCCAACGGAAAACAGACAAACAATGTATCTCGAATCGCCACCGACATAAAAGACCTGAAAGCCAATGTAAATCGACCGATAACATTTCTTGTCCTCGGTGCAGGTAACAGAGGAAGCGTTTACGCCGGATATGCGAAAAAGTACCCCGATTGCATGAAAATAGTAGGAGTTGCCGATAAAAACCAATTGCGGCTAAAATCTATGGCCGAAGACCACGATGTCCCGGAAGAAAACAGATTTACCGATTGGAAAGAAGCCTTGAATAAAACAAAATTCGCAGATGCCGTTATCATTAGTCTACCCGACAATCTACATTATGATCCTTGTATGAAAGCGCTTTCGATGGGATATCACATCTTACTCGAAAAACCCATAGCACCTACTGAAAAAGAATGTACGGACATTCGAGATTTAGCAATCAAAAAAAATGCCATTGTAGGAGTCTGCCATGTATTACGATACGCACCCTATTTCATCGCTCTCAAACAAATCATCGATTCGGGTGACATAGGGCAACTGATTAGTATACAACATCTCGAACCCATACAATACGCACACATGGCGCATTCTTATGTAAGAGGTAACTGGCATAATTCAAAGGAAACCACCCCCATTATTTTGGCAAAATCCTGCCACGACCTAGACATTATCAGATGGCTGGTCGGCTCTCCATGCAAGTCCATTTCGGCCTACGGCTCTTTAACCTATTTCAAGCGGAAAAATATGCCGCAAGGTGCTACCGAACGTTGTTTAGATTGTCCGCATGAAAATGAATGCCCCTATTCCGCATTAGACATTTATTTGAAAAAACGAAAACATATATATGCATTCGACCTGCCCAAAGAACGCAGCCTTCAAAACGAGGCAATACGTAAAGTGATACGGACTACCGACTACGGACGCTGCGTGTTCCAAATGGACAATGACCAATGCGACCACTACGTGACCAGCATGGAATTTGAAAATGGTGTTACAGCCAATTTCTCTATGGAGGCATTCATGGCCAAAGGAGGAAGAAGGACTCAAATAATGGGTACGAAAGGAGAAATTGTAGGTGATATGACAACATTTACCGTAACCGATTTCCGCAGTGGGAAACAGCGCATATGGGATGCCAAAGTAGAAGAAGTGAAAAGTTACGTCGGACACGGGCACGGAGGCGGAGACCTGTGTTTGGTTCGCGATTTTATAAACGCTGTCGGGAACAATAACCGCGACTATCTGTCCAGCCCCATAAGTGTTTCAGTCGAAAGCCATATCATGGGATTCAAAGCCGAAGAAAGTCGGCTGAACGATCGAAAAGTAAAAATTTGAGTTCTCAAAAACTTCTACACATAGACTATAAAAAAAGACCGAAGCCCATTTACATTCGCTTCGGTCTTTTCTTTATTATATAAATATCATCATTTCACAACCACACGAGTTACCGATGTGCCACAGCGCACGACATATACACCCTTAACCGGAACCGATAACAAAGAACGCCCATTCACAGATGCCGATACGACAATCTGACCTGTCAAATTAACGACCTCGACCGGCTGTGACGTTTCACACTCGACCACAATATAACCGTTATCGGTATACACTCGATTGCGCGACTCCGGCAAATCGCAAATACCGGTAAATAAATCCACCTTCACCACATTGGAATAGTCACTTTCTTCCCCCTCTGCGGTCACAGCTTTTACTTTATAAGAATACACATACCCCGGCTCCAAATCAACGAGCTGATACGATGTATCCGTAATTCCCGTCACAATCAGAGGCCAAACATCGCTAACAGCTTGTTTAGAAGCAATCTCAGGTAAAACTTCACCGCTATATATAACGATATTATCGAGATAAGCCCTCTTTTTTCCACTGCTCGCTGTCGACATCAGCACGATTTTACTATCGGCTGTACCACCTGTAAAAGTCATCGTGTAAGTATTCATCTTACTGGTCGAGAGAATTTCGGTCGATTGAGCATTCGACTCATCTCCTTCGACATATACCTTTATCACAACACTTTTCTCTTTACTTCCATCGAACATAGAGGCATCGAACTGGACAGTAAATACTCCGTCGCAAGAAGATAAATCGATAGCCGGAGTACATACAGCTCCCCCGTTATCCGAATTACCTAGTTTCATCTTTCCTATGTTCGGGAACAAATACTTACCACTCCAACCCGAAGTTTGGAAATAACCGTCCTTCGCATTTCCGAATGTAGTCGTTCCTGCGATATTTGTAGTCTCGTCAGCCGTGCAATTCGAGAAATCCTCCGACAGTAAAATTTCGCCACCGGCCGATGGTTGTTTTCTATCGACCTGCAACGTATAGCTGGCAGCATTCTCTACCGACGACCAGTTTGCGGTAAATCCGGTTGCTGTCACATGAGTAGCGACATCGGCCACGGGAGCAAGCACTGCCGGGGTTCCTCCCATAAAGTCGAACGTAATCACACCATTATCTTGTGCGATGTTGGTTACAGGTTTTCCCAACTTCAATCCGGTATTTGTCTTTGCAGCCGGGCGACTGTCATCGGTAAAAGAGGTATTACCATTATAGGGATATAAGTCACCATCTTCATTATACTCGCTATATTTATTGTCGGCCGGCATAATGGTCATGCGCTGGCGGCTCGATTCGTTGTTAACCGTATTATAATCCCAAACGGACTGATCGTAATCGACTTTCACGATCATCAGCCCGGCTGATGCCATATATCGATCCCAACCGGTCTGTTGCCTATTTTCCAATGTAAAATATTGATCTTTATCGCTCGATACTATCTTATAGGCCTTCTTGCTATCGGCCAGATTTTCCAGTGTAACCGAAGAAGGAGCCGTCAGCTCTTCGATAGTTATCCAACCGCAAAACTCCCGCTCATATGCTGTGTACCCGACCGGAACAGAACCATCGGAATAACCGTCGCCATCGGAATCAGGGCCATTATAACAGCCATAATCCATCAAACTCCACGTGCCCATTCCATAATTCGAAGTCACACCGCTCGTATCGTAAAAATCGGGGAGTCCCAACGTATGGCTATATTCATGGCAAAATGTACCGATTCCGTCCCGAGTAGTACCACTGTTTCCCAACAGCTCGGCCGAACAAGCATAAGCATCGAGATATTTACCGTCGACCGATACTCGCTTTTGCGCACCTTGATAAATATACCAAGCATGAGGCCAAATCGCATTTTCCAAAGAACCGTCTATATCCGACGATTCTCCATACCCGGCATAAATCACATACACCAAATCGACGAATCCATCATTATCTCTGTCATATATCGTGAAATCGACCGTCGATTCAGACTTCTTACAAGCATCGATAACCATCTCATCGGGACGTACGTCTTGACCGGAATAATCATTAGCCCCATAATAAGCCATCGTATTGTCGAGAGTGATAGGCCCTACCACATCGAATGTCGGTTGAAAGAGTCCTCCCGATTGAGAAATGAAATAATCCCGAGCGCTACCGATGGCTCCCATATAATCATATCCTTCCTTATTCATCATCTCGTCGAAAGCCTGCTGTGTCCCCACCGAACTGAATTTCTTATCGCTGAACTGAACCAACAAGACCAAACCGTGCACATCGTCGCCGGCAGTAGCCTGCGTAACTCGACGAGTTATATTGTTTTGTAATTGTTGCTTCCGTAGATTACGACGACTAAAAAGTTTCTGTGAAATCTTCTTCTCGGACAGCGATGTTAAATACGCCTTATCCGAAACACTCCTCATCGACGAATCGCGGGCTATCACATTGCCCGCAACAACCAGTCCCGTTGCAGACAACTCGGCATAACGATAGAAACCATCTTCGCCACGTACTACCGGAATGCCATCGGAAGTAGACTTGTAATGATAAAATTCATCACCTACGGTTTTAACGGTTACAACGGTCCCGTCCGGTTGAGCGACCCTAACAAGGACAGGCTTGGCCGGTACGGCAAAAAGCGGAGATACACCCAATAAAATACCGGCGCACAATGAGATAAAATTTTTATTCATAGACAATCATGTTTATAAAAGCGAATAAAGATACTAATAAAAATAAAACAAAGAAAAAAATACGGTATTCTTAATTTATGAAAAAAGTTTTGTATTCCTCCGAATGATCAAAACACTCTTAAAAAATACAGATAGCCTTCTCTCGAAAGAATCCTAAATAAAGAACCCCGAAAAATTCGGGGTTCGCTTCTCATTACCATGCAAGTTTTTCCACTACACGACCGTTTTTCGTCTGTATTCCCACCAAATATACACCCGGAGGTAATACGAACGGTAACTCTATGTCACAAACACCACAACCCACAGCCTTATCGCAGAAAGTTTCCAACAGTCTCCCGTTCATATCCGACAATGTAATAACAATATCTTCTCCTTCCGATATACCTTGTATCCTTATTACTCCCGGATCAATCTTACTTATCGAAAAATCAGATCCGCATTTTACCTCTTTTATCCCATCGGGTGCTTCATGAGGGTAATAAGCCTTCAAATCCCTAAATGAAATTTTCTGATTCGGTCCCTTTATCTGTGTCGACAAGTATATCTTCATACCATTCAACACCACCGGGAAAGCCGTTACATCTAAATCGGCAAAAGACACTGTATAGACAGAATCGCTATCGGCATCTGGATTAACGATACGGCTCCAAGAACCAGTAGAACAAGAAAATTCATAAGAAATATTATTGATTAAAGCGCTCCAATTTTTCACCTGTATCGAAATCGAATCGGGTAACCCGAAGAAACGTATCGGCTTATCCAACATAATATTAGGAGCACGCCCGGTGGATAAATCGAACAACAGAGTAGTACCGTCACTCCAACCCACAGGAAGGACAGACGAATCGAAACGAATGTCAGTTATAGCAGAACTACCGGTTACAGAAAAAGAAGCTCCATCAGAAAAATGTTCATGCACCTTCTCTCCCACTCCAATTTCAACAATAACCGGTAACTGAATTTCTACATCTCCATATTTCCCTTGCAACACAGTTCGCCCGTTCGTGACACCTCTCACGACACCGTCCACTACATCACAACAATCCGTTCCCACAGATTGCCAGTCAAAAATAGCAGGATTTACCATATATTTCTTTCCGTCCGATTCGGTCTCGATCTCTATCGGATATTCTCTAATATCGTCGATACAAAGACTATCGGCACATAATTTAACCGACTTGCCGGCATTACCCATAACGACCCGTATTTTACATGCAGAGTCACCTTTCCGAGCCGTAATCGTTCCTAACATAGAAACAGCTCCCGCACAAAACTCGCCACGACTATTCACATATCCCAATTCCTCCGGTTCGCACGAATAAGTAACATCTTTAAAATCATCGTCGATAATCTCGCCATAACGGTTATGAGCCAATACCCTCAAAGGAACCACCGACAAAGGTATAGCCTGCACAGAAGGTTTAGAAAAAGAAACGAAAGAAAACGTACTGTCGACCGGAGCTAACGAAATACCTTGAAACGAATCCATCACAGCCCTCTCTTTTCCATCGGTAGGGGTATTTACCACTTCGTCACAAACAACCATAGTAGCCGATCCCCCACCGTCAAAATTAACGACATTCCAAGCTCCTTGCTCTACTAAATAATAAGCATTCTCAACCATAGAGGCCTTGTCGGCGGTAATGATAAACAATCTTTTCCCGTCTTTCGTTATCCCCACCAATGTACAAGGATAGTCTTGAAACTCACGTCCGGGAGTAACAAAATCGTTGTACTCTTTATCGTGAAGTTCTCCGTTCAATATCACGCTCGGCCAACCATGCAACGCTTGTACAACGTTTTGTGCCGGTGGAACGGATATGCCGGAATTGGGAAACGTCGTATTCACAAACCGCTGGTCGATATAAACGACATCACCTACTTTTACTTTATCCTCGAACTGCTCCGACGCATGGTTTCTCATAAACAAAATATGACTTTTTCCATCGGGTTGTATAGGGGTATGCTCCATAGCCTCCACTCGACAAGGAGTCGAGTTACCGTTAATAATCCATTCCCCTTGCGGCGTTATTTTCACATATAAACCGTCTTCCGTAAGAGTAAGACTGCTATACGTATTGAACAATACGCAATTTCTGTATGATTGTATTCCGTATGCCGACTCGTTCACATTGTCGATCGTTATTTCTGTTTGGTCTGGACAAATTACCTTTGCCGAATATTTAGGAGGGAAAACCTCTGCCACCTTATCTTTGCTAATAGACATGACAGAACGACCATAATCGCCGTAATGACTGACAACTTCTCCGTTACGGACATTGATCCCCGCAGCCGTAGTCTGCCCCGTATAATGAAATAAATCGTGATTTACCCCGAAAAACGCCCGGTGTCCTTCATAAGAGTTACTCTTACACTGCGATGACGTTGTCTCCCGTGAGGCATCCGGAGTCTTCCCGTTAGACGGATATACCTCTACCGCATTATATTCGTTATTCAAATCCAATGTAATTTGATGTAACTGTATCGGCTTTTGTGTAAACTCGATATGAGTATACACAGCTCCGGGACCTATCGGATAATGACTTATCGTATCGGGAATACCCCACTGCGGCTTCTCGGCCTGAATGCCCAAACTAAGCAATAAGAAACTAAAAGGGAACAAATAATTTTTCATATATATCAAGATTAAGAAATAAATCGGTTCTGCAAATTAATATATTTTTCAAATCATAGACAATTATTTTTAAACATTTTTATAACAATATATTATTATCAAAAAAGCCCGGCAGTTTATTACTGCCGGGCTTCAACACATTATCCTTTTCCAAAATTACTCATCGAGAAGAATTTCGAGTATCTGGCACGCAGCTTTGGCTACCGAAGTACCCGGGCCAAAGATAGCGGCTACACCGGCTTTGTAAAGGAAGTCATAATCCTGTGCGGGAATAACTCCACCGGCAATTACCACAATATCCTCGCGACCCAATTTCTTCAACTCTTCGATTACCTGAGGAACCAAAGTCTTATGTCCGGCAGCCAAAGAAGAAACGCCCAACACATGTACGTCGTTTTCGACAGCCTGACGCGCAGCTTCCGCCGGAGTTTGGAACAAAGGTCCCATATCCACGTCAAAGCCACAATCGGCATATCCGGTAGCTACCACTTTGGCCCCACGGTCATGACCGTCTTGTCCCATCTTCGCTATCATGATACGAGGTTGGCGACCTTCCTTTTTAGCGAATTTTTCGCACAATTCCGTTGCCCGAACGAAATCGGCATCCTTTTTAGTCTCTGATGAATACACGCCTGATATAGTTCTGATTACTGCTTTATAACGACCTACGACAACTTCGCAAGCATCGGAAATCTCTCCCAACGTAGCGCGAACCTTAGCGGCTTTGACAGCCAAGTCGAGCAAATTACCCTTCTTCGTCTTCACACATTCGGTAATCGCATCAAGAGCCGCTTTAACCGCGGCTTCGTCGCGATGAGCTTTCAAATCTTGCAGACGCTCGATTTGCTCTTTACGCACAGCCGTATTATCGACTTCGAGAATATCGATGGGAGCCTCTTTTTCAAGACGGTATTTGTTTACACCCACGATCGTCTGTTTACCCGAGTCGATACGTGCCTGCGTACGGGCGGCAGCCTCTTCGATACGAAGTTTCGGGAGTCCGGTTTCGATGGCCTTAGCCATACCGCCCAACTTCTCGATCTCTTGAATATGTTCCCATGCCTTATGAGCCAGCTCGTTAGTCAGAGCCTCTACATAATAAGAACCTGCCCACGGGTCGATTTCTTTTGTAATATAGGTCTCTTCTTGAATATAAATCTGAGTATTACGAGCGATACGAGCCGAAAAATCGGTTGGCAGGGCGATAGCCTCGTCGAGAGCGTTGGTGTGCAACGATTGGGTATGCCCCAAAGCAGCCCCCATAGCCTCGATACAAGTACGACCCACATTATTGAACGGATCTTGTTCGGTCAGTGACCAACCCGACGTTTGCGAGTGAGTACGCAAAGCGAGAGATTTCGGATTCTTGGGGTTGAACTGTTTTACGATCTTAGCCCACAACATACGTGCGGCACGCATCTTGGCGATCTCCATAAAGAAATTCATACCGATAGCCCAGAAGAAAGACAACCGCGGAGCGAATGCGTCGATATCCATACCGGCGTTGATTCCGGCACGCAAATATTCAAGACCGTCGGCCAGCGTATAAGCCAACTCTATATCGGCTGTCGCTCCGGCTTCCTGCATATGATATCCCGAAATGGAGATCGAGTTGAACTTCGGCATGTTTTGCGAAGTAAACTCAAAAATATCGGCGATGATACGCATCGAGAATTCAGGCGGATAAATATAGGTATTACGCACCATAAATTCTTTCAAAATATCGTTCTGAATCGTTCCGGCCATCTCTTCGAGTTTCGCGCCTTGTTCCAACCCGGCATTGATATAAAAAGCAAGGATAGGCAACACGGCTCCGTTCATCGTCATGGATACAGACATTTTGTTCAAAGGGATACCGTCGAACAAAACCTTCATATCTTCGAGCGAACAAATCGATACACCGGCCTTACCTACATCGCCTACCACACGCTCATGATCGGCATCATATCCTCTGTGTGTCGGGAGGTCGAATGCCACAGACAATCCCTTCTGTCCCGAAGCCAAGTTTCTACGATAGAAAGCATTGGACTCCTCTGCGGTCGAGAAACCTGCATACTGACGGATTGTCCACGGACGAATGGCATACATACCGCTGTACGGACCACGAAGAAACGGAGGAAGTCCGGCTACATAATTCAAGTGTTCAAGACCTTCGAGGTCTTCTTTGGTGTAAACAGGTTTGACGGGTATCAACTCCGGGGTTATCCAGTTTTCACCCTCATGGGCTACTTTCCCTGCCGAATGGGCGAAAGCATCCTTCGTAATATCTATATTCTTAAAATTAGGTCTCATTGTCTTTTTGTTTTTTCTTGTGTGATACAAATTGTCCACCTTTAAATCGAAAGTTTTTCATTAAACGATTTCAACGTATCGAGTACATTCGAACGAACGTGAATAAACTCGGTAATACCCAGAGCCTTTAATTCGTCCATACAAGCCGGAGCTCCAGCTACGACGAACAGAGCGCGACCGTCGAGTATCTTGAATGCTTCCGGAGCATATTGAGCGTACTCGTCATCGCTCGAACAAAGTACCACAATATCGGCTTTGGCGTCCAAAGCGGCATCGATTCCGGCCTGTACGGTCTCGAAACCGAGGTTGTCGACGATCTTGTATCCGGCACAAGCAAAGAAATTCGACGAGAATTGAGAACGTGCTAAACGCATGGCCAAATTCCCGATAGTCAACATGAATACCGTCGGACGTTTGCCCGAACGTTCTGTTGCCAATCGCAAAGTTTCGAAATCACTGGCTGCCCGTTTGGTATTCAACACGGGGAACTCAGGTTCGCAATGATGTCCTCCCTCGTGCTTTCCACATCCGCAACCGCACGCTTCGCCGTTAACGATTTTATCGCTGGCGACTTCATTGAAATTGGGGTATTGATTCGTTCCCAACAGAATTTCTTTCCGACGAGCCACATTCATATGGCGAGTCTCGGCCGAAGCGTTTACTTGATTTTGTACGAATCCCTCTTTCACGGCTTTGTAGAAGCCGCCCTTCTCTTCCACTTCGAGGAAAAGTTTCCAAGCCTGCTCGGCGATCGAAACCGTCAAAGTCTCCACATAATAAGAACCGGCAGCCGGGTCGGTAATACGATTCAAATGCGACTCTTCTTTCAACAATAACTGTTGGTTACGAGCGATTCTTTCCGAAAAATCATCCGGTTCCTTGTAAGCCTTGTCGAAAGGAGTCGTCGTAATGGAATCCACACCCGCCAAAGCAGCCGACATCGTCTCGGTCTGCGAACGAAGGAGATTCACATGAGCGTCGAATATAGTCTGGTTGAACTCCGAAGTCTGCGCATGAGCCTTCATTTTACAAGCACAATCGCAAGCCGGATTATATTGTTTCACAATTTGAGCCCACAACATACGGGCAGCCCGGAATTTGGCAAGCTCCATAAAATAATTGGACGATATGCCGAAATTAAATTTCACTCGTTTAGCGACTTCGTCGACCGACAGACCTTTATCTGTAAGGGCGGCCAGCCACTCATTACCCCAAGCCAAAGCAAAACCAAGCTCCTGAGAAATAAAAGATCCGGCATTGTTCAACATCACGGCATCGACAGCCAATACACGGAATCCGGGCAACTCTTTCACCGCATCGATAACCGCAACAGCCTGATCGGCATAATCGGCGAAATCACGGCCTTTGGTCAACATTCGCTTAAACGGATTGAAACGAATCGAGCCCGATACTTTTGTCAAATCGATAGAAGTCATTTTGAAATAAGCGGCCACTGTTTCGGCAAGTTTCACTGTGCTTTTCATGCAAGTAGAGAAATTCAATTCCACATTCTCCACGTCGATACCATGCAGCAAAGTTTCCAAGTTTTCTACCGAAATCAAATCTTTGGCAATCTCGAATCCCAACGATTCCACACCCTTTTTCAAAATATCCAGAGCCTTTACATTGGCTTCTTTCACATCGGTCACCTTGATATCCTGACGAACCAGCCAATTGTTGTCGGCACGAGTTCCCCGCACGTAGGGATATTCACCGGGAAGAGAATCGGTCGTACTCAAATTTGCTATGTCTTCGGCACGGTACATGGGGTTAACATTAAACCCTTCGTTAGTCCTCCATACGAGCTTTTTGTCAAAATCAGCTCCTTTAAGGTCTGCCACGACCTTTTCTTTCCATTCCTGTGTGGACACCGGAGGGAACTGGTCAAACAGTTTTTCTTTACTTTCTGCCATAGTTGTTATTAGTTAAGTTGTTTAAGCCAAACTATTTATATAAATATATAGAATATATACTATTATTCGCAAAACAAGCCGAGCATAAAATCTATATGCCCGACATCTGACAACAAAAGTAGTACAAATAGTTTGAAATAAAGAATTTTTTCTGTAATTTTTATGTATAGATACTTCTCTTATAATAAAATATTAAGAAATTCAAGGCCACCATTTTTATTACACTAAATTAACAAATCAAAAAACATTTTTTCAAACAAAGAATAATAGATTTGCAAAAATCTTTATAGTATTATATAGTCGATACATATTTATATCCATAGAAAAACAAAACTGCCCAATATGAAAAAAAGCAAACAATTATTATTGATAACAGCATTGTTGTTTATATGGGAATTACCTGTAATAGCACAACAACCGACAGACACAACTTACATATTCCGTTTCGTTCCGAACGACGACATGTTCTATGTACCGTGGAATGGAAACGACCGGTCTCTGCACCAGCTCCTAAATATTTTGGAAAAGAACAAAAAGCAGTTGCAAGCCGGGCAAATGTATATCAGCGTTTCGAGCTATGCCGCATCGGCGAACGACATACTGACCTCCGAACGCATGGCATACATTCGTAACAACAGAATAAAATCGGAACTCATCACGCAGGGAGGATTGACCGAACAGATGTTCGTCACCGACCGGGCTATCCTCTCCTCTTATGGGAAAGAAAAACTGCGCAATGTCGTTGTCGTCACCTTTCCGGCCAGCGTAGAAAAAGTAGCCGAAATTGCGGGTATAGAAGCGGCTCGACGGGTCGAAAATTACAACAAAGAGAGATCGGAAAAAGCCGAACGGGAACGTCTGGCCATAGAGCAAACTGCTCGTGAAAAAGCCGAAGCAGAACGACTGGCGAAAGAACAAGCCGAAAGAGAACACCTTGCCGCCCAAGAAAAGGCCCGCAAACAAGCGGAAACCGAAAGGCTTGCGGCTGAAAGAGACGAAAAAAAACGTGCCGAAACAGAGCGCCTCGCTGCCGAAGCCACCGCAAAAGCGAAATCCCATTCGCTCTCCTTGCGGGCAAACTTGCTCCGTTGGGGTACTCTCACCCCCGACCTCGGAGTGGAATGGCGCTTGAACCATCACGTAGGCATACTCGTGAACGGCTCCTACACTTCTTGGACGTGGAACAGCAACGACCGTCGTTATGCCTTGTGGGAAATCGCACCCGAAGCGCGCTACTACATCGGTAAAGAAAAACGAGGCTATATCGGAGCCATATACAAAGCCGGCTCGTTCAATTACAAACTATCCGAGATCGGTAAACAAGGCAATTTAATGGGCGGCGGATTAACGGGCGGATACCAATTAAAACTGAATAAGGTGCTAAACCTCGATTTCTCTCTTGCTCTCGGCTGCCTTCATGCCGATTACGACAAATATATCGTTATCGACGGCATACGGGTACGTCAGGGAAAAGAGACTAAAAACTGGTGGGGCCCCATATCTGCCGGAGTGACATTAGTATGGAATGTATTTTAATCGAAAGGAGGTAATATGCAAACAATACGATATATAATGAGCGGAGTAGCAGGCTTGCTACTGTTAAACTCTTGTGTAAAAGACGAACTCTACAAAACACCTCACCCCGATAAAGGAAGGATAACCATAACGGCCGATTGGTCTCATCGTTCGACAGATTGCCCTTTACCGGAAGAATATGTATTACTGCACTCCTGCTGCGAAGGGACGGCACTCAAAGCACCTGCGGACCGCGAGTTCTGCCACCCTTCTCTGTTTGAGCCCAACTCCCATACACTCATCGCATGGAACGAAGCCGACAGAATAACGATCGACCATACTACGGCTCATATAAATACGGTAGAAAGAGGTTTATTGGAGTCACTGCCGGGATATCTGCTGACAGAAGCACAAAACATCAATGTGATAAAAGACGATACACTCGAAGTAGAAATCTACATGAAACAAAAAACGCGCGATTTGTTATTCGAACTGACCGTTAAAGAAGGAGACCCGGATCGCATCTCAAACATCACGGGAACCCTTTCGGGAATAGCAGGTTCGTTCGACCTTTCATCACAACGAATCTACGGCGAAGCCATGAACACAAGTTTTCCTTTTGCTCGAACTAACGATAAAATAACAGCGCATACCCGACTGTTGGGTACAACCGGTTTGAAACAATCCTTACGAATCGATCTGACTTTCACAGATGGAAGCTCGCAAACCATCGAAAACGATCTCACCGATCTGTTGAAAAACTTCAACGACGATATGCCGACTCCCATGTACATAACCGGAGACTTGCTGACTCCGATCGAAGCCGATATGACGGCAACGATCGTCGGCTGGGAAAACGGTAACGAAGAAAACGGTGAAAACATCGAAATTTATTAAATGACAAACGAAACAAACCGACTATAAAAATGAAAGTAAAAATTTTGATTTTAGCACTCTCCATCGTCACTTTGGCCGGTTGTGGTAACGATGAAACTCCTCTTGGCGATACAACAGGGAATAGCGGCCCGACAGCTCTGCATGTGAACGGTAATATATGCGTGACATCGCGTGCAAACGACACCCGATGGGAACCGAACGACCGTATCGGAATATATATGCTCGCCGGAGAAACAGTGGAACAAAACAATAGACTTTATACCACGACCGATGGAAGCGGTAAATTCACGGCCACCGAAGCCGAGGCCATCTACCTGCCGACAGACGGTTCGAGACGCAATTTTGTCGCCTATTATCCCTACACGAAAAATCTTGGTGACAACGGTCGCACTTATACGATCGATATAACCGACCAATCCTCTCAAAGCGCAATCGACCTTTTGGGAAGCGACAACCCGGAGACCGACAAAAATACACCCTCCGTGCGTTTCACGTTCTACCACAAACTGGCGAAAATAGAACTGAACATAACCAGCGGAACAGGATTCGACGACACCTCTGTTTTGGAAGGTCTCACCGTAGAATTGACCGGACAACAAACCACTGCGACATACGACGTCATAGACGGTAATGAGGTAGCGATCGTAACAGAAACGCCCCGAACAGTCGATTTACTCGTGACAAACAAAGGGACGAAAGCCGAAGCCATCATTCTACCGAGTGATAATTTCGATGAAATGTCTCTGAAATTCAAGCTAAAAGACGGTGGACATTTTATATGGCCCGTACAATCCGCCTTCGCGACCCGTTTCGAAGCCGGCAAAAAATATAAATTCAATGTCACGCTCAACAAGACAGAAATCGACGTAACGTCCGAAATTGTAGACTGGATATCGGGCAACGGTACAGGCGATAGCGGAGAAGCAGAATAAAATTTGAAATTTCAACAAACCTAAAATAATATGAAACAATATCTCTTTTTAGCGACCGCCCTGCTCGGACTGGCGGCATGCAACGAAACAGAAAGTCTGTCGGGTTATGACGGACAAATCGAATTGAGGTTCACCAGCGGCATCGATGTACAGACTCGATCCTCCCACGGGCTGGACACACAGCTCAAAGATGGAGAAACGGTACATCTATGGATAGACGATTCTAAAAACCGACAGCAAACCATAGATCAAGAAAATCTCTATGAAAATATACTCTTGACCAAAGAAGGAGGGGCTGCCGGGACATTGAACGGCAGCACGCCCATGTACTTCCCGTTAACCGGCAACGACGTAAACATTTATGCCCTCCATACCAACGCCACATGGTTCGGCAACACCTATCCGGCAAGGTCGCTCACTCATACCGTAGCCGCAGACCAACGCAGCGAGACCGATGGTTATGCCACCTCTGACTTGACTTACGCCAAACTTACCGGAGTCCCACGAAGCGGTAACCCCACCCCCGTGGCCGTACAATTCAGGCATTTGCTCTCCAAAGTCGAAGTAATACTCAAAAAGGGAGTCGGTGAAAACGATTTTCTCGCCGGTATAACCAAAGTAGAGATACTGAATACCCTGCCCCAAGCCCAATTCACGCTTGATAAAGAAAAGCCTGCATATGGCAAAAACACCGAGCTCCCCGACGGGATTGAAATCACGGCAGACGGAACAGCTCAAAATATAACCATCGATACCGACATAACAGCCGAAGGCGCAACTTCGATACTGAACGAAGCCATTATCGTACCGCAAACGATCGAAGCAGGGACGGCATTCATTAAAATAACGTTAGCGGCAGGTGGAGAATTCGTTTACAAAATGAAAGACGGCGGGACGACATTCGAAAGCGGGAAAAAATACCGATACACCATCACAGCCAATCAAACAGCCATAGAAGTATCTTCGAGCATCCATGACTGGGACGAAGGCACAGGAGACGATGACGGGATAGCTGTAATACCGCCGCCGATAGGAAATATCACAGACCGGACTCAGGCACAAGTCGGCGACTTGGCGATGGAAGACGGAACATTTGTCAGAACCGAAGATTATACCACCCTCACCGACGAACAGAAAAAAGCGTGTGTCGGTATCGTCTTCTGGACCTACTCAGACACCTATCCCAAAACCACGCTGACCAACGACAAGGTATTGATGGCCGATTATCCCGATTGTACCCACGGTCTCATCGTCGCTTTGAAAGACGCCGCCACGGAAACCCCTTGGCAATCTGCAAGCACGACTTTCCGCGAGAGTGTGACAACGTGGCAAGAAACAGCGACTTTCGACAGCAAATACACACAAATCGCCCCTATCTCTCCGATAGACGAGACGCTCGACAGCGAAGCTCACAAACTGTTGGGATATAACAACACTATGGTATTATTGGCTTATAACAGCGACCCTGCGAAAATACTTTACAGATGCCAAGCCGCTCAATCCATCAAAACCTTCGCCGATAACAACATTACGCCCAAAGGTTGTAGCAGCTGGTATTTCCCGTCTCTGAAAGAACTGGCATTGCTCTGCGATGAGGATTCGTGGAAATATCCGCTACCCAGTTACGGCACAACCGATACGAGCAACAAAGGAAAAATAAACGACATCTTGAATGCCCTGTCCGATAACGATAACGATACTGAAATCCTCGCCGACGTGTATTATTGGACATCACAGGAAGGATACACAGGAAACAGCTATGCCCGTACCAATAGAGCTTATTGTTTAGCATTCTCGACAGGAACAATATCGGGGAACGGCCTCTTCAAGAACCAAAAATTCAATGTCCGTGCGATTTGTGCGTTCTAAACGATTGACTTCAATAGAAATTACATTCGATCAATTTCGTAAAGTCAAATACAGCTATCCCGGGCATCGAGCGTAACGCCCGGAGCTACACATAAAGGTGTAGCCGCTCTTTTCGCCGGGAGCGGTAGCACGAAACAAATAAAAAATATCGCAATATGAAGATGACATACAGAAAAGCGACTTTTATAGGATTATGGGCTGTGATATTCGCATCATGCACTTCGGACGGAGACATGATAACCGAAAAAACGTTGCCGCAAGGTAAATATCCGGTTGCCATGACCGTTTCGGTAGAAAGCCCCATCGCCCGTTCCTCTGTGGACGGCACATGGACGAACGGTGAAAAAGTGACCGTACAGGCCATAACCAAAACAGGCGATGCGTACAACTGGAACGATGCGATCTCCTACCCCTATGAAATAAACAACGATATACCTGTTGCCTTAACAAAAGAAGAAACCCACTATTGGCAGCGTAGCGATGAGACAAAACTCATACGGACTTGGTATTGTGCCGATGGTTCGACCTCAAACACGTTGCCCGACTCGTGGAGCGTAGCAGCCGACCAAGATGAAACTGGAAACGGATATGCAGAAAGCGATCTCCTATTTACAGCCCCCGTCGAAGTAAAATTCGGTAGCACAGCGAACCTGATTTTCTACCATCAAACAGCAAGAATTATCGTTAACATCAAAAAAACGGAAGGTATCGATTCCGCCGACCAGATTCAGTCCGTAAAAATCGGAGATAACAACCTCGCCTTGTCGGGAACTTACACGGCTCCCTCCGGTACAGGCGTAACAACAGGAACATGGCTTCCCGGACCGATGGACAAAACAATTACGCCTTTCAAATTGTCACAGCCTACCGATCCCTCGAAATACATAGCCAGTTATACGGCTCTTGTCATTCCGCAAAACATGGACGGTAAACGACTAATCGCTATCGACACCGAACTCGGCACACATTATTACACCCCGAAAGAGGGAGCCGCCGAACTCGAAGCAGGTAAAGTACATACTTATAACATCACCATCGATAGCAAAGAAGTAACCATAGAAATTCCGGGAAGTATCGACTGGGGAGAAGGTGAAAGCGGTAGTGGCAGCATAGAATTATAACGACGATAGACCCTCAAAAAAACATAAAACCAGTTAGCAATATTTTACAAGATTCGATATACCTGACGACAAACAATTACAATACTGGCAATTTCGTCCTTGTTCGGATTTATCGGCAAGGACGATGCTTTTTTAAAAGAAACACCCTCCTCTATCTTTTTCAATACCGTCATCGACCTCCCCTTAATACCAAATCAAACCAAATGCGGTTGTAAAAACATTCCTCCTCTTCTCTTCCGAAAGGAAACCTTCGAGCAAACTAATTGCCGATTTTTTTGTATATTGGTATAAACAAACTATCATAATAGTTTCAGAGAGAATTTAATCGTTTACACCTTATTCCATATGAAAGACGGTAAAAAGCTCGTTTATTCCGGAGACTCGCTCCGAAGATTTTTGCATCGAAAGGGGCTCACCTACAAAGATGCAGCCAAAGAGCTTGGCTTGGATAAAAACACCATAGGCAAGGCAGTAAGAGGCGGAAATATGAATATAAACGTCTTACTGAGTATTGCCAATCACTGGAATTTTCCCATTACCGACTTTTTCATTTTCGTAAATCAAGAAGAATGTGAAGAGACCTATTTTATTAGTCCGAACAAATATAATAACAATTCGGCAAATGATAACCTTTTGGTCTCCGAAGATTCTAAAATCTATAAAAATATTAAAAATTTATTAACAGAAGAGCTGGCTTTAAAAGCATCCAAACAACAAGAAATTTCTTTATTACAGAATCTGATTCGAAATTATCAAGACAGAATCGATTTATTGCAGCAAGAGTTGGGACAATACAAATCTGAATAATCATTTCTTTCCCCCGTCATTATTTACATCTCGACAATAATGCGGGGAACTATCTCTGTACATATCGAAGCGTAGAAGAATTGAAATATCTTCACTTTATTTTACTACCTCTCCTCCTATATTGAATCGGTGGGGGTAAACATGAATTTTAGCGAATGAAATGGATTGAATTTCTCCTTCTTCCCTACCGTGTCCCGTAGCATTATGGGGTGTCGCATAGCGATATAATAGGGGAGACACCGAAGAAACAACAGTCTCTGAGGAGAGGGGTTGAAAAGATTTCATAAACTTTTTGGCTGTAAGAGTTAACCCCTCCGTCACTACGTGACACCTCCCCTATATTTTTGCATCGCAAAAACACAGTGGAGGAGGAAGAGCGGCATTTCTTGTTTCAGAATAAGAATGGCTTTGTACACCTCTCCCCTGCCATGTCCCGTAGCATTACGGGGTATCGCAACTTAAAATCGAAACAAGGCAAAAGAGAAATACTCCCCAACCTCTCCCCCTGTGTCGCATAGCGATATAGGGGGAGTGCCCAAAGGGCGAGGGGGTTAAAACAAAATTGAAGAATCTTCGATAAGCAGAGCAGATTGGGGAGACACCAAAGAAACGGTAGTTTCTGAGGAGATGAGTTAGATTGTACAAAAGTACAATCCCCACTAACGATCCTGAGCCCACGAATAACTTGTCTTATCTATTTCAATCGCTCATACATTCGACCGCTACCCATCTGTTTTTCTCGGCGTAACCGACGAAACGCAATCCGAGGCGTTCGGCCTCCGCCCGAATAAAAGGAATATCTTCCACGTAAAAACCACTCATGAAAATACGTGAACCACGTTTCATACAGGCCACATAAGCATGCATATCGGCCAGCAATATATTCCGATTGATATTGGCAAAAATAAAATCGAACGACTCCTGCTTCAAGGCTTCGATTCCTCCCAAACGGACTTCAACTCCCGATACATGATTCAAACGGATATTTTCAATGGCATTCTCGACGGCAAATTCATCAATGTCGACAGCGACGACGGAAGCCGCCCCCTTCATACGAGCCAAAATACCCAATACAGCCGTACCACACCCCATATCGAGCACCGAGCGACCGGTAAGATCCGATGCCAATATAGCCTGCAACATGAGAGTGGTAGTTTCGTGATGTCCCGTCCCAAAAGCCATCTTAGGGTCTATCAGCACATCGTAACGAGCTTGCGGAATATCGGTATGAAATGTACTATGTATCACGCACTCGTCCCCCACGACAATAGGCTTGAAATAATTTTTCTCCCATTCTTCGTTCCAATCCCTCCCGGCAACGAATGTCGCTTCATACGTCACAGATACCCCTCCGATGGGATATTGCGACAACTCTTCTTTAAGTCGTGTCTCGTCATACTTACCCTGAGGGACAAAAGCAGTAACCCCTCGTTCGTCGGGGACAAAACTTTCATAACCGATTTCAGCCAAAACCGCAGCCAAAACATCTGTCGCCATCTCGCTACACGGCTCTACATCGAACCGTACCTGCATATAATCGTTCATAATTGCACTTCTTTTCAAATTATTGTTTTTGTTGCATTGCTTTCAGAGCCCGAGGATAACTCGTATTTTTTACAAATCCATACTCAGGATATTTCTCCATAATCGTCTTGTACATCGCTAACGCCTGCTCATAATGTTCCGATTTCTCATAAACCACCCCGATGGTCACCAACAATTGTACATAAAGCCAATGATGCCCGTTGGTCGAAATATCCTTTTCCATACTTCGGCGAGCTCGTTGATAGCACTCCAAACCTTCCTCTTTATCCCCGCCGAATATTCCCGGCATATAGAACAAAATATTCCCGTACAGAATAGAAACCCAACTATCCCCGGGGGCGAGTTTATAAGAAGTCTTAGCCGATGACAACATACCCGATGCCAACGTAGCCGCACGCATGGGAGAAAGGGCTATTTTCAAACCTATCAAATTGGCATGCAACGCTTTAAACCGAGCATCGTTCGGATACATTTTTCGATAATTCTCAGAAAGCGCCAAAGCGGTTTTCAAATAAGCCTGCGCCTCGTCTTTCTTCTTTTTATCGACCAAATGTCCTACAAGGCCATAATAACCGCACAAAATTTCATGGCGTCCCTCCAATGTCCCGCACGACTTATCGGCACTCATTTTTGACAAGACAGCACCCCACTGGGGTATTTTCTGTTGAATGAACAAATCATACAAATTCTCCCGATACTCCGAAAGAGTCTCACCGCATACGGAATTTGTCGAAAACACACCCACAAGAAACAGTACACAAACTATACGTCTCATAAATATTACCTTACTTTTTCAGATGACAAAGATAGTGAAAGGTGAGAGCAGAGACAAACGGAAATCACATTTCCAATTTGGCTATGCCGAGCCGCATCCTATCTTCGTATTTACAAAGATAACGAAAGGTGAGTGCAGAGACAAATGGAAATCACATTTCCAATTTGACTATGCCGAACAACACCCTATCTTCATATCTAATAGAATCGCCTCCTTGTCAAAGGCTATAAAGAATCTGTAATGCCATACATAAGTTGATCCAACAAAATAGGCATATCGCTCGCAGCGATTCCCGAGGCGATCAAATCGGGAGCATCCTGCTTGAAATTAGAAAGAAACTTAGCAGAATCACCGTTGTCCAGCTCTATACTGCGCCGATAATAATCGATGGCCTTTCTGATATGTCCCAAAGAAAACTCCACATGCCCGGCATTGAAATAATCGAGAGAAACCGGTTTATCGTCCAATATCTTCTCATAATACCGCTGCGCCTGTTCTTTTTTACCGACCAAGAAAGAACACCATGCGATAGGACGCCACGCTTTTCCACCTTCGGGATCAAGATAATCCACCTTGAAGTAATATTTAAGCGCCTCTTCATAATCTTTCTGTTCGACATAACAATGCCCTATATTCATCTGTACCGATAAATTTTCGGGCTGTATCTTTTCGGCACGATGATAATACGAAAGAGCCATCTCGGGCTTTTTCATATTTCTGTAACATGTAGCTATGCGTCTAATCGTCCAGAAATTGTCGGGCGAAATAATTTCTGCTTTGAGGAAAGCCTCCAAAGCGTTGGCATAGTCTCCTTTCTTCTGGTAACAAAAACCTATCTTCTGATAAATTTCACTATCCGAATGATATGCCGCCGAAAGCCTTTCGAACAATTCGAGAGCCTCAACATAATATCCCCGCCGGAAATAATATTCCCCTATGAGGCGCAAACTGTCCGAATCGCTCAATAACGGATTCAAAACAGATACATGCAATAAATTGATATGCCCGGCAAAAGGATCCGTAAACTCGGTTCGACGTATATACAGCTTGAAGAAACGGTACAAATCTTGAATATAACGATTGGATATATTTTCCCGACTTATTTCTTTCTTCATCAATTCCTCTTTTTCCATCTCTTGAACCGCCGCATTCTCGGCACTGAATTGCCCCATCATGAAATCCCTTTGCGACTCGGGAACCTGAGCCAAACTCAAACAAAAAGAATATTTATCCGAATTACACAATAGAGCCGATGCCGAAATCATCTTCTTAAACGTATCTCCACCCTTACCGGACAATACCCCCGACAACGCTGTATGATCGGGATTAAACGGCAAAAACCAATTTTGAATCGACTGGAAAAAAGGGAAACTCTTCAAATGAGAAAACGTACTCATGAAAACATCGGCTCCCTCCATCTGCAAATCGGTCAACTCCTTTAACTTATCGGTAATTCCCGATTTGTCGAGCATCTCCTGCCACTCCGGATTTTCTTCCAGCGCATTGATATCGTTCATCAAGTCTTCTTGACGTATTTTCTTATAAAGCGATGGCCCCAGTTTCATCATTTCGGGAAGCAGCTCTTCATTCATTTTTCTGGTAATTTTTTCAGTCTCTTGACTTTTGATGAACTGCAAGAAAATATTACGAACATCGGTCTTGAATCTCGGTTCTTCACACAATGCATCGAGGCGATTCCGCAAACTCTTCAAAAGAGGCAATCTCTCCCGATAAATATACATGACGATGAGGGCACAACAAAGCGAACGCATCTGTATCTCGGGCGAAGAATGGCGATAACCGTCCAACAGAATGAGCAACTTTTGCTCGTCGAACCGGTGCAATAAGTTCAACAACACAGCCGAAAGAAGAAGCGAAACGAAAGTATCGGGAAAACGATCGGTGAAAAGAGCCTCTCTTAACGACCGGTAATCTTCCTCTGCCGCCGGATAATTGGTCCATATATCCATAAAAAGATTTCCCGCCGTGTCCTCGATACGGTGTTTCAATGATTGAATTTTAGAAAAATCTTGCTCTTGTTCGCCAAGCAACAAAGCCAAAGAAAGATCGTTGATTTCATTATCGCACACATCGAATTGAGACGATAAGGAAATACCCGTTCGGCTGGCCGACGCATATCTCTTCCACCCATAGTATTGAGAAGGAGAAACCTGCCCGGCCAATCGATCCGAAACCCGATCGGTCAACACATAAGCAGACAAAACCAAATGATCGTAAATACTCTTCCGTTCGGGATCCTCGACACCGTCCAACATATATTGTATCATATATCTATACGACGTCTCCATCTCGTTCAACTTGTCCCGGCTTACCCAATCTTGCAACTCGTTTACCAATAAAGCAAGTTTACCGAAAGCGTCTTTCAATCGTCTCTCGGCAAGCAAGCCGTATATATCGTACTGCAATTTCGTTATCTCTGTCGTAATCATCTTTATAAATATAAAATCGAAGTAAATTTAATAGCTTTCCCTTATATAACAAACTTAATTTACAAATAGTGTGCCGGAAAAAGGTTATTTAATTTTTCCCATTCGCCCTACCCTCCTTTCCACAGCTATTTCTCAAATCCACATTTGGGTGTTTACCGACAATTTTCTATCTTTGCAAAACGGAGCGCACAAATAAGCTGCAACCCGCTCCGTTTATTTACGTACCTATTTCACCATTGAAGAAAACTTATATTATGATACAACGAATACAATCGATCTATTTATTACTGACGACGGCTTTAATGGCTGTATTTTTATTTCTTCCGATAGCTCAATTCGATACGACCGATGGCATTTACAGTTTCACGGCACAAGGTATCTCTACCGTAGAAGCTATGACAACTCCTGTACAGGATAGTGCCGCAGCAGTCACACAAACTTCTGTATTTACCCCCACATGGGGAGTATTCGTATTAGGAACCGTAATAGCCGTATTATCGTTTATCACGATTTTCCTATATAAGAACAGACCTACACAAGCGCGTATCTGCATGATCGACGCATTCTTTCTGGTAACTTTCTATATCGTCATCTTTTTGAGCGGTTATACATTCCGCGAAGATCTTTCGGCTTCAAACATATCGTGGACCGCTTATATCGTAATGCCTTTCGTCGCCCTCATTCTCGACATTTTAGCCTATAAGGCCATTAATAAAGACGAGCGTTTGGTTCGAAGCCTCGACCGCATACGCTAAACTTTAAGAAGCTGTTTTAAATTTATTCCGAGACAGATTGAGACCTATGTTGAAGCAGATTGGAGTCCGAGATAGGCAGTCAATAGCGGGCTATTGACAAAAATCAAGGGATTCTAGATGCGTGACAGGGGCGCAATATGGCCGGAACATACCTGCTTGCAATGGTAATATTATTTCTCAATAAATTTAAAACAGCTTCTTAGTTTCTCTTTCAAAAACATTCCCGTATAGGAAGCAGAGCATTCGGCGATCTCCTCGGGAGTACCGGTACAAACCACGTATCCACCCTCCTTACCACCTTCCGGCCCCATATCGATAACATGGTCGGCACACTTTATAATGTCCATATTGTGTTCGATGATAACAACAGTATGACCTCGTTCGATAAGCTGGTTAAACGATTTCAAAAGCGTGTTTATATCATGAAAATGTAATCCTGTCGTAGGTTCGTCAAAAATAAAAAGAGTCGATTCCTGTTTCTCGTTACTCAGGAAAAAGGCTAATTTCACACGCTGATTTTCTCCGCCCGAAAGCGTTGAAGAAGACTGTCCTAATTTTATATATCCCAGTCCTACGTCTTGCAACGGCTTCAACCGCTTTATGATACGCTTCTCCTGACTTCCGTTCACCTCCGAAAAAAACTCTATGGCCTGATTGATAGTCATATCAAGCACATCGCTGATGTTCTTGCCCCTGTACTCGATATCGAGTACATCTTGCTTATACCTTTTTCCGTGGCACGACTCGCATTCGAGGACAATATCGGCCATAAACTGCATTTCCACAGTAATGGTTCCCTCTCCTTTACACTCCTCGCAGCGTCCGCCCTCGGAGTTAAAAGAGAAATACGAGGGAGAAAATCCCATCTGCTTGGCTCCTTGTTGCTCGGCAAACAGTTTCCGTATCTCGTCAAACGCTTTCAAATACGTAGCAGGATTGGAACGAGTCGATTTACCGATAGGATTCTGATCCACGAATTCGACAGAATGAATTCGATCCATATCGCCCGAAAGACGAGAATACGTTCCGGGCATTTCTCCGCCCTCTCCATAATGCCGAAGAAGAGCCCGATAAAAAACATCTCTGACTAACGACGATTTACCCGAACCACTGACACCCGAAACAACGGTCATAACATGAAGGGGAAACTTCACATCGATCGATTTCAGATTGTTCTGAGCAGCCCCCTCTACTTCGATATATTGATTCCATTTCCGGCGATTTGCAGGCAACTCTATTTTACTCTCACCCGTCAAATAACGCATGGTATAGCTACGAGTTGCTTTGGGTAATCGAGACAAGCCTCCTTGATAAACGACTTCACCACCCAAACGACCGGCCAACGGACCTATATCGATAATATAATCGGCCGCCCGTATAATATCTTCGTCATGTTCGACAACGACAACGGTATTGCCCAACTCCTGCAACTGCCTCAAAACTTTTATCAATAAACCTGTGTCCCGGGAATGAAGCCCTATACTCGGTTCATCGAGAATATATAAAGAACCGACCAAACTGCTGCCCAAAGAAGTGGCTAAATTGATACGCTGGCTTTCTCCGCCCGAGAGAGTAGAAGACAACCTGTTCAAAGTCAGGTAACTCAACCCCACCTCTTGCAAAAAACAAATACGATTCCTAATCTCGGTCAACAATCGTTTCGCAATCAAAGCATCATGTTCATCGAGTTCGAGACGATCGAAGAACTCTTTCAACTCGCTAATCGGTAAATTCACAAGCTCTGAGATTGAACGCCCTCCCACCTTCACATATTCAGCCTCAGGTTTCAATCGGCTGCCTTTGCACACAGGACAGATGGTCTTTCCCCGGTATCGGGCGAGCATTACACGATATTGTATTTTATACTGATTGGCTTCAAGCATGGCGAAAAATCCGTCTATTCCCTCGAAATCGCCGGCTCCATGCCATAATATATCTTTCTCCCGGTCGGTCAATTTGAAATAAGGACGATGTATGGGAAAGTGCAAAGAGTCTGCTTGGCGTATCAAATCGTTTTTCCATTCACTCATTTTCTCCCCACGCCAACACATCACAGCATCGTCATAAACCGACAAGGTTTTATTCGGGACAACCAAATCCTCGTCTATACCGATAACCTTCCCAAATCCCTCACAAGTGGGACATGCACCCACCGGATTATTAAAGTTAAACATCAACTCGCTCGGCTCGTTGAATGTGATACCGTCTGCCTCGAACCTTTTCGAAAAACTAAACTCCCGTATTTCTTCGCCGTCATAAACCAAAACGATACACTCTCCCCCACCTTCAAAAAAGGCAGTCTCGACAGAATCGGACAATCGGCTGACTGTATCGGTCTCATGCGAAACACTCATTCGGTCTATTACCAAACGGACAGTGTTGGGCTCCGGTAATTCTCCATCGGTCAACAAATCTTCTATGGCTTGGAAACGCCCGTTCACTTCTACCCTCGGAAAACCTTCCTTTTGCAAAATTTGTAAGTGAGTTTTCAAGTCTCGCCCTTCCGGTATAACCAAATTCGTAAGCAAAGCGAAACGAGTTCCATCGGGAAAACCTAAGGCACAATGCACGACATCGTCTACCTGATGCTTCTTAACCAACTCCCCAGACACAGGAGAATAAGTTTTCCCGATGCGAGCATACAGCAACCTCATATAATCATATATCTCGGTCGAAGTTCCCACCGTCGATCGAGGATTCCTTGTATTTACTTTCTGTTCTATGGCTATGGCAGGCGGAATGCCTTTGATATAGTCACATTCGGGTTTACTCATACGCCCCAAAAATTGCCTTGCATAAGCCGACAAACTTTCTACATAACGACGTTGTCCCTCGGCATATAAAGTATCGAAAGCCAACGATGATTTTCCCGACCCAGATAATCCCGTAATAACGATAAAACGATCTCTGGGAATTTCTACATCGATATTTTTGAGATTATTGACTCGCGCCCCTTTAATAAAGATAGAATGTTCAGACATAATTCTAGGAATCTTATAATACCTTTTCTTTTAAACTTTACAAAGATAGCGAAAGGTGAGCGCAGAGGCAAACGGAAATTTTATTTCCGACTTGACTATGCCGAACCGCATCCCTTCTTCGTATCTACAAAGATAGCGAAAGGAGAGCGCAGAGACAAACGGAAATTTTATTTCCGACTTGACTATGCCGAACCGCATCCCTTCTTCGTATCTACAAAGATAGCGAAAGGTGAGTGCAGAGGCAAACGGAAAATTCATTTCCGATTTGACTATGCCGAACCGCATCCCTTCTTCGTATCTACAAAGATAGCGACTTTAACGATACATAATTCAACCCCTATTTATCCTTTATAGTTTTTTGTCAACCGATTAAGCCGAAAATCTTTTTCAAGCAGACTAACAAAATCCCGATTATTTTGTTATCTTTGTATAACCACATTAAAATGTAAAAATTATGAAAGGTCTAAATTTATTGTTTGCATTTCTCGGCGGAGCCGCCGTGGGTGCTGCCGCCGGAATTCTGTTTGCTCCCGAAAAAGGGGTCGATACCAGAGCGCGCATTTGTAAATTACTTCACGACAAAGGAATCCAATTAAAAAAAGAAGATATGGAACACTTGGTCGACCAAATTGCCGAAGAGGTAAAGGGCGGGAAGTAACTCCTCTAAAATGAAGATGAGGATATCAAAGGGTACCGGTTCGTACCTTTGATACTCTCATCTGTATTTTTCTCTCCTCTAAAAAACACAGTTATGTTCGATACTCAAAACAACGCTTTCCGAAAACTATTTGAAGAAGGAAAGAAATACATCAATTTACAAATTGACTACGCCAAACTGACAGCTACTGAAAAAATTTCGGTTATACTGGGCATGTCGGTTCTCCTCGCTGTCATCTTGGTGCTCTCTGTTGGAGCCGGCATATATCTTTCCTTTGCACTGGTCTATCTTTTAGAGCCTCTTGTAGGAATCGTAGGAAGTTATGCGATCGTCGGTGCTGTGTTCCTGTTACTCATAGCGATTGTTATCCTATTCAAGAAAAAACTCATATTGGTTCCTATCACTCGTTTTATCTCCAAAGTGTTACTGGATAATGAAAAAACTCTTCTATAAAATGAACGAAAACCATACAAATCAACAAGGGTTGACCCTCGAAGAAATAGCTGTTCATAAACAAGCTCTAAAAATAGCCATCGCCGAACAGCAAAAAAACGTCAATGAAGCCTACCGACAAGTAGTAGCACCGTTCTCAGATGCGAAATCGGTTTCAGGATATATCGGAGGCCGTTTATTAAATGGCTTCACAATGATCGAAAGTGCTATATGGGGATTCAGACTAATATCACGAATTTTTCGCATATTCCGAAAATTTCGGTAAAGCTCCGTCCACTCTTCATCATCGAAAATCTTTTCTCACACAAAAGCTACCCAACATCAACAACCGCTCTCATCAACCACATATCCAATTGTTAATCCTCCGTTTCGGTTAAACTATGTTGAAAATCTTCTGTTTATACCATAAACGACAAATTCGGAATAACTATGAAAAAAAGACAATTGATATGGATCGGTTTGATAGGAGTGATTATGGCAAGCTGCGGCGGAAAATATAAAATCACCGGAAAAACCAATCTTATACCCGATGGAGAAACCATCTTACTGCAAAAACAAAACAACGAACAATTCGAAATAGTCGATAGTGCTACTGTCACTAACGGTTCATTCTCATTCAAAGGAGAACAAAAAAGTCCGGCGATAGCAATATTGGTACATTTGAACGACAAACAATCACAAATTCCACCCCAACTGATAGCGTTGGAAGAGGGAGATATTTATGTTACGCTCGATTCTGTCTCTCACATATCCGGGACACCGCTGAACGACAGATTACAGATGTATGAGACAAAACGCCGCTCCTACGATACCCGCATACGAAACATTACGAACCGATATCTGAAAGATTATTTATCGGGACAATTATCCGACAGTACTTTTGTAATATTGAAAAAGGCTTTCGATAAAGAACAAAAAGGTCTTGAAACACTCACTCGAAACTATATTCTGGCAAATACCGACAACGTAACTTCTATCTATCTGTTTCTACAAAACAGCTTTTTATTCTCCCCCGAAGAACAGCGAGAGCTAATCGCCCATGCAGCTCCTTCTTTTAAAAAAAATCCGGCGGTAAAAAAAGTTTCCCACATGTTGGATCGACTGAAAAACGTAGAACCCGGTATGCCGTATATCGACTTACCTTTACAGACAATCGAAGGGAAAGAGACTTCTTTATCGACATATATCGACAAAGGGAAATATATTCTCCTCGACTTTTGGGCATCATGGTGTCCCCCTTGTCGAAGACAAACTCCTTATTTAAAACAATTATTCGAACGATATGACAAACGGCAATTCTCCATTGTAGGTATCTCATTCGATACAAACCGGGAAGAATGGAAAGAATATATACAGAAAAACCAAATAAAATGGGCACAACTCATAGATCAAAAAGGTTGGGAATCCACCGCTATACTTACGTATGCCATACAAGGAATTCCTCACCTCATATTACTCGGACCCGACGGTAAAATCATAGCCAATAATCCTTCGGAAAAACAACTGAGTAACATTCTATCGAACCAACTAAAACAATAAAAATTTCACAACAGAGAATGCTGTATCGAAATCGATTTTCATATCTTTACCCCCGGATGGACGAACTGACCATGTTTGATTGTCTTTTTCCCATACTGAATAGCGAATACCGGACAACGATGCAAACACCCCAAACACTGCAAACATTGCTCCTTTATCCAAATCGGACGATTATCTCGCATTTCTATTGCACCCATCGGACACTTCTTGGCACACGCCCCACATCTGATACATCGGCCTAATGCCACGAAAGGGGCAGTCGATTTCTTTCGATTGCAATAAGTATAGGGAAAAGCGAGCCAGTGAGGAATCTTCCTATTATCAAAATCACCCCGAACTCTGTTGACAACCTTTTCTATAACACGATCTATACACACCTCCGCATCTTTCGTAACCTTCTCACATTTCTCTTCATCAGACAAATCAAACATCAATGTATAGGTGTCTACCATTTTGACGATATATCTACCGTCCAAATTTAATCTCTTCTTTCTCAATGCCTTTTCCATCATATAATGGGACTGTCCCGTTATAGTTCCAAAAGTTACGACATGATAGACGAAATGTTGCCCTCGAACACATAAATCTAAGTTACGGATAAATTCCGAGACAATAGACGGCAATCCAAAAAAATAAACAGGAGTCACAAAACCGACCCTCTCTCCGGGCAACAGCTCCCATGTATATTTATGATTTTTCAGACATTCTGTTATTGAAACAAGAGTTTCACCCGTAACTTCTGCCAACCTCTGTGCAATGTATTGGCTATTACCCGTTGCCGAAAAATAGAAAATCATAATTTTTTTCAGCAAAGATAAAGAGAGGAAAATACTGGACAAAATTTATTTCGGTTGTCAAACCGAATCCTATCTTGAAAGATTGTCAGAAATAATCCAAACGAGATTACAAATAGGAGAAAAAACTATACATTAAAATACCATCTCAAAAATATAATATTAAAGAAATAAATAATTATATTTGTTTCTTTAAATATTCTTTTTCTATTATGATGTGGAAATATATATACGCAGCCTTTTTAATGATAGCCTTTACAGCATGTCATACAAATAAAACACTGGAAAAATCCGACAAGCCAGCCAGCACGGCTAACTATACCTTGCCGGAACATTTGTCCGTCTCCGCTTCTTTTCGCATGTTTTGGGATGCGTGGAACGCCGATCTCCGACAATCCGGCAATAATTTAGAAAAATATATCCCGTCCGAATTGTTGATAAAAAGATTTTCATTGCACAATCAAAATGGGAATTATCTGTTGACAGGCTACTTACACACGGCTGCCGATTTCAAGGAAGAGAATCTCCTCCATATCGGGGGACATTGTATAAAATATAGCGACTCGATATATAGTTTTGCTATACCATTAAAAATATTACCACAATTCATTACTTTACCGGGAATTACATATATCGAATGTTCCTCTCCGGTACGCAACCGTTAGTTATCAAAGACCATTTAATAATTAAATCGATGAAAAAATTATTACTATCACTTTGCTTAATGGCGACACTCGGCTCATTTCTGTTAAACGCAGAAGAAAAAATGTCTCCATCGACACAAAATTTTTTGAGAAGTTACGAATCTACCTCTACTATCAGCCAACGGGCAAAACTCAAATCGACATACGCAATCAACCAAAACAACGGTGAAATGGCTGTTTCGGCATTTCTCCACCTGGTAGATGAAAATAATCTCGATGGACTCGAAGAAAATCAAGTCATCATCAATGCCCAATACGGGACTATACTTTCCACCAATATCCCGGCAGATAATTTGATTTCCGTGTCGCAACTACCATCGGTAAAGTACATCGAAATAGGACGTCCGGTTCATCAACGAATGAACAACGTTCGTTCCGAACAATTTAGCAATGTAAACAAAATACACGAAGGGACAGGGCTCACCCAAGCCTATACCGGCAAAGATGTTATAGTCGGCATCATCGACGGTGGATTCCAATATAACCATATCAATTTCTACGATACAGAAGGTAAAAATCTGCGTATCAAAAGAGTATGGAATCAAAACCAGGCGGGAACGCCACCCACCGGCTATTATTATGGAACAGAATATACGAATGCCGAGGAAATCATCACGGCAAAACAGGATTATGCAGCCAGCCATGCTACCCACGTCACGGGAATTGCAGCCGGAGCATATAAAGGAAACGAATACTATGGAATCGCTCCTGATGCAGATTTGGTTCTCGTCAGCTATAACATATCCGACAATAGTAGTAGCAATACAAGCATCACAGACGGTATTAAATATATCTACGACTATGCCGAATCCGTCGGTAAACCCTGTGTCATCAATATGAGCCTCGGGTATCATATCGGTCCGCACGATGGCACTTCCACATTCGACCGTATTTGCGACGAATTGCAAGGAGAAGGCCGACTTTTGGTCGGAGCTTCGGGAAATGAAGCTGAATACAATATACATGCAACAAAAACCTTGAAAAAAGGAGATACCAACATGAAATCGTTAGTCGAATTTGTCTCCAATTGGTATCTCTACGGTTCAATGACAAGTACCGTCGATATCTGGGGAGATGCAGAAAAACAACTATCGGCAAGAGTATTTGTATATGACATTCTAAATAAAAAGGAAGTTTATTCATCAGAATCTTTTTCGACAACCGCAAGTGCCAGTAAAAAAATATCCAATCCGACAGGAGCTGACGGAAATATTTACATATCCACTGCAACCAATCCCTACAATAAAAAAGGGAATATAACTATCGATTTGAATTTATCTTCATTCGACAATAGAAACTATTATATAGGATTCGAAATTTCTGGCCCCGAAGAAACCACAATCAATGCATGGACCGATGCTTACATGTCTTGGCTCTCCAACTTTGGCAATAGTGAATTTACGAACGGAGACAATAATTCTACTATGGGTGAAATCGGAGGAACCGGAAAACGAATCATTACTGTCGGAGCTTACACCAGCTGTAATTACATAGATCACAAAAACAGCTCTATGTGGAATAACTCCGGTCAAACCCTTAATCAGTTAGTCTCCTTTTCAAGTTTAGGGCCTACCGCCGACGGTCGTATGAAACCCGATATTACCGCCCCCGGCTCTATGTTAATATCTTCGTTCAATAGTTCCACAAGTAGCAATCGTAACGGCGAAGATTATAACTATGTCGTCAAACAAGAAAATGTAAATACCGTAAACTATTACTACGGTTCGATGGAAGGAACCTCCATGGCCACCCCCGTAGTCACCGGTATTCTGGCTACATGGTTGCAAGCCAATCCGAAGCTCACACCGGAACAAGTCCGTGAAATTCTATCTAATACCGCAACAACCGACAGCTATACCGGAAACATTGCCGGTGTAGGAAATAACCGATGGGGATATGGGAAAATCAATGCATACGATGGCTTGGTATACTGCCTAAACCACTCTGGTATAGAACAGATAGGAACTCCAACCCGGCCGATGGTATACCCCAATCCAGCCACAGACATTTGCTATTTCCTTCTACAAAACGACGATAAAAACGTAAATGTCTCGATTTATACCCTCAATGGAACAGAAATATACTCACGATACATGGGCAATATAAATGCAGGAGAACAAAATCAATTAGATTTGAGCGATCTCGCTGCGGGAATTTACTTTATTCATATCACAGGCGATAAAACCAATATGACGACAAAACTAACGGTTAAGTAAAAATTGTCCTCCACAAAAAGAAAGGGGCGGGAATGTCATTTCCCGCCCCCTTTCTTTAATATAAATTCTAATTTAAACCTCTTTTTGAAAAGCAATCCTCTCGTCCCCGTTTGCTAAATAAATAATTCCACAACGGCGAAACCCATGCCGAAGCAATAATTCTTGCATCACCCTATTATCCCGATGAGTATCGATACGAATATTATCGACGTATCGAGAACACCATTCCAAGCAAGCGGAAAAGACCCCTCCCACTTTTCCCGAAGATGCAATCCGATGTATCACGCCATAAGGCTTCTCATTCAACCACCCTCCGTCATAAATCACGTTATACGTCGGCTCGGGAGAAAACCCGTAACGAAAGCAGAAAGTGCCCACCACTTCTTTTTGGTCATCTACACAAACAAAGCTGCTATTTGACGAAATATCGGCTTCGAGAACCTCTTCCGAAGGATATCCGCCCGTCCATTGATGCAAGTTTCCGTTCAACCGCATAAACTGTCTGGCCTGCTCGAATATAAACATCACACGGTCCATATCCTCAGGCAATGTATTTCTTATTTCCATCTTCTAAACAAATACAATTAACCCACTCTATATTTTTACCGACGAGCTAAATCGTCATATAATTTTTGAAGATATGCCTTTCCCTTGTTCAAGTGAATGGCATTACTATCGTTCTGCCCGATCAGAATCGATTGAGACGCACAATCATATACTGCCGCTCCATCTTTATCGACAAATCCGAACCCATCGGGAAAAGCATAAAAAACGAAATGCTCTTTGGTCGAATCCGTAAGATTTTTACTGAACGTAAAATCATCATAAGGAATATGCAACTGAGCTAATAAAGTTGCTGCCAAATCCATTTGCGACAAATATTCATCGACAACCAAAGGGCGCTTTACGGCTCCTCCGGCCCAAACCATAGGTATATGATGACGGACAATATCGTGGTTCTCCACATTTTGGGGATAACGCTTGGCATGGTCGGCGACAAAGACGATAAGCGTATTGTCCCAAACAGGGAGCCTCTTCAATTTCTCTACAAAGTCTCCTACACAACTATCGGTATAAGCTATCGAGTTCAAATACTTATCCTCCAACCGGTTCATGGGAACATCGAACGGTTCGTGGCTGCTTAGCGTTAAAAACATTTTCATAAAAGGCTCCCGAGATTGCTCTTTTATCAATGAATAAAACTTTTCAAACGTCACATCGTCTGGAACACCCCACTTACTCAATCTCTGAGACAAAGGGAAATCACGGTCGCACACGATATTGTCCATACCCATAGAAATAAAATAGGAACGCATATTCGTGAAATCGGCATCACCCCCATAAAGAAACTGCGTGTCATAGCCGGCCTTACGTAAAGATTTCGATATACCCGGAAGCGATTGCGACTTGGCGGGATACTTCATAATCGATGCGGTGGGTTGTGCCGGGTAGCCGCTAAGGATAGAAGTTAACCCTCGATCGGTTCTGAAACTATTGGCATAAAAATTAGTAAACAAAATTCCTTCCGAAGCTATTTTTTCAAGATTGGGCATCACTCCGGGAATCCCACCTAAACTCTCCATAGCTACCCCCGAAAAACTTTCAAGAACAATCAACAACACATTCGGGCGAGCTTTCACCCATTGCAAGCTGTCGGCAGGATATACCGAAGGCCCCCCGCCACGTAAAGGTTCAAAAATAACATCGGCCTTTTCCGGTTCGAAAAAACGATACTGAGATGAAAAGTCTTCCGATTTGGACAATGACGACATCAAACTGAATACCGGATTGATAGCGGCGTGATTAAGCGCCATACGATCGCTGAAATAAACCTTGCCCACATTCATGGTCGACACCGTAAACCCGCCTCGAATGGGAATAAAAAGAGAAGCGGCAAGCAACAATAAACAAGCAAAGGACAAAATCGATTTCTTAGGTCTTTGCCAAGAACCCGTTTTTCCTGATAATCTCCACATGGGCCATAACAACAGAGCGGCATAAACAAATATAAGAAAGACAATCAGCACAGTTTCCCATGCCGGAATACTGGCGACAGCATCGGCCGGGGACGTGAGATAAAAAAGAGGCGTGGCATCTATCCTAAATCCCCAATAGCTATACAGCACGGCATCGCCCAACGTTATGGCAGCCACCACGAACGAAACAATAGCAAAATAAACACGATACACCGGAATCCACCATTTTTTCTGTAAATACACTGTTGCCACGACAAACAATGCAGGTATGGCCGTAAGATAAGCCGCCATAGAAAAATCCAATGGCCACCCGTTCCACATCACAGAAAACCACTCCATTAACGGAATCTCACCGTAAATATCCCAATGAAACAACATGAATAGAGGTTTCTGCAAAACAAACATAATGAAAAACCAAAAATACACGGCTATCAGAAAGAGGATACGTTTCTTCATATTTCTGTCATTTTTACGGAGTGTAAAAGTAATATAAAAAAGAACGGCAAACTCGAAATACATGTACGAATTACTTTGTTTAATATTTATTAAGTGTCGAAGATTAGTTAGAATAATTATAAATTGTGACCTTTGTTTACAAATAGAAATTACATTACATAATACAGTAGAAATGAAAAAAATTTTATTATCAGCCTTAACTGTTTTTACAATCATGGCACAAGCTGCTAATCCTTTTTTCGGGACTTATAAAACGCCCCACCAAACCGTACCGTTCGACAAAATAAAATTGTCGCATTACGAACCGGCTTTTAAAAAAGCCATAGAAGAAAATCAGAAAGAAATCGACGCGATTGTCAATCAACGTTCGATGCCCACATTCGAAAACACCATCGAAGCGCTCGATCGAAGCGGTCAAATGCTAAACCGGGTCGCTAGTGCATTTTTCGCTTTACTGAGCGCCGAAAGCAACGACGAAATGATGGAAATCTCCCAACGAGTACAACCCATGCTTTCGGAGCACAGTAACAACATCAGCTTGAACGAAAAACTTTTCGACCGCATCAAGTTCGTTTATGACCGTCGTGACCAGCTCGATCTCACGCCCGAGCAAAAAACACTCCTCAAAGAGACCTACGAGTCTTTCGCTCTAAGCGGAGCCGAATTGAAAGGTGAAGACCGGGAACAATACAGAAAATTATCCTCGGAACTAAGCCAGCTCACACTCACATTCGGACAAAATGTTTTGAAAGAAACCAATCTTTTCAGCATGATGCTCTCCGAGAACGATTTGGAAGGACTCCCCCAAAGCGCGCAAGATGCCGCTGCGGCACTAGCAAAGAGCAAAGGGAAAGAAGGATTTATGGTCAATCTCTCCTATCCCAGTTACAGCGCTTTCATGAAATATTCTTCTCGCAGAGATTTAAGAGAAAAACTATATCGCGCATACAATTCACGTAATCTGTCGGGCGAATACAACAACATTCCCGTCTTAAAACGTATCGCCGAAGTGCGACTCGAAATGGCAAAACTTTTCGACAAGCCCAACTATGCAGAGTATAAACTCCAACGCACTATGGCCGGTAACAGTGCCAACGTCTACAACTTGCTGAACCAACTGCTCGATGCCTACAAACCGGCAGCCCTGCAAGACGTTAAAGAAGTCGAAGGTTTCGCCATCGGAAAAGAAGGGAAAGACATAACCCTAATGCCGTGGGATTTCAGTTACTATTCCGAACAACTTAAACACATCAAATACGACCTCAACGATGAAATGCTACGCCCCTACTTCGAAGTAAACAATACGATAAAAGGAGTATTCGGGTTAGCCACTCGCCTATACGGATTACACTTTACAAAAAATCCTAAAATCCCGGTATATCACCCCGAAGTCGAAGCATTCGAAGTAACCGACAATGACGGGAATTACGTGGGAGTTATATATACCGACTTTTTCCCCCGCGACGGGAAACGAGCCGGAGCTTGGATGACAGAGTTCAAAGGACAATGGAAAGAAGAAAACGGAAAAGACAGTCGTCCGCATGTAACGATTGTCATGAACTTCTCTCGCCCTACGTCGGATACTCCTGCCCTATTAACTTACGACGAAGTAGAAACATTCCTACATGAATTTGGACATGCTCTGCACGGATTACTTTCCGACGTCACTTACGCCTCGCTTTCCGGGACAAACGTATATCGCGATTTCGTGGAACTTCCTTCACAATTCAATGAGAACTATCTTTCCGAAAAAGAATTTCTCGACAGCTTTGCAGTCCACTACAAAACCGGTGAAAAAATTCCGGTCGAATTGGTGGAAAAAATTAAAAAGTCCAGTCAATACCTTGCTGCCTATTCTTGCGTACGTCAATTGACTTTCGGGAACCTCGATATGGCATATCATACAATCACTGCCCCGGTAGACGACGCTATCGCTTTTGAAAAAGCCGCTATCGATAAAACATTAGTATTACCCGATGTAGAAGGTACACTCATTGCACCTCAATTCAGTCACATCTTTTCGGGTGGTTATGCCGCAGGATACTACGGCTATAAATGGGCCGAAGTTCTTGATGCCGATGCATTCTCCGTATTCAAGGCTAACGGCATTTTCGACCCGGTTACAGCCACATCATTCCGCGACAATATCTTGAAGCGGGGCGGTACGGAAAATCCCATGATTCTATACAAACGCTTCAAAGGAAGCGAACCCACGATAGATGCATTAATGCGGCGTGACGGAATCATTAAGTAAAGCCAACAAACAGGTCGTTTACAAAAAAAAGGAGCTCTGTACAGAGCTCCTTTTTTCATCAGATATCTATCCCATTATTCTTTCTCTTTATAATAACGTACCCAATCCACGACCATTTCGACCGGCAAATCGAGCGTATCCACAGGACCTACCCAACCACCGTCCAGCTGCATATCGATCAACAGATAGTAAGGTTTCTTAAACGGGAATTGCAATTCGTCACCCTCTCCCGTATCTATGCGCGGATAAGTAAAGGTGCGATTTTCATTGATAAAGAAAACAAGGCTATCGGGATACATTTCTACGGCATACACATTATAATCATCGGGATTAATAGTTCCTTTTGAACCGTGACGCGGGTTACGTGTCTGTTTTCTCTCGATCGTATAAGCGGTATGTATCGTTTGATAAGCAATCGAATCGTGGTTCAAACGCTCCATGACATCGATCTCTCCGGCCCACGGCCACTTCCATTGAGCCTCGTCACAAGGTTTGAGCCAAATAGCCGGCCAAGCTCCTTGCGCACCCTGCAATTTAGCTTTCACTTCGAGACGGCCGCCATGAAATCCTCGTTTATTCTTGGTATATACACCCCCGGTAATATACGGAGCAGTATCATTTTCGAGATCGGTATTCACAATACCTTTCAATACCAAGTTACCATCTCGCATTTCATAACAAGCCTCATTGTCCGACATATGCCGAGCCCATTCAGGATTGGCCCTCGGAATTTTAGACCATGTTGCCGTGTCGAAAGAAGTACCATTGAAGTCATCTTCCCACACCAACACCCATCGAGACGAATCTCCCGAGGAGGCACACGAAATCAACCCGCCTAAAAATAAAGCGGACCACATCCATACAAATACTTTTCTCATAAATACATCTTTTAAGTTAAATTGCAAAGGTAACACAAATAACCACAAAACGCAATTAAAAGGAAAAACGATTCAGTAGAAAATTCGTGGGAGTAGATTTGAATTTTAGAGATGAATCTCTCCTCAGAAACTGTTGTTTTCTCGGTTTCTCCCCTATTATGCCAACGCAACACAAGGGAGAAGGCCAAATACAATCAATCTATCTCATTCGCTAAAATAATGTGACAGAAGAGCATTATCCCCCTTCTTTTACCATATCCCATAGCCTTGCAGGGTGTCTCAGCTTTCATTATCAGAAATATTTTAAAACTCCTCTGCCGTGCCCCGCAGCATTGCGGGGTGTTTTGCCATGCAAAATATAGGGGAGGTGTCCGTAGGACGGAGGGGTTACAAAAATGAAAACAAGACGGCAAACGATTCCCCTAGCCACGCCATCGTTTCGACCGGGCAATACACTATCACAAAAAGAGTCAAGAGAAGCTACCCTCAAAACGAAAAATGCAAGGCGATACGTACCCCACCTTTGCTCACGTTCGGGCTTTCCCGATAGGTCAATCGCCATACATAATCTACCCGCAAAATGGTAAATATATTATCGAGACCTACACTACATTCCATATAGGGCATTTTATCCATTTCGGTACTACCCTTCGGGAATACGAATAAATCTTTATTATACAGTGGATTATTCTTCTTGCTCAAACTACCGTACAAACCTCTGAACGCAAACACCTCTCTCAATTTCATATATTTCAACAGAGGGATACGATTGAACAAAGCTCCGTTTGCATAATAAGTAAAATCCCACGACACATACTGGTCGTTGATAAATTCGAGAGCATTCATCAAAGCATATGATTCCGGTTGAATCGTATAAGAAAGATTCGCATTAGGAAGTATCAACATAGGAAAAGGAACTTTGTCCCATACCTTTCCGGCCTTCACAATAGCATCGAAATAACCGAATGCCGAGAACCAAAAACGTTTCTGAACCCCGAATTCGGTATGATTATATGAATATTTGCTGCCCAAGAAATTTTTGAAAGCAAAATTATGAGAGAGTGTCAACACGGGAGCATCCAAATTGATTGGGAAACGTTGGCTTTTCGTTTGGTAAAATTTTTCATTGGGAGCGAAGCGCAATTTCACCTCAAAATTGGTTTGCATATAATCCTTTATCGTTTTACCGTATCCATCGACAAAAGCGATACGGTCGGTCGCCATCTGCTGTATTTCGTTACGAATACCCAAACCGAATGAAAAACCGCCTTTTCGTTCTTGCAAATAAGACAACTCGGTCTTTCTTAAATAAGTAGCTTTATTATCGCCCTTACGTTTCAAAGAAAGGAAAACATTGTCTTTATTCGTGTACAGATAATGCTGTCCCAATTGGTCTATGTCGTACGAATGGCTCAGCTTGATAGAATTGATGGGGAACTCCCGGGAATGAAATTTCTTCTTATTGAACGAATATTCTACTTCGCCCGAATATTTAACCTTTTCATCTTTGGTTCCGTAAGCTACATAACCGCGAGCAAACCAATGTGGATTTAGTTGGGCGGTGGTTAGTCCACCTATTCTGAAACGAGCCCCCTCTATTTCATTTGCACTAATAGTCGTATTCATCGGCCCGAAATCGAACTTACTGTCTTTCCCTGTTTCTATATAACCGCTGATTAGTATTCCCAAAACTTTCTCCGTATAATAGAACACCGGAACCTCTCGTAGTCGAGCTAAAAGTTTATCTACGGCATTCTCCTTTTTCTTTACCGGCACATGGCGATTGTCTACCCAGAATTCTTCCGGTTTTGCCTGAGCATCCACTTCTACTCTCTCCCGACCTTCAAAATCATAAACCGACAAATCGTCGGGAGGAGTAAAGGTAAATTTATCATATGTGGTCATACGCCTTGCATACAATCCTTGCGTGGCAGGCATGATCCGGAACTCTATAATGGCATCGTCTTTCGTTTTAATACGCGTCCCGTCTTCCAAACGTTCATAATCCTGTTCGAGATACATATTCTCGACATAATTAAGATTGATATCCCGAGGCACGTTCAACTTCACCTTCTTGATAAAATAGGTCGAATCTCCTTCGGGCACATAAATATGACCTGTAAAGCCGAACGACTCCGAATTAAACGGAACAAAGCCTAAATCCACGCATTTCACGCCGTCTACCAGAATCGTATCTAACAAATAATACTTATAAAACGAAGTACCTATGTTGGACAAAGGACTCACGAATCTATTATTCAACAGAGTAATATCATTCCTGAAAATATCGATTTCCCGGAATAAATCCTCACACAACATTTGCACGCTTTCTTGGCTGAATATTTCGTCGATTCCTGCCCGCTTAATACCGGTCACCACAGATTTCTCAGTTTCCGGGCTGCGACGATAATAATTCTCGGCGATCTTCTCCTTTATCGAAACAGTCAGAATAGGTTTGCCCGAAACCTCCGAAGTATCGACATAGTCAAAAATAAATTGGAATTTTTTGAAAAGCCACTTTTTCTTTTGTTCCTCCGAAAATTCATTCAGGGCAAAAGTCATCTTCTCATACTTTTCATAATTATAAAAATCGTGATTTTTCGGATCTCCTACGTGGCGACGCTCTATCAATTTTTTTACAAACTCCACTGCCGGATTATTTTTCTTGCTATACTTCTCTTTTTTCGGTTTCACAACCACCTCTTTCAAGACATAATCCGATGGAACCAAATCGATAACCAAATCATTCTCGGCTCCTTTTTTTACAAAAACAGTCTTCTCTCGATAACCCAACGTAGAAAATCGAACATTGAGAAAATTATCACGTACCGAAACGGCAAACTTACCGTCATCGTCCGTCATAAGTCCCTTATCGCTCCCCACAAAAAAAACAGAAGCATAAGATATAGGCTCATGGGTTATGGAATCTCGTACTATCCCCTTTATCACTGTCGCCTTTTGTGCCGTAGCCGAAATAGGAAGCCCTATAAATAATAGGCAAAGGGTTAATACCACATATATCTTTTTTATCATAAAAGTCTCACAAACTGTATATTATAATTGGTCCCGATATTCGATTCTCTCGAATTTTCAAAATGCAAAAGTACAAAAAAACTGTCGGCTCTCGGAGTTTTATTATCTTCACTTTATGGGTTTAACAATGTTTAATAATGTCAGGATTTCTATTCTGCTTCTTAAACCAAATAAATGTACTATATTCGGCATTCTATTTATATATGTTAAATCATGAGTACCGAAATAGAACGCAAATACACAGTAAAAGACCAGTCATACCGACAAGAATCAATCGAATGCAAATATTATAAACAAGGATACATCTCAATCGATAAAGAAAGAACCGTGCGCATACGAATTTCCGGGAATAATGCATTCATTACTCTCAAAGGCGTTACCACAGGTTGTACCCGTAAAGAATTCGAATACCCCATTCCGGTAGCCGATGCTGCCGAAATGCTCGGATCACTCTGTCTTCCTTCAATCATCGAAAAGAAAAGGTACATTTATCCCTATGCCGGACACCGATGGGAAATAGACGAATTCATGGGCAATAATGACGGACTGGTTATTGCCGAAATCGAGTTAAAATCAGAGTCGGAACAATTCGATTTACCTCCTTTCATAGAAACAGAAGTTACAGGCGACCCCCGCTATTACAATTCCAATCTGGCAAAACACCCCTATAAAACATGGAAAGAAAAAGAATAGTCAATTTATTTTAGTTTTTTTTTACAATTAAAATAATCTCTACTCGATTCTTTTCTCTACCTTTGCCCCTCGAAAATAATAGACCATTGGAAAGATGCCGGAGTGGTCGATCGGGACGGTCTCGAAAACCGTTGTACCCTTACGGGTACCGAGGGTTCGAATCCCTCTCTTTCCGCAAGTAAAAAGCGTAACATTTTGTATAATAAAGCATTACGCTTTTAGCATTTTTAAATATACACAAAATTCTCAACAAACTCCGCTACTCCATGACCGCTTTCGGCAATGCAAGGGCAGACAATCGGAAATCCCGATTACACTATCGTCCTCACAAAAAGATTAAAAATTACCCTCTTTTATCAAGTAGAAAACAAAGATAGGACAAAGTCTTCCACAATGACAGAGCCTTTAAACGATACAATAATACACCGGCTTTTCAAACCGATCACAAACTCGATACATTTAGATTCTATTTTTATTACTTCGGCATACTCACCTTCAATCGACAACAAGAAGAAAACGCACCGCACAAAGTCAAGATTCCGGCCAACAACATGGCATCATGAGGAGCGGAATCACCATACAAATGAAATAGCAACGCAACCAAAGCCGCTCCTACGGTTTGACCTATCAACCGAGCTGTCGCCAACATTCCGCTAGCACTACCTGTACGTTGAGGTGGAGCAGAACTAAGCAACATATGATTGTTCGGAGACTGGAACAATCCGAAACCCATTCCGCACAACATCAACCGCCACACAAGCCCGAAGTGCCCTGTTTCGGTAGGAATAAATGAAAGACAAAAACAACCGACACTCATAATAGTTAACCCAACCCCACCCAAAATACCGGGGTGAACCTTCCCGATCATCAATCCCGCAAGCGGTGCGACAAACACAATTACCAACGGCCACGAGGTCATTAACAACCCCGTGCCAACAGCATCATAATGGAAAGTGGTTGCCAATAAAAAGGCATGGCTACCAAACTTAACATTTGAGCCGTAAATGAAAGAATACTCGTCACAACCGACATCGAAAAAATAGGGATTTTAAGCAAATCGAACGGTAACATTGGATACCTCTCCCTAAGTTGCATACGCACATAAAATGTACCTATAATGACAAACGAAACAATACCTCCCAAAACCCAAGTAACAGGAACATCATGGGAATAGGCCTCTACACACCCGATGAACAACCCGAACGTCGCAGCATTCAACAAAGCCTCTTTCCAATTAAACCGATGCCCCAAAACTCTAACTGCATTATCGGGCAAATATCTACGCCCCATAAAAAAGGTAACTACACCAACAGGGACATTGATGGCGAACAACCAGGGCCAAGAAGCGACAGACAATATACCGGCGGCCAAAGTAGGTCCCGCGACCGATGCTATGGCCACTACGGTCGCATTGAGCCCAACCCCTTCACCCAACCTCCGCTTGGGATAGATCAGCTTAATCAATGAAGTGTTCACACTCATAATCATAGCCGCTCCAAAGCCTTGAAATACACGAGAAATCACGAGCAATGACAAATTATGAGATAGTGCACAAAACAACGAACCGATTGTAAACACGATAACACCCCTCAGATAAACTTGCTTATACCCCCAGCGCTCACCCATCGACGCAAAAGGGAGGATAGTCATCATAATAACCAACTGGAACGCATTGACTATCCAAATAGAATCCGACGATGAAACACCAAGCTCCCGGGCAATACTAGGCAACGCCACATTACATATCGAACCGTCGAGTACCGAAAGAAACAATCCACAAAAAGTAGTGGCTACGGCATAATAAATACGAGGACGATGCAACCCGTCCCAGTCCAAATCTCCAACAATCTTTTCTTCCACCTCATTCCCTTCCATACTCAATTATCTAAAACACACAAAAGACTTCCGCCCGTTATAACTTTATACAGCCATGAGCAAGAGATAAAACAGACATACCCGCCGTTCAATCAAACACATCTTTTTACATTTATGCAAATATAACAAAAGCGAATATAAAATATATCATGTATATTTGTAGGTATCTAAACATGTAAACATGAAACTCATATATTTTATTGTCTGTATCTCATTACTTTTTCTAGTATCTTGCAACTCTCAAAAATGGGAAGAAAAGAAACAGCTATCGACAATTCCCGTATCGAACAATATAAATAAGGAAAAACTATGAAAAAATATTTCCTGCTAATATGTATTGCATTCATATCCGTTTCTATTCAAGCCCAATGGAGCTTGGGTGGAAAAGCCGGAATCAACTGGTCGACAATCAATTATCCATGGAGCAAATTGGGTGACCACGCAGACTATTTATCCGGTTTTCAAGGTGGAATTATCGCAACTTACCAATTCAACAACTACTTCGATATGCAAGCCGAACTATTCTACTCTGCCAGAGGATATACGGACGATGAATTTCACCTTACCGATGAAAGCGGAGCTGTCATCAGCAATACCTACACATGCAGAACCCACTATCTGGATATTCCCGTATTGGTAAAGTTCTTTCCCTGTAACGGACTAAACGTGCAATTCGGCCCTCAATTAGGTATAGGACTTTCCCTCTCGGACAAATGGAAAGGAATAAATAACGACGACTACTCCATATACCGGGATTCGGCTGTCGATTTCAGCCTTGCTTTCGGACTAGGTTACGAATTTAACTTCGGAGTATTCGTAGACGCCCGTTATACACTGGGTCTTACCAAAACCATCAGAGAAGTCGTTAAAGGTTTTCAAGGGCGTAATATAAGCCTCGCTGTCGGTTATCGCGTCTACCTTTAAGTAGACAAAAGGTGTTCGCCACACAGGACAAACACCCTTATCATCGATCAAATAATTTCCAAAACTTTACTTGGAAGGAGTACAGCACTCTTCCGTTTCCTCTGGGCAAGTAGTCTTTTCTGGACAAGTACTTTTTCCGCCCTCTTTTTTCTCTGTCACAGGGACTGCCGAATACTTGATTTTGGCAAACCCTTTAATAAGAGCTTCGACAGTCGTCTTATCGGCATCGTATTTCACGGTAACCGTTTTATCGCCGAGGTCGGTCACAATCTCCTTCACCCCTTTCTCAAAGCGGAGATTGTTCTTGATCTTCGTCTCGCAATTATTGCAATACATTTCGGGAGTTGTCTTGAAAACTACTGTTTTAATATCTTTCCCGAAAGCCGTCGTCGCACAAAACAACGCGGCTACTAACCATAAAATTTTTACCTGTTTCATTTTTCACATACATTTTTATAATTCATATACTTAAATCTATAATCTCTCCCAGTTAAACCGAACCCCTACATAATAAACAGCCCCATGCATAGGTCCCCAAGTAAGGGTGGAATCAAAATTACTTCCCCACGGATTAGAAGCGTCTATAATCGGATTTTTTTGTTTGAAGCCGGTAAGATTTTCACCGCCGACATATATCGACCAATGCCTGAAATAACGAGTCACTTGAACATTCAACTGTTCATACGCCTTATACCGGTTATTCCACGCAGGAATCCCCTGTTCCAGCATGTAGGATTGCGGTAGTCTACCTCCCCCGTTCAACTGCAAAGTTACATCGAATTGCCAAATGCCCAAAGGAGTTTGATACGAGGCAGTCAGCAATCCTTTATATCGACCGACGAACGGACGTTCCCTCAACACACCTCCATAAGTAGTCTTGACATCGGTCAAACGATAAGCAGCCGTCAAAGTAAAACCTTTGAAAAACGGATAACTCGCTTCCGCCTGAAACGTATGTGAATAAGACTTCCCCTTTAATTGGGTAAAATGTACCTCATGAGGGTCACTGTCCATATCCACGACCATTTGACGAAGGAAATCGGTATAATAATACTCCAAATTCAAGTTCAGAGTCTTATGGAACAGCGGAATATAAAGAGCCGCGCTGACACCATAATTCCAAGCCTCTTCCATATCCAAATCGGGATCTATCACGACTCGTCTGCTACTGGCCAGCAAATAATTATTCTCGGCTAAGGCATGAGTGGCCCGGTATCCTTTCCCGGCAGAAGCCCTAAGATTGAAAATCTCGTTAGGAGCCCATTTGACATGGGCACGTGGTGTTACGAAAGTTCCGTATACACTGCTGTAATCTGCACGTAATCCGGCCATAATCATGAGTTTGTCATTCCAGTTATATGTATATTGCACATACGCCCCCGGTACGATCTCTTTATCCCTTGCACCCAAAGTATCACCCGTATGTGACAATTTATAACTCTGGTCATAATCGTCATAATTAAGACTTAAACCGGTTGAAAGACTATTCCGTTTATCGAACTCTGTTTCGAACATCAGCGACGCATACCCGTTCCATTGGTCCACATCATATAATTTATACCCGTAACCGGCATCTTGACGATGTAAAGAACCCGATAAAATCAAAGCGACATTGGTATTTTTCTCCTTATCGAAAATATAGGCATTTTTGGTAAAAGCCTCATATCGTTCCGTTCGAATATCTATATCATACCGAGGCATTCCGTCCGTCGCTCGATAAGAACGCATTTGTCCTCCCGTACGATCTTCCATGAGAGCCTTTATCCCGGCTTGAAACACATAACGGTCTCCCATATAAGCCCATCTGTTTTGAAAATTATATTGTTCTACCCGGGGAAAATCCATAAAACCGTCGTCGTTGGAATCGTGCGCCATGAGATTGTTTTCATAATGAGCCAATAACGCCGTGCTCACCCTCTGATTCAAATGAATATTGCCATCGAAATTAGCCTCTATCTTAGCTAACGAATTGGCAAACAAATTGGCCGAAACCGACTCGGTTGTCTGTGGCTTTTTAAATTCCACATTGATTTGGCCGGTAATCGATTCATAGCCGTTTTTAACCGACGAAGCGCCCTTCGAGACTTGAATACTCTGCATCCACGGACCGGGAATGTAGCCCAATGCATAAGGAGAAGCAACACCCCTATAATTAGGAATATTCTCTGCAAGCATTTGTACATAAGTCCCCGAAAGCCCCAACAACTTAATCTGCTTAGCACCGGTCGCCGCATCAGAATAACTGACATCGACCGAAGGATTCGTTGTAAAACTCTCTCCCAGATTACAACAAGCGGCCCGAGAAAGCTCGGCCGTGGAAATCATGTCCTGATTCAATATCCCAGCCCGTATCTTCATAGTGCCCATACGTCGAGCCGAAACTTGAACCTCGTCCATCACCGCACCGTCCTGTAAAACAATCTCCCAAACGGTATCGACCCTGTCGATATGTATCGTATCACTGCGATATCCTACAAAACGGACAACCAGCTTATCGCTCGTCCCCGTTTCAGGTAAGCTGAATTTACCCGACTCCCCTGTCGTAGTTCCTGTCGTAGTTCCCAACCAGAAGACATTCGCCCCGATAATTGGTTCTCCGGCTATATCTTTTACAATCCCTCGTACTTGGGAAAAAGCCGAAGACAAACTACCTAATAAAAAAAGTGGAAATATTAAATATCTTATCATCTTTTTAATCCGATTATATAATAAAACAGTCCTATATCACATAAGACAAAAATTTCACGAAAGGGCACATTCCCTGCCCTCCAATTACATATATCGGATTTTAAATCAAAAGTATAGCGATTTGTTTTAGATAATCCCGCGGTGGCGGCATATAGGAAGTAGTTATATACTTTACAACAGAAGTGACAGGAGCGAATATGACCGACCAAAACGAATAGGTCAAATCGATTGTCCCCTGTATCCCCCAATCTGTCCCGGTAGGAATATCTACGATCGGTAAATTCAGTTTTTCTACTTTCACATGTTTACAAAAAGGAGAATGTCCTTTCGTAGCGTGCTTATCTGCTATACCGCCGGTTTTACAACAATCATTACGACTCTCCGAAGAATAACGATCGGAAAGGAGATCTACTTCTTGCGTACCGGAATTTTGCAAACAAAAACAATGTGTCTGGCAACAGCGGACAATAGAAATTCCTCCACTGGTGAGGAGAACCACCACTGCAAGAAATATCGATACTATTGCATAACCGAACCTTTTCATACCTTTTTCAGCAAGCAAAAATAAGCACAAAAAATCAAGAGAAGAAAAAAAATAACTCTTTTTATCAATCGAGCATCAAACTCATATATGGACGTACAGAAGGGAAATCCAGCAATGACGATAGTTTCGAACCGCCGAATATAATTTCTGCCAACTCCATTATATCGACATCAAAATCACACGGACTCGTCACGCCCTCGTAACACTCACCTTCCTCCACAAGAAAAACACCGTCATTAACCGGCAATAAAGAATCGTGCACTCTAAATACTCGTCTCAACGAACGATTATTTTTTGCGACCGCTTCGAGTACCCTCCGAACGTCCACAATGCGAATCATTCCCATAAGAACCGCCGACCCATTCTCCGACGTCGGCTCCGTAAAGACTCGAAGAGAATATCCGGGAAACGCCGACTGAACCTCATGCAGCATAGCCTCTTTTGCCTCGGTATTTATCGCCAACAACTCCTTCACAAAAACCGCATCATCTCCGGGAACGACAAATACCAATGCCGAAAGCCGATTCTGCGAATCGGCTAATGCGACCACATCTCCGCCGTCCAAATAAATATCGCCGCAAATCACATTGAAATCCTCCCGTCCATGTTGTATGCAACACGAACGTCGCCTCATTTGTTCATCGAAAAACCGATAAAGCTCGTCCATCGACATAGCTACCCGATGATATCCGTCTCCATAAAATCGATGCGCCGATGAAAAATTGAGTTCCTGACGGAAAAATACAGAAGCATAACCCTTCGAAGCATAATAATCATAAAGCCACGATTCAGCCGGAATCAATGCCGAAAGCGGAATATTACGAGACCTCATAATCTCGAACGACTCTTTCAATAAACGTCCCATCAATCCCCTATTGCGATACTCCGGTCGCGTGGCAGCTCCTGAAATATAACTTACATCGAGTGAAGTCTCGCCGAAACTCATGCGATAAGGTAACATCTGCAACGCAGTAGTCACCTCTCCCCCCTTTTCAAAACAGACGGTATTCTCGTCCCGGTATAAATTGTCGAACAGGAGATTCACAAATCGCTCGTCATCATGGAAACAAAGTTGCCACAACTCTTTTACTTTCGTTTTTTTCTCCAAAGTATCCATTCCAATCTATCTTAATAATAGGAAACAATCAAATATGACATACAGTTCCCGAATTGAAAGGAGCAAACAACGTATTTACCATTTCAGATTATCATTGTCACTATAACAGAAGAAGTCAAAATGTTTCCATCTTTGTAGATAAATTTGAATATTATTTTCTGCTATATCCCTCGTAATAATAAGACTGTTCAATTCCTTTGAAGATAACGGTTCGATCATTTACCTTATCAGTCAAAGCAGGTTGTAACAATACTCGTAATTCTAAATCGTTAATAGGGCTGCGTTCCATAGCTTGGAGATAAAGGTCTTTATCTATCGTTTGCCAATCAACGACTTTACCAAGATTCTTTTTTAGAATCAAATCCAGCCAGATGCGAGTAGCACGCCCGTTACCTTCCATGAACGGATGGGCAATATTCATTTCTACATATTTAGCTATAATTTCCTCAAAAGTACTTTCCGGCATCTTTTCTATTACAGGAAGAATAACTTCTAAGTACAGACTATTCGCAAAACGAAACCCACCTTTTGCTATATTCAAATTCCGTATCCTACCAGCAAAATCGTACAATCCTTCAAAAAGAGACCTATGGATTTGACACAGACCTTTTATTGTTCCCACCTCTATTTTGTCAATATCTCCGGATTCAAACAGAAATTGCGCTTTTTGCAAGCTCTGTTCATCTATACTTTGAGCCTTACTACATTCCATAAATATGAATTTAGAAGTTAGTTATTCAATATTTCCACAAGAAAAAGTCAAATACTACAAAAGAACCTCACTCGTTCTAATAATAGTCAAAAACTTATAATTAACCCCTTACAACTATTGTTCCACACCGCCCGATTGTTTCCCGGACGACTTGGAACGACCATGATGCCTTTCGGGTTTTCTTGAAATTTCGGTACTCTGTGAACCTCGATTGTTCTTTTTAGGCTTCCTCTTACCTCCCTTTCCGTAATTTTTAGCACCGGTTCTGCCTCTCTTACCGCCTCGATTTCGTTGACCTCCCCGACCTTGTTTGGGAGAATAAACCGGAGCATCGCCCAACCCTTCGGGCAATTCCCGTTTAGGAATATCATACCCCAAAAACAATTCGATTCGATGGAATTTGCCTTGTTCTTTTTCCGACACGAACGTAATGGCTGTACCGTCGGCATTGGCTCGGGCCGTGCGACCGATACGATGAATGTAATCCTCCGGGTCATGCGGTACGTCATAATTAATGACCAATCCTATTTGATCGATATCGATACCTCTGGAAATAACATCGGTTGCCACCAAAATATCGATTTTATTATTTTTAAAATCAAGCATGACCGATTCGCGCTCCGATTGCTCCAAGTCTGAGTGCATCGCCTCTACCTTATATTTTTTTCGTTTCAAGGAAAATGCCAACTCTTTTACTTTCTGTTTCGAAGAAGAGAAAACGATCGTTTTCGTTCCGGTCGGTTCCTTGAAAAGCCAATCGACGATTCCCATCTTCTGACTCTCATAACAGACATAAGCCGACTGGTCTATGGCCTCGTTCGGTTTCGAGATAGCCACATTGACCTCTACCGGTTCGTTCATGATATTCTTGGCTAACTGCCTAATCTTGGGAGGCATAGTCGCCGAAAACATGACCGTTTGACGATTCTCGGGCAATTTTTTACCTATTTTCATAATATCGTCATAAAAACCCATGTCGAGCATCCGGTCGGCCTCATCGAGAATAAAACACTCCACTCCCGAAAAATCGATATTCGAGATATTCAAATGAGAGATAAGTCGTCCCGGTGTGGCGATAATAATGTCCGCACCCATCGTTAACCCCCGCTTTTGCTGGTCCCATGAAGCGCCGTCTCCCCCACCCGAAACCACAACAGTAGAAATAGGAAGAAAATAGGAAAATCCCTCGAACTGCATGTCGATCTGTTGCGCCAACTCCCTCGTAGGAGCGACAATCACAGCACGCACTCTATCTCCGTCGCCCTGCTTTTCTGTAAGCAGATTCAGTAATGGCAGTATATAGGCGGCCGTCTTTCCCGTACCGGTTTGAGCACAAGCTATTAAATCTCTTTTTTGCAATATCACAGGAATGGTTTGTTCCTGAACAGGAGTCGCCTCCTTAAAATTCATGGCATCCAGCCCTCGCATAACATCTTCGGACAATCCGAACTCTTCAAACGTCATATTTTCTATTCTTGTTTTTCTTTTTTACTTAACGAATAGCCGAAGAATAAAAATCGGTTAGATTTCATACCCCACTATTCTCATCAATCATATGCAATGGCAATACAGGCCAGAGGTATAAACAAAATTCTATTGGGTCCATACCACGGCGATGCTTATCCTCGCAAGTGCAAAGTTACAAAAAAAGGCGATATACCACTGCATATCGCCCTCTATTCCATGCCGAATCCCACACCCTACTGATGCTGCGGACGGAGTAAATCGTTAACGGTCTTGACCGGATTGAACGTCTCTGCGGGAACCTCCACAAAAACAGTACTCCAATCGCTCATGGCCCCGTTCCAAAGTCCCGGTAATTCAAGAGCTTTCAGCTCTCTGCCATTCTTCGATTTAAGCGAAATAAAACCGGTATTTTTATCTACGTATTTCGGCAAATCATATTTCTCTCCCTTATTATCCCTCACGGCACAAACCAAATCTACCGGATTAAAATGAGTACCCGACTCGAACTGTTCCTTAGCATCTGGATTCGACATATCTATTTGGGAACTCTCCAAAATCTGCAAAGATGTGGTTCCGTCCTGATTATAAGCAATAAAGGGCCCCCCGCCGGGTTCTCCGGAATTGCGAACCATTCCGCATACACGAATCGGACGATTCAACTTCCGCAACAAATACAAAGCTAGCTCCGCATCCTCCAAATGTTTGGTTTCCTCATTTCTGACGAAAAGCTTTTTATGCAAAAACTGTATCATTTCCCGTAAATCGTCGATCGTGTATTTCCCGCTTTTCAACATGGTAATATAACGGTTTATCTCCGTTTGTAACGATACCAGCACCCCTCCGATGATTTTCTTAAACCGCACGGTCGGCTCTTTCAGTCTGTCGGGCACTACATTATCTATATTTTTTACGAATATGATTTCGGCATCTATGTCGTTCAGATTCTCGATTAAAGCCCCATGTCCCCCCGGACGGAACAACGGCCTACCATTCTCTCGGAACGGCTCGTTATTCGCATCGACCGCAATAGTATCGGTAGAAGGCTTTTGCTCGGAAAAACTAATATGATAACGTACACCATAACGTCGCTCATAATCCACTTTCTTCTTGGCTACTAATGCTTTAAAATCGGCAAGGTGCTCATGAGATACCGTAAAATGAATATTGACCTCCCCGTCGGAACTGGCGGCATAAAGAGCTCCCTCCGTCAAATGTTCCTCCATAGCCGTACGGTTATTCGTCGCATAACGATGGAATTTCAATAACCCTTTCGGCAAAGAACCATAATTCAAGCCCTTCGCTTCGAGCAGATTGGACACCACCGCTTTGTAATTGCCCGATTCTATCAAATCGGTTATGCTCCTTCCTTCATTCTTCAAACAGGCTTCGTCAAGATCGGAGTAAAAAGCAAAATGTTCGATCGAATTGAAAAATTTCTTTTCGAAATCAGTTTGTGGTTCACTGTAATCGGCAGAAAGGAATGCGAACAAATCTTTGAACATACGACTCGCAGCACCCGATGCCGGAACAAACTTCACGACCTTATGATTATCTTTCAAGTAACCTTCCCACAAATCGAGATAATATTGCGTTTGCTGTTCGTCAAGCGATAAGATACCGTTCCCGACAGAAGCAGAAGATAATATCCTTAAAAAAGGAAATCCGCTTTTAAACGAGACCAACTGCTCCTCAACCGTATGTACGTCAATACCTTTTTCGGCAAACAAATCTAAATCTTCCGGTGTAAACATAGCTTGTAATGAATAATGAATTTTAATTCCGTTCCCAAAACTACAAAAAGCTCTAAAAAAAAGCGCATTTTTACCCACAAAAATATATATTTGAGACAGAATTTTTGAAAACAGTCGCACCTTATGCCCGAAAAAAGCTATTTTACACTCGACGAAAAAGAAAATGTCCTATCGGTCTATCGGCAACTGTTACGCAATAGTCGCCCGGTTTTAAGAGTCGAAGACTTCAACCGCATGCGTCGCCTCATTTCCGAAGCCGTCGAAACAGGGCACTATCAGCGAAACAAACAAGGAATAAATCCGGTTGTCCGTAATCTGAATACTGCGCTCATCTTATGCGACAGGGTAGGATTAGAACGCAGTATGCTTATTTCGGTTCTACTTTTCAACTTGGTCGTCAGCGAATTCCTCACTATCGAAACCGTAAAAAAAGAATTCGGGGACGACATAGCCCAGCTCATTCGGGGTCTCATTAAATCGAACAGCTTGTATGCCAAACAGGCTGCCGTCGAAAGCGAGAATTTCCGCAAACTGTTACTATCGTTCGCCGAAGATATACGAGTTATCATCATCATGATCGCCGACCGGCTTTGCGTCATGAAAATGATAAACCACCACCCCAACGAAAAATACCGTTATGACATCGCCTGTGAAGCCTCCTATCTTTATGCTCCACTGGCGCACCGATTGGGACTATACTCCATAAAATCGGAACTGGAAGACCTCTCCCTGAAATACACCAATCGGGAAATCTACGACCAGATAGCCCACAAGCTCAACGAAACCAAGAGGAACAGGGATAAATACATCATGGAATTTATCCAACCGGTAAAACAAAAACTCGAAGCCGAAGGTCTACATTTCGAAATCAAGGGCCGCACGAAATCCATCTTTTCCATCTGGAATAAGATGAAGAAACAAAAAGCCGATTTGGAAGACATTTACGACCTGTTTGCCATTCGTGTCATACTGGAAACTCCCCTCGAACAGGAAAAGGCAGACTGTTGGAAGGTATATTCGATCGTTACCGATATGTACCAGCCCAACCCCAAGCGAATGAAGGACTGGCTTTCCATTCCCAAATCGAACGGATACGAATCGTTACACATCACTGTGCTGGGACCGAAACAACGCTGGGTAGAGGTACAAATACGTACCCGGCGAATGGACGAAATAGCCGAACGAGGACTTGCCGCCCACTGGAAATACAAAGGAATTAAAAGCGAGAACGGGCTGGACGATTGGATGAACAATGTGCGCGAAGTACTCGAAGCGGCCGGAAACGGTGGAGCTTTGGAACTCATGCGCGATTTCAAAATGGATCTCTACGACAAAGAGGTATTCGTATTCACTCCGAAAGGAGACCTATACAAATTGCCTTTGGGAGCCACGTTACTGGACTTCGCATTCCTCATTCACACCGGGTTAGGCTGCAAATGTGTCGGCGGCAAGGTAAACGAAAAGATCGAAACCATAAAATATAAACTGAAAAGCGGCGATACGATCGAAGTACTTACCTCTCCCAACCAGACCCCGAAACAAGACTGGCTCAACATAGCCGCGACATCGAAAGGGCGGGTAAAGATAAAGCAAGCCCTGAACGAACAGCAGAATAAAGCGGCGGAATATGGGAAAGAGCTTTTGCAAAGACGGTTCAAAAACCGCAAAATAGAGATGGAAGACGGTGTAATGATGCGCCTTATAAAAAAAATGGGCTATAAGACCGTCACCGATTTTTACAACGAATTGGCCGATGAACATATCGACGTCAATCGCGTAATCGACCTTTATCTCGAAATCGATAAAAAAGAAAACGAAGAGCAATACGAAACTCGTACGGCAGAAGAATTTACTTTACAAAAAGAACCCGACGAATCGAAAGAAGACGAGCTCGTCATAGGCGGCGATGTCAAAGGTATCGACTATAAATTGGCCAAATGCTGCAACCCCATTTACGGCGACGAAATCTTTGGATTCGTCTCCACGGAAGGAACTATCAAAATACACCGTAAAGATTGTCCGAACGCGCGGCACATATACAGTCGTTACCGTTACAGAGTAGTCAATGCCCGCTGGTCGGGCAAAATGGGGTCCAAATACGTTACCGTCCTGCGAGTTATCGGAAACGACGATATCGGTATCGTAACGAACATTACATCGATTATTTCAAAAGAGAAAAACATATATATGAGAGGCATCTCGATCGACTCGAACGACGGCCTTTTTCAAGGGCATATCACCGTCACGGTCGATGACATCTCCTCCCTCAACAGTCTGATGAAAAAGCTCAAAACCGTTAAGGGGGTCAAAGATGTACAGAGAGGGTCTATTAGATAGAATTAAACATCAAATACAATACACCGATCAATTATGGCTAAATATCTTTACTTTTGGATATGCTCCTGTGCGATAGTATTATTCTCCTGTGGAGATAATAGTAATGAAGCTAACGCTCAATATGAAAAAGCTCGGAAGTTATTCGAAAACGGTCAATACGCCAATGCTAAAAATGCTATCGACAGTATCGAATTATTATACCCCAAAGCCTTCAAACAGATAAAAGCGGGTATGTTGCTCATGTGCCGCGTAAAACAAAAAGAAAGCGAGCAAAACCTGCTTTATATAGACAGTGTACTCAAAGTGAGACAAACCGAACTCGAAGCAGCCAAGAAAAACTTCCGGTTCGAAAAAGACGCCAAATACCAAACGGAAGGGAATTATATATATAAGAAACTTCCCAAACAAGCCGCGATAAATCGTAGCCAATTGAAAGTTTTGGTCACAGAAAACGGACAAATGCAGTTGGCAAGTGTATATTACGGAAGCACACCGATAAAACACAGTTCCATACGGGCGACGCTCCCGGACAAAAGTAAAGCCGAAACTCTCGTTATCGGGTACGACGGAGCCAATAATTACCGGTTCACCAACGACGGCAAATATACCGAAATCGTGACATACAAAGACGGTCAATGTTCTGCCGTCGCAGCACTCATAGCGAATAATACGAGTAAAAAAATAACCCTCACTTACTTGGGTGGAAACCGATACACTCTATCGCTCGACCCCGTCACTCGCGAAGCCGTTAAAGCGACCCGTGAGCTCGCCAACCTCATGAAAAATGTCGATGACCTCAAACGAGAATATCAACTGAACGTACGCACGCTCGAACTCGCAGACAAACAAGTCTTACAGTTGGAAAAACAGCAATCCGAACAGAATGCCGAATAACAACGTCTTTAACCGGAGACCTGTGAAATGAGAACGATATTAGAAACCCAGAGATTAATTCTTAGAGAGTTATGCCCAAACGACTTTCATGAAGTTTGTAAACTCTTACAAGACAACGAGGTGATGTACGCCTACGAAGGCGCATTCAACGGCACAGAAGTCCGGGAATGGTTAGACCGACAAATAAAGAGATATGCCGAAGACAAAGTCGGTTTATGGGGAGCCGTTCTTAAAGAAAACGGAGAGCTCATCGGACAATGCGGCATCACTATGCAACCATACAGAGAACAAACCGTTCCCGAAATAGGCTATCTCCTTCGCAAAAATTTCTGGCACAACGGGTATGCTACCGAAGCCGCACGATCATGTGCCGACTATGCCTCCCACATTTTGGGTATAAAACGCATTTACTCCATTATCCGCGACAATAACCTTCCTTCGCAAGGAGTCGCAAAACGAATCGGTATGACTCCCGGCGATACCATCGTAAAACACTACCGAGGCATCGATATGCCCCACATCGTATTTTCGATGACTCTCGGAGAATAAACGAACTTTGGGGGATCATTCGTTCAATCCATTGCTCCGAAGCCAACGAAACATCTCGGAATAAGCAGCTTGACGAGCCGAAGGTTTCGAAAGTACGAGATCGTGCATTCCTTCCTGAACCTCAAACTCTGTGACTTTTGGTCCCAACATGCGACCATAGCGGGCAATATCTTTTACATCGAGTACAGCATCTCCCGATTGATGTTGAGGCGTCCATTTATTCCCGTCTACCGATTGACTCGAATACATCAACAAAACGGGACAGGGAATATGCAACCCTTTATGAATTTGATTGTGACCGCGATGTATCGCCCGTATCCATGCCGAAGAAACAGGCGGAGATACCTTAAATTTCAAGTCGGTATCATAATTCCATTCCCCATGATGATCTTTTAGCAAACTCTCGGCATAAGCGGTAGAGTTTCCCTGACTTATCTTCGTTCCTTTAAACCAACGCCCCCAAGCCGACACGATAGGAACCAGAATCTTCTCATAGAACCAATTCATATTCATGTCGAGAAACGGACTGTTCAAAATGAGTCCCTGTACCGGCAAGTCGTTACGATGAGCCTCACAATAAAGCGATGTTATCAATCCTCCCGTCGAATGAGCCATCAACACGATATCGGTATTTCCCTCCTCCCGAATAAGAGTCAGAGCCGTATCTATATCGGCAAAATATTCCTGCAAATCCCGAACCTCGAATGGCGTTTGTTCCGGCAATAACGAGCGCCCGTATTTTCTCAAATCCACGGCATAGAAATTAAAGCAGGAATCGTTAAACGTCCGAGCCAGCGTTTTCTGAAAGAAATAATCATTATATCCGTGCACGTAAAGCACCGCTTTATGCGTGTCGCACGACGACAAACTCCGAACAAGAGTCGTCACTACCTTTCCGCTGTAATCGTCCGGCATGGCAATAGTTTTCGCTTCGAAACCTTCTCCCAAACGATCGAGCTTGTATTGCGCGAAAGAACAAATCGTCCCTGCCGCAAGCCATACAACTATAAAAATGAATATATGCCTCATATATTTAATCATGACAGATTTTCTTAATCCTCCAATGAATTTTTCAAATTACCGAAAACTTTGGTCAACATTCTCCCGGCCATCTCGACTTTTCTATCCGAAAAGCCGTCCAACGCCGTTCTCATAATAGCTGTCACCAAAGGCTTCGTAGCCACCTCCAACTCCCGACCTTTATCGGTAAGATGAATCAAATTGATACGCCGGTCTTTCACGCCCGGAGAACGGACGACAAGCTGTTGCTTTTCCAAATTATCTATTAGCCGGGTCATGCTCGGTTTGTCTTTAAATGTAACATTACACAATTCCTGCTGAGTCACTCCGTCCCGCGACCATAAATAATACAATACAGTCCATTGTTCGGGAGTTATATCGATAGACAATTTTCGAAAACTACGATATAATTTCCGATTAATCGCAGCAGACAATTTACCGCTCATCAAAGCGAACACCATTTCTATATTCAATTCAGAAAAGTTCATATATTAATCATTGCTTAAACAACTACAAATATAAAGTAACTTCACCATAAAAACAAATTCACCTCCCTTTTTGCTCACTCTCCGAGAAAAGGGAATGTATTTAACCTCCTGACATACTTATCTATTAATCCTTCCGTCACTTGGTGTGTGTGTAACCCTTTCACCCCTTTGTTATAGAGCAATATAGTGGTAAAACCAAAGAAACATTTCTTTAACCCCTCCGGCCTGTGGCCACCTCCCCTATATTTTACGTTGCAAAACACCCCGTAAGGCTACGGGACACGGCAGGGGAGGAGTGTAAAAATTTTCCAGCAACATCGCTCTTTTGTTGTTTTAACCCATCTGTCTCTTGGTGTACCTTACCCCTTCTCTCTTGTGTTGCATAGCAATATAGTAGTGAAACCGAAGAAATGGTAATTTCTAAGGAGAGGAGTTAGAAATATAAAAAGGCAATCCCTACTGATTTCCTACTGAGCCCAAAAACAGCTACGGGGGGACAAGAACATAGACACAAGCAGCCGACAGGGAATCGACTGGTCGAGACTTGTCTCGGTCGAAATTTCCAGAGTGATTTACAAATCTGTTTTTTACATCTGTTCGTAATCTTTGGCAAGACCACCCTCCCCGGTCTCCTTGTACAAGGAGGGCAAATCGTGCCCCGTCTGTTTCATTACAGCCACCACCTTGTCGAACGATACACGATGATTCCCATCGGTAAAAGCCGAATAGATATTAGCATCCAAAGCCCTCGCCGCAGCATAGGCATTCCGTTCGATACAAGGTATCTGTACCAATCCGCACACCGGATCGCAAGTCATACCCAAATGATGTTCCAGCCCCATTTCGGCGGCATACTCGATTTGTGCGGGACTACCGCCGAACAACTGGCTGGCTGCCGCCGAAGCCATAGCACATGCCACTCCCACTTCGCCTTGACACCCCACTTCGGCTCCCGATATAGAAGCATTTTGCTTCACGATATTCCCCACCAAACCGGCGGTCGCCAACGCTCTTAAAATGCGGGTATCGCTGAATTCCCTACTCTTTTGCAAATGGTACAATACTGCCGGCACGACTCCACAGGATCCGCAAGTGGGTGCGGTTACAATACGCCCGCCCGCTGCATTTTCTTCACTCACGGCCAACGCATAGGCAAATACCAATCCCCGGCTTTTCAAACTGTCTTTATAACCCTTCGCCTTTATATAATAAGAAGAGGCTTTCCGCCGCAAATTCAACGGACCGGGCAATACACCCTCCTGATCGAGCCCTCGTTCGATAGCCTCGCGCATAGTCGACCACACCTCGGCCAAATAGTCCCAAATATCGTGGTCTTCGCATTCCTGCACATATTCCCAATAACTACGGCCCGTCCGTTCACACCAAGAGAGAATCTGAGTCATACTATTCATTTCGTACAATTCCGGTGTCTTGTCGAAAGGCTTCCCTTCTTCGGCCAAAGCCCCTCCTCCCACGCTGAACACGGTCCATTCGTCGGTCACTTCGCCCGAACTATTTTTCGAGCGAAAAGTCATGCCGTTCGGGTGAAACGACAGAAATACCGACGGTTTCCACACAATCTCGACCGGGGCATGAGGTTGAAGGGTATCGAGAATCGCCACATCGGTCAAGTGCCCTTTTCCCGTAGCAGCAAGACTACCGTACAGAATGACCTCGAACGCCACAGCCTCAGGGTGGCGGTTCAAAAATATTTCGGAAGCCTTTCTCGGCCCCATTGTATGACTACTCGAAGGGCCATACCCTATGCGATATATCTCTCGTATCGTTTTCATCGTTCCGTAAAATTGTAGAGTCCATGCAAGCAAAGGGAGCAGAACCGAATTCCATTTGTTACGCCGAGCCCGGCCTGCTTTCACAATATACGCAAAGATAGGGCAAATGAGGGCAAAAGCAAGCTCGCTTGACTTTGCCGAATGCAGCCTATTTTCGCATCCTGCGCAAAGATAACTCAAACAATTTTCAAAACAACCTTACCGAATAGAAATTTGTGCCTTTTCATCTACATTCTATTTTCGATGCGATTTTCCACGAGTCGTAACCGATTTTATTTTCAATCCGTTAGGGAGATTTCGCACTGCCGCCGACCGGGAAGGTACAGCCGTCATATTCTCTACCCCCGAACGAGCAGAAACACAAGGCATAGTTTTCCCCGACAGTACATCGATACTTTCCGACTCTCCCTCTTTGTTCCGGGAAACTTCTCCCGATCCCCCGTTTTCTACGGGGACAGGCTCCACGGCCGGTTCTTTCGGTTCATATTTACGGGCATAGCGTTCGAGCGTGTTGATACTGCTCATGAGAGCTTTCACTTCTTGGGTTTGCTCTATGATATCGAGTTCGAGCAATTGGGCGTAATAACGCAACAACACTCGATTCCTCAATAATTCTATTTGCATACGGCTCTCCGCCAGTTCCCGGACAAATTGTTGTTCTTGTATTTCCATACTCTTCTCTTTTTTTTGAGCAAAAGTATAATCACACCATAACCGATTTATGGCATAATCGAAAAAACTATGACTTACCTATCGATTCCCAACGTCCTCCCCTGCCCGAAAAAAGTGACAATAATTACTCTACGGAATAATTTTGTCCACTTTGGATAACTATTGTCATACATACCCGAACAATAAACCTCGAAAAATATATTGGCACGTCGTTTGCAAATATCCGAATGACGTCGGTTATCGAAAGAGCCGAAGTCAAAGAAAAGATTAAACAACTTAAAAATAGGAGATTAAAACTATGTTACCCACAAGAAAAAATCAAGGTTGGTTACCGAGTATCTTCAATGATTTCTTCGATAACGATTGGATGGAAAAAGCTAATGCAACGGCTCCGGCAATCAATGTGGTAGAGCATGAAAACGACTACTGCATTGAAGTGGCGGCTCCGGGTATGACAAAAGACGATTTTCAAATCCACATCGATGACAATGACAATCTCGTTATCACGATGGAAAAGAAAAGCGAAAATAAGGAAGAAAGAAAAAAAGAGCACTATCTGCGTCGTGAATTTTCTTATTCTAAATTCCAACAGACAATGATATTGCCCGATAACGTAGACAAAAACAAGATAGCGGCTCACGTCGAACACGGTGTTCTGTCTGTCGAACTTCCTAAATTACCCGTTCAAAGTAATGATGGAGTCGTAAAAACAATCGAGGTCAAATAATGTAAATCTGGCTCATCGAAACTGCAAATCCTTGTTGAAGAAGGATTTGCAGTTTTTTTTTTTTTTTTTGCAATATCTTCATTTCAATAAGAAGCTGTTTTAAATACTACACGACAGATACTATCTGTTCGCATTTAAAAGATGCCAAAAAAAATTTAGTCTCTCACGAAAAAAATAAGTCGATTATTTTGGACAAAACAGTCTTATTCACGTCCTTTGCACCCGATTTTTTCAGAAGGTCCACAAAAATCACGCGGCCTCACTGCTCAATAGGTAATTAAATAGAAATGAAAAAGAGTCTTATCGCACTGGCATTCGGCACATTAGGATTAGGTATAGCCGAATTTGTCATGATGGCTATACTGCCTTATGTAGCAGCCGATCTGCACATCAGTATCCCGACCGCCGGACACTTGATTTCGGCCTATGCTCTCGGTGTTTGCGCAGGAGCGCCCATGCTTACCCTCGCCCGTAAACTCCCGTTAAAAAATATTTTGTTAGGACTGGTGGCGATCATGATGGTAGGAAACATCTTTGCCTCACTGTCGCCCAACTACTGGACTATGCTTGTCGCCCGATTCATATCGGGGTTACCACATGGAGCCTATTTCGGCGTCGCATCGGTTGTCGCGGAGAAACTTGCCGACAAGGGAAAAGGCTCCGAGGCAGTCTCCATCATGATTGCCGGCATGACCATCGCCAACCTGTTCGGAGTCCCGTTAGGAACATCGCTCAGCACGTTGTTATCGTGGAGACTCACATTCATGCTAGTAGGAGTATGGGGTATCATCATACTTTATTACATCTGGAAATGGGTTCCCCAAGTCGAAGGACTACCCGATACAGGGTTCAAAGGGCAATTCCGTTTCTTGAAAACCGGAGCCCCGTGGCTTATTTTGGGAGCTACCATGTTGGGAAACGGAGGCGTATTTTGTTGGTATAGCTACATAAATCCCCTCCTTACGAAAGTTTCCGGATTTTCCACAGAAAGCATTACCCTATTGATGGTATTGGCCGGATTCGGTATGGTAGTCGGGAATCTCTTGGGCGGGAAGTTATCCGACAAATATACCCCCGGACGTGTGGCCGCCTCTACCCAATTCATACTCTTTATGGCATTATTGGGCATTTTCTTCGTAGCCCATATCAATTGGCTCACAGCCCTGCTCATGTGCCTTTGTACAGCCGGGCTATTCGCTGTGTCGAGTCCTCAACAAATCTCTATCATTCACTTTGCCAAAGGAGGCGAGTTACTGGGAGCAGCCTGTATACAAGTGGCTTTCAATCTCGGCAATGCCATCGGCGCATATATCGGAGGTCTACCCCTGCAAGCCGGACTGGGATATCAATATCCCGCCCTGATAGGAGCGCCCCTCGCCTTCGTCGGGTTTATCCTCCTCACGCTGTTTTACAAAAAATACGAGCCGAAGAAAGCGTGATATTTAAACCACAGAATATGCAAAATACAGTGGAGCTACCATGTTGGGAAACGGAGGCGTATTTTGTTGGTATAGCTACATAAATCCCCTCCTTACGAAAGTTTCCGGATTTTCCACAGAAAGCATTACCCTATTGATGGTATTGGCCGGATTCGGTATGGTAGTCGGGAATCTCTTGGGCGGGAAGTTATCCGACAAATATACCCCCGGACGTGTGGCCGCCTCTACCCAATTCATACTCTTTATGGCATTATTGGGCATTTTCTTCGTAGCCCATATCAATTGGCTCACAGCCCTGCTCATGTGCCTTTGTACAGCCGGGCTATTCGCTGTGTCGAGTCCTCAACAAATCTCTATCATTCACTTTGCCAAAGGAGGCGAGTTACTGGGAGCAGCCTGTATACAAGTGGCTTTCAATCTCGGCAATGCCATCGGCGCATATATCGGAGGTCTACCCCTGCAAGCCGGACTGGGATATCAATATCCCGCCCTGATAGGAGCGCCCCTCGCCTTCGTCGGGTTTATCCTCCTCACGCTGTTTTACAAAAAATACGAGCCGAAGAAAGCGTGATATTTAAACCACAGAATATGCAAAATACAGTAGAAGCTGTTTTAAATTTATTCCGAGACAGATTGAGCCCTATGTTGAAGCAGATTGGAGTCCGAGATATGCAGTCAATAGCGGGCTATTGACAAAAATCAAGGGATTCAAGATGCGAGACAGGGGCGCAATCTGGCCGGAACATACCTGCCTACAATGATAATATTATTTCTCTATAAATTTAAAACAGCTTCTAAGAGTGAATGTTCCCTCAAAAAACGAGTATAAAACATTGCATAATTACAAAATAATACCTACCTTTGCCCCCGCAAATAAAAAAACATTATACTAATTACGTTAAACTAAACGAGTATGAATCATTACGAAACCGTTTTCATCTTAACTCCCGTTTTGTCTGATGTACAGATGAAGGAAGCGGTAGAAAAATTCAAAACGATTCTCACCGAACAAGGCGCAGTAATCGTGAATGAAGAAAACTGGGGATTGCGCAAACTCGCCTATCCTATCCAAAAAAAGACCACCGGGTTCTACACCCTGTTGGAATTCGACGCCGAACCTTCTGTCATCGCTAAATTGGAAATCCAATTCCGTCGTGACGAACGTGTAATCCGTTTCTTGACATTCAGAATGGATAAATTTGCAGCCGAATACGCAGCAAAGAGAAGAAGTGTTAAATCGTCTAACAAAGAAGAAGTAAAGGAGAACTAAAAAATGGCACAAGCACAATCTGAAATCAGATATTTGACCCCTCCCTCGGTCGACATCAAAAAGAAAAAATACTGCCGTTTCAAGAAAAACGGTATCAAGTATATCGATTACAAAGATCCCGAATTCCTGAAAAAATTCTTGAACGAACAAGGCAAGATTCTGCCCCGTCGTATCACAGGAACTTCGTTGAAATTTCAACGTCGTATTGCACAAGCTGTGAAAAGAGCCCGTCACTTGGCGCTGCTCCCTTATGTAACTGATATGATGAAATAATTAAACGAAGGAGGAATTTAGCATGCAAGTAATATTGAAAGAAGATGTCGCTAACCTCGGTTACAAAGACGATGTCGTTACAGTGAAAAGCGGATATGGTCGCAACTACCTTATCCCGCAAGGAAAAGCAGTGATCGCTTCTCCTTCTGCATTGAAAGTTCGCGAAGAAGATTTGAAACAACGCGCTCACAAGCTCGAAAAGATCAAAGCCGATGCTTTGGCTTTGGCTGCCGCTCTCGAAGGCGTGTCTCTTACCATCGGTGCTAAAACCAGCTCGACCGGTACGATCTTCGGTTCTGTAAACAACATTCAGATTGCCGAAGCCCTCGAAAAATTGGGACATATCGTAGACCGCAAACAAATCGTTATTAAAGATACGGTTAAAGAAGTGGGTAACTACAAAGCTATCGTGAAACTTCACAAAGAAGTCAGCGTAGAAATCCCCTTCGAAGTCGTTGCCGAATAATCATCGAAACGTCTTATAGTAAGAACGCCCGACAAAATCGGGCGTTCTTCTTTTTAAATTCCCACTTATTTATCAACACGACACGTTTTGTCGTTCTGCATCATTATATTTGCACAAGAAGCAAAAACAAACAGATATGGCAAAACTCAGTCAAATACGACGCTTGGCGATACTCATCAACAAACTATCGGCAGTTCGATACGTCCCGACAGACGCACTCATCGCACATGTAGAGAATACCCTCGCCCTATACGACAACAAAGATTCGAACTATTCGCAACGAACTATGCAGCGCGATTTCGGACTTATCGACGAAATGTTCGGTATAGTCATTCGTAATGACAAATCACGAGGATACTACATTGCCGAACTCGACGAGATGACCGACAACTACAAAGAACTACTGCTCAACTTCGAGCTGCTCAGTTCTATCAACACCGACAGTGTTTTGCAAAAATACGTCCTCGCCGAGCATCGCCGGAATGCCATACGGCACGAACTCATCGCTCCCCTCCTAAAAGCGATACGGAAAAGGAATCCCATTGAATTCGACTACACCTTAATAGCCATAACGGAAAAATCGTTCACAAACGGCTCATGCCCCATTTCTTGAAAGAATCGCAATACCGATGGTATCTCATCGGCTACGACACCGACGGCAAACTGAAATCGTTCGGAGTGGACCGTATCTCGGCGATAAATATTCTCGAAGATACACAATTCCTCCGTGACGAACACATAGATATCCCCTCCCTCTTTCGGGAAAGTTACGGTATATGGAACAATCCCGAAGACCCCGTGGAAGAAATCGTTCTTAAATACGATTCGGTCGATGGAGCTTTTGTGAAAACACTACCCCTGCATCACTCGCAACAAATACTCTCCGAAGACGAAACAAGTATCACCGTCAAACTGCGATTGCGCATTACCAACGACTTCGTCATGGAACTGCTTTCCCGCAGCCGATCGGTCGAAGTAGTCGCGCCACACACCCTGCGCACCCGCCTGTACGATACGCTGCGACAAGCCGCCGAACGAAACAAACCTATTGAAACAGAGTGCGACTAAGTACTGAAAATCATTAACGATACGAATAAAATACCGAATAAAATACAATACCCCAAGACTTGTTATTACAAATCACCCAGACATTCTACACTAAAATTATCGTTATGGGAAATATCGAAAAAATCATACAGGCAATAGATATTCAGCTTATACAAAAAAACAAGCCTTATATGCTTTTAGCGGAAGCTAATCGTTTACTTACCTTTACCCGTTTAATCGCTGATAACAAAGCCTTGAAAAAAATAGTAGAATCAGGACTGATTCCTCACGCCTATCAAACGCAAAAATCTCCAAAACAATGGAGAATCCCTTTATCTGAAAAAGGGAAGGCGGAAAAAGAAAAATTGGATAAACAGAATAAACAAAGAGCAAAGGAAAACCAATATACAATCCAAACACAAATATTAGACCAACCAACTCTTTGTTGCCCGTTTTGTGAAGATACCGGTATAATTCCGGAACAGTTTCGTTCGGAGCCATGCTTAATATGTCCAAAATACCAAGCAAGAAATGGATGTGAAGGAATGAACAACGAAAATCAAATATTTTATCTCGATGAAAACGGGAATCTAATTTATTAAAACAAACTTAACTACAAATATAGTGAAACAAATTAAATGATACAGCTATGAAATTCAACACTATCGATGATTTGAAAGCCGCCGGCTTCGAGGGATTCATTCCGGTTGCTCAACTGCAAACCGACAGTACGGCAATACCCCGAACAGCAGGAGTGTATATGGTCGTCTATACGGGGGAAAATATGCCCGAGTTTCTCTCCCGCGGTACAGGAGGATTCTTTAAAGGGAAAGACCCCAATGTGTCGATAACCGAATTGGGAACCAACTGGGTAAAAAATACTTGTGTGGTCTACATCGGAAAAGCCGGAACAACCCTAAGAAAACGATTAAATCAATATCTGAAATTCGGGAATGGACAAAATATAGGGCACTGGGGCGGCCGATACATTTGGCAAATAAAAAATTCCGGCAATTTGCTGTTGTGCTGGAAACCTACTCCCGATGAAGATCCCGAAGCGATCGAAACCGCACTCATCGCCCGATTCAAAGAACAGCACAGGGGACACAGACCTTTCGCCAATCTCAAAGATTAAAGGCAGAGGGGATCTCTATGCAGAGTCAAGGCAAAGTAGAACATTTGCCTTGACTCCCATTTTAGATAAATTACCAATATTTGCAATATGAAAAATCTCATTGCTACGACATTGCCGGATATGATGGAGACGGAACTATATTGACGATCGTTTTACAAATCCGGTGGTATCCGGTACAGACGACACAGCAGTATCTCTTCTCGCCCGATAGGGTAACAGTTCTTGCAACCTCTGTTCCAACTGTGTCACCGTCAGGTTGCGGGAATCGATGGCCCCATCGGGGGCTATGAGCATAAAATCGGGAACCGACACCAGAGCATATCGGGTTTCGATTACATCGGGTTCCGCGGCCGCACATTGATGTGAAGGCAATCCCAAAGTTCTCACTTTTTCCCGCCATATATCCCGTTTTTTATCCAACGAAACAGACAAAAAGGTCGCTCCCCGATAACCATACGCCCGATACAGTTCTCCGAATTTCGTCATATCCCGGCAAGAAGGCTCGCTATCCGAACGCCAAAAGCCGATAGCCGTATATCTCGCATATCCTATATATCCCGACAGATTCTCTTTCCGTCCCGAATACTCTATCAATGGAACATCTACATACGGATTTCCCGGCTCGACTTTATCGGCGTTACGCAAGCGCAAAGAAATATCGGACAATACCTGCGCATTCTTGCTTCGCCCACCGAACCCCGACAAAAGGCTTCGCAACTCATCTTCATCGAAACGGCTTTGCATCTGTTCCAGCACCCATATCGCAGCCGGTGAATAATGATTCCGTCGAATAAACCGGTAGGCCATCTTCTCCTCTTGGCTGCTCAAACGAAAATCCTCATCGCACATCGATTGTTCCAAACCGGCATCCATCATACGCTTCTCCACCTGTTCGACGTAATGGCTATACAAACAACGGCGTAAAGAATCGAGGCGATACGCCTCCCGTTTATATTCCTCGAATATGTTATTCTGCTCCGTCCCTGCGACACTCGAATACGAAGTATCCATTACCGCCTCCATCGCTCCATTTTCCAACACAAATAACACGGGCACAGCCAAAGAATCGAGATAACGGTTAAACCGCAGATAAGCCATAATCGGTTCTTCTTGTACTCCGTGAAAAGAAAAAACTCCGCCATCGACTATCGCGCTGTCCAAATTCACCAATTCATCTCCGTTACTATGAGACAAATAAACGACATTCCCGTCAGTCATCGAGTTAACCACTTTTCCTGCAATCACGTACGACGAATCCGTTCTATCCTGACAACCGGTGAGCAATAGCAGAAAAAATATCCAATAATATACCTTATTCATACTCTATACTTTGTAACTACAAAGATAGCGAAAGGTGAGCGCAGAGACAAACGGAAACCCCATTTCCGATTTGGCTATACCGAACCGCATCTTATCTTCGTACTCACAAAGATAAAGAAGTTTTCAGGAACCATCTCAAATCTTAACTCATTCATCTCGGCAGCAATCGGCTTTTTTTGTAATTTTGCTTAAAGAACAAAAACGACCGGAATCATGAAATTTATAGGAGCCCACGTAAGTGCTGCGGGCGGTGTAGAAAACGCTCCGGTAAACGCACATGCCATAGGAGCCAAAGCCTTCGCCCTGTTCACAAAAAATCAAAGGCAATGGCAATCGCCTCCGTTATCGGATAAAAGCATAGAACTATTCAAGGAGAATTGCGAAAAATACGGATTCTCACCCCAATATATACTACCGCATGACAGCTACCTAATCAACCTCGGACATCCTCAGGAAGAAGGGCTGACCAAATCTCGGGCGGCTCTTCTGGACGAAATGCGACGTTGCGAACAACTGGGATTGAAACTATTGAATTTCCACCCCGGCAGTCACTTGAAAGAGATTTCGACCGACGAGTGTTTAGCCCGTATCGCCCAATCGATCAATTTGGCTCTCGAAAAGACCGATGGGGTTACCGCCGTTATAGAAAACACGGCCGGGCAAGGCAGTAACGTAGGATTCAAGTTCGAGCATTTAGCGGTTATCATCGACCGGATAGAGGACAAAAGTCGTGTAGGAGTCTGCATAGATTCCTGCCATGCTTTTGCCGGAGGTTACGATTTGGCGACAGCCGAAGGATATGATGCGACTTGGCGGGAATTCGACCGAATTATCGGATTCGAATACTTGCGAGGAATGCACCTGAACGATGCTAAAAAAGGACTCGACTCCCGTGTAGACCGTCACGACAGTTTAGGCGCAGGCGTATTGGGTATGGGGTTCTTTGAACGATTAATGCAAGATAAGCGTTTTGATAACATACCGTTGATTCTCGAAACTCCGAATGAGAACCTTTGGCCTCAGGAAATAGAGAAACTGTATGGCATGACCTTCCCGGAATAAACAGAACAACGGATTTACAACAAACCCAATGCTCCTCTCTTTTCGATGGAATGAGAGTAAAACCCGATTTAAGTTTCCGAAGGCTATGGGATATTAGTTTCGGATTCTTCGGCGTTCAGATAGCCTATGCTCTTCAAAGCGCCAACATTAGCCGGATATTCGCCACCTTAGGGGCCGATCCGCATAATTTAAGTTATTTCTGGATACTTCCTCCGTTAGCAGGAATTATCGTACAACCCATCGTGGGCGCATTGAGCGACCGCACTTGGAATCGTTTCGGGCGACGTATTCCATACCTTATCGCCGGCTCGGCCATTGCCGTAGCAGTCATGTGCCTATTGCCTAATGCCGCTTCATTCAAGGGATATATCCATGCAATGTGGTTCGGGTTAATAGCCCTCATGATGTTGGACACATTTATCAATATGGCCATGCAACCTTTCAAAATGTTGGTAGGCGATATGGTCAACGAACGGCAAAAAGGACTCGCTTACTCCATACAAAGTTTCCTTTCCAATGCCGGAAGTTTAGTCGGCTACTTGTTCCCTATCCTGTTCACCTATATCGGTATCAGCAATATCGCAGCCCCCGGAGTTATTCCCGATTCGGTAATTTTCTCTTTCTACGGAGGGGCAGCCATATTGATACTGTGTACCCTCTATTCTTCGATACGGGTAAAGGAAATGCCACCTGCGGAGTTCCGGAAGTTTCACCAAATTTCGGACAAAGAACTGACAGAGAAGAATAATTTCATATCCCTACTGCGCCACGCTCCGAAAGTTTTCTGGACGGTCGGTCTCGTTCAGTTTTTCTGTTGGTCGGCTTTCATGTATATGTGGACCTACTCCACAGGAGCCATCGCCGACAATGTCTGGCACTCGACCGATCCGGCTTCTCCCGGCTACCAATCAGCCGGGAACTGGACGGGCGTATTATTCGCCATACAAGCCATAGGCTCGGTATGTTGGGCCCCGCTTCTCCCCTTGATAAAAAACAGAAAAGCGGCATATAGCCTCAGCCTACTTATCGGCGGAGCCGGTTTCACACTGGTTCCTTTCATTCACAATGCCTATCTGATGTTCCTGCCTTTCTTCCTCATTGGTTGTGCTTGGGCAGCCATATTGGCTCTACCCTTCACGATCCTCACCAATTCCATCTCGGGGAAAAACATGGGAGCCTATTTAGGACTGTTCAACGGCACGATCTGTGTTCCCCAAATTCTCGCGGCCTTAGTAGGTGGTTCTCTGCTACGATGGTTAGGCGGTAGCCAGCCCGTCATGTTGGGGATTTCGGGTATTCTGTTATTCGCGGGAGCTTTGTGCGTATTTGCAATCAAAGAAACATTCGTACATGAAAGTGAGACAGAACGTATCGAAAAGGGAGATTAACAGACTTTCAATACTAAAACAAATTATAAGCCCCACTCGGTATCATCAAATTAATTTGCTCCTGTCCTCGTTTGCACTATCTTTGTATCACTATAAACATATAAACATGAAGAAAATAGCCAAAAGTCTAACCGACTTGATAGGGAATACTCCTCTATTGGAGCTCTCGAATTACAATAAAAAACACGAGTTGAACGGAATACTGGTCACTAAACTGGAATACTTCAATCCGGCCGGGAGCGTAAAAGACCGTATCGCTTTATCTATGATAGAAGAGGCCGAACAAAAAGGGCTGTTGAAATCCCATGCCACAATTATAGAACCCACAAGCGGAAATACGGGTGTAGGTCTCGCATTCGTTTCGGCAGCAAGAGGCTATCGGCTCATACTGACCATGCCCGATACGATGAGCATGGAAAGGCGCAATCTGCTCAGAGCATTGGGAGCACAGTTAATCCTTACTCCCGGTAGCGAAGGTATGGCAGGAGCCATTCAAAAGGCGAAAGAACTGAATGAAGAGATAAAAGGAAGCATCATTCTGCAACAATTCGAAAACCCTGCCAATCCCGCCATTCATGCGAAAACAACGGCCGAAGAAATATGGAGAGACACCGAGGGCAAAATCGACATATTCGTCGCCGGAGTAGGTACGGGAGGAACCGTCAGCGGCGTAGGAGCCGGACTTAAAAAACACAACCCAGCTATAAAAATCGTAGCCGTAGAACCGAAAGACTCACCGGTTCTATCGGGAGGTAAAGCCGGCTCCCATAAAATACAAGGCATCGGCGCCGGGTTCGTTCCCAAGACATTCGATGCTTCCGTGGTCGATCAAATAATCCCCGTAAGCAACGACGATGCCATTCGCACCAGTAGAGAACTGACAGCGACAGAGGGTCTATTAGTAGGTATCTCCTCCGGAGCAGCTGTTTTCGCAGCTACCCAACTGGCTCAATTACCCGAAAACAAAGGCAAAACAATCGTCGTACTTTTACCCGATACGGGAGAACGTTATCTGTCGACAGTGCTATACGATTTCGAGGGATATGCCTTGTAAAAGCCCCTATCTCCCGCTACGTTCAATCAATTCCCGAAGTCGGGTATTAAACACCCCTTCTTCCAAAAGCTGTTCTATCGACAGGTGCATGCGGTATCGCCAATAGTGACGGGAATGAGCCGGTATATTTATCCGCTCCTCCTGCGGATTTTCCCGACGTAACCGCCCGTCTATCGACAGCCAATCCTGTAACGGTAAAATAACAAGCATCGAAGGAGAAAAGAGATTCAACTCGACTATCTTCTCGCAAATCCACGGTTCACAGAAATAAGGAGCCTCGCCCTGTTCGCCGAGAATTTCATTGAAAAATCGTTGTGTTCGAGCTCTATCCTCTTCCCACCATACCCTTATTCCCGACATATCGTGAGTCGAGGTCGTACATACCGATCGATAAGGATAAGCCCATGTATCCCCAAATTCGCGCCAAGACTCCTTAGGCATTCGTTGTATTTCCAACGAGAGTATCTGTAAACGCTCCATCACTTCGGGAACGCAGTGCGGGATCATTCCCAAATCTTCGCCACAGACCAGCATGTCGGTCGACGATATGAGAGCTGGTAACTTCCGCAACGCCTCGTCTTTCCAAAAAACATCGTGACGATGGTAATAAAAATCGTCATACAAACGATTGAAACAAGACTTCTGATCTTCATCGAGGCTATGATAAACATGTGTATGCTGAGCCGAGATACGGGGGTGATAATACCCCGGACGGTCGGGATCTTCGAGGAAAAGGACATCGTCGATAAGCCGCATCAACCCGTCTCTTATCAAAATACTCATATCGTCACTCGCCCCGGAGAAATATCCGACTATCTTACGCTGAGTATCGACCAAGACATTCAAATCCCATCGTCCGTCTCCCTTATGTACCAAGAACCGCTCTTTCACTTCTCCGGTATATGCACCGAAAATCTCGTCCAAAAAATCTTCCCGAATATAAGGAACCGTTTGCCACGAAGCATCAAAACGGAATCCGTATCTCTGCAACTCCTCGGGAGAGAACGGTAACGCCGGATTAAAGTGTCCCAGCAGACCATGAACGGCCTCGAACGGAATTTCCCAAATTCTGAAAAAGCCCAAAATATGATCAATCCGGTAAGCATCGAAATACTCCGACATCTTGCGCAACCGGGCTTTCCACCACGCATATCCATCACGAGCCATGACCTCCCAATTATACGTTGGAAATCCCCAGTTCTGGCCTTCTATCGAGAAATCGTCGGGTGGCGCCCCTGCCTGACTATCCATGTGAAAGAGTTGCGGATTGACCCACGCATCGACACTGGTACGACTGATTCCTATGGGAATATCGCCTTTCAAAACCACTCCTGCCCGATGGGCATACTCCTTGACTTCGGATAATTGAACATGCAAATGATACTGAATATAATAATACAATGCGACCGATTTATACCACGGACTCCACACGGCACAATAGTCGGCAATGGCCGATTCATCGTAAAACGAATGTTCTTCCCAACTGCTAAAATCGGCAGTTCCGAACCGGTCTCTCAAACTGCAAAACGCCGCGTAAGGAAGCAACCAAAAGCTATTATCCCGAAAAAAGGCTTTGAATCCGTCGCTCGATAGCGTAGCCTCGCCCTGCACCTCGAACAAAAGTCTCAAATATTCCATCTTCGCACGGTTCACCCGCTCGTAATCGACATCGGGCAACCGGTTCAATTCTTCCCGCAGCGCATCGAAGCGGGCTTGCTCCACCTCGTCGTTCAAATACCCGATTTCGGATAATCGAAGGTACTGCGGATGCAAAGCAAATGTAGAGTTGGCATTATAGGGATAGGAGTCTTGCCATGTACCCGACATCGTCGTATCGTTCACCGGGAGTAACTGTATAAACGACTGCCCTGTTCTTAACGCCCAATCTACCAAATATTTCAAATCGATAAACTCCCCTATGCCGAACCCATAATCCGTACGGAGAGAAAATACTGGAATCGCCGTCCCGGCTCCCCTCCACTGCGATTCGGAACCGTTGAAACGAAGTCCCGAAACCACCACGGCCTCAGACGGATTTTGCGGTTTCTCCCGGCAAATACGGTTCTCTCCCGTTTCCCAAGCTACAACTTCCCGTTGATGGGTACGCACGATAACGAACTTATACTCGAACGGGAATTTCAGGTGTTTCCCATCGAGGGTTATCTGCCACTCCGGAAAAGCAGAATCATTCAATAACGGGGCTTTTAAAACGTCCCAATCGCCCAATTCCGGACAGTCGCCGACCATAACGAGCCTCTCATCGGGCCTTAGCTGCGACGCATCGACCTTAACGGTGAGTGTCCCCGGTTCTATCGTTTCTACGACAGAATCGGCATGTTGCCGAAAGAATATACCTTGAATGAATGCCGATGAATAAAAAGGCATATCGGCAGGAACATCGCGCCATCGATCGACCAAACGATATTCCCCGTCATTCCTCCCCGGAGAGAAACTATGAGGGCTCCCCCATTCCCGACGGATTCCCTCCCCGGACTTTACCAGATATTCATAATGGAACTTCTTTGCAGAGGCCGGCAGTTCCATTGTATATTTCCATAGGCCGTCACCTTGATAATCCATCATAACGGCCCGATTCTCTTCATTCGCGCCAAGCTCATCTATGTTCCCGGAGAGAAATAAACTTTCGCCCCATCGAGTGTGATAATATATCTCGAATGTTATTTTCATCGCTATGTCCTATATTTTAATCATAAAGGTAAGAACTTTCCGACAAAATTAACGCTCTTCTTCATACCTTTTTTCTAAAAAACAAAAGCGAACCTATGATAGTTCGCTTTTGCCTTTTGGTCTATATTTGTCGCTCGAATATTATCCACATTTGGAAGTTCCGCACGACGTACAAATGAGACAGCCTTCTTGATAAATGAGCGTCTCATTTCCGCAATGAGGACAAGTCTGCCCGTTAGCCTTAGTCCCATTGGGCAGATATTTCTTCAAAGCTCGCTCGACCCCGTTTTTCCAACTGTTGATAGACTGACTATCCAATTCAAGGCTCGAAACCAATTTCAATACCTGCGGAATAGGCATTCCGTACCGGAGAACCCCCGATATCAGCTTGGCATAATTCCAATATTCCGGATTGAATTTATCGGACAACCCCTCGATAGTAGTCTTGTAACCACGCTTATTGGAGAACTGGAAGTCGTACCGCTTCGTACCATCTTCATTCACAGCTTTCACAATTTTTCCCTTGACCACATTCTTCGGACAAAAAATACCGTCATCGTCATCGGCCAAACCGGTAAAGATCTCGTACGGTTTTCCGTCTTTCAAACCGACAAAGGCAATCCATTTTTCTTTATTATTCTGGAAACGAACCACGTCTGCCTCCAACTCGATAGGACGGACCAATGTCTCGGCCGGTTCATTGATAGCCGCAACGGGTTTCTTCTCCTCCTTCTTGGCAGAGATGAGAACTCCCGACCGGGAACCATCGCGATAAACGGTACACCCCTTACAGCCAGAACGCCATGCCTCTACATATAGCTGACCCACCATCTCTTCACTGACATCGGAAGGTAAATTGATCGTCACGCTAATCGAGTGGTCCACCCACCTTTGAATGCGGCCTTGCATACGAACTTTCTGCAACCAGTCGATATCGTTAGCCGTAGCTTTATAATAAGGCGAACGAGCCACCAACGCATCGACTTCTTCCTGTGTATAGTTCTCTTTCACTTCGATACCATTCACCTGCATCCAAGTGATGAATTTGTGATGATAAACCACGTACTCTTCAAAAGCATCTCCCGTCTCATCGACATAGTCGATACGAACCTCAGGATCATTGGGGTTCACTTTACGGCGACGGCGATAAACAGGCATAAATACCGGTTCGATTCCCGATGTAGTTTGTGTCATCAAGCTCGTTGTTCCCGTGGGTGCGATAGTCAGACAGGCAATATTCCGACGCCCGTACTTGCACATATCCCGATATAGTTCCTCGTCTTCCTTTTTCAACCGATTGATAAACGGGTTATCGACTTCCCTACCGGCATCGAAAATCGAGAAAGCCCCACGCTCTTTTGCCATCGAAACCGACGAACGATAAGCCGCAAGTGCCAACGAACGATGTACTTTCTCAGAAAAATCGGTAGCCTCTTCGGTTCCATAACGAAGTCCTAACGCGGCAATCATATCGCCCTCGGCAGTTGTGCCCACGCCGGTACGACGCCCTTGCAAAGTGCGTTTTTGAATCTTGTACCACAAGTTAAGCTCTGTACATTTTACCTCGTCGGTCTCGGGATCGGATTTGATTTTCTCTATGATCTTATCGATTTTCTCCATTTCGAGATCGATGATATCGTCCATCATTCGCTGAGCCAATCCTACGTGTTTACGGAACAAATCGAAATCGAAATAAGCTTCTTTCGTAAAAGGATTGACCACATAGGAGTACAAGTTTATCGCTAACAGACGGCAACTATCATAAGGACACAAGGGTATTTCTCCACAAGGATTGGTCGACACTGTTTTGAAACCTAAGTCGGCATAACAGTCGGGAACAGACTCTCTGATAATGGTATCCCAAAATAGAACTCCGGGTTCGGCCGACTTCCAAGCATTATGTACTATCTTTTTCCAAATAGCCTGCGCATCGACCTCTTTCGTTACTTTCGGATCGTCGGAATCGATGGGATATTGTTGCCGATAAGCTTTTCCGGCAATGGCAGCCTCCATAAAATCATCGTGAATTTTCACCGACACATTAGCTCCTGTCACCCGTCCTTCGACCATTTTGGCATCAATAAACGATTCCGAATCGGGATGCTTAATAGAAACCGATAACATTAAAGCTCCTCTACGACCGTCCTGAGCAACTTCACGCGTGGAATTGGAATAGCGTTCCATAAACGGAACCAAACCCGTAGAAGTCAAAGCCGAGTTTTTTACCGGAGACCCTTTGGGCCGAATATGAGACAAATCGTGACCGACTCCTCCCCGACGTTTCATTAATTGAACTTGCTCTTCGTCGATTTTTATAATCCCTCCATAGGAATCCGGTGCTCCGTCGAGACCGATTACAAAACAGTTGGACAACGACCCTACCTGATAATTGTTTCCAATACCGCTCATAGGACTTCCCTGCGGTACGATATAACGGAAACCTTTCATTAAATCGAACAGTTCCTGTGCCGAAAGAGGATTAGGATATTTTTGCTCTATACGAGCAATTTCATTAGCGATACGCCAATGCATATCGTCGGGAGTCTTTTCATAAATATTCCCATACGAATCTTTTAGAGCATACTTGTTAACCCACACACGGGCCGCCAGCTCATCGCCTTTAAAATACTCCAACGAGGCCTGATATGCTTCGTCGTAAGTATAAACAATTGGTTCCACGAGATAAAATGTTTTTCAGTTTTCGTTAATTTACTTAATTTAGACAAAGGTTTCTTGATGAAAAAGATTTACGGTGCAAGTTTATAAAAAACATTCTACATACGCAAACAATATCATTTTTAAATTTTCAATTTTCAAAAAGTTTCCCAAGTCAAACAAATAATATACTAATTATCAAAATATTACATTTTCAAGAAACTTAAAAAGTTTCCAACTTTAAAAATCAACTGTAAAAACGAGAGCAATATAAAAAGAAACATCTCGATAAAAACAGTTTATAAATTTTCTTTTTTGCAATGAGAAGGAATAAAAAGAGTTACTAATAATTAGTAACCGAAATAAATAACTTATCAAATAAATTTTTAATTTTGCAATCGAACATTTAACCTCTAATAACTACCTTTATATGATATCGTCTTTAAAAGAAAGAAGAACCATACGGAAATATCTCAATAAGGATATCGACGAGCAATTACTCAATGAGTTACTCGAAACAGCATTTCGAGCCCCCACGACACAAAATATGCAAGTTTACAGTGTCGTCATAACCCGAGAACAGGAGAACAAAGAAAAGTTAGCTCCGGCTCATTTCAATCAACCCACTGTAACCAGCGCCCCTGTCGTATTAACTTTTTGTGCCGATTTCAACCGATTTATTAAATGGTGCGAGCAAAACCATGCAGAACCGGGATATGACAATTTCCAATCCTTCGTCACGGCAGCTATCGACGCATTGCTTGTAGCTCAACAGTTTTGTACAGTAGCCGAAATTTCAGGATTGGGTTGCTGTTATCTGGGAACTACCACATATAACGCTCCTCAGATAGCGGAAATATTGCATCTGCCCAAGTTTGTCATTCCTATTACCACTCTTACGGTAGGTTATCCCGCAGATATACCTGCGCAAATAGAACGACTTCCCATCGGAGCAATTCTTCACCACGAAGCATATCAAGACTATACCCCCGAAGCAATACATCGGCTCTACTTCGAAAAAGAGAATTTGGCAGAAAACAAGAAATATATCGAAGAGAATTATAAAGAGAATTTAGCCCAAGTCTTCACAGACGTACGTTCTCCCCGAAAAGACAATGAACTATTTTCAAAAACATTCCTTGACTTCATCGTCAAGCAGGGATTCCGTTTACCTGATTGAAGAAGAAAAATAAAAGAGCTCCTGAGTAAGGAGCTCTTTTATTTTTCTTCGAGTAATTTATATTACTATCCTTGAATACGCTGCTCTATCTCTTCCAAATCGCTGCGCAATTTTTTATCGACACCTACCTGCTCCGATATAGTCTTGCAAGCATGCAAAACCGTAGCATGGTCTTTTTTCCCTAACACATCACCGATTCCCGCCAACGAAAGAGCAGTATATTTCTTTGCCAAATACATCGACATTTGGCGAGCAACGACCACTTCTCTCTTGCGAGTACGCTCCAACAATCTCGACGTTTCCAGTCCATAATATCCGCAAACAGCCTCTTTTATCGAATCTATGGTGATCTGTTTTTGAGTCATCTTTACACTGGCAGCCAACACTTGATCGGCCATGTCTATCGAAATCTCTTTCTTCAAGACACTCGAACGTACCATAAGCGATACAATGACTCCTTCCAAATCTCTCACATTATCGGTGACATTACGAGCTATATAGTCAATAACCTCTTCGGAAATAGACAATCCATCACGACGAACCTTACTCATCAAGATATCGTATCGTAATTCATAGTCAGGGCGTTCGACCTCGGCCGTCAACCCCCATTTGAAACGAGTCAGCAGGCGCAATACCATACCCACCAACTCAACCGGAGGTCTGTCGCAAGTGAGCACTAATTGCTTATTGCTCTGATGCAAATGATTGAATATATGGAAGAATGTATTCTGCGTCTGGGTCTTCCCGGCAAATTCCTGAATATCGTCCATCAACAGAACATCTATACTCTGGTAAAAGCTGATAAAATCGTTCACCCGATTATTACGAACAGCATCGGTATATTGCACTAAAAAATCATGAGCCGATAAATATAACACACGAGAAGCCGGATTATTCTCTTTAATACGCAATCCTATCGCTTGAATCAGGTGGGTTTTTCCAACCCCCGACTCACCGAATAAAAACAACGGATTAAAGGTGTTTCTCCCCGGGTTTGCAGCAATAGATTCTGCTGCCGTACGTGCCAGCATGTTACTCGCCCCTTGATAATAGCTTTCAAAAGTATAGATAGGGTTCAGGCGGGGATCGAGCTCATCGTAAACGCGTTGTTTGAAAGGGTCTAAAAGATTGGGCATCGACTGCTGCATCTTCTTTACGGCAGTCGATTTAGTAGTAGCGGTCAAATCGACGGTAGCTTCCGGCTGACGAACGATTTGTACACGATACAACAATTTTACGCTTGCCCCGTATATGCGAGGCAGAACCTTTTTCAGCAAATTGAGATAATGCTCCTCAATCTGCTCAATAACGAAATGTGAAGGGACAAGCAAAGTCAACACATTATCATCAAACCCCAAAGAGACTATCGGCTTGAATAAACTATCGAAAGCCTCTTCGTTTATATTGTCTTTGATAATTGTTAAACATCGGTCCCACAACTGAACATGCTGTTCTGAACCCATTTTTATGTAAATCTTCTATCAAAAAACTTTTGTGAGTACAAAATTCAAATTATTTTTCATCAAAAACAAATTCAAAAATATTTGCTTTTTACAGTTCTAGCACAAACAATTGATTACAAGGCGTTTATAAGCACCGACCCTACAAAGCAAATTATCTGACATAGAAAATTATTATCACACTTATTTACAATATCTTACAATCTTCCACATGTTCTACGACCAAAATCGTTCCCTTTATACGAAATTTGGAAATAAACACATATAAGCGTAGCTCTGGGAAGATTACAAAAAAATTACACAGTTCTTTTTATTTATAATGATTCTAAATAATAAAAATATTCACGAAATCAAAATAGAGAAAAATGAACATAACGTTTCGGATTGAGTCTTAAATCAATCATCAAAGAATCTACGCTCCCCAAAACGCCATTCGCTTTATCGTACAGCAGCCGGTCGTTCAACAATAGTCCCAGACTATTGTCGGGAGAAGTCAAACGATTGGTTATTTGCTGCAAATTATCGGAAGTTTTCTGAACCGAAATCATAGTAGATTGGAGAGGTAACGAATTCAAAGTTCCCGAGAACTGATTTACCTGCGCCGTTATTCCTTGTACATTGTCGAGAATAGCCGGCACATCGTCTTTCATCATCTGTGATAGTTGCACGGACGAACGCTCCAAATTAGCGGTAATATGATCGATACGTTTTACCGAAGCAGATAAAGCAGGATCATTGACTAGCGTCTGCAATCCCGAAAGAATACTGTCGAGTTTCGGTAACAGCAAAGCAAACTGGGGTAACAACTCTCCTTGTATGTTTTGCATTAGTCCAGACTTCACTTCCCCTTCAATAACGGCTCCATGATCATAGTATTCGCTCACATGAGGGTTCAGATCGATAACAATCGATGCCGTTCCAAGCATATCGGTTTCGAGATAGACTTTACTATCGACCGGGATTTTTAATTTTTTATCGAGATTCAACAGCACCTTAATCGCGCCATTCGCATCATAATCATAAACGATTTCCTGCACGAGTCCCACTTTGTATCCATCGATAAATACCGGTGCAGACTGGGCCAAACCTGCAACATTCGGGAATTGTACATAATAATAATTAGAAGGTTTCATTACGTTGATTCCCTTCAAATAGTTAATTCCCACATACAAAATCAAAATACTCGCAAGAACCGATAGTGCTATCTTAACTTCTTTTCCAAACCACTTTTTCATATTCTATTTTTTATTCAGCATCACAATACCTTTCAATAGACCCGTTTTCCATCACGGAACTTTATGATAAAGGCATCGCGAAACAAAGATTTTACTTTTTTATATTGTTTCTGTATTTCGTCTCGGTCGGTAGATTTTCCATAGGTGTATTTATACATTCCTCCGTCTTTATAATATTCGACAGGAGAAAGCCCTTTAAATTCTTTGGAATTAGCCGGCAATTTCCGAGGCAAAGCCATGAACTGTACTTTATAATAAGTAACCCCGGATTTCTCGGCTTGTTCAGAGACTTCCACATTCGAATCACCCGTTTGAGTCTTTTTATCAGGCGATACAACGGCGGAAGAAGACGGTGACTCCTCTACCCTTTTGCCGGCATTTTGCTTGCGGTCATAGTCTGATTTATATTTGACAAAAGCATTGTATATAGACTTTGCCATTTTCTCCTGACCGGATTCGGAATTCAAAAATCTCTCCTGCGTCGGATTGCAAATAAAATCGAGCTCCACTAAAACCGCAGGCATACTCGTTTTAGCGAGTACCCAAAATCCAGCCTGTCTTACACCTCTATCCACTCGGCCGGCAGTCGAAACAAATTCACGTTGTATATCCGAAGCAAAGTTTATACTCTGCTCCATGTGTTTATACTGCATGAATTCAAAAATAATATACGACTCGGTCGAATTCGGATCGAATCCTTCATAACGAGTCGAAAAGTCATTCTCCAAATATATAACGGAATTTTCCCGTTTTGCGACTTCCAAATTCTCCTTGCTTCTGTGTAACCCCAATGTCCAAGTAGAAGCACCGGCGACTTTCCTACGATTAGGGGACTTTTTATCCAAAGAATTGGTATGAATAGAAATAAACAAATCGCCTTGAACCTTATTAGCTATATTAGCTCGCTCTTGCAAGGTCAAATAAACATCTTTTTTACGGGTATAGACCACCTTCACACCTTGCATATTATTTTCAATCAGACGTCCCAATTTCAAGGCAACTCCCAAATTGATGTTTTTCTCTTTCGCCTTGCTGCCGAGAGAGCCGGGATCGTGCCCGCCATGACCGGCATCGATCACCACGACAAAATCTTTGGCCAGCAAGACGGAAAGTCCCAAAGCGAAAGCCATAAAAACCGACAATAACCTCCGGCTGAAATATGAATGCTTCATAAATTATAATCCGTCATTTAATCCCGATAAGTAAAAAAACTATTACTCATTATATGCAAAGATAGTGTAAACCAAGAACAGAAACAAGCTTTATCGCTTATGCCCAAGCACGTCCTGTTCCTCACATATATCGCAAAGGTACGAATAAAGACCGAAAAAGCCTCGAATTAATAGATATTTATTGTCCTATACACCGTATAACAAAACAAAAATGTTCTTTATGGGTTTCTCAAAAGAAAAAAGTAAATTTGCAGAAGAGACATAAAAAGAGAGTATTATGATACAACCCGAGAAAACAAGCAAATATGCCGTCGTCGTAAGTTTACTTACCCTTTGTTTTATCGCTTGCAACGGAAAAGCATCGGAGATATCGAACCATTCAAGTAATCCGATCGTAACCATAGAACGATTCGATAAAGGACTACCTTCTTACGTCCAAGAAACAGACTCGGCCCAAATATTTCTTTTTATAGATAAATACACACCATTTTTTCCGGTTTATTGTCGACACATACTCGGTTTGGGAGATGCTCCATCGTTCCAAAAAGGATTAAAAATGTTTTTATCCAACGAGGCTATATCCCAGTTGTATGCGGATACAGAAACAAAATTTTCCAACGATACCGTATGGATTACCGAATTACAGAACGCATTCCTAAGATACAACGAGTTGTTCGCTCCTCAGAAACGTCCCCGCATTCTTACCCACATTTCGGGACTGAACCAATCGATCGTCACAATCGATACCACTTTGCTATCGGTTTCCTTAGACTGTTATTTGGGAGAAAACTATCCCCTTTATGAACAACGCTATTATAATTACGAACGGAATTTACATGAAAGCAACCGCATTCCCATCGATGTCGTCGAAGTTTGGCTACGCACTTTATATCCCTACCAATCACAGCGAAACGCACTATTAGACCGAATGATATACGAAGGGAAAATTCTTTATTGCTTGTCTCAGATATTTCCTCGAACAAACGAATATGTCCTATTGGGATATTCCGACAAACAAGCTCAATGGTGCAAAGAGAACGAAGCTGAAATATGGAAACAACTTATCGGTAAAAAGCACTTGTTCAATACCGAATCGATGCTTATCAACAAGTATATCGAGCCGGCCCCTTTCGTATCGGTACTTCATCAAGATGCACCGGGACGATTGGGCCGCTGGATAGGACTTCAAATCATCAAGGCTTATGCTAACGAAAAGAAAAAAGAAGCGATCGAAATTATCGAGACGACCGACAATGGAGGGGAAATATTATCGGCATCTAAATATAACGGTTAATTTATCGGCTTTATGAAAAGAAAATACGGATTAGTGGGCTATCCTTTGGGGCACTCGTTTTCCCGCTCTTTTTTCCAACAAAAATTTGAAGACGAGCATATAAACGCCACCTATGAAAACTTTGAGATACAGGATATTTCCTGTTTGAGACAGCTTATCTCGGACAACCATGAATTGTGCGGATTGAATGTGACGATTCCTCATAAAACCACAGTTATCCCCCTACTCGACGAATTGCACCCTTTGGCTCGCGAAATCGGAGCGGTCAATGTCATCAAAATTACGAGGCAAGGAGACAAGATATTTCTCAAAGGATTCAATAGCGATATCATAGGGTTCACCAATTCTATCGCTCCGTTATTGGACGACCACATGACAAAAGCGCTTATTCTCGGAACCGGTGGTGCATCAAAAGCTATTCATGCCGGGCTAAAAGCCTTGCATATCACACCGACATTCGTTTCCCGACAAAAAAGAGGAGATATACTCAGTTACGAAGACTTATCTCCCGACCTAATCGATAATCACAAAATCATTGTCAATACCACTCCGTTAGGCATGTTTCCTCACATAGACCAATCTCCGAACATACCCTACACGGCACTAAGCCCCGAACATCTTTGTTACGACGTTATTTACAATCCCGAAACGACTTTATTTCTCCAAAAAGCAGCCCGACTGGGTTGCAAAATAAAAAACGGAATAGAAATGCTTCATTTGCAAGCACTGGCGGCATGGAAGATTTGGAACGAATAAATTGACTCTTATCATGATAGATTTCAGATTAAAAGTTTTTTGCAGTGTGGCTCACAACCTCAGCTTCACCAAAGCCTCGAAAGAGCTATATGTAAGTCAACCGGCAATCAGCAAGCACATACAAGAACTTGAAACAGAATACAGCACCCGACTGTTCGAGAGAATGGGTACTCACATAACGCTGACCCCCGACGGAGAACTGCTGTTAAGCCACGCCGAAAAAATTCTCAAACAATACAAACAGCTCGATTTCGAGATGAACTTATTGACCCAGCGTCACATCGGAGAGCTCCGTTTGGGAGCAAGCACAACGATCGCTCAGTATGTGCTTCCGCCCTATCTGGCTACATTTCAACAGAAATTCAAACAAATAAAACTCTCGTTAATCAATGGTAATTCCAGCGATATAGAAAAAGCAGTCGAAGAACATCGTATCGACTTGGGACTCATCGAGGGTTGCAGCCGACAAATACATCTACATTACACCCCTTTTATGCGAGACGAACTGGTTTGTATAACCAGTACGCGCAGCCGATTGGCCAAACTTGAAGAAATAACGATAGAGGAACTGAAAAGAATTCCGTTGGTTATTCGAGAACAGGGGTCGGGCAGTTTAGAGGTCTTTGAAAAAGCATTGGGTACACGCCAGTTGAAATTATCCCAACTCAATATTATCATGCAATTGGGAACCACCGAAGGTATCAAACGGTTTTTATACAATACCGACAGCGTGGGGATTGTTTCCATACAAGCCGTATCATCGGAAATAGCCGACGGAAAATTGAAAGTCATCGAAATCAGCGACTTCGATTGCGAGCGGGAATTCTGCTTTGTTCAAAATACCGGTCAAACCGGTGGTGTCGAATCGGATTTCATGCGCTATATGACCCGAAAATTCTGAACATAAGCCCCATTCAAACAATCGACTTATGAATAGCTCCTCCCTATCGGCAGCCCGCACTCCATTCATACGGTTGTTAGTACCTCTATTGGCAGGTATCCTGTACCAAGAGTTCCTATGTCCACCGATATGGGGAAACCTCATTCCCGCTTTATGCGGCTTTGTTTTATGGAGCTCATTCATAAAACGAGACAGTATCGAAGAACAATACCACAAACGACGTATTTTCGGAGTCGGATTATTCCTAATCGTCTTTTCTATCGGAGCGATACTACATGGCACTCAAAACCGCATATCCCAACAGCCTTCTGGTTTTTATCCTATCGCGATAGCTCACGTAAACGACAAAGCCGTAGAAAAAACGAACTCTTACTACTGTCCCGTTACGATAACAGCCCTGTCGGATACAAACGGGTCGATCGTGAAATATAAAGAAAAAATAGCTCTCTATTTTGAAAAAGGTATTCAAGCTCGACGGCTCGAATACGGCGACATCATCGGGTTTGAATTTCGACCGAAAGTAATACCGTCCAACACCAATCCTTATGCTTTCGATTTCGCCTCGTTCATGAAGCACAAAGGTATATCGAGAAGTCAATATTTGACCGGGAAACAATGGAAATATATCGGAGAAAAACCAAAATCGAATCTTCGAAAGGCTACTTCGGATCTACAAAAACATCTTTCCGACCAACTTCAATCCTGTAATTTGTCTAAAAACAGTACTCTTTTGTTGAGGGCCCTGTTGTTAGGCGAACGGCAGGAATTTCCACAAGACCTAAGATCGTACTTTTCGGCAGCCGGACTTTCACATGTGTTAGCCGTAAGCGGACTTCACATGGGTGTCGTAGCCTCTTTGATTTACTTCTTGTTCTTTCCCCTCTCTCTTTTCAAGTCTTGCCGAAAACTAAGGCCTCTATCCACTTTATTCGTTTTATGGATTTATGCTTATATAACAGGCTTGTCGCCATCGGCCGTACGAGCTTGTATCATGGCATCCTTTCTTTTAACCGCCGAATTTCTCAACCGACGCAACAGTTCTCTCAATGCACTTTTCGCCGCAGCGTTTTTTATGTTATGGTACGACACGAACCTCATTTTCGATGTGGGATTTCAAATGAGTTTCTCGGCAGTAACCGCTATCTTGCTATTCTATACCAAACTAAATATCGGGGGCAATTCACCCTGCTTTATCGTTCGTTGGCTCAGTTCTTGCGTTGCAGTATCCATCGCCGCCCAAATCGGAGCCCTACCCATTGCCGTCTATTATTTTCACACTATTCCTCTATTATTCCTAATCGGTAATATTTTCGTACTGCCTCTTTTACCCGTTGTTTTCGGACTCTCTTTTTTACTATTGTTACTCTCGGCCCTACATATTCCCTATGATTGGTTAGGAAATATCGTCGATTTTTTACTGCAATATATACAACAGATAAGCCTGCATATATACAAACTACCGTGGAGCCACATCGAAAGCGTATGGTTGGAAACTCGCTATCTATGGCTTTATTTCATTTGCGGCATACTATCTTATATAACCGTAAAAAATCGTTCGAAAAAAACTCTTTGGCTGACTCTGGTTTTTTTTATCGGTTTTCTTATTTTTGACTTGTGCACTTATAAATCGCCCCAGCCAGAAATTATCGTATATGACAGTAAAAAATCGACAGTCGTTCAACTCAGCGACAAAGATCGTTGTTATATTCTCTTATCTGACACCCTCACCTCCGGTCAAAGGGTAGCGGGAGAAGAATACCGTATGAAAAACGGAAAGACACGATACGAAATATTCCGGCACGGCTCCCCCGAAACCAAAGACAACACCGGCTTTATAGACTATCCCTTCGCCCAATTTTATGGGAAACGGCTCGTCCTCCTCGGTAAACAGGAATGGGATAAACTATCGATAGAAAAAAAACTAACGATAGACTATGTTATTATCGGCAAGATGTTCAACGGCAGAATAGAAGACATACTCGAACTATTTTCCGTTCGGCAATTTATCATCGGTCCCGATGTTCACCCCAGACGAGCCACCAAATTACAAAACGACTGTTTCGAAAATAGTATTCCCTGCCACGATATTCGCACCCAAGGAGCTTGGATACGCACCCTCGATCCATAAAATAAGCCTGTACGGGAAACCGCACAGGCTTATATCTACCGTTCATTAGAATGGCTTCTTATTCTGCTTTTTTCTTTGTTGCCTTTTTGGTCTTGGGCTTTTCCTCTTTCTCATTTACAGAATCGTCCGTAGCTGCCGTGTTCTCGACATCGGCATCCTTTTGAGATTTTTCTTCTTCCACAAAATCGGAGTTACCGGTTTCGACCAACAAGTTATACCAACTGATCAGTTTTTTTATATCGGTCGGATAGACACGTTCACGATCGAAATTAGGCAGCACTTCCGCCAAATATGCACGCAATGTTTCATTATCGGCTTTCTTGATATCCAATGTTACTTTCGCTCCATTTTCTTTTTCTTTTATCGCATTCAATACTTCACTCAAAGGAACGTCTTCTTCATCGGTGAAAATAGCGATATCTCCTAACGATATGATTTTTTCATGGGCATAAGCAGGTTGCCGTTTCCCCGTTTGCAGAGATTCCACGATCAGCATATTTTTTGCCTGAGATATCAATTTGAACAAACCGGGTTTACCGGAAATAGATAAAATCGTTTTTAACATAAAATTTTCGTTTTATATTTAATTACTTAAATCATTCGAACCACAAAAATAATATTCTTGTCCGGTTTAACCGTCTTCAAAACGAAAAATTCTCATTCCAATGACTTCAATAAAGATAAAACCCTGTGGATAACAGATACATTACCGTCATTCCAAATAATATGAGCAGCTCTTCTCTGTTTTTCTTCCTCGGACAATTGAGCAGCCATACGCTTTTTTATCTCTTCCTCGGTCAAACCGCTACGCTCGCGAACCCGACCTATTCTTAACTCTTCCGGTGCTGTCACCGTCCAGACTTCATCTACCAGTTCGTCAAACCGGGATTCATACAAAATAGCCGATTCCACAAAGCATATCTCCTCGTTTAGAGATTCGGACCATCGATAGAAATCGAAGCGTACCACCGGATGTACTATGGAATTAAGCAATACTATCTTATCCGACTTTCCAAATACCCGAGAGGACAACAAACCCCGGTTCAATCGACCGTTATGATATATATCTCTCCCAAAGCACTCCGATAGTTTCTGCACGACTTCCAACGAAGATTCCATCAGCCTCTTCGCTTCCGAGTCTGTATCATATACAGAATATCCCATTATACGCAGCAACCGAGAGACAACCGACTTGCCACTACCTATGCCACCGGTAATACCTATACGTCTCATATCGAATCGGGTGTTACTCGATTGGCAGAATCGACAGGAACTACAAATGCAGGTCTTTTCTGCTCCAAAATATAATCGACACTGTCTTGCGACAACACTATATTTCGGACATATTCCGGTGCATTCAATATCTTCACCCCTAATTTATCAGAGAGACGCCGCCGCGACAAATCCAGAAAATCGACTCCCAATAAAAAACTATCTTCATCGACCGCCGCAAACTTACTAAACGGCATCATGCAAGAAAGTTGCACCGACGAAGGAAATGTGATAAGAGACCAATTCGAAGGTACATTTTGCGGGATTACAGGGATATCGAGAATTTTAGAGGTCATTTCTTCCACAGGTATGGTGACGGTTACCTGTTCAGGAACAATTCGAAGATTCGGAATCTTCGCTATCTTGACAACCGTGCGAAGGGTATCGTTCAACTTTTTTGCTTCAAAATCGGTCGTATAAACCTCTTTAACTCGTTTTAATAAGGAAGACTCTCCATAAACCATCACCGAATCGACATCGGCGGTCATATCACCACTCAGTACACACTGAGGTGTAGTCGATGCGACACCTTTCACAACCAGCTTCACCCGTTTACCGGCATTGTGTGTGTACATCACTTTCAACGTATCGGGAATAATCGAAACAATACTCGTTGACGAACGGAGGGACTTTCGCAATATGGTTTCAAGCTGAGACGACAGCAACAAAAAAGAATTTCGCCCCTTATCATACTCCTGAAAATTAATCCGTAACGGGGACAATCCTTCTATCGCATACCCCAACATAACAGGACCTTTATCCCGTACTCTCACCTCGATATGAGACGGGAGATCATTAATAAGAGTCGTTTTCTCGGGAAGGTTTTGTAGTTCTATCGGTATTTTGAAAGAATTTTCAACCTCCTCATTCAGCCCTTGCATAAACCAGAATATCAACGAAAGGAGAACAAACCCCAAAAATGTAAACAATTCCCGCGTGCGTTCCTGACGGAATGCAGTACCAATCCTCTGGATAATCGACTTAAACTTTGCTACTATGCGGTCTGAAATATTCTCTTCCATATATCATGCAACGACTACATACAACAAAGATAAGGTTTTTTATCGACAGAACCGATGTTCCTTGATAAAAAACCTTATCTTCTTATTCTCCTGCAAAGGAGTCCTTTGAAAAAATAGATTACTTAGCTTGATCGGCTCCGCTATCCTTAGCTTCGGCAGCAGAAGGATAAACAGAATCTTTGGCAATACGAACACGAGTATTCTCGGCTATTTCGATAATAAAAGAATCGGATTTAACCTCTTTTATTTTTCCGAATAGACCTCCTGCCGTAACGATTTTGTCGCCGGTGGTGAGAGACTCACGGAACTTGCGAATTTCTTTCTGACGCTTCGTCTGAGGACGAATCATGAAAAAATAAAAAATAGCGATCAATGCAACCATCATCAGAATGCTCGACATTCCACTCCCCGTTGCAGCTTGTAAAAAAATTGATAACACTGTCATAATTTAGCTTTTAATAAAAAATTTATACTTGGATCCTAAAACCCGTACACAAATATATAACAAATTTCATTATTCTTTTGTTAGAACACCTTCTTTTTTAAGGTTATCGGCTATCGCATTCAATACACCGTTTACGAACTGCCCGCTCTTCGATGTACTATAAGCCTTTGCCAACTCGATATATTCGTTCAAAGTCACTCTTGTCGGTATCGAAGGGAATCTATGAAACTCGCTCAAAGCCACCATCATAATCACAATATCCATGAAAGCGACACGCTCGATCTCCCAATTTTTGATGAAATTTTCTATATAATTGCGATATTCTCCCCCATGAATCAATGTATTCCTGAACAGCTCTTTGGCAAATTCAGCATCGTCGTCATCTTTAAACATCGGTAATAACGATTGCGGGCCTCCGTTTTCTTCACTAAATTGTTTGATCGTTTTTAAAACGAATGTCGTTATAATCTCCAAATCGTCATTCCAATATAAAGACTTTTGCTCCAACAATTCCGTCAACTCCTCGTCGGTGCAGATCAAAGCCCTAAGGGCTTTTTTCCAGAACTCACAATCGTTTTCATAAGAATCGTCCGAAGAATCCATATACTCTTTATACAATTCACTCTTTACGATACGCTCCGAAAAGTCTCTCAGGAACTCCGGTTCATTGGTCCAAGTCACAGGTTTCTTCTCGTGGTAATCTTTATAGTCGTCACAATTCCTCAGCTGCTCGATAAACCGGTTATTAACGAAGCGCATATTGGGATTCTTCTCCTCGGGAGTCGCCAAGAATTTCATACGAGCAGCTTCCACCCTTGCAGCTTGCGTATCGGTCAATTCGACCATCAAAGTCAATAATAAATGATACAACTCGTAAGATTTTTCGAAACTGAAAAACAATTCTTTCTCAGCTTCCATAACAGTCTTGTCTTTCGTCAGGAAATACGAATAGGCTATTTGAACGACTTTGGAACGGATTAATATTCTATTAATCATAGTTTTAATGAACTAATTGAGCTTTTTACTTTTCTCGGTAACAAACTAATAAAACGATTGTACCGACAGACAAAGAAATCTGCAAGCCGCACCATCATCATACAGAATAGTGCGGCTTGCAGGTATACTTTACAGACTATTATTCAATAGCCGATTTTTCTTTCTCGGGATTTTTATAATATACTTTACCCTCTATATATTCTTGTGTAGCAATGAGAACCGGTTTCGGCAATTTCTCATAATAACGAGAGATCTCAATTTGTTCCCGATTTTCAAAAACCTCCTCCAAATTGTCGTTGCAAGAAGCGAATTCTTGAAGTTTCTTTTCAAGATCGGTCTTCATCTCGACTGCAATTTGATTGGCTCTCTTGGCAATAATACAAACCGTTTCATAAATGTTTCCCGTGTCGGAAGACAACGCCACCATATCGCGTGTTATGGTGTTTGTCGGTGCATTTGTTTTCTTGTAATCCATTATTTTAAAGATTAATCTTTTACGTATTTATTCGCCACTTTAAAAATATTCTCGGCTTCTTTCGAATATTCTCCCGAAGGATAATCGTTGATAAACGAATAGTATTCGTCGATGACATCGCGAAAACGCTCAGGTTTCTTTTCTTCGATACTCTGTACCGCTTCTTGATATTTCGACTTCAAAATCAACATGGACAAAGTTTCCTTATATCGCGTATAGGGATATTCTTTCAAAGCGTTTTGCGCCGTAATGATAGCCGATTGATAATTATTCCCCATATAATTACCCAAATTATAATATAACTGGGCATTCAATAGCTCTTTATACACAAGTTTGTCTTGTAACTCAAAAATAATATCTTGTGCCTGTTTAGCCCGTTCGCTATTCGGGAAATAATCGAGGAAACGCTGCATTTCATCGATTGCTCTATAAGTGCCTGTTTGATCCAATTTAGCCTCGGGAGAATCCAAATAATAACCATATCCGCAATAAAAACGGGCCAATTCGGTATATTCCCCTTTGGGATAATTTTTATAATACGCCTGAAAATATTCGCCAGACGTAATATAATCCTTATTCAAATAATAGCTCCGAGCCAATAAATACAACGACTCTTCTGCCCTATCCGTTCCTTTGAAAATTGCAACCAACTCTTCGAGCAAGGTCGCAGCCTGCATATATTTTTTCCGTTCAAACGCCTTCTTAGCATAGTCGTATTTCAGCTCATAATCAGTACTTTTCAGTATCTTATTATATTCGCCGCACGACACAAGGAGCAAAGCACAAACTATCGAACAGATTACTTTTCTCATTATTAATTTATTTATCAGTTTGCAAAGTTAGAGATTTCACACGAATATAGAAAGGAAATAAGAGAAATTTAACGATGACCGGGATAAAGACTCCTTATTTATCGGTAATAATAAAGTTTATATCGACCAACTTTTTTTGTCAGTATCAGCAAATATATTATCTTTCATATTTTCATACCGGCCTTTATGAAAAACAGACAGGTGCGTTTTGTCCGGTTCTCTCGTTTTGTCTTATTATCTTCGTAGATACAAATAGGAGGAGGCTCGGCATAACCAAGTCGAAAATATGATTTCCGTTTGCCCCTACGCTCACCTTTCACTATCTTTGCACAATAGCGAAAACAGGATGCGGTTCGGCATAGCCCAATCGGAAATTTCATTTCCGTTTGTCTCTGCTCTCACCTTTCACTATCTTTGTATTCTGAAAAATTATCAAACATAAAATGAATACGATAAAGAAACTTACCCGTCCCCGCAACGGCCGCATGTTAGGCGGCGTATGCGCAGGTATAGGTGAATATTTAGGTATAGACCCTACCGTGGTCCGTATCATCTTTGTACTGCTCGGGACAATAGGCCTCAGCCCGCTGGTTTATTTAGTCCTTTGTTTTGTAATCCCGGAATCTTATTAAAGAATCGATTTCAATGGACTTTAAACTCATTTCACCTTATCATCCGACAGGGGACCAACCGGAGGCTATCGACGAGTTAAGTCGGGGAATACTCGACGGGACTCCCTATCAGACTCTATTGGGTGTAACCGGGTCGGGAAAGACATTCACTATGGCGAATGTAATCGAGCGGGTCCAGAAGCCGACTCTCATTTTAAGCCACAACAAAACTCTGGCCGCACAATTATATAATGAGTTCAAAAGTTTTTTCCCCGAAAATGCAGTAGAATATTTCGTTTCATATTACGATTATTATCAACCGGAGGCTTATATCCCCTCGACCGACACTTATATCGAAAAGGACTTGGCCATCAACGAAGAGATAGACCGGTTGCGTCTATCCACCACATCGGCCCTTCTTTCGGGTCGCAAGGACGTTATCGTGGTATCTTCGGTTTCATGCCTATACGGTATAGGGAATCCCGAAGACTTTCACAGCAATGTCATCGACATAAAGGTTGGCGACAATATCGGAAGGAACCGACTATTGCGACATTTCGTCGATTCGCTGTACTCCCGTAACGAGATAGAACTGAGCCGGGGTAATTTCAGAGTGAAGGGCGACACGGTAGACATTTATCTCGCCTATGACGACGTGATTGTCCGTATCGAGTTCTGGGGCGAAGAAATCGAGTCAATACGTACCATAGACCCTGCGACGGGAAACAGCACGGGGACATTCGATGCTTACAAAATTTTTCCGGCTAACCTATTCGTCACGACCAAAGAGCGAATAGACAAAGCTATCGGAGAGATAGAAATCGACCTCGGTAAACAAGTAGAATTTTTCAAATCCATCGGAAAAAACTTAGAAGCCAAACGGCTTTACGAACGGGTGACCTACGATGTGGAGATGATTCGGGAAATAGGCCACTGCTCGGGGATAGAAAACTATTCCCGATATTTCGACGGCCGAGAAGCGGGAACCAGACCTTTCTGCCTGCTCGATTATTTTCCCAAAGACTTCCTAACGATTATCGACGAGAGCCATGTGACCGTACCACAAATCCGAGCGATGTACGGAGGCGACCGATCCCGCAAAATGAATTTGGTAGAATACGGATTCCGACTACCTGCCGCCGTAGACAACCGGCCTTTGAAATTCGACGAATTCGAAGGATTGGCTCGGCAAATCATTTATGTAAGCGCCACTCCCGCCGATTATGAATTGGAAAAGAGCGAAGGTATCGTCGTCGAACAAGTTATCCGTCCGACGGGATTGCTCGACCCTATCATAGAGGTACGTCCCAGCCTGAACCAAATCGACGACTTATTAGAAGAGATACAACTAAGGATAGAACGCGACGAACGAGTTCTGGTAACGACCCTAACCAAACGTATGGCCGAGGAGCTGAACGCTTATCTCGCCAAGCTCGACATCAACTGTAATTATATACACTCCGATGTCGACACTCTCGATCGTATTAAAATTTTGGACGATTTACGAGCGGGTGTTTACGACGTGCTTATCGGGGTTAACCTCTTACGCGAAGGATTGGATTTACCCGAAGTCTCGTTAGTGGCCATACTCGATGCCGATAAAGAAGGCTTCCTACGCTCGCATCGTTCGCTGACACAAACCGTAGGACGGGCCGCAAGAAACCTCAATGGGCGGGTAATCATGTATGCCGACCGAATCACCGAAAGCATGCAAAAAACCATAGACGAGACCAATAGAAGGAGAGAGAAACAGTTGGCTTACAACGAAGAAAACCATATCACTCCCCAAGCGATACAAAAGTCGAAGAGCTCGGTGCTCATATCGAATGCAGATACAAAACAACAGGCGCAACCGTCCAAAGCGACCAAACCGACAAAAGCGTACAGCGACGAATATCGGGAACATGTAGATATCGCCGCCGATCCTATCGTCAAATATATGTCGAAAGAACAGTTGCAAAAGGCCATCGAACGTACTCGCAAACAGATGGTCGAAGCGGCAAAAAAAATGGATTTCATCGAAGCGGCACAATATCGGGACGAGCTTATAAAACTAGAAGATTTATATCAAAAAACAACCACGACTACCTGAATTTATGAAAAGTGATACTGAAATAGCCGACAGCACAGTCTTGGAAGAAATAGATACCATAGCCCGCAAAGCGGGTATTCCTGTCAAAAACTTATTCCACTACGGTCCTTATATAGCCAAAGTACCGCTCAAACTTATCGACGACCATAAAGCAAAAAAGAGCCACCTCATATTGGTAACCGCTATTACCGCAACCAAAGCCGGTGTGGGAAAAACGACCGTGAGCATAGGATTGGGCATGGGACTCAACCATATCGGTAAGAAAGCCTTCATCGCTTTACGAGAGCCTTCGCTGGGTCCATGTTTCGGGATTAAGGGCGGAGCTACCGGCGGCGGGTACGCACAAGTACTACCTCCCGAAAGAATCAATCTGCACTTCACCGGAGATTTCCATGCCATTACGTCGGCTCACAACTTAATAGCCGCACAGTTGGACAACTATATTTTCCAGAACCGAGCCGAGGGCAGTGGACTGAAAAACATACTTTGGAGGCGGGTAATGGACATGAACGACCGATCACTAAGGCAGATTGTGACCGGATTGGGGGGACTCAACAACGGGATTCCCACGGAAGCAGGATTCGACATTACTCCTGCATCGGAAATCATGGCGATTCTTTGTCTCTCGAAAGATATGGAAGACATGGAACAACGCATCGGCCGTATCGTCGTTGCACATCGTTATAATGGAGAGCCGTTCACGGTAAACGATTTGGGTATCACAGGCCCTGTGCTCGCCTTGTTACGCGATGCGATAGAACCTAATTTGGTGCAAACGACCGAACATAATCCTGTACTCGTACATGGAGGGCCGTTCGCCAACATTGCTCACGGCTGCAATTCGGCCATAGCCACCCGCATGGCTCTCACTTTCGGCGACTATGTCGTAACCGAAGCGGGCTTCGGAGCTGACTTGGGAGCCGAAAAATTCTTCAACATCAAATGCCGTCAAAGCGGACTTCGTCCCGATTTGACAGTCCTCGTGGCGACCACATTATCGCTGAAAATGCACGGAGGCGTTCCCGAAGCAGACATAACGAAACCGAACAGAGAGGGTATCGTTCAAGGATTCGCCAACCTCGACAAACACATCGAAAACCTACAATCTTTCGGACAAACTGTATTGGTGGCTCTCAACCGTTTCACCAGCGATACTGATGAAGAAATAGAACTCATCATGCGCCATTGCGAACAAAAAGGTATAAGATGCGTCGTGAACAACGCTTACACCGACGGCGGTATCGGGGCCGCCGATTTGGCACATGCCGTTGTCGAAGAGATAGAAAACAATCCGTCTCGTCCGTTACGTTTCACCTACGACGATAACGATTCCCCGGCCGAAAAAATAGAAAAGATCGCACACACTATCTACGGTGCGGGAGAGGTCGTATTCAGTCAAAAAGCCGAGAAGAAGTTGAAACAAATTAAGAACTGGAACCTAAATCATTTACCGGTTTGTATCGCCAAAACCCAATATTCATTTTCAGCTGATCCGAAACGATACGGGTTGGTTAAAGATTTTCAATTTACCATCAACGACATAGAATTAAATGCAGGTGCTGGCTTTATCGTAGCCATAGCCGGAGAGATGCTACGCATGCCGGGTCTCCCCAAGCACCCGCAAGCACATCAAATAAAAGTAGTAAACGGAAAAATCGAAGGGCTCTATTAACAAGAAAATGAAAGAATACCGATTACAAGATTGGTTACCGACCACTCGCAAGGAGATGGATTTACGAGGCTGGGATTACGTCGATGTAATCCTATTTTCGGGAGATGCTTATGTGGACCACCCCTCTTTTGGGGCTGCCGTGATCGGACGCACGCTCGAAGCCGAAGGATTGAGAGTGGCTATCGTTCCCCAACCTAATTGGCAAGACGATTTGCGGGATTTCAAAAAATTGGGTATCCCCCGGTTATTCTTCGGTATTTCGGCGGGAGCTATGGACTCGATGGTGAACCATTATACCGCAAACAAGAGATTGAGGAGCGACGATGCTTATACTCCCAATGGCCGACATGGCATGAGACCCGACTATCCTACAATCGTTTATAGCCGTATCTTAAAACGGTTATTCCCGGACACTCCGATTATCGTTGGGGGAATCGAAGCCTCTATGCGACGCCTGACTCACTACGACTACTGGCAAGACAAACTATTACCCGGCATTCTGGCTGACTGCCCGGCCGATTTGTTAATTTACGGAATGGGAGAACGTCCCATTATCGAAATAGCCCGCCGGTTACAACAAGGTGAGAACATAAAACAGCTCGACGACATTCCTCAAACAGCAAGCATGCAACCTCTTTCGAATATGCCTTGCATTACGGAAGACGAAGGGAATATCGTCCTCGCATCACACGAAGAATGCCTACTCCACAAACGGAAGCAATCGGAAAATTTCAAGCACATCGAGGAAGAATCCAATAAATACCACGCTAAGCGACTTTGGCAAAGCGTGGGAGAGCGGGCAATTATGGTCAATCCTCCTTACCCGCCCATGACCGAAACGGAAATAGATGCCTCGTTCGACCTTCCTTATACCCGTATGCCCCACCCCAAATACAGAGGGAAAACAATTCCAGCATATGAAATGATAAAATTCTCGGTCAATCTGCATAGAGGGTGTTTCGGCGGATGTGCATTCTGCACCATCTCGGCACATCAGGGCAAATTCATTGCCTCCCGTTCCAAAGAGTCCATTCTCAAAGAGGTAAAACAAATCATCGATATGCCCGACTTCAAAGGATATCTGAGCGATTTGGGAGGCCCCTCGGCAAACATGTACCGAATGCACGGGGCAAATGAAGAACTTTGCCGAAAGTGTAAACGGCCTTCCTGCTTGGCTCCTCAAATCTGCCCGAATCTCAATGCCGACCATTCGTCTTTATTGGATATATACCAAGCCGTCGATGCCCTACCCGGCATAAAAAAATCGTTTATCGGCAGCGGAGTACGGTACGACCTTTTGCTCCACCGCCACAAAGATAATGAGTTAAACCATTGTACTCGGTTTTATACAGAGGAACTCATATCCCGTCACGTCTCCGGTCGACTGAAAGTAGCCCCGGAGCACACTTCGGACCGAGTTCTCAACATCATGCGCAAACCTTCGTTCTCTCTCTTCGAAGAATTCAAACGAATTTTCGAACGAATAAACAAGGAGAAAGGTCTGAACCAGCAAATTATCCCTTATTTCATATCGAGCCACCCAGGCTGTACAGAGGAAGATATGGCAGAATTGGCGGCTTTGACAAAACAAATGAATTTCAAATTGGAACAAGTACAGGATTTTACGCCTACTCCTATGACTCTGTCCACCGAAATTTATTATACAGGAATACACCCCTACACCGGTGAGAAAGTTTTCACAGCCCGAAAACCAGAAGAGAAGTTAAACCAACGTAAATATTTCTTCTGGTATCTCCCCGAAAAGAGAAACGACATACAAAATTCACTCAAACGCATGCACAGAAACGATTTGGCGGAAAAACTATATGGGAACACCCCGTGGAGAAAACCGGCAAGAATCGTAGGTGAGACAAAGAGTAGACAAAAAAAGAAAAAACCGAACAATAAATAAACTATAAACCGTTATTTATGAACAAACTAAATTGTATGATGATGGCAGGAACTTTATTAGTAACGGCCTGTCAGCCGACCGGAAAAACCGGAGACGTAATCGGCAAACAACCCGTAAAAGTCGAGAATGGAATCATGACCACAGAAGTGCTCATGGCATTCGGCAGAGTAAGCGGTCCCGTAGTTTCTCCTGACAAGAGTAAAATTTTGTATGGTGTCTCTTACGAAAATCTGGAACAGAACAAAAGCAACCGTGAGCTCTTCGTCATGGACATCGACGGACAAAACAAAAAGCAAATCACTTGTACTCCCGAATCGGAAGGTAATGCCGTATGGATCGACGGAGGCAAACAAATAGCATACCTGTCGGGAAAGAGCGGAGATTCACAATTATGGATTATGAATGCCGACGGTAGCAATGCCCGACAAATAAGCTACCATGAGAAAGGTGTCCACGGTTTTTTATTCTCGCCCGACGAGAAACATATACTTTTCATCGGCAACGTGAAATACAGCGAGAAAGCCTCGGACCTCTATCCCGACCTCGATAAGGCGACAGGACGTGTGATCGACGATTTAATGTACAAGCATTGGGACGAGTGGGTGGAAGAGATACCCCACCCTTATATCGCTTCATTCGACGGTAAACAGTTAACCGATATTACCGACATTATGGAAGGAGAGCCATACGAATCCCCCATGAAGCCATTCGGTGGTATCGAATCTTTCGCATGGACTCCCGACAGTAAAGCCGTCGCTTATACCAGCCGAAAGAAAACCGGTATGGAATATTCTTTATCGACAAATTCAGATATTTATCTGTATGACCTCTCCACCCAAGAAACCAAAAACCTTACCGAGGGCATGATGGGATACGATACTACACCGGCGTTCTCGCCCGATGGGAAATATCTGGCATGGGGCAGCATGGAACGCGAGGGTTACGAATCGGACAAAAATCGACTCTTCATCATGAACATGGAAACAGGAGAAAAACAAGACCTGACCTCCGACTTCGATTACAGCACCGATGAATTGGCTTGGAGTCCCGACGGAAAATCTCTATATATCCGTTCGGCCTATCAGGGAGAAATACACATTTTCAAAGTAGGGCTCGATAAAAAAATCGAACAAATCACGACCGGATACTACGATTATGCCTCATTGGCTCCCGTAAACGACAACTGTTTGATCGCCATGCGCCACTCTTTGTCTCAGCCCGACGAAATTTATAGTATCGACCCGCAAAGCAAAGAAGTAAAGGAAATCTCTTTCGAGAATAAAGATATTCTGGATCAAATCACTATGGGTAAAGTCGAAGAACGCTGGATAAAGACGACAGATAACAAAAAGATGCTTACGTGGATCGTTTATCCTCCCCATTTCGATCCTTCTAAAAAATACCCCGCTATCCTCTATTGTCAAGGCGGACCTCAACAACCGGTGAGCCAATTCTGGTCTTACCGTTGGAATCTGCAATTAATGGCGGCCAACGGATACATCGTTATCGCACCCAACCGTCGGGGTCTTTACGGATTCGGTCAAGAATGGCTCGAACAAATCAGCGGAGATTACGGAGGCCAAAACATGAAAGACTATTTCAGCGCGACCGATGAGATGAAAAAAGAACCGTTCATCGACGGCGACCACATGGGCGCAGTTGGCGCCAGCTACGGAGGATTCTCGGTCTATTGGCTGGCCGGACATCACCAAAAACGATTCAAAGCATTTATCGCCCACGCAGGTATCTATAACCTCGAACAACAATATGTAGAAACCGAAGAAATGTGGTTTGCCAACTGGGATATGGGCGGAGCTCCGTGGGATAAAAAGAATGCCACGGCACAACGTACGTTCGCTACATCGCCGCATAAATTCGTAGACCAATGGGACACCCCCATACTCATCACTCACGGAGAATATGACTTCCGCATTCTTGCCTCGCAAGGTATGTCGGCGTTCAACGCAGCCAAACTGCGAGGAGTTCCGGCAGAAATGCTCATCTTCCCCGATGAAAACCACTGGATATTGAAGCCTCAGAACGGCGTACTGTGGCAAAGAATTTTCTTCCGTTGGCTCGACCGTTGGTTGAAGCCGCAAGCTACAACTACCGACCAACAAAAATGATCGAATTCGACAACATAACTTTCATTTATGACAACAAGCCTCTGATGCAACACTTCTCGTGTTGCATCAGCTCCGGCGAGAAAGTGGTGCTTTACGGACCTTCGGGACACGGTAAAAGCACCCTTCTTGCTTCGGTAGCCGGCTTTGTTTTACCAGACGAAGGCTCTATCCGTATAAACGGTAAAATCCTCGACAGCGTTGCCATACAACAAATACGACGGATAACCGCATGGTTGCCCCAAGAGTTCACTCTTCCGTTTGAAACAGTCGAAGAACTGATCGCAGCCCCTTTCAGGCTAAAAATAAACCAACCGTCGAGACCCACGAGAGAAACTATCCTGAATCATTTCGCAAGACTCGGACTGGAACCCGAACTGTATGAAAAACGCTCTATTGAAATATCGGGAGGACAGCGCCAGCGCATTATGCTGATGATAACGGCTTTGTTAAACAAAAAAATCGTTCTTTTGGACGAACCTACCTCGGCTCTCGATCCCGACTCTATTTCTCTTATCATCGATTACATTCACGCCATGCGGGAAACAACCGTAGTGATGGTGTCGCACGACACTCGCTTCATAGAGGCGTTCGACCGAAAAATATACATCGGAGACTGATTATGGAAACAATAAATATCGGATACGGACACATGGCTTTGGGATTTCTGTTATTGATAATCCCTACCTATTTTCTCTACCGTTACCGTACCGGTTTGGTAAAAGACACGCTTATTGCCGCGCTACGTATGACCGTACAACTCTTCCTCATCGGATTTTATCTCGAATACCTGTTTTTATGGGATAAACTGTGGATAAATCTGTTATGGATATTGCTCATGATAATCATAGCTTCATCGACCGCACTGAAACGAACCCACTTACCCGTACGAACTTTATTCATGACTGTTTCCGTTGCATTTCTCGTCTCACTACTCATCATAGACTTTTATTTTTTAGGCTTAGTCGTTCGCCCGGAAAAAATCTTTACCGCCCGATATTTTATTCCCATCAGCGGTATGATTTTAGGCAATATGCTCTCGGCCAACGTTATCGCTCTCAATTCGTTTTACGGCTCTCTAAACAGAGAACGACAATTATACCTTTATCTGTTGGGGAACGGCGCATCTCCCAGCGAAGCCCTGACCCCCTTCATGCGTGAAGCCCTCATCAAATCGTTCAACCCCACGATCGCATCAATGGCTGTCATGGGACTTATCGCCCTTCCGGGAACTATGACCGGACAAATTTTAGGAGGCAGCAGCCCAAGCGTAGCCATCAAATATCAAATCATGCTAATGATAACCATCTTCGCATCTTCGCTCATATCGGTTTTGCTCACCCTATGGATTTCCCGTAAGAAAACATTCGATAAATACGGAATGACGAAATTCTAAACGACCATTTCCTCCCGGTTGCGTCTCAATCGAGCTTTGAACACATCGGGCTTATCATTGAGAATAAGCTCTTCGGGAAACTCGGTCTCCACCAACAGAGGATACAGCCATCTGTAATCGGCGATGGAAAAAGAGATATGGGCATCACTCCCCAAAATGACAGGTTGCTCATAGTGTTTGCACAAACGCAGGATTTCCAAATTATTTTCTCTCGCTTTCTCCTTATGGCGATATGGATTGAGAGAACTGTTGTTTATTTCCAACAACACCCCGTTCTCTTTGGCAGCCAGCACTAACGGTTCAAAAAACAGATCGGCCGTACCGTCACCGGGGTGACTGATAATGTCGATATGACCATTACGTATAGCACCTTCCACAGCCAATGTATTCTGCTCGACCGTTCCCGGCCGATAACACAGCGAATGAAGTCCGGCTATACGAATATCCAAAAATTTAAAATATTCTTCTTCCAAGTCGAGAGAACCTTCATAATCGACTATATTTATCTCGGCGCCTAATAAGAGTTCCACCCCGTACATCAGCCGCGGCACTACCGGTAAATTCCGAAAATATATGGGTGAACAAGTTCCCGGAATGCCACCCGTGTGTTCCGTAATACCCAATATTTGCAGGCCTTTATCGGCTGCCGTGCGAACCATCTCCTGTAAAGTACTGAAAGCATGTCCGCTAGCAACCGTGTGAGTATGTACGTCGAGAAGAATTTTCATAACAGATCTATTTAAGACTCGGTAAAGATAGTCCAATTCGCACGAAGAAACAACAGCCCCTCACGAAACAGGAAATGTCCACCCTGTTACTGATAGATAGCGATCATCTCGTTACAAGTATTGATGATGTTCTGCTGCGACTGTATGTTGTGCTTGATAGCAGCCGAATTGGGGTCCTCGATCAATTTCATCTGTAAGCGGGTCAGCTCTTCAATGGCCCGGCTGCGGCGGATTTCCCACTCGACCCGACGGGCTGGATCGCTTCGATTGCTACCCGACGAAACGGGTGCCGAAACTGCGGGAACAGACACCACGTCACTACCCACGCTACCACTGGCGGGTGTCTCACTACCAGCAGAGATGGCACCCGGAGTCTCCCGACCGTTACTGTCGAGCCTGTTACCCTCCTCATCAAAGATGAATATCTCACCACCGCTTTTAAAACAGAACACACCGTAGCCCGAGCGATAAGTGCTCGCATAGCTGTTAGAGGGGAGCAAAAAGACTTCGCGTCCCGTGGTATCGATATACCCTACCCTCCCATTGCGAGCCACCCGGGCAAAGCCATTTTCAAACCGGCTCACCCGACTGTATATGCAGGGTATCACCTCTTCGCCCTGCTTATTTATGAATCCATGTTTACCCTGCTGTTCCACATCAATCAGCCCCTCGCTGAATAATTCACCTATCCGGTCGTAACGTGCCGAAGTCAGTTCTTTCTGCTCGGCATCGACAAAGCCATAGAGACCGTTCTCATAGAAATAAAACACATCAACGTCACAAATACCCATCGCCTCATAACGCGGGGTCGAGATAAACTCGCCGTCTTTGTCGATCAAACCATAGAGACCATTGAGACACGCCGGGGTCACCTCGCCATAAAAGGAGATGGCTTTTTCGAACCGACAGGGAATTACCTCTCGGCCCGTCTCGTCGACGTAGCCATAGAGTCCTGCCTCGTTCTGCACGCAGCCGCGGCCATTTCTAAACATTTCTGCTTCCCGATAAGAGACAGGAGACACCTCGTAACCGTCGGTATCGACATATCCTTTTCTCCAATTCTGTTCGACTACGGCCAAACCTTCGTTATAATCATTCACACGTTCATACCGGCAGGGCACCACAAGGTTCCCCTCGGAATCGATATAACCATAGTTATAATACTCGTCACAAACCGCACTACGGTCGCAACAGAAACCGCTTATCGGCTGAATACCTGACGGGAGGGAGAATTCCTCTACCCCACCGTCGCGATAGACAAAAAGTTTGTACACCCCCTCTTTCGAAAGAGCCACGATACCACCAGGCTCGACAAATACCAGCTCATAAATACAAGGTATCACCTCCTTGCCCCTCTCGTCAATACAACCATAGACAGCTGTCTCGCGACCCGACTCAGTCTTAGTATCCATGCTCACCCGAGCTATACCGTGCTCGAAATTATCAATGTGCGTATATTTCAAATGCAAGTTGAGAATATAGGGAGTGATTTCCACTTTTCCACTTCTCCCACACGATGTCAATAAGGAGATACCAACTACTGAAAAAATCATGAGGCAGCTCCAAATGCTTGAATGTTTCATAGTACACAATTTTATGCAATACAAAAATAATGATTTTACCGAAATATGAAGACAATCGGACTACAAATTATCCCCTTTCGACAAATCGTTGAGATATCCTCACGGCCTAATACACCCAGAGGCTGCACCGAAATATTCGATGCAGCCTCTGGGTGGGTGTGTGATGTTCGGACACAAACCCGTCAAATTGCTTGCTCTATATTCCAGACAAAGGCCCGTAGCCCAAGCTGGGGAGTAACCTCGTCCATCTGATGCAGTTTTTCCAACAGCGGCTCTACTTTACTATCCTCGACAACGGTTATAATGGCAGAACACATGGAAGGCCATGCATGACTGCCATAGTGGGGTTCCCCTGTTTTGGAACCACGTCCTCTCATCTGTTCGAAATAAGAGAACCCCCGACAAGAGAGTTTATCCAACAGTTCGATAATTCGCACATAGTGAGCTTGATCAAAAGTGATAAGAACAGATTTCATATCGAATTATATTTTTAGTGTTCTGTTTTCCTTTTTCCGATTCTGGGAAAAGGAAAACAGAACATTTTGATTTAGTTATTAGAATTTATCTTTACATCTTGAAGCAGTCGTTCGTGATGTTTCTTGCGTTTGCGCTTCACACCGACAGAAGCAAATACACAATAAAGTACAGGTATGAGAATCAATGTCAAAATCGTAGATACTGTCAAACCACCGATCACAGCCGTACCCATCGGCCTCCACATTTCAGAACCTTGCCCCGTACCGATAGCCATAGGAACCATACCTAAAATCGTAGTTAAAGTCGTCATGATTACAGGACGCAAACGAGAATGTCCACCTGTTACAACGGCTTCACGTATTCCCATACCTCTTTCCCGGTTCAACGATATATAGTCGATAAGCACGATACCATTTTTCACCACAATACCAATAAGCATTATCGCACCGATCAACGACATCACATTCAACGTATTGCCCGATAACCACAGGGCCAAGAATACACCAGAGAATGCAAAGGGCAACGAGAACATAATGATAAACGGATAGGTCAACGACTCGAATTGGGCAGCCATTACAATGAACACCAAAATCACGATGAGATACATCAAAGTAAATAAGTCGCCAAAAGAATCCTGTTGATCCTCATAAGTACCGGACAATTGTATACTGATACCCGAAGGAAGCGACATTTGGTCTATTTTTTCCTGAGCCGCAGCAACAACTTCGCTCATCGCAGCTCCCGAAAGAATAGCCGAAACCGTATTGATACGCTCACGGTCTTTACGGTCAATCGTCGGCGGAGCAAACCGCTCTACAACGGTCCCTAATTCTTTCACACGAACGCCTTTTCCCTGAGCATTATAAACGACAATATTTTCTATGTCTTCTATCGATGTACGATATTCGGGCGCATACATTACTTTAATATCATATTCCTTTCCTTCCTCACGGAACTGGGAAGCCGTAGCTCCATTGATACGATTCCTCAAATAAGTAGCGGCAGTCGCCAAGTTAAGTCCGTTAAGAGCCAGCTTCTCCCGGTCGAAATCTACCTGATACTCGGGCTGATAATCTTCCCGGCTAATACGTATTTCACTGACACCATTTATATTCCGGAGCAGAGCAGAGAGCTGAGCCGCCACACTATCGGTCTCCTCGAACGAATAGCCGTAGATTTCATAGTCCAACGAGGTTTGTCCACCCATAGCGCTGGAACCTCCGCCCAAATTCACTTGTGATTTTTTGATTTCGGGATATTCCTCCAAATCTTTACGCATCAAATCACAAATCTCCGACAGTGTTCTCTTCCGTTCTCCCGGATCGCTCAAACTGATATTAAAAGTCAAAATATGAGAACCATTCTTACTCATCGAAGCAAAGGTATTGTCTGTACTGGCCTGTCCTGCCGTAAAGTTACAAACTTCAATTTCGGGATATTTTTCCAGCCATTGGTTATACAACCGCATACCTATCTCTTTTGAAATTTCCGTACGTGTTCCGATGGGCATTTCAACTGTCACGCCTATACGCCCATTATCCTGAGTAGGCATGAACTCGGTTCCCACGAAACGTACCAAGAATATACTGAGGAGGAAGAACGACATACACGAAACAATAACTACGGAACGGTGTCCCACAGCCCAATGCAACAAACGAGCATAGGCGTTATCAAAGCTGTCCAACCCCTTTTCGACAGGTCCATACAGCAATTTGAAAAGTTTAGACTGCTTGGGCTGCAATTTCAACATGCGGGAACAGAGCATCGGAGTCAACGACAAAGCGCATATAATAGAGATAACCATAATAATTGTCACCATCCAACCCAATTGTTTGAAAAGGACCCCGGTCATACCGGTTACCATCGTCAACGGGAAGAACACGGCGATAAGCGTCAACGTGGATGCTACCACAGAAAGTCCCACTTCATTGGTTCCATGTATGGCGGCCTGCCTTGGCTCGCTTCCCCGTTCAATGTGATTCGTCACGTTTTCGAGCACCACAATGGCATCATCGACTACCATACCGATGGCGATCGAAAGAGAAGAAAGAGAGATGATGTTCAACGAGTTTCCCGTAGCCGCCAAATAAATAAACGAAGCGACCAACGAAATAGGGATTGTAATAACGATAATCAATGTAGCTCTCCATCTTCCTAAGAAGAGGAATACGACAAGCGAGACGAACAACAGTGCCAGAACGACGGTTTCCTCCAACGTGCCAATCGTGTTGCGGATATTATCCGAAGTATCGACAATCACACCTAACTTCACATCGCTAGGAAGATTTTTCTGCAATTTAGGCAATGCCTCCATAACAGACTTTGAGATTTCCACAGAATTTGCGCCAGATTGTTTCTGGACGATAATCATCGCCCCTTGTACGCCATTGTTATAGGTTTCTTGCGCCCGTTCTTCGATCGAATCGTGTACAACGGCGACATCTCTTAAATAGATTGCCTTTCCTCCGAAATTACCGACAACAATATCGTTCATTTGTGCGGCATCGCTAAACTCACCTTGCACCCGTAATGAATAAGTTTCCGATCCTATATCGAAAGTACCACCGGGGATATTACGATTCTCTGCCCCGATAATCGAAGAAATGGCTTCAATACTAAGATTATAGGCTTCGAGTTTGACCGGATCGACATAAATCTGTATTTCTCGCTCGGGTGCTCCACTGATAGAGACAGAGCCGACACCACTGATACGAGCCAAAGGACTGGCGACGTTGTCATCGAGAATTTTATACAATGCCGGCATACTTTCATTTGCTTGTACAGAAAGCATCATGATAGGAATCATGTCGGCACTAAATTTGAATATAATGGGATTTTCGGCATCATCGGGCAATTCCGATTTTACCATATCCAATTTATCTCGCACGTCATTGGTGAGAACATCGATGTCTTCACCAAATTCAAATTCGAGAGTAATCAACGATATGTTTTCTTTCGACTCCGAAGAAATGTGCTTCAAATCGCTTACCGCATTCAATGCATTCTCCAAAGGTCGAGTAAGGTTATTCTCAATATCGGCAGCACTGGCTCCGGGATATGCCGTCATGACCATAATCGTATTGGTCTCGATATCCGGGAAAAGGTCGATCGGCAGCTTTGTAAGGGAAAAGAGCCCCATTATGGCCACTGCGACAAAGCACAACGATGTCATAATTGGCTTCTTTACCGAACCTTCATATAGACTCATATAATTTTTCTTTAATGTGTGAATTAGTTAATTAGGTATCTCAAAATCATTCTGCAATTTTCACAGAGGCCCCATCTTTCAATCGAGATTGACCGGCGATCACGACTTCGGCTCCATTTTCCACTCCCGAGATCAGTTCATAGGTTTTATCCATGTGACGCCCTAATTGAACTTGGTTAAACGACACTTTCCCGTCTTTATATACATAAACGAATCTATCGCCAGATCCGGAACGTTTTACAACGGCTTGATCGGGAACAACAACTCGATCGACATCTCCAAAGTCGATATTGACGCGGGCAAACATGCCCGGACGGATACGGCTATCGGTATTGGGTATATTGATCTCGGTCACGAATGTGCGGGTGGTTGCATCTACCGTGGGGTGTATCAAGGATACTTTTCCCTTGAAAACTTCATTGCCATATACCTCGACATTTACATCGACCGGCATACCTACCTTAACTTTCGTGAAATCGCTTTCCGACACATTGACCAACACTTTTACAGGCTGTATCTGCATCACCGTTAAAATAGCTCCACTGGCCATATCGCCATTATCAAAATTACGTGCAGTCACCACACCGTTTACGGGACTTAGCAAAACCGTATTTTCATTTAAATTTTCATAAGCGGTCTTGGTCGTCTCATATTGCGTACGCAACTGATCTACTTGCTGCTGAGAAGCTCCGCCTACGGCAAAAAGCTCCTTTACACGGTTATACTCCAACTCCAAATTGTCCAACTGTAACTTCTGCTGAGCTAAATTGGCTTGATCCAAATCTACTAATTTTTGTCCGGCATAGACTTTATCACCGACTTCTACATATATTTTTTTGATACGATTGGGAACAGACGAACTAATCAAATTGCGCTTATAGGGCTCTACCGTAGCTGTATATGAAACGACCTGCGGAACAGCCTGCTCCATAACCTTAGCAATTTTCACAAGTTGAACAGTTTCTTCCTCAACTTGTTCGACAGTCTCCTTCTGTCCGGAACAAGCGACAAACGACAAGGCCGCACAAACAGCCATTACGTTAAAAAAATGATTTCTTCTCATATATTTATTTTCTTATATTATTCTATGAATGGGTTACTTATCTTGCTTTTCCACTTGTTTATATTGTTCCAAATCGGTATTTCCCAGTAGCAATTGCAAATCGGATTTTGCCGCCAAGAAATCGTATATGGCTTGATTATAGGAGAGACGGGAGTTTGTCAATGCCAAGTCGGCATCATTAAGCTCTACAAAGGTAGCAGAACCGATCTCGAAACTTTTTTGCATGATGGAATATGCTTTCTCGGCTTGTCGAACACCTTCTTTATTGGAAGCAATCTGTTTTATAGATTTCTGGATATTATCCATCGACATTTGCACTTGCATCGAAAGAGAGTTTACCAAGTTATCTCGTTGTAGTCCCAACTGCAAGACATTCGATTTAGCCTGTTTTACTTTGAAGTGACGTGCCCCACCTTGAAATATCGGCAACGATAAAGAAAGTCCTACCGTAGAATAGGGATTCCATCGGAAGTCATCAAACATACCGCCATAACTCATCGATATCCAATTATAATTGGCTGTCGCCGATAAGGTGGGAAACCAAGCCATGCGTTGTACGTCGACTGCCTTTTTCAAATAGGCCGTTTGTAAATCCAATTTACGCAAATCGGTATTTTGTTCAAGCGAGGTATCGATATTCAAAGTCTCTTCATACATGGATGCCTCATAATCGTCTAATTTGTCGGTCACTTCTATATCAACCGTCATATCCATACCCATCAGAACCTTCAATTGAAGTTTACTCAATTTGACGCTGTTCTCGGTTTGCAATAATGTAGGTTCGAGATTACGGACTTGCACCTCGGCCCTTAACACATCGTACTCCGAAGCTGTTCCCTGTTCAAACTTATTTTTGTAATCCCTTGCATTTAACTTGGCATTGTCATAGCTCATTTTGATAACATCATAGGAGTTTTTCGCCAACAACAGGTTATAATATGCTTTTTCTACTTGGTTGACTAAGCTCAACCGAGAGGAACGGGCGGCTTCTACCGCTTGTTCTACATCGGCGCTCGACAGTTGAACGCTTTTCCACAATTGGGGGGCGATAATCGGCAACGAAGCACTAAATCCTACCGAATAGGTATTGTCCGTACCGACTTTCATTCCATCGGAGGAGCTAGTTCCTCCCCCAAGATCAGGAGCCTTGAATTCGGGGTGCAATTGGGACATGGCATTAAACACCGGATCAAACATAGCTCCTACGTTAAAGGCTTTTGAATCCATGTACATAGTCTGCTTCTCTATCGTGCGACTGTATGAAGCAGAAGCATCGATTCGAGGAAACAGACCCGCAATAACTTCCTTTTTGGAATAATCTTTCTTCTCTATTTCCACATCGGCAACCTTTATAGTTGGATTCTCATTGAGCGCTATACCGATAGCTGTTTTCAAATCGAGAGTTACCGATTGAACTTTCTGTTCCTGAGCCCAAGATATTCCGGGGAAAAGGAACAGCATCAACATAGCACCGACCCGGTGCACGATCGCCATTTTGTTCATACTTCTTTTTTCATCATTAAAGTTTTTACCATCTTTTTATCTATTCTCCTCAAAAAATTCATCTGTATATTTTACTCCCTCCGGAGTAGCTATTCCTCGAATAAAGCTCTTAAATATCGTTTCAAAAATCTCGGTAAAAGTATATTTAGAATTAAATATTTGATCTGATTTTTTTAAAAGTTCAAATTGAAAAGTCAATAGCGTCGCTACAATCTCCATATTGATATCGGCTCGTATCACACCTTCACCGACACCTTCTTTCAATAAATCGACCGTAGCTTGTTTATGGCATTCCTTATCATTCTCATACTTATCATTAACTCTCGGATAATATCGTTCCATATCCACAAAAAACATGGGGCTTGTATTCCGCATGAAACGGAGGATATCTTCATAAACATTCAACAACAAATCAATCACATTCTTTCGATTGGCAAAATATACCTCCAACCGAGCCCTTCTTTCCATTTCCTGACTTTCCAAACAAGCCAATAATAACTCGTTCTTTTTCTTGAAGTTTTCATAAAGAGTCCGTTTCGAGATACCTAATTGAGACGCAATCATATCCATTGTAACAGATTTAATTCCGTTACACAAAAACATACGGGTTGCCTGCTTGATAATTCGCTGTTGTAACTCTGTATTCATAATAATTATCCCATTATCGCGGCAAATGTATAGAAAACTTTGGAAACCAAAATAGTTTTCACCGCTTAATTATGTGCTATTTCGTTAATAAAAACAAACGCTATTAGACCTAGGCTATCCAGAAAGCACATAATTATATAATAATCAAATATTTATATATTTAAAATAGAAAAAAGAGAATAGGCATTTATAAAAAGAAACCCCGGTTATTTTTAACCGGGGTTTCTTTCAGTCTACTTTTCTACTTTATTTTTCTTCTCCATAGGTAGCAATTATACCCATTTTCGAATCTTCTATAAAAGATAGAATATAATCAATTTCGGGACTTGGCTCCACCACTTCTTTAATACGAAGCACTGCATTTTCGAGACTAGTACCCGACTGATATATTTGTCGATAAGCCAAAGCGATATTCTCGATAGTAGCCTCACCGAATCCTCGCCGTCTAAGAATAAATGCATTTATTCCCTTGTATGTAATGGGATTATGTGCAGCTAAAATATACGGAGGTATATCTTTACCCGTACGGCAACCGCTTTTCACCAAAGTCCAGCTACCTACCCGACAGCGCTCTTTCACGATTACACGTCCGGCGAGAATTGCTTTACTATGAATATGACACTCTCCCGAGAGGTCGCAATCGATACCTAAAATGCAATCGTCGTCCACACGGCAGTCGTGTCCGATACGTGTTCCTTTCAACAGACAAATTCTATTTCCAATGACAGTTTCTCCTTCGGGAGTCGTAGCTCTATTGATGATAACATATTCTCGAATCATATTATCGTCCCCGATAGACAACCGGGTAGCATCGCCTTTATAATGGAAATCCTGCGGCTCGGCGCCCAAAATAGCACCTTGAAAAACCCGATTGTTTTTTCCCATGACAGTTCCCGCCAAAACACTGGCGTATGGATATATCACACAATTGTCTCCAATGACAACATCTTTATCGATATAAGCAAAGGGGTGAATCGTCACATTGTTCCCAATCACCGCTTTGGAATCGACGTACGCTAACGGACTAATCATAGTATATTATTTTTAATTTTCACTTCGTATTTTCCTCTATTTCCCGTCCTCCGCCTAAGGCATGATACAAACTGACGACAGCGACCATGCATTGATACGAATCGGAAATCTGGGACAACTGGGCATTCAACAACGACTGTTGAGCCGTAAGGACTTCGAGATAGGTCGAAGTACCCAGCTTCATCAACGACTCGGTAGCTTCAACAGCTCTTTCCAAAGAAGCAACCTGCCGATTTCTATTTACAAGAGTTTCCTTTGTCGTTTGAATTTGATAAAGAGCATTGCTTACCTCTTTTCCTGCATTAAGGATTGTCTGTTGGAAATTAATAGCAGCCATCTTCTGCTGAGCTTTGGCAGCTTTCAGATTCGCGACATTACTGCCATGATTGAATATCGGTTGTACCAACGATGCAGCCGCAGACAGCAACACTTTTCCGGGATTAACGATCATGCTCCCGGCAGAGTTGGTCCATCCGGCAGATCCAGAAATTACCAAGTTGGGATAAAAGGCAGACCGCGCTATATTCGTAGTATAATATGCCGCAGCCAACGAGAGCTCTGCCGACCGTACATCGGGACGATTGGAAAGTAATTGAACCGGGACTCCCACTTGTAACATTTCGGGGAGTTTCTGGTCTTCAAACGTTCCTCTCTCGATCGACTGAGGCGCTTGATAAAGCAATGTGGACAAACTGTTTTCCGCTTCTCTTATCTGTTGCCGCAAAGCCGGTATCGAAGCCGCAATCATATAGCTATTCGCTTCACTTTGCGCTACCGCAGCTTCATTTGTCATGCCTCCAATCTTCATCGCTTTTATCGTCTCCACGCTCTTTTCCCACAACAAAGCGGTCTCTTCCGTAACAGCGAGTTGCTTATCGAGCATCAACAAGGTGTAATAACCATTAGCTATGGTAGCGATAATCTGTGTACGAACCGCTTGTTCATACGCTTCGCTTTGCATTAATACAGCTTTTGCATTGCGTTTTGAATTCAGCACTCTTCCAAATATATCGATCTCCCAACTTGCCGTAACCGGCGCATTGTAAGTCCATGAGGCTTTGCTACCATCGAAACTACTTACACCGCCTTGCGGAGTCAAATTCAACGTTGGCAAAAACGCCAAGCGAGCGGCATTGAAACTAGCCTGAGCCGCTTCTACTTGCAACATGGCACTTTGCAGATCGCTATTTTTTTCTAATCCAATGCGTATGAGATTCTGCAATATCGTGTCGGTAAAGACTTCTTCCCACGGCAAATTCCCCATATTCAAGGAATCTGCCGCAAGGGTATCGCCTGCCGCGACAGTATCTCGGAACAAGCCTTCTACATCGACATCGGGTCGATGATATTTATTATATATGTGGCAGCTATTAAACATAGTGAGCATAGCTAAACCACACACGGTATATAAAAGAATTCGTTTCATATATTCTCTGTTTTATAGAGTTACCTCAAATTTATTTGGAATATTGTTCAATCTCCGAAATAACCTCCGAATTATCAAGATCGTTCCATTTAAGAGGTTTAATCTTTTCTTGAATAATCTGGAAGACAACGAACAAAGCCGGAACAATAAATATCTGACATATCATACCGATGAGCATACCTCCCACGGCTCCGGCTCCCAGAGTGCCGTTACCGTTAGCACCTACTCCACTGGCAAACATCATAGGCAACAAACCGATAACCATCGCCAATGACGTCATCAAGATAGGACGCAGACGGGCTGCCGCTCCATCGATGGCCGCATTGATAATAGGCATACCCGTACGACGACGATCCAACGCAAACTCTACGATAAGAATCGCATTCTTCGCCAACAAACCGATAAGCATAATCAAAGCGATTTGCAAATAGATATTATTCTCGACTCCCATCATCAATGCAAATATAAAGCTACCGGCCAATCCAAACGGTATCGAGAGGATTACCGAAAGCGGCAAAATGTAACTTTCGTATTGAGCACTTAACAACAGGTAAACAAATACCAAGCACAACATAAAGATAATAGCTGTCGTACCACTGCTCGAACCCTGCTCTTCACGGGTCATACCCGAGAACTCATATCCATAACCTACCGGCAATGTTTCGGCGGCGACTTCCTCGATAGCTTTAATAGCTTCACCAGAACTATATCCGTCGGCCGGATTACCGTTAATAGTCATAGCCGTAAACATATTGAAACGCTTGATATTATCGGGACCATATACCTTTTTCAAGGTAATGAAATTGGTAATCGGAGCCATCTCGGAACCATTACGAATTTTTATGTTGTTCAGACTTTCGGGATTGGCCCGAGCACTCGGTTCTGCTTGTATCATGACACGGTACAATTTACCGAAACGGTTAAAGTTAGAAGAGTACATACCTCCCAAATAACCTTGTAGAGCCGCCAACACATCGCTCGGGCTAATACCGGCCTGTTTACATTTGGCGACATCGACATCGACCATATACTGCGGGAACGCAGGATTAAATGTCGTCGAGGCCATCGCTATCTCCGGTCGCTTCATCAGCTCAGCTAAGAAATTTTGAGCGACTTCATAAAAATGATCCAGCGAACCACCGGTCTTGTCCTGCAAGTTCAACTCGAAACCATTACTGATACTGTACCCCGGAATCATAGGCGGAGCAAAACACAATACACGGGCATCCTTTATTTCCGTAGCGAACTTCATATAAAGAGTCCCGATTACAGAATTGGCATCCATACCTTTTCCGGTACGTTCGTCCCAATCTTTCAATTTCACGATAAAAGAGCCATAGGTATTCCCTTGTCCACCGATAAAACTGAATCCTAAAATTTGTGTACGACTTTTTACTGCCGGATGAGTAGCGATAATACTATCTACCTCCATAAGAATTTTCTCCGTACGTTCCTGAGAAGTTCCCGGCTGCAAATCGGCTGTAATCATTATCGTACCTGTATCTTCATTCGGGACAAGTCCCGTAGGAGTGATGTTCATTAAAATAACCAAGACAATAACTCCTACGATAACTCCCGCAAACGAAAGTTTTTTATGATGGACAAAATGGGTAACCCCATTTTTATATTTGGAGAGCATCGTGTTGTATGCTGCATTAAACGCTATATGAAAACGATCGATAAACGATGTTTTTTTATTTTCATGTCCGTCTTTATTGTGAGGTTTCAATAAAATAGCACACAAAGCCGGACTCAGCGTCAATGCGTTGATCGCCGAGAAACCAATGGCAAATGCCATCGTGAGACCGAACTGCCGATAGAATGTTCCCGAAGTTCCCGGCATGAAACTTACCGGAATAAACACCGACATCATCACCAACGTAATCGAAATGATAGCGCCAGAAAGCTCGCGCATGGCATCGATAGATGCTTTACGGGGTGACTTATATCCTTGATCCAACTTAGCATGGACTCCCTCGACGACCACTATGGCATCATCGACCACAATCGCAATGGCAAGAACCAATGCACAAAGAGTCAACAAGTTCAAACTAAATCCCATCAAATACAAGGCAAAGAACGTACCGATCAACGACACCGGAATAGCGATAGCGGGAATCAACGTCGAACGGAAATCTTGCAAGAAGACATACACTACAAAGAACACCAAAATAAAGGCTTCGATAAGGGTCTTGATTACCTCGTGAATCGAAGCAAACAGGAAGTCGTTAGCATTCAAAGTCGTTTCGATTTCCATTCCGGGGGGAAGGTCTTTCTTTATATCTTCCAACAAATTTGTAATATCGCCGATAATTGCAGTGGCATTGGATCCGGCAGCCTGATAGACCATCGCACTTACCGCATTATGCCCGTTCTGGAAGTTTTTAAACCCATAGGTCAACCGACCTAATTCAATATCGGCAACATCTTTCAAGTACAAAATTTGCCCATCGTCGTTTGCTCGTATCACCATATTACCAAACTCCTCAGGGGTTTGCAAACGGCCTTTATAGGTCAAAACGTATTGGAACGATTGATTTCCCTGATCTCCGAACTGACCGGGAGCGGCTTCGATATTCTGCTCAGCCAAAATACCTGCAATATCCGCCGGCATCAAACCATATTGCGCCATAACATCGGGTTTCAACCAAATACGCATAGAATAGTCTGTCGCCATAACATCGGCAGCACCGACACCAGATACACGCTGAATTAAGGGGAGGACATTAATTTTTGCATAATTTTCAAGGAACTCCAAACTGTACCGGTCATCTGGACTGAACAGAGAGAATACCATCAACATACTCGTCTGACGTTTTTCGGTAATCACACCCACCCGCGTTACTTCTGCCGGCAACAGATTTTGAGCCTTAGCGACCCTGTTCTGCACATTCACGGCAGCCATATCGGGATCGGTTCCTTGCTTAAAATATACGTTGATCGACGCCGATCCTGTATTAGTTGCCGTAGAAGTCATGTATAGCATGTTTTCCACACCATTTATGGACTCTTCCAACGGAGCTATAACACTATTCAATATGGTTTGAGCGTTAGCACCTGTATAAGTTGTCGAAACTTGTATGGTAGGAGGGGCAATATCTGGATATTGTGTAATCGGTAAAAATACAAGTCCTATAACACCCAGTATGACCATAAAAATGGAAATAACGGTCGATAATACCGGGCGATTGATAAATCTATCTAACTTCATAATCTTTTATCTATTTGAAGTTCTTGTTATTGATTATTTTGCGAACCGGCAGCCTTAATAGTCATGCCGTCCTTCAAAGTATTGACACCTTCTGTCACGATACGATCCCCGGCTTTCAATCCCGAAGTTACCATATACTCTTTTCCGTTGTCGATCGATGCAATGGTTATTTCGGTAGAAGTCACCGTAGAGTCGTCATTTAAAACATAAACAAATTTCTTATCTTGAATTTCGTAAGTAGCTTTTTGCGGAACCAAAATAGCATGGTCGTTTTTCATAGGAATCATGATAACTCCCGAACCTCCGCTACGCAACAACCTATTCGGATTTTCAAAAGTAGCACGCATATTCGAGGAGCCTGTCTGTGTATCTATAATTCCACTGACCGTTTCGATCCGCCCCTTCAACGGGTATATACTACCATCGGAAAGTTTCAACGATACAGTCGGAAGTTTTTGCAAAAAATTCTCAGCACCGTATTGTGCCACCAATTCCAAAATTTGCCGCTCGGTCATCGAAAAGTAAACATACATCTCGGAATTATCCGAAACAGTGGTAAGCGGAGTGGCCGAAGACGGCGACACCAAACTCCCCACACGGAAAGGAATCTCTCCCACTACTCCATCGAGCGGACTGATAACTCGCGTATAGGAATCGTTATTACGGGCATTTACCAATTGGGCTTCCGCCTGAGCCAACTGGGCCTTAGCCGAAGCATAAGAGTTTTCGGCCATTTGCAAATCATATTCGCTGATGATATCTCGTCTCTGCAACTCCCGTTTGTTTTCTGCCGTAAGGCGAGCGGTTTCGGTACTGGCTTTCGCTACCTCTACATTAGTCTCGGCGACTTTCAATGCAGCTTTGTACGGGACTGTATCGATAACGAAAAGAACTTGACCTTTTCTTACGACAGACCCCTCATCGACTCTCAAATCTGTAATAAAGCCACTAACATTCGGACGTATCTCGATATCCCGCTTACCCTTAATTGCAGCAGGGTAATTGCTATACCACTCCATCGAATCGGGCTGTAATGTCATTACGGCATATTCGCGAACCATTCCGCTTCCATTCTGGGCATTTTTTCCTCCACAGGAAAATAAAAAAATACAAAGCATCGCACCTGCGATAGGCTGAATAAAATTTTTAGTCAATTTCATAAGCAACAAAAATTATTTTCAACGTTGATATTCCAAGTCGAGTTAAAATTTTATATTAAAAATTATTAAACGCAACTTATTGATAAATTTAATCAATACCTACATAAAACCTTTATAACCCCTATAAACAGGGATTTTTCAAACACATTTCGAATGCTACAAATTTAGGCATAAACTCTGTATAATAGCTGGAAAGAATGAAAAAATAAAATAAATAAAAATTATATCCTTCATTCTATTACAAATTCTCTTTCAGAGATTTTATTTCGGCTGCAAATATAAATCCATCTTTACATACAAATGAGTCCTTTTATCCCCCTATTCAGGTCTATTTTTCTCATTCAAGATTATTTACAAGACAATTAGACTATTTTTGCTCCGAAAAAATAAAAATATTTATGACCATTCACATAACCGATATTCCCAACGAGAGCTTCAATCATTACAAACATGTTTTACATGTCGATAACGAGTTCGCTTTGATAGAGATTAATAAAGATAATATCTCGGATTTATCAAAATTCAACTATCCTTACAAAGCAGAAGCATTCACATTATGTATTGTCCTGAAAGGTTGGGTTAAAGGAAAAATAAATTCCATAGAGTATAATGCAATAGCTCCTTGCGTAATCAGCATTTATCCCAATCAAATTTTACAACACGATAGTAACAGCGAAGATTTTTATATCATTTGCATTGCTTTTACCAAAAACTTCGCCAGCAATATTGCATCGTATTCCAAAAATGAAATTTTATTATTAAGGTTCCCCCGGCAGGACAATATATCTCATCATTTATCTCAGGAAACTTTAACTGCATTATTGGACTATTGTGCTTACATAAAAAAGATAATAGCCGATACTGATAATCCTTTCCGAATAAAATCGATACAACACCTTACCGTAGCACTTTTCTATTCGACAGTTTGGAAACAAATAAGTTCTTACAAAAAAAAACGAAAAGACAAGAGCCGACTATATTACCTACGAATTCTTAGATTTGGTAGAAAAAAATTTCAAAAAATATAGACAGTTGAATTTCTATGCCGACAAGCTATGTATTACAGCCAAATATTTATCTACAACCGTAAAAAATAATAGCGGCATATCGGCTAGCGAATGGATAAAGAGGTGTGTCATTTTGGAGGCTCAAAGATTACTCAAAAATTCAAGTATGACGATTCAGCAAATCAGCAATGAACTGAACTTTCCCTCACAAACTTTTTTCAGTAAATATTTTAAACATCAAATCGGATTATCACCCAAAGAATATCGAAAGAGCTGATTCCCCTTGTAAAACTTTTATTTTTAAAGAAATGTTTTTCTTAACATAAGAGATGAGATAAATTTGCTACATTTGTACTCGATATGCTTACAAATTAAAAGTTATTTAACTTTTGGGAATACAAATTAAACAGATAAACCACTAAATAGTATACTTATGTCAAAAGTTTCAAAAGAAGATGCCTTAAAATATCACAGTGAAGGTAAAGCTGGAAAAATAGAAGTAATTCCTACCAAACCTTATAGTACACAACGAGACCTATCCCTAGCCTATACTCCGGGAGTAGCAGAACCGTGTCTTGAAATAGAACAAGATGCAGAAAAGGCGTATGAATACACAGCCAAAGGTAATTTGGTAGCAGTCATTTCCAATGGGACGGCTGTATTGGGTTTAGGCGACATCGGTGCTTTGGCCGGAAAGCCCGTCATGGAAGGGAAAGGCTTGCTATTCAAGATATTCGCAGGTATCGACGTATTCGATATTGAGGTCAATGAAAAAGACCCTGACAAATTTATTGCCGCAGTAAAAGCCATATCCCCCACTTTCGGAGGTATAAATTTGGAAGATATAAAAGCTCCCGAGTGTTTCGAAATAGAAACCCGATTAAAAGAGGAACTAAATATCCCCGTTATGCACGACGATCAGCACGGAACAGCGATTATTTCCGGGGCCGGACTTTTAAATGCTCTCGATATACAAGGGAAAAAAATAGAAGAGGCGAAACTCGTCGTTAACGGCGCCGGAGCCGCAGCCAGCTCTTGTACGAAATTATACATGGGATTGGGCATTAAAAAAGAGAACATCGTCATGGTGGACAGCAAAGGGGTCATCAGCACCAGCCGCACCGATTTGTCGCCGGCAAAAAAGCAATTCGCCACCGAACGAACCGATATAAAGACCTTAGCCGATGCCATGCGCGGAGCGGATATTTTTCTGGGACTTTCCGTGGCCGATGTCTTGACAACAGAAATGGTACAATCCATGAATGAAAAGCCCATCGTATTCGCATTGGCCAATCCTAATCCCGAAATATCTTACGATAAAGCAATGGCTTCTCGCAAAGATTTGATATTCGCTACCGGTCGGTCGGACTATCCCAACCAAATAAATAATGTATTGGGATTCCCTTACATTTTCAGAGGAGCTCTCGATGTTCGCGCTACCGCCATTAACGAAGAGATGAAACTGGCCGCTACGTATGCCATTGCCAAACTAACCAAAGAACCTGTACCCGATGTTGTCAACTCGGCCTATGGAATAAAGAGACTTTCGTTCGGTCCCGAATATATTATCCCCAAAGCTCTCGACCCCAGACTATTGACCGCAGTAGCCCCCGCAGTCGCCAAAGCAGCGATGGACTCTGGTGTCGCCCAGCATCACATCACCGACTGGGATGCCTACAATGACCGGCTGAAAAAGCTGATGGGATATGACAACAAGATGTTACGGGAATTTACCGAAATGGCCCGCAAAGAGCCCAAACGTGTCGTGTTTGCCGAAGCCAATCATGCCAATATGTTACAAGCGGCTTCTACGGCAATGAAAGAGGGTATTTGCAAACCTATTTTATTAGGGAACGATGAGTTAATAGGGAAGTTGGCAGAGTCCATAGGTGTAGATTTATCGGGCATGCAAATTATCAATTTGAGGCATCCGAACGAAGAAGACCGCCGTATCCGCTACGCACAGCTTCTTACAGAAAAGAGACAACGCGAGGGCATGACCTACGCCGAAGCTCATGAAAAGATGTTCGACCGCAATTACTTCGGTATGATGATGGTCGAAGCCGGAGAAGCCGACGCTTTCATCACAGGCACATACTCCAAGTATGCAGAGACTATACAGATTGCGAAAGAGGTTATCGGTATACGCGAAGGATACAAACATTTCGGAGCCATGCACATCATGAACACCAAGTGCGGGACTTATTTCCTTGCCGATACACTCATCAATCGGAAACCGACTACCGAAACATTAATCGACATTGCAAAATTGTCCTATGACTCTGTAAGGTTTTTTGCCAAAGATCCTGTTATCGCTATGGTATCCTATTCTAACTTCGGGTCGGATAATCAAGGAAGTCCCCTAAGAGTACACGAAGCCATTAAAATTTTACACGAACAATATCCCGAAATCATCATCGACGGAGAAATGCAAATGAACTTTGCCCTCAATAATAAACTCCGAGACAAATCGTACCCGTTCAACAAGCTGAAAGGGAGAGAAGTAAATACGATTGTTTTCCCGAATTTAAGTTCGGCGAACTCGGCTTATAAAATGATGCTGGAAATGGGTGTGGCAGAGTCTATCGGCCCGATACAAATGGGCTTGAACAAGCCTATTCACTTCACCGATATTGCCAGTTCGACGAGAGATATTGTCAACCTAACGACTGTCGCAGTTCTCGATGCCATTGTTCAGGAGCGTAGAAACAAACAATAAAAAAATGCACATCGTTTATTTCAGCCCGACGGGTGGAACCCGAAAGGCTGCCTATATCATCGGCAAAGAGATAGACCCTCAGGCTACGGAAATAGATATTACCGACCATACACGGCAACAGAACTCTTACGAGCTAAATGGGGAAGACATCCTATTAGTGGCTGTTCCTGTGTATGGAGGGAGAGTTCCTTCCGTAGCCATAGATCGACTGAAACGTATAACCGGGTATAACACCCCGGCTATACTCGTGGTCGTCTACGGGAATCGGGATTACGACGATGCTTTACTCGAATTAAAGACAACGATGGAATCGAACGGATTTCAAACCGTTGCTTGTATCGCCTGTATTGCCGAGCATTCTATCATGAGGGTTTATGCCAAAGGTCGTCCGGATTCTGACGATGAAACGATCTTAAAGAATTTTTCAGAACAAATCAAAACTAAATTGGTGCAACTGAAAAATGGAGAGAGTTTCACAGAAATACAAGTGAAAGGAAATGCTGATTATAAAATATATAACGGAGTACCCCTGAAACCTCGTGCCGGTAAAAAATGCACACAGTGCGGGAAATGCGCGGCATTATGCCCCACTAACGCAATTTCCCCAGAGAATCCCCGAATGACGGACGAAAGCAAATGTATCTCTTGCATGAGATGTATCGCCGTCTGTCCTCAAAATGCGAGAAAAATAAATCCACTGAAATTATTTCTATCTATTCGGGCTTTCAAGGAAAAATGCGAAACAAGAAAAGAACCGGAACTATTTATATAACAAGACAACAACGCTGATTAAACGACAAATACAGGATTATTTTCTCTCGAATGTTCAGGCGAGAAGTGGAAGCCCTCTGCCGAGAAAGAACAAATATCGTCGGGGTGAGATATTTTGTTTTTTAGAATATAACGAGTCATCGCCCCTCTCATCATTTTCGCATATATCACGATTGTCTTAAACCCGTCGCCTTTATATACTTTAAATTCGGGAGTGATTACTCGTACCCTTTTATTTATTCGAGACCAATCGAACGATTGCTGGATTTCACGGCTCGCCAAATTGACCAATATTCCACCAGCCGCTTTTGTATCGTCAATCAATTTATCGGTTAAAAGCGGCTTCCAATATTCCGAAACAGGAATACCCATCGAAGGCAATTCAACAGCATATTCCATGCGGTAGGGTTTTATTACATCGAGCGGCCGAGTCAATCCGTAACAAGCCGATGCCATACGCAGATGATTCTGAGCATATTCAAAATCGGCCTCGGTAAAATCGGCCGGCGAAATGTAACGAAAGACAATACCGGTATAGGCCAAAAGAGCCGGTAATCCATGCACATCGGGCGAATGAAATACATTATATCTCTCTTTCGTCTGCAAGGCCAAATTACGATTTATCCCCAGCATACCCGACAGTTCTTCGACCGAATAACCAGCCATTTCCATCGCTATATGCTCGGCCTCACTTTTATATAACGGAACGGTAACAAAAGGAACGGTAGTTCTACTACTCCCTACCATCGTTTTTGCCGGAGACAACAAAATCAACATAACTCAATCAATTAAACCGTTTCTGCAACTCGTCATACGAAACGATGATAAAAACCGATTTGCCATCGGGTGTATAAGCTGGTGTTTTCAAAGATAACAAATCATCGACCATAGACAACATTTCTTCCTGAGAAAGAGACTGTCCCACCGGTACAGCAGCAGTCTCGGCCAAAGTCCAAGCCATACGCTTTTGCAACGAAGCCTTTGCATCATGTTCTTTCTCCGAAGCAGTTACAAGCATTTGCCCAATAAGGTCTCGTACATCTATCCCTTCTATACCGGCCGGTATCGCATTGATAGAATAACTATTCTGCCCCATATCGGCTAAATCGAATCCAAGCGCTATCAATTCTTCCCAGATTCCATGTAAAGTTTCTGATTGAGAGACTGTCAATTGCATGATTTCGGGGAACAAAACACGTTGCGAAGCCATTTCGCGAGAGGATATTCCCACCATAAAACGCTCAAACAAAATTATGCCATGAGCCCGATGTTGATCTATCACCATTAACCCCTCAGCCGAAGAAGTCATAATGTATTTCCCTTTCAACTGCAACACAGTCCTACCGCTTTGATTCAGTTTCGACTCGAACTCAGGAAAAACCGATTGTTCCCCTTCACTAGAAAAATTAGAAACATATCCATCAGAGAAATCCAATTTAGACGGAAAATCGTTGTCTGAATCGGGCTGAACGGTCGAACCTTCTTTTGTATTGTTAAAGCTGCTATAAAGCTGCTGCCAATCATAATTCGGTCTCTTCACAGAAGAACCGCCACCTCCTGCTCGAAAAGGGTTATACGTCGTATCCACATGAACCGTAGGGGGAAGAACATGTGTGCCCGGCTTCGATGTTGGAATTTCCGGTGCATCTTCCATATCGAAATCGATAGAGGGAGCCGTACTGAATTTTCCCAATGCTTCCTTTACAGAGGCAGAAAGAATTTGCCAGATGGGCTGCTCGTTCTCAAATTTTATTTCGGTCTTAGTCGGGTGGATATTCACATCAATCGTCTCGGGATCGACCGTAAGATTGATAAAGTAATTGGGCATTTCACCGACCGGTATCAAATGTTCGTAACAAATCGTCACCGCTTTATGAAAATATGGGTGGCGCATATACCGGCCATTTACAAAAAAATATTGTAATGCTCCTCTTTTGCGAGCAGCTTCGGGACGCCCCACATAACCCGAAATCTTCACCAAAGACGTTTCCGTTCCCAAAGAAAGTAACTGCTGATTAAGACTCTTACCAAAAAGTGCAACAATACGCTGCCTCAAATTGGTAGCCGGCAAATTATACAATTCCGAGTCATTATGGACGAGAATAAAACTAATCTGAGTATTAATCAATGCCATACGCTCAAACTCATTGAGTATATTGCTCAATTCCACCTGATTGGATTTAAGAAATTTACGTCGTGCTGGCACATTAAAAAAGATATTTTTTACCGCAAAATTACTCCCCACAGGAGTAGAAATCGCCTCCTGCCCTTCACATTGGGAAGCCGACATACGTATACAAGTGCCTACCTCATCGTCGACTCTGCGCGTACGAAGCTCTACCTGAGAAATAGCGGCGATAGAAGCCAACGCTTCTCCTCGAAACCCCATCGTACGTAGCGAGAATAAATCGTCGGCCGAACGAATTTTAGAAGTCGAATGACGTTCGAAGGCTAACCGGGCATCGGTCGGAGACATTCCTTTGCCGTCGTCTATCACCTGAATAAGAGTACGTCCTGCATCTTTCAAAATAATCTGAATAGACGTAGCACCCGCATCGACAGCATTCTCCACCAATTCTTTAATTACCGAGGCCGGACGTTGTATCACTTCTCCAGCTGCAATTTGATTAGCCACAGAATCGGGCAATAAATGTATGATATCACTCATAATTCGACCAAATCTTAATGATTGAAGCGATGTTTTTTCTCTTCAACAACTTCTATTTTCACTTCTGGTTTTCGAAATATGTCTTCGGGGCTTACCGGCCTCAAATCACTATACCATTTATAGGCTGGTAAATATAGCTGCTCGGGCTTTATCAAGTCCAACGGAGTCATGCTTCCCTGCGGTTGAGGCCAAATAATTATCTTCTCCATCTGCTGATTTTTCAAGTACATTCTCAAAAATCCGCTTTCGGCTTTATTCAGCCCTGTCAATGTCGAATCCCGTTCCTGAGGATAGAAAATCGTTTGAGCATTGCCGTTTACATCTATTTGACGTAACTGCCCTTGCTCAAACCATGCTTTCAACTCCTTACCGGAAACTTGATCATAAAAAACAGAATCTTTATGCTGTGCAGCAAAAGCAGACCCGGGAATCAAAGCCCAATCGACCGTACTGTCATTCATGTGTATACGAATCGTATCTCCGGTTATCTGATAATTTTCATTCCAAATGATAGGGAGTTTATACATGTGAAGGAGCGAATCTACCGACGTAAACTCCATAGAATCACAAACTCCCTGCGCATCTATCCTAAAAAATCTCACACCATGATAGGCCTGCAAAAGACGGGTGGAATCGGGCAATACCAAGTGAGATTTAAGAGTATCGGCATGCAAATACAACGTATCGCCTCGCGAAAACTCCAACAAGCGTGCCGAATCTGTCGCAAACGAATACTCGGTTCTTTCATTGTAGAAACCATATTGCCCTTCCATAATCACCGAACGAATGGAGTCGTTGAGCACCATATTACCGAACACTTCGCCGAATCCCGATCGCCTATCGTAAAAAATCGTATCTCCCGTAAGGCTCTGTCCTTTCGACGTAACCAAAGAACGATCCAAAAGCATCGATTTATCAGTTTCGGTATTATACCAACCCGCCGACGAATAAATGATATTACTATCCGACACAATAGTCGAAGGGCCCACAATATCGGCAATCTTAGTCTGTGTATTATATTCGAGCGTATCGGAATATAATGTATATTTTTCATTCACCAACTGCACATCGAAATTGAAGACCGACTGTTTGGTATCGGGGGAATATTGACCGTATACAGAAGTCAATTCATTCTGAGAATCAACCAATTTTCCCCCATCGAAATAATAGCCGATATTCGGAATCATCTCATAATTCAAACTATCGGTAAACAAAGTTACATCTCTGTTTTCCATGCGCACATTATTCCGCAGTCGAGCTATCTGCTCATCTCCACGATAATATAACACATCTCCATAAATAAACAGAGTATCGCCCTGCTCCATGCGAACATTACTAAATGCATCGAGTGAGTTGTCTTTCTCATAAAAATATGCACTGTCGCAGTACATATACATACTATCTTTCCGAAAGACGACATTTCCCCTCAATACTCGATAATCGGCACTCTGCTCCTTATCGAAAGTAAGTTCGTCACTATTCACCAAGTACACTTTATCGGGATCGTCCTGTTTAGGAAGTTTCTTTTCGGGAGTGCCCGATGCCGCCCACATACCAAGAGTAAGCAGGCATAAAATACCGACCAGTATTTTATGCCTTCTCTTTTCATCTCTTATTCTTTTTTGATGCCCCATTGGCGTCGATCTTATTTCTTTATCCAACCGTCATACTTAAATTCGCAGTTTCGCCAACCTTCTTTTATGCGGATATATGTCTCGCTCTGCTTCTTAGCCAACCACTCATTCAATATATCGGTCTTCTTCTTTTCCTCTACAATAGCTTTTAAGGTTTGATAATCATCAGACATATTGGCTTTATGTCCATCTATTCTGTTTTTCAGTTTTACGATTGCAACCACCTCTTTATTTTTACGTTCGTCGGTCATGACAAACGGTTTCGAAATTTCGCCCACCTTCAAATCGGCAACCACCTTAGCCACATCTTGGGGCAATTGTCCCATCTCGAACTTAGAATTTCCGGTTTGAGGGTTTACCATAAGTCCCTTGTTATTGCGAGTATCCTTGTCTTGCGAAACATATTGGGTTATTTCATCGAACGATATTTTCTTATCTATCAAATCTACCCTCAACGAATCGAGACGAACCAAAGCATCGGATATATCTTTCTCGGAAACGTGCGGACGAAGTAGTATATGCCGAACATTTATACGGTCGCCTCTCTTCTCTATCAACTGTATAATATGGTAACCATATTCGGTCTCCACAATTTTAGAAACCTTCTTCGGGTCATTCAAGTTAAACGCGACATTGGCAAACTCCGGCACCAAATTGCTTTTGCTCACGAAGCCCATTTCTCCTCCCATCATGGCAGATCCCCGATCTTCGGAATAAAGAACCGCAAGAGTAGAGAAATCTCGCTCGCCTTTATTTACTTGTTCGCTGAAATCACGCAATCGAGCTTTCACATTATCTATTTCCTGCTGCGGAACCTTAGGATTCAAAGTAATAATTTGGACTTCTACCTGCATGGGAATATAAGGAATACTATCGGCCGGCAATTGATTATAAAACCTACGCACCTCGGCCGGTGTGGTTTTTACATCTTTTACCAAATTCCGTTGTACTTCCTGTACGGTTCCCTGATCACGAATTACATTCGCCAACTCTTCACGAATTTCGGTTACCGGTTTTTTAAAGTATTCTTCCATTTTTTCCTTCGACCCGATATTAGCGATCAGATAATTGATACGAGCCTCTACTTGTTGAAAAACAGTAGCATCAGGAACTGTAATCGTATCCAGTTTCGCCTGATGCAGAAAAAGTTTCTGCACGGCAAGCTGTTCGGGTATTACACAATAAGGATCGCCATCGATACGTTGTCCGTCGTATTGCATTTGTCGATATTGCTCTTCAACCTCAGACTTATAAATAGCTTCATCTCCTATTATCCATACAACCTCATCGATAACATTGTCATCGGAAAAAGCCGGCAAAGACACCGCCATAAAGAAAAATAAAAGCCAATCAGTAACTTTACGCATAATTCAATTATTTTATACTCTCTTTTTCAATAGATTTCTCACCTTTATACAACCACTTTATATCACCCGACTTCTCGGCATCCCGATACAGATTTTCTTCCAGCTCCCGATCAAAGTTCAACCGATTGCTATTTGTCAAAATTTCCTGAATTTGAGCCCGAGCAAAATCATAAGGCATTTCTTCTCCCGGCAAACGATATTCTGTAATATTCAGTAAATACCAATATCCGTTTTTATTAAATTCCAACTTATGATGTGTCTTTAAAAAGGATTCAGCATCTCCAAACTCGTATGGAATATTATTGACGATTTCTTCAAACGGTATCCACTTGTCATAAAAGTAGTCATAGATCACCGCATTTTTCAAAGCATATTTCTCGATCTTTTCTACTCCATCGGGATTTGTAGAACAATACCATTTTTTCAACTGTCCAAGATTGGGCGTATTCTCCGGTACTTTAAGAAACAACCCTTTCAAGATGGCTTCATGCAAACGAAACATTTCTGAGTTTCGCTCATAATAATCCAGCATTTCTTGTTCATCAAAAGACTTTGTCATCCGTTCATTAACCAATCTCTTACGATATTCGAATATGACTAAATCTCGTCGGTATTTCTCAACCAATGCATCAATACGTTCTATATCGGGAATATTCTTTTGTGCCATTCGATATAGTAATACATCACAAATCCATCGACGGATATACTTGTCGGCAAAATCGGTACTATCAGCGCGCGAAAGTCCCTCCGGCATGGCATCGGCAAGCTCTTGACGCGATAGTATTTCATCGCCCACTTGTACCAATGAATTTTCATCGCTCTGTAACCCACTTCGGCATGCCGTAAAAAGGCATGCCGAAAATGCTGCGCATAATACTATTATCGAGACTTTATACATCTATATTACCTACATAAATATCCGCTAAATTACGACTAAATAATGGCAACTACGGCCTATTAACTGTTTTTAGGACATCTTCATAGATTTCTACCGGATATTTTTTATTGAGTTTCTTCACCCAAACTTTTTCAAGGTAAGTTTGGTAATCGGCCGTCACTTGTCCTCTCACATCGGTATACGCCTCCGGCATCTTCTTCAATAGTTTACCAGACACAAAAGCTATCGGCAACTTCTCATCGGCTTTTACCGGAGCTCCCTTAAATACCAATTCATCAATTTTTTCATTATCTCCCTCAACAAACAAGCCTCGTTCCACTTTTACTCTTGTTAAAGAGTCGGTATTGAACTCTCGATTCAACACGACGATTACAGAATCGTCATCGAGTTCTTTAATCCGGTTCTTTATGCCATCGGCGGTAGCCGCATCACAGCATTGAATCAAAAATCCTTTATAATGAGGTTTATCCCATTTGTATTTTTTCCTATTTTTCTTGAAAAACTTCTGCAAGCCCTCGGTATCTTTCGATGCTTTTTCCCAAACTTCCCTATTGCTGATTTCAAACAGCAACATGCCGTCTCGATATTCATTCATCAAATTGCGAAAATCGGGATACTTATCTTCCAAATGAGCCTTCTCGAAATCTAATATTTCCATATCGGCCATATAACCAATCATAGTCGAAATATAATCGGGTGCATTGACCGTCACATCTCGGCCTTTGGACAAAAACGAGGCAAAATCGGCCACTGTATATGAATGGTTCTCAAACGAGAATAAAACACTTTGGTCATTATGAATAGCCGCTATATAAGAAGAATCGACTTTACCTAAATCGCCAGCCAATTTCATCAACTTCGCCCTCTGCGATTCTTCCAAAGAAAAACCATAATCATTTTTCAATTTAGCCACCATCGCATTACGAGCCATGCTACCTCTTTCGTCTCGTGCCATCATTCGCGTAATCTCCGAGCGCATTTGTTCAAACGGCTTAATATCCCGCCGGTCCATTAACTTAATGATATGCCAGCCATAGGGGGATAATACAGGCTCTGTAATATCACCTTTATTTTTAAGAGCAAATGCAGCATCCTCGAACTCTTTTACAAATTGTCCACTACTCACCCACGGTAATTCTCCACCTCGTACGGCAGAAGCCTTATCTTCCGATCGCTCCTTTGCCATCGTAGCAAAATCGGCTCCCGACTTCAATTCTTCATAAATGGCTCGTATCTCGGATTCTTTCTGCGCTTTTACTTCATCAGAAGCACCACGAGGCACTAATATCATGATATGGGAAAATAGAAACTCTCCCGGATTGGGACGACGACTATGTACTTTTATAATGTGATATCCGAACTGGGTTTCCACTATATCGGAAACTTCTCCCGCTTGTAATGCGAAAGCAGCCTTTTCAAAAGGATAAACCGTACGTCCGCCTCTAATAAATCCTAAATATCCCTTATTCTGCCTCGATCCGTCTTCACTGAATTTCTCTGCCAACATTCCAAAGTCTTCACCCGCCTTGATTTCAGCCAATACCGATTCGGCTTTTTTCTTTGCCTCGGCTCGGTCCTCAGGAGTCCGAGCATTCAATCCTATGAGAATATGGCTTACCTCCACATCTTCTTTCATTCGGTCATAAGCTTCATATGCCAAACGGTCATCAACAGAAGCATCGATCAAATAGGGTTTAGCCAACTCTTCTCTATACCCCGCCAATTCATTTTTAAATGCCGAAGTCGTATCAATCCCCATAGCTTCGGCCTCGGCGACTTTCAACTTATAGTTCTTAAATAGTGTAACGTATTCATCGAGAGATTTATGATCGATTTGTTGCTGGCTGTTCTTATTATAGATATACTCAAATTCCGATTTGTGAATATCTTTATTATTCACTCTCATAATAACAGGGTCGACATCGGTAGCCCCCCCTCCAAACCAAGAATTTCCGGCAAGCAAAGCCGCTAAGAGCCATTTGTTTTTCATTGTGTTATGCACTACATTTTATTGAGACTTGATAGTCCCGAGTTATCAACAAAAATAATACACTATTTTAACGCTTCAAATATAAGAAAATTATATCGTAATCACTAAAATAGTGTATTCTTCCCAAAAATAAAAATCCACCTTCCTTATCGGAAAAGTTATCCTCTACTATAATTCGGAGCCTCGCTGGTTATCGACACATCATGAGGGTGACTTTCGGCTACACCAGCATTGGTAATACGAGTAAACTTAGCATCATGTAAAGCCTCTATATCCTTAGCTCCACAATATCCCATTCCGGCACGCAAACCGCCGACCATCTGATAAACTACTTCATATAAAGATCCTTTAAAGGGAACACGAGCCGCAATTCCCTCGGGAACCAATTTTTTAGTATCAGTCTCATTAGCTTGGAAATAACGGTCTTTCGAACCTTTCTCCATCGCTTCGAGAGATCCCATACCCCGATATGACTTATACTTACGTCCATTGAATATGATCGTTTCTCCCGGCGATTCTTCAACACCAGCCAGCATACCGCCCAACATAACCGAGTAAGCCCCAGCAGCCAATGCTTTTACAATATCACCCGAATAACGAATTCCACCATCGGCAATCAATGGCACACCTGTTCCTTTCAATGCTTTCGCCACGTCATAAACGGCAGATAATTGAGGAACCCCGACACCGGCAATCACCCGGGTCGTACAAATGGAACCGGGACCTATACCTACTTTCACTCCGTCGGCTCCGGCTTCCACCAAAAATTTAGCGGCTTCACCCGTCGCAATATTTCCCACAACGACATCGATATCTGGATATTTTGCTTTTATATCTTTCAATACACCGATTACGCCCTTAGAATGTCCATGCGCCGTATCTATAACGATAGCATCGACTCCGGCTTCTACCAACGCATCCACACGAGTCATCGAATCGGCTGTAACACCGACCCCCGCAGCCACACGCAGCCGACCTAATTTATCTTTACAAGCAAACGGTTTATCTTTGGCTTTCGTTATATCCTTATAAGTAACCAACCCTACCAAATGGCCGTCTTTATCGACAACCGGGAGCTTCTCTATCTTGTGCCTTTGAAGAATATCCGCAGCCTGTTGCAAATCGGTGGATTGTGAAGTCGTCACCAAATTGTCTTTGGTCATTACCTCGTCTACCAATCTTTCCAAATCGCGTTCAAAACGCAAGTCCCGATTCGTTACAATACCCACCAAAAGATTTTTATCGTCCACTACGGGAATCCCTCCTATATGGTATTCACTCATCATAGACAACGCTTCGCGCACCGTCGACCCACACTTGATTGTCACAGGGTCATAAATCATTCCATTCTCAGCTCGTTTAACAGCATGAACTTGACGGGCCTGAGCCTCGATACTCATATTTTTATGAATGACTCCAATTCCTCCTTCACGAGCGATAGCAATAGCCAATTGCGCCTCGGTTACCGTATCCATGGCTGCCGAAACTAATGGAATATTTAATCGGATATTGCGTGAAAACTGCGTCGACAACTCGACATTACGAGGAAGGACTTCGGAGTAAGCGGGGATTAACAAAACATCGTCAAAAGTTAATCCGTCCATCACCACTTTTTCTGCAACAAATGACATAATGGGGTTCATTAGAATTTTATTGCATGCAAAGATAATTATTTTTCGGCAAGCTATTATCTATACATGAAGATTTTTAAATTATTTATCACCCCAAAAGCTAAAATAAAAAAGCGACAACCGATTATCGGAATGTCGCTTTTTTACTATTATTTCTCGGCTTTTAATTTCCCATCTCTGAAAGGAACTTGATACGTATCAAACGAATTTCTTCTTCGCTATACTCCATACCAAACTCCTCAATGGCATCTTCGAGACTATCGCTTTCACTCTCCTTGAAGTAGTCAAAAATATCGTCGATATGCTCGTCGTCCATAATCTCGTGCAGGAAATAGTCGATATTGATTTTCGTTCCCGAATAAACAATCGCCTCTATCTCGTCGAGCAACTCTCCAAATTCAAGGCCCTTCGACTCGGCCAATTCATCAAGTGCAATTTTCCTGTCGATGGCCTGAATAATGGATACTTTCAATTTCGACTTATTGGCAACCGTACGCACCCTTAAATCTTCGGGACGCTCAATTTCATTTTCTTCCACATGAGCTTTGATGACTTTAACGAATTCTTCTCCGTAACGTTTCGCTTTACCTGCTCCTACCCCCGGAATATTTTGTAACTCCTCAATTGTAATCGGATAGGTTGTCGCCATAGCTTCTAATGAAGGGTCTTGAAAAATCACATACGGAGGAAGTTCCAATCGTTTAGCGATTTTCTTTCGCAAATCTTTCAAAATAGAATATAACTCGGGATCGACTGCACAAGAAGCTCCACCTTTCATGGGCACTTCTTCCTCCACCTCGTCAAAATCGACATCTTTGACAATCTTAAACGAAACCGGATTCTTCAAAAACGCATGCCCAGCCTTCGTTACCTTCAATAGTCCATAATTCTCAATATCTTTACCTATGTAGCCGGCTATCAATGCTTGTCGAATGACGGCGTTCCACGTGCGCTCATCTTCACCCTGTCCGCTTCCAAACACCTCTAAATCTTCATGTTGATACGAAAGTATTTGGCTCGTTTCTTTACCTAACAAGACATCTATCACATATTCGGCTTTAAATTTTTCTTTCAGTGCAATAATAGTTTCAAGAACCGCACAAAGTTGATCTTTTGCTTCCACTTGCTTTTTAGGATTTAGGCAATTATCACAATTTCCACAATTATCTTCCTCATACTCTTCTCCAAAATAATGCAGTAAAATCTTGCGACGACAAAGAGAAGACTCGGCATAAGCAGCAGTTTCTAACAAAAGCTGTTTACCAATCTCTTGCTCGGCAATGGGTTTTCCCTGCATGAATTTTTCGAGTTTCTGTAAATCTTTATTGATATAAAAAGTTATACACTGACCTTCTCCTCCATCTCGACCGGCTCGTCCCGTCTCTTGATAATAGCCTTCCAGACTTTTGGGTATATCGTAATGTATGACATACCTGACATCGGGCTTATCAATCCCCATACCAAAGGCTATCGTGGCAACGATAACATCTATTTTCTCCAACAAGAATGCATCTTGATTCTGAGTCCTAGTCGCAGAGTCCATTCCGGCATGATATGGCAGCGCACGAATTCCGTTTACCTGTAACAATTCTGCCAGTTCTTCTACTTTCTTTCGACTCAAACAATAGATTATACCCGATTTACCCTCCTGCGATTTTATATATTTAATAATGTCTTTATCGATATTCGCTGTTTTCGGGCGAACCTCATAATAAAGATTAGGACGATTAAACGACGACTTAAATACAGTAGCTTCCAACATGCCCAGATTCTTCTGTATATCATGCTGGACTTTCGGAGTCGCAGTCGCGGTAAGAGCTATTACAGGACGTACGCCAATCTCATTAATAATAGGTCGGATACGTCGATATTCAGGACGGAAATCATGTCCCCATTCCGAAATACAATGGGCTTCATCTACCGCATAAAACGACACATTCACCTGTTTAAGAAAATCAATGTTTTCTTCCTTCGTCAAGGATTCAGGAGCAACATATAACAATTTGGTTTTCCCCGATAAAATATCGGTTTTTACTTGGTCTATCGCAGTTTTGTTCAAAGAGGAGTTTATGAAATGAGCGACACCATCTTCGGCACTGAAATTCCGCATAGCATCGACCTGATTCTTCATCAATGCAATCAAAGGCGAAATAACTATCGCAGTACCGTCAAGAATCAACGACGGCAATTGATAACAAAGCGACTTCCCTCCTCCGGTAGGCATCAATACAAATGTATCATTCCCGGCAAGCAAATTTCTGATAATCGCTTCCTGATTTCCCTTAAATGTATCGAATCCGAAATTCCTTTTCAGTTCCTCAGTCAAATTTACTTCTTTTGCCATACGGTTACTCTCTTTCTCGTTATGTATATTCGCCGACCTTTATCGGTCAAACAAATTTATAAACAACTCCTCTTAATTACCAAATTTTTTCTTACTGTTTTTTCTTATACTGCCAATAGTTTTGCTTTTTCTAACTTCTTTTCTGCATAGCTACGTGTTATATGCAATTTCTTTTTTGTCGAAGAAGGCGTTTCATACATAGCATCCATCATAATCGTTTCGACAATAGAGCGCAACCCTCGGGCTCCCAACTTGAACTCTACGGCCTTTTCGACAACATAATCAAGCATATCCTCATCAAACGAAAGTTGCACTCCGTCCATTTCGAAAAGTTTGATATATTGTTTGATAATCGAATTCTTAGGCTCTACCAGAATTCTCCGTAGCGCGGCCTTGTCCAAAGGTTGCAAATAGGTTAAAATGGGCAATCGTCCTATAATTTCAGGAATAAGACCAAACGATTTCAAATCTTGGGGTGCAATATACTGTAACAGATTTTCCCGATCTATACGACCATTGCTACCACCTCCATTATAACCTACAACATGGGTGTTCAACCTCATGGCGATTTTGCGTTCTATCCCGTCGAAAGCCCCACCACAAATATACAAAATATTCTTTGTATTCACCGGTATCATTTTCTGCTCGGGGTGTTTACGCCCGCCTTGCGGCGGAACATTTACGATAGAACCCTCCAATAATTTCAACAAACCTTGCTGTACGCCCTCACCGCTAACATCACGGGTAATCGAAGGATTATCGCTTTTACGAGCAATCTTGTCGATCTCGTCGATAAACACAATACCTCGCTCAGCCGCCTCGACATCATAATCGGCAACTTGCAGCAAACGGGTCAAAATGCTTTCGATATCCTCGCCCACATAACCGGCCTCGGTCAAGACAGTAGCATCGACAATCGTAAACGGAACTTTCAATAAACGAGCAATCGTCTTCGCCAACAAGGTCTTTCCGGTTCCAGTAGGGCCAACCATAATAATATTCGATTTCTCAATCTCAACATCATCATTATCGGCTACCTGCAAAACACGTTTATAATGGTTATAGACCGAGACCGACAAATAACGTTTAGCATCGTCCTGCCCGATAACATACTGATCGAGAAATGTTTTTATCTCTTCCGGTTTAGGTAAATCCTCTCGGGATACGGTCCATTTGGAACTCGCTTTTTTCTTTTTATGCAAATATTCTTCGGAAAGGAGATAGGCTTGCTCGGCACACTCGTCGCAAATACAACCGTCACGCCCCGGCATTAATAATCTTACCTCATTTTCTCCTCTTCCGCAAAAACTACACTTTTCGCCCTTAGCCATTCCTAGAATATTATTTCATAGATTTTACCAATACGTCGTCAATCATACCGTATTCTTTGGCTTCAAGAGCAGTCATCCAATAATCACGATCGGAATCTTTCTCCACACGCTCATACGAGTTTCCCGAATGATCGGCTATAATGGTATAGAGTTCTTTTTTAAGTTTCTGTATCTCCCTTGCCGTAATCTCTATATCCGAAGCCTGACCTTGTGCGCCTCCCATCGGTTGATGTATCATAACCCGGGAATGTTTCAAAGCAAAACGTTTTCCCTTTGTCCCTGCAACCAACAATACAGCGCCCATCGAGGCGGCCATACCTGTACAGATCGTAGAAATATCACTGCTTATGAACTGCATGGTATCGTAGATACCCAACCCGGCATATACCGACCCTCCGGGAGTATTGAAATAAATAGATATATCTTTACCCGGGTCGGCAGAATCGAGATAAAGCAACTGTGCTTCTATAACATTCGATGTATAATCATCGATAGGAGTTCCCAAAAAGATTATACGGTCCATCATTAAACGCGAAAACACGTCCATCTGGGTTACATTCAGTTGGCGCTCCTCCATAATAGAAGGGGAAAGATAGCTACTGGTAAACTGCGCATATTGATCAAGGGCAAGTCCATTCATACCCAAATGTTTTACCGCATATTTTCTAAAATCATTAGTCATAATTATATCGTTTTTAGATTGTTTTTTTAATCCCTATTTTTAGTCAAAGATATAAATAAAAACAATTATACCCCAAATAAAATTCTGCAGCCCGGTCTTTTTTACCAATATCTTCACAAAAAATAATACATCAACCGAACTACAAGCATCAATTAACTATATTGGAAGATTTCAAACAATGAAAAGCCCCGAAGCCATTACGTCTCGGGGCTATCGATAATTATATCGATTTTATTACTCGGCAACTTCAAACATTTTCTGGAATTTATCCATCGTCACTTCTTTGGCCGTAAGCGTTACAGACTCCTTAATAACAGTTTGAATCTTCTGCTCCGTAGCTTGGTCAATAAGACGCGAACGAGACTCTTTGCTCGATAACATTTCCTTAGCATAACGTTCGAGAACATCATCGGGAACACCTGTCATACCATATTGTGCGAACTGACTTGCCGCTACCCGTTTTGCCAAAGCCAACAAATCGGCATCATCGACATGAATATCGAATTGTTTTACGATTTGTTCTTTAATCAACTGCCATTTCAAATCGGGAACCATCTTCGCAAAATCCTCATCGATATTTTCAGCTTTACGATTTTTATCGGTAGCCAACAACCAACGTTTCAAAAATGCATCGGGCAAATCAAACTCACCTACTGCCTTTTCTATCGCAGCACGTGCATCAATCGAAAATTTATAATCGCTTTCAGGAACCAATTGATGTGCTATCATTTCACGAAGTTTAGCAAAATATTCCTCTTCTGTTTTTACAACATCTTTACCGAATACATTGTCAAATAATTCTTGATTCAATTCGGCAGGTTGCAAATGTGTGATATCTGTCACTGTCATCTCGAAATTCGATGTCACATTGGCAGCTTTTTCCTTATCGATATTCAACATAGAGGCCAGTTCTGCGACCGAAGCATCACAACTTTTCGAAGGATTGAACATCACTTTGTCACCTTTCTTCACACCGGCAAATTTAGCTTTTTCCTTGTCATTCTTGAAATATGCAGGAGAAACGATGGTACTTTCGACCGTAATTCCCCCTTCTACCGGAGTCCCTTTTTTTACCATTTCTACCATCGAACCTTTGATAAGGTCTCTTTCATCGGTAGACTCATCTACCGAAATCTGTTTACCAAAACGTGACAAAAAGGATTCATTCTGACGTTTTACCATGTCATCATCGACAGTAATCGTATAGTAAGGTACTTTTATTTTTTTATCGACCTTTACATTCAATTCGGGGGCTAATGCCACATCAAAACGGAACGTGAAATCGTCTTGTGTATCCAAATCGACAGTCATATCTTCTGCGGTCATCGGCTCGCCCAAGATATTGAGCTTATTATCACGAATATAATTGTACAGAGACTCGGAAACCAAACGATTAATTTCTTCAACTCGAACCGATTTTCCAAACATCTTCATGAGCATACTAAAAGGAACTTTCCCTTTTCTGAATCCGGAAATATTCGCTTTTTGCCCATAAGCACGAAGAGATTTGTCTACTTTTTCCTGATAGTCAGCCTTTGAAATTTCAATCGAAATCACGGCATTCAGGTTGTCAGTGTTTTGATGCGAAACGTTCATTCTTATGATTTTATTAAATTAGACTCACAAATTTATTCTCAACTTTCCACAAAAAGCGTGCAAATTTGAGAGCGCAAAATTAGTGCTTATCTTTCGATAATCAAATTATTATTAATTTTTTTCTTTCTACCTATATCGTGAAAAGACTTTCCACTCCGCAAGAGCAGCCTCCTTTGAACCCCAATACCCCACCTTATTTCGTATCGGACATCAATTGTTCAAAAAAATCGTCAAGCTCTTTATCCATTTTTTCCCAAAAATCATCGTGCAAATAGATATTCTCATCGTCCAATGTAACCAAATCGGCAACGGGCTCCATCTCATTATCTACCAACACGACAGAAAAAGGGGGTATAATATCCAGCGAATGTAAAGCATGATTCACATCTTCATGACTCAACACCTTCCTCAGAAAAGCAATTATCGCAGCATCCGAACGTTCTCCACTGGAATCTCGCCACTCGTCCAATCCATCAATTACCGATTGCACCAATATACTTTCAGTATCATCAAATACCGAAAACAACTGTTCATCGTATTTCACCTGCACATACATATCGGTCAAGGACATCGCCTCTGCACGAGCCTTCTCCACTGCCGTACAAAAAGACTCACACATTGCAGAAAAAAGTGTTAATTCCGAAGTTTCCATAAATACATAATTATTTGTACTTCAAAGATAGTATAACCGAAGATGGAAACCAATTTATTTAGTCATGCCCGGCTCAACTTACCTTTACATTCACGACAAAGATAGCGAAAAAATCCGTAGACATCGCCGTTATGCAAAATTTTCTCCTATTCGTCACATACAAAGCAAGTTTCAAATACCATAGACAAAACGATGCGATAAAAAAAATCTCGTTTTATTCAAAAATATATAACTATTTGTTTGGATTCAAAAATGATTTCATTACATTTGCAACATCAAACTTATATTTGACAGGCAATGAAGAATTTTGATTTTGCATATTACTTTTACTTTTATTTTTATTTTGGAGAAAAATAGAAACGGGGTTTTATGCAAAAAAAAGAAATAGAAAACAATTAAGAAACTTATGATAAAATCCCGTTCAATACGAACGGGATTTTTTATTTATCTTGCTTATGAATAAAAAAGTCACCATACAAGGCATAGCCGGTTGCTACCACGAGGCCGCCGCCCGATCTTATTTCGGGGAAGAAGAAATAGAAACGGTTCCCTGCTCGACATTTCCCGAAATGTTCAACCGCATGAATAACGACCGTTCTTTATTGGGTATCATTGCCATTGAAAACACCATTGCAGGCAGCATTTTACAGAATCACGAACTATTACGAAAAAGTGAATTAAGTATCATAGGAGAATATAAATTACGTATTTCTCACGTACTGGCCGCACTACCGGGAGAAACTATGGACGATATCCTCGAAGTGAACTCTCACCCCATGGCATTAATGCAATGCGGTGATTTTTTACAAGCTCACCCTAAAATGAAAGTCGTAGAAAAAGACGATACGGCCGGTAGTGCCCAAGAAATTTCACACCGTCATCTTTCGGGCCATGCTGCCATTTGCGGTAAACTAGCTGCCGAAATCTATAACATGAATATCTTGGCAGAAGGTATCGAAACCAATAAACGAAATTTCACTCGTTTTCTAATTCTTGCCGATCCTTCTCACCGTGAAATTTTAATAGCAGGCAAACGCATAAACAAAGCTTCACTTGTTTTCAGTTTGCCACATACACAAGGCAGTTTATCAAAAGTACTCACCATACTTTCTTTCTATGACATCAATTTGTCCAAAATACAGTCCATGCCCATTATCGGGAAAGAATGGGAATACCGATTTTATATAGACCTTACATTTGATAATTTCACTCGATACAAACAATCCCTCGAAGCAATAAGACCTCTAACAAAAGACTTTAAAATACTTGGAGAATATGCAGAATTCAATCAACCCCTTTAATATCAGACCCGCTAATCGGGTAAATAACATAAGCGAATACTACTTCTCAAAAAAGTTGAAAGAAATAGCCGAACTAAATGCCCGCGGTTTGGATATTATCAATCTGGGCATAGGCGGGCCTGACAGGCCGCCCCACCCCGAAACGATTGAAACCCTGTGTACGGAGAGCCGGAAATCTGATGTTCACGGATACCAACCTTACATAGGCCTACCCGAACTACGCCGAGCCTTCGCCGATTGGTATAACAGATGGTACAATGTAACACTCGATCCTCAAAAAGAAATACAACCCCTTATAGGGTCCAAAGAGGGTATATTGCACATCAGTTTGGCATTTCTCAATGCCGGAGACGGGGTATTGGTTCCCAATCCGGGATACCCCACATACAGTTCCGTCAGCCGACTGGCCGAAGCCGAAATTTTCACCTACGACCTCGACGAAAATAACCATTGGCAACCCGACTTCAAGCAATTAGAATCGTTACCGCTCGATCGTATAAAGTTAATGTGGGTCAACTATCCCAATATGCCTACGGGAGCCAAAGCATCTATGGAATTGTTTACCAAGCTGGTGGATTTCGGGAAACGTCACAACATAATCATCGTGAACGACAACCCGTACAGTTTCATTCTCAACGACAATCCGATGAGTATACTAGCTGTCCCCGGGTCTAAGGACATTTGTATCGAAATGAATTCTTTAAGCAAATCTCACAATATGTCCGGTTGGCGAATCGGTATGCTTGCTTCCAACCCTCAATTTATCGAATGGATTTTGAAAGTGAAAAGTAATATCGATTCAGGAATGTTCCGTCCGCTACAAATGGCTGCGACAAAAGCATTGTCATGCGGTCAAGAATGGTATGACCAATTAAACGAAGTGTACCGTAACCGACGTGATATCGCAGAAAAAATCATGAAAGCTCTCGGTTGCAGTTATGATCCGTCACAAGCAGGATTGTTCGTATGGGGAAAAATTCCCGATAGTGCAACAGATGCCGAATCGTTAGCCGACGAAATATTATACAACGCGCACGTCTTCATTACCCCGGGATTCATTTTCGGAAGTCGAGGGAACAGATATATTCGCATTTCGCTTTGCGCCCCCGAAAAAAAGATGCAAGAAGCGTTACACCGTATAGAAAAAATCAAATCAAATAAATAACAATACCATTATGGAAGATTTACAATCAATTTTACTTCCCGGAATAGACTCTAAACGCCCTATTATCATAGCTGGCCCATGTAGCGCCGAAACCGAAGAGCAAGTAATGACCACAGCGAAAAGCCTCGCCGAGCGCGGCATTAAAATATTTCGTGCAGGTATATGGAAGCCTCGTACCAAACCGGGCGGATTCGAAGGTATAGGCGTAGAAGGCCTTGCTTGGTTAAAACACGTCAAAGAAAAAACCGGTATGTACACGGCAACAGAGGTTGCCACTGAACGGCACGTATTCGAAGCATTAAAACATGGTATCGACATTTTATGGATCGGAGCACGCACGACCGCCAATCCCTTTGCGGTTCAAGAAATAGCCAACGCACTGAAAGGTGTAGACATTCCGGTACTCATCAAGAATCCGGTAAATCCCGACCTAGAACTATGGATAGGAGCCGTCGAACGCATTTATAACGCTGGTCTCCACCGACTGGCAGTCATACACCGGGGTTTTAGCAGCTACGACAAACAGTTGTACCGCAATATGCCTCAATGGCACATTCCCATCGAACTACGTCGCCGTCTCCCCAATCTTCCTATTTTTTGCGACCCTAGCCACATCGGTGGTAAACGCGAACTTGTAGCTCCATTGAGCCAACAAGCGATGGATCTGGGATTCGACGGACTAATCGTTGAATCCCATTGCGACCCCGATTGTGCATGGAGCGATAAAAATCAGCAAGTGACCCCCGACGCTCTGGACTATATACTCAACATGTTGGTAATACGAGAGACCACACAGACGACAGAAAACCTATCGGAACTACGTCACCAAATAGACAACCTCGACAATCAACTACTCGAACTGTTAGCCAAACGCATGCGCATATCCAGAGAAATCGGGCAATATAAAAAAGAGCACAGTATGCCCGTGCTGCAAACTAACCGCTATGACGAAATCCTACAAAAACGCATGGCACAAGCCGTTGAGTTGGGAATGAGCGGAGAATTCATGAAAGAAGTGATGCAAGCCATTCACGAAGAATCGGTACATCAACAAATGGATATTATTAATAAATAAAAACAATGAAAATAGTAATTCTCGGAGCCGGAAAAATGGGCTCTTTCTTTGCCGATGTACTCAGTTTCGACCATGAAATCGCCCTATACGACATAGACCCTCATCGACTGAGATTCGCATTCAATACTTTGCGAATGACCCGGCCAGAAGAAATACAAGATTTTACTCCCGACTTAGTCATCAATGCGGCAACCGTAAAATATACGATAGAAGCGTTTCAAACCGTTCTCCCCTATTTACCGGCTCACACAATCCTATCGGATATTGCTTCGGTCAAGACCGGATTACCCGAATTTTACGCCCAAGCCCGACACCCATTCGTATCGACACACCCTATGTTCGGACCGACATTCGCTAATTTGAGCGACCTAAGTACACAAAATACAATCATCATTACCGAAGGCGACCACATGGGCAAAATTTTTTTCAAAGATATTTACCAGCGACTGAGATTGAATATATTCGAATACAGTTTTAAAGAGCATGACGAAACCATAGCTTATTCGCTCTCGGTTCCATTCACTTCGACGCTGGTGTTCGCCTCGATTATGAAACATCAAGAGGCTCCCGGCACGACATTCAAAAAACATATGGACATAGCAAGGGGGCTACTTTCGGAGGACGACTACCTGCTAACCGAAATTCTTTTCAATCCCAATACCCCCGACCAAGTGCGGAGAATACAGAAGCAATTATCGTCTCTCCTCGATATTATCGAGCGTAAAGATTCTATAAAAATGAAAGAATACCTCACCCAAGTGAGAAAAAACATAGAATAGCTCAAAATCATGAAAAAGGCTTGCTTAACACAAGCCTTTTTCATTTCACACACGCCCTGCCTTACCAACTTTATAAAATGAAATTGATACAATATTTTCATGGATTGCAAAAGAATATTTATATTTGTAGGTTAACTTAGGCGTATATATAAGCGCACTAACAAACCTATGGATTAACATGAGAAAATATAATACGTTCCGTATTTCATGCATAGCCTTATTATGGGTATTCTTATGCGTTCTTCTAATTAGGGGAAGAGGCATCGACGGGCAAGCTCTGTTCGCTATCATTGCTTCGGGAATCATTGTATTCGTTCCACTCTACAAACGATGGAAGCAAGAGAGTAAAGGTAAATAGTACCATTGTATTTACGTAAAAGAGACTAAAAATGAACCCCGACAATACAGAACTACTGAAACAAATAAACACACCCGCCGATTTACGAAAATTACAGGTTAGCGAGCTACCCCAAGTGTGTGACGAAATCAGGCATTTCATTATCAATACTCTCGCCCATAATCCGGGACATTTTGGGTCTAGCATGGGGGCCGTGGAATTGACCGTGGCCTTACACTATGTATTCGACACTCCATACGACCGCATAGTTTGGGACGTGGGACATCAAGCCTACGGGCATAAGATTTTAACTGAAAGACGAGACAGGTTTTATACTTGTCGTAAACTCAACGGATTGAGTGGATTTCCAAACCCAGCCGAAAGCGAATACGACGCTTTCATTGCCGGGCATGCATCTAATTCCATATCAGCAGCATTAGGCATGGCCATTGCTACACAACTGAAACACGAACAAAAAGAAAGAAAAGTCATTGCTGTCATCGGAGATGCATCCATTGCCGGAGGATTAGCTTTCGAAGGATTGAATAACGCATCCATCAGTCCCAATAACTTGCTCATCATACTGAACGACAACGATATGGCAATCGACCATAATGTCGGAGGGCTAAACGAATATCTAGTAAACATCACTACATCGAAAAGCTATAATAAACTCAGATACGATGCTTATCGTACCCTACGTAAGCTAAATCTGATAGACGATGAACACAGGGGGGCCATTTTACGTTTCAACAATAGCCTAAAAGCTTTACTAACCAAGCAACAAAACATTTTCGAAGGTTTAAATATACGATATTTCGGTCCCATAGACGGGCACAATGTGGTTAATATCGTCAATAAACTCAACGATATAAAAGATATGACCGGTCCGAAAATACTTCACCTACGTACGATCAAAGGGAAAGGATATGCTCCGGCCGAAAAAGAACCGACTATTTGGCACGCTCCGGGCTGTTTTAATCCAGAAACGGGCGATAGAATTACCACAACAGAAGAGCAAAAACCTCCCAAATTTCAAGATGTATTCGGACTCACGCTTGTCGAATTGGCTAAAAAAAACGATAAAATAACAGTTATCACACCTGCAATGCCAACGGGAAGTTCTACCTGTTTCATGATGGAGAAATTTCCCGAAAGGTCTTTTGATGTCGGTATCTCCGAAGAACATGCCGTCACCTTTGCCGCTGGTTTGGCCAAAGAAGGATTACAACCATTTTGCAGTATCTATTCGACTTTTCTCCAAAGAGGATTCGACGAAGTCATTCACGATGTCGCCATACAAAACTTACCGGTAACATTTTGTATCGACCGCGCTGGACTCGTGGGAGAAGACGGGGTTACCCACCACGGTGCATTCGATATGTGCTATTTGCGTTGCATACCCAATATGACTATTGCTGCACCTATGGACGAACATTATCTGCGACATCTCATGTACACAGCACAACTATCCGACCGCGGGCCGTTTGCCATTCGCTATCCTCGCGGTTGCGGAAGTCATGTCGATTGGGAATGCCCTATGCACGAAATTCCTATCGGGAAAGGTCGCAAGCTCTATGACGGAAATGAGATAGCCGTACTGAGTATCGGGACTGCGGGTGTCGCGGCACGACAAGCCGTAGAGCGGGCCCGAAAGACAGGTGTAAAAGCAGCTCTCTACGATATGATTTTTGTCAAACCCATTGACGAAGAAATTCTTCACGAAGTAGCCCAAAAATACAAACGAATCATAACCGTAGAAGATGGATGCATAACAGGAGGCTTCGGAAGTGCTGTATTAGAATTCATGTCCGACAATGGATATACACCCCATATAAAACGAATAGGAATCCCCGATAAATTCATAGCACAGGGGACAGTTAAAGAACTACACCAACTATGTGGTATAGATGAAGAAAACATTTACTCGGTAATTATTGGTAATTGGTAAATCATAGAAATAAAAGAGAACTAATAATTATGAAAATAATCATTGCTGGAGCCGGAGAGGTTGGAACACATTTAGCAAAACTGTTATCCCGAGAAGAACAGGATATTATTCTAATCGACAATGATGAAGAGAAACTACGAGAACTCGATGCCAATTATAATTTAATGACTGTCATCGGGAACCCTACTGCATTCCAAACATTAAAACAAGCCCAAGTATATAAAGCCGATTTATTTATTGCTGTCATGCCCTTCGAGTCTCGTAATATCATGGCATGTACAATGGCATCGAAACTAGGCGCAAAAAAAACTCTGGCAAGAGTGGACAACTACGAATACCTTTTACCTGAAAATAAAGCCTTCTTTGAAAATCTGGGAGTAAATGAACTGATATATCCCGAAAAACTGGCCGCAGAAGAAGTAATAACCGCATTAAAACACACATGGACACGCAACTGGTTTGAACTTTGTAATGGAGAATTAATCGTACTAAGTGTAAAATTACACGACAACGCTAAAATTCTGAATAAAAAACTCTATGAACTTACAACAGCCGAAAGCCAATTTCACATCGCGGCCATCAAACGTATACATGAAACTATTATTCCAAGAGGAAACGACGAAATAAAAATAGGAGACATCGCATACTTTACCACGACTCCTAATCATATACAAGAAATTCAAAAACTCTCAGGTGAAACAGAAGCAGAAATTCACAAAATAATGATCATGGGAGGCAGCCGTATCGCTATACGCATATCGAGTTACGCGCCTGATAATATGGCAATAAAACTCATCGAATGCGACAAGCAAAAGAGTTATAAATTAGCCGAATACATGAACGATATAATCATTATTCAAGGAGACGGACGCAATGTGGATCTTTTGAAAGAAGAAGGAATCCGTGACATGGATGCATTTATAGCATTAACCGATAGTTCCGAAACAAATATATTAGCTTGTTTAACCGCCAAAGAATTAGGGGTAAAAAAGACTATTGCAGAAGTCGAAAATATCCAGTTCATCTCTACTGCCGAACGGCTAAATATAGGAAATATCATCAATAAAAAATTACTAGCAGCCAGCCGTATCTTCCAATTGTTGCTCGACGAAGACTCCTCAAATGCTAAATGTCTCGCATTATCCGACGCCGAAGTCGTAGAATTGGTTGCAAAAGAAAATTCTAAAATTACCAAAGCCGCAGTAAAAGACCTAAAACTCCCGTCCGATTTAACAATCGGTGGATTGGTTCGTAATGGACACGGCATGGTCGTAACCGGAAACACATGGATACAACCGAATGATCACGTCGTTATTTTCTGTCTCGACACAGCATTACATAAAATAGAGAAGCTTTTCAATTAGGAATATCATGCCCAAAATTAACTTTCATGTCATACTGAAATTCATCGGAATATTACTATGCATGGAATCTATATTCATGCTCGTTCCGTTTGTCGTAGCTCTTATTTATGGAGAAGGAGATGCGCCGGCCTTTATTAAATCGGCATCAATAACTGCAATCGTAGGTGGTATATTATTCTACATTTTTAGAAATTCCCGTAACGACGTAGGAAAGCGTGAAAGTTATTTACTGGTAACTTCTATATGGCTTTTCTTCTCGGCTTTCGGGATGCTCCCATTTTGCTTAATGCCCAATCATTTGAGTATTACAGATGCTATTTTCGAAACAGTATCCGGCCTAACAACGACAGGAGCTTCCATTATAGAAAACGTAGACGTTCTTCCACATGGTATTCTCTTTTGGCGCAGTTTCATGCATTTTATCGGAGGAATGGGTATCATCTTGTTAACAATCGCCATACTGCCCATGCTCAACCATCAGGGTGGATTACTTTTATTTAATTCCGAAGTAACCGGCATAACAACCGAAAAATTGAAACCTAAAATCGGAGAAACAGCAAAAAAATTATGGAGTGTATATATCATACTCACCATTATCCTCTGTCTCCTATTGTGGTTGGGTCCCATGAATCTTTTCGATGCTATCTGTCAAGCATTTTGCGTCATGGCAACAGGTGGATTTTCGACCAAACAAGCCGGTATAAATTTTTGGAACTCCTCTTACACAGAATATGTCATGACTATATTCACATTTATCGCAGGTATAAATTTTGCTTTGGTGTATAGAGCCGTAACCGGAGATTTCAAAAAACTATTACACAATGAAGAAACCAAATGGTACACGGCAATTGTATTAGGGGCCACTTTATTAGTCATTACAGGACTATACATAACCGACCAAAACGGATCCTTCGAAGATACTTTTCGAAGATCGCTATTCTTGGTTGTAACAATTGTTACGTCAACCGGATACACCGGAGATGACTATGTCGCTTGGGGCCCATTTTTTACAACTATATTTTTACTACTCATGTTCTTCGGAGCTTGTGCCGGCTCCACTTGTGGAGGAGCAAAAATAGACAGGCTGGTGGTCCTCGCCAAAAATACAAAAAATGAACTTTACAGAGTCATACACCCCAATGCTATATTACCTGTACGCGTAAATGGGAAAGCCATATCTCACGAAATAGTATCCAAAATATTAGCATTTATCTTAGTATATGTCATGGTACTTATAGCAGGGTCTATTATCCTATCGGCATTGGGGTTGTCTATGGAAGAAGCATTCGGTTCGACACTTTCCTGCCTCAGCAATATCGGTCCCGGGGCCGGTTCAACCGGTCCGGCAGGTAACTATGCTTTTATCCCCGATTTAGGAAAATGGACTTTGTCAATCATTATGCTCATCGGCCGGCTTGAACTGTTTACAGTCCTCATTTTATTCACATCTTACTTTTGGAAAAACTCATAATATTGTTGAGAATAAGTATTTTTTGTACATTTGTATCTAATCTAAAATCCAAAGCGAAGTATTCTCATAATATGCCTACAACAGACTTAGAAGAAAATAAAATAAAACAAGCCCAACCCGAAGAGGGAAACAATACATCTCAGAATGAAAGAGAAATACGTAAAAACATATTTAAAAATGAACGTGTAAATTTCATTTTAGGTGTCATTTTAGTCATATTCTCCCTCTATTTGACTATCTCTTTCATCTCATTCTTTTTTACAGGAAGCATCGACCAAAGTAAAGTTGAGAATCTATCGGTAGGAGAACTTTCTTCCATTGGAAACGAGATTCAAAATTGGACGGGTGCATTCGGGGCATACTTATCCAACCTCATGATAAATCGTTGGATGGGTATATCTGCTTTCATCGTTTCTCTATGGTTATATGTCGTAGGCCGTCGATTCATGAAAGTCGCCCATACTCGAATGATACGATTTACGATTAGCTGTGCCTTGTCGATAATAGTTTTGTCTCTCTTTTTCGGATTCATTTTCATGCACAGTTATAACAACACCTTCCTATATTTAGGGGGATATCACGGGTATTATGCGACTTTATGGCTCAATGCATGGATAGGACCATGGGGAACGGCTCTGTTCATTATAGCTCTCGTTATCATATTGCTCGTCCATCTAAGTTATAAAACCATCGAATATATTCGACGAGTATCGTCCGTCAGCCTCACAGGGAAGGCGATCCAAGCAATAAAAAACAGGACGGATAACCCAGAAACAGATAACGAAAATGACAATAAGGAAACGGAATCTAACGAAACCCAAAATACTGAAAACATACCCTCATCGGAAAACGATATTGTAAATACATTGCCCGAATATCCCGATGACCCTACCGAAGAAATCCCTACACTCGAAGATATACAAGAAAATATTCTTCCTATCGAAGAGGAGACTAAACGAGTTACCATCGAGACCGGTGACCCCGACTTTGTCATCGAGACGGCTGAGACCGAAGTATTAGCCACACAAGCTCCTATGGAAGATTATGATCCTACGAAAGACCTCTCGCATTATAAAAGACCGACATTCGATTTACTGGACAAACGGGAAAACAGCGAGGTGGAGATCAACATGGAAGAACAGTCCGCCAACAAAAAACTGATCACCGAAACCCTCAAAAATTACAATATAGAAATCAGTTCCATTACGGCGACTGTGGGTCCTACCGTTACTCTTTATGAAATAAAACCAGCACCCGGAGTAAGAATAGCCCGGATAAAAAGTTTGGAAAACGATATTGCCCTCAGCCTATCGGCGTTAGGGATTCGCATTATAGCCCCTATTCCCGGCAAAGGAACCGTTGGTATCGAAGTACCAAACAAAGACCCCAAAATGGTCTCCATGTATTCTGTTTTAGCTTCCAAAAAATTTCAAGAATGTAAATATGAACTTCCCCTTGCATTAGGAAAAAGTATTACGAACGAAGTCTGCATAGCAGATCTTTGTAAAATGCCTCACATATTGGTGGCTGGTGCTACCGGACAAGGAAAATCCGTCGGGCTGAATGCCATTATCACATCTTTACTTTATAAAAAACACCCGGCTCAATTAAAATTCGTATTAGTCGATCCCAAAATGGTCGAATTCAGTATCTATTCGGTTATAGAAAGACATTTTATGGCTAAATTACCCGACGCAGAAAAGTCCGTAATTACCGACAGCGACAAGGTTATCGCCACTTTAAATTCTCTCTGTATCGAAATGGATAATCGATATGCCCTACTCGCCAAAGCAAATGTGAGAACAATCAAAGAGTATAACGAAGAGTTTATCCATAGAAAACTGAATCCGAATAACGGACACAAATTCATGCCCTATATCGTGGTGATTATCGATGAGTTCGCTGATTTAATTATGATGGCAGGCAGAGACGTCGAAATGCCCATCGCTCGAATAGCACAAAAAGCGAGAGCTGTCGGTATTCACATGATCATAGCTACACAACGTCCTTCAACGACCGTTATCACCGGTAACATTAAGGCAAATTTCCCGGCACGTATCGCTTTCAGAGTCATGCAAATGGTCGATTCACGGACTATACTCGATGCTCCCGGAGCAAACCAGCTCATCGGACGAGGTGATATGTTATTTACCGAAGGTGGTGATTTGAAACGTATTCAATGTGCGTTTATCGATACTCCCGAAGTAAAACGAATTTGTGAGTATATCAGCAAACAACAAGGATACCCCGAACCATATGAACTTCCAGAATATAAAAATCCCGACAGTGACGCAGGGAGCAATGGAAACGATGTAATCAACCGAGACCCCCTATTCGAGGAAGCCGCTAAAATGATCGTCGTTTCAGGGCAGGCCTCCACATCGTCTTTACAAAGACGCTACTCCATCGGATACAATAGAGCGGGACGACTGATGGATCAACTGGAAGCTGCCGGTATCGTAGGCCCAAGCGAAGGGGGTAAACCTCGACAAGTACTGATTGTGGATATTATGGCTCTCGAAAACAAATTAGAATTAATGAAATGAAAACAAATCGCATTCTACTATACTGCTCCGTACTTTTTCTACTATTGAGCATGGAACCTCTACATGCACAAAACGGTACAAAGGCATTGGATAAAGTCGTTGGTAAATTCCAACAATCGAACGGTATATCGGCTACTTTTACACTGACCGTTTTTAATGCACTGAACGAACCCGTAGAAAAACAAAACGGAACTATAAAACTATCTGGGAACAAATTTTACTGGAATACAACATCTATGATTGTATGGTACGATGGTTTGCAACAATGGGCATATGTAAAGGCAACAGAGGAAGTAAACCTAACCGAACCTACGGCCGAAGAAATCGCAACAGTCAATCCCTACATACTCATCAATAACTACAAAAAAGACTTTTCCATCAAAACATTAAAGTCAAAAAGTTCCAAAGAAAGTATAGCAGAACTTACACCAAAGAAGAAAGGAACAAATATAGACCACATTATAATTATTATCAACACAACTACATGGAATCCAAGCTCTTTTAAGCTCTATTATAGCGATCGGACATATAGCATAATCAACCTATCAAAATATGCTACCGACCAAAACTTTCCAGACTCGACATTTGTTTTTAACAAAAAGCAATATCCAAAAGCAGAACTTATCGATTTACGCTAATAACACAAATAAATAGAAATTATGGAACAAAACGAACGCATACGTTGTCTAATTATAGGCTCAGGACCGGCCGGTTATACGGCAGCTATTTATGCTTCACGAGCAAACCTATCACCGGTTCTATATGAAGGCATGCAACCGGGCGGACAACTAACAACGACCAGCGATGTAGAAAATTTCCCGGGCTACCCCGAAGGTATATCAGGATTCGATATGATGGAAGATTTGAAAAAACAAGCCGAACGATTCGGGGCAAACATTCGCCGAGGGATTGCCACAGCTGTCGATTTTTCTCAAAAACCATATCGTATAACCATAGACGGTGAAAAAATTATAGAAGCCGATGCCTTAATCATTTCTACTGGTGCTTCGGCCAAATATTTAGGACTCCCAGATGAGGTTAAATATGCAGGTATGGGAGTGTCGGCCTGCGCTACTTGCGATGGATTTTTCTACCGAAAAAAAATAGTCGCAGTAATAGGTGGAGGCGATACGGCTTGCGAAGAAGCAGAATACCTTTCCCACTTAGCCTCTAAGGTTTACTTAATCGTCAGAAAAAACTTTCTAAGAGCCTCCAATATCATGCAACGCCGTGTCAATGAAAATCCTAACATAGAAATCTTATTTGAAACTCAGGCCGAAGGATTGTTCGGAGAAAACGGAGTGGAAGGAGTACATTTGGTTAAAGGCAAAGACACAGCGCATGAAGAGCGTTACGATTTACCCATAGATGGATTTTTCCTTGCCATTGGACACAAACCCAATACAGATATATTCAAACATTCCATTACCCTCGATGAAAACGGATATATAGTTACTGCACCTCACACAACCGAAACTAACATAGAAGGTGTATTCGCTGCCGGAGATGTCGCAGATCCCCGGTATAGACAGGCTATCACTGCGGCGGCATCGGGTTGTAAAGCGGCAATGGATGCCGAACGATATCTTATAAATAACAGCCTATAAGGACACTTTTTCTTTATACAAATAAGGAGCGTAAATGATTTTTTCGCTCCTTATTTTTTATTGATATAAATCCCGATTTACTATTAAATATTATAGTTTTTCCTCTTTTAAGGAACAATGTATCAATTTTTTATATATTTTTGTGCTGTAAAACATAGCTATAAGGCAAATGGTTAAAAAAAGCACATTAGAATCCATACTACAACAAGAAATGTCTGATTTTTGGGCTCTACTTGAAAATGAGGAAAAACGCATTATCGCCGAAAACTTTAAAACTCAGAATTTCAAAAAGAATGAAATTATTTACAGTGAGGGAGAAGATCCCGCACAACTAATGTGCTTATTAAAAGGTAAAGTAAAAATTTACAAAGACGGCGTTGGTGGCAGGAGCCAAATTATTCGATTAATTCGACCGGTTCAATATTTCGGCTATCGGGCATATTTCTCTCGCGAACCTTATGTAACGGCAGCAGCAGCCATTGAAAATTCTATTGTGGGATTCTTGCCCATGCCGTTAGTAGAAGAACATATTCGCAAAAATAACGGCTTGGCTTGGTTTTTCATTAAAGAACTATCCAACGATTTAGGCATTTCGGATGCCCGCACAGTCAATCTCACACAAAAACATATTCGAGGACGATTAGCCGAATCCTTATTGGTACTTAAAGAAAATTACGGTGTCGAAGAAGATGGACTTACACTCAACATCTATATGGCTCGTGAAGATTTAGCTAACTTATCGAACATGACCACATCTAACGCCATACGCACCCTATCGAGTTTTACAAACGAAAAAATCATAACAGTCGATGGCCGACGCATACAAATTATAGATGAAGAACGGTTACGAAAAATTAGCAAATTCGGATAATATCCCACTTGGGCTATAATAAGTAAAACAAAGCACTCTCGACAAATTTGTCGAGAGTGCTTTGTTTTACACAGATTAATTATTCCAACTCAAACGCGACCTTCGATCTTATATCACTCGAAGAAGCTCCTATCAATATTTCGAACTTCCCGGGTTCCGCAACCCAGGCATGTTTCTTATCATCAAAATAAGAGAGCTTCGACTCCTCTATCTCAAACTCTACGATTTGACTTTCTCCCGGCTGTAAATCAACTTTCTTAAATCCTTTCAATTCTTTCTTCGGACGGGGTAAACTCGATTTCAAATCACTCACATACAACTGAACGATTTCAGCCCCAAATCTATTGCCTGTATTGGTTACAGGGATACGAACCCGGAGGCTTTCACCTTGTTGCACGACTTTCTTATCGATCTCGGCTTTACCATATTCAAATGTCGTGTAGCTCAATCCGTGACCGAAACTGAACATCGGTCGTATTTTCTTGTGAAGATCGCTCCAACGATAGCCTACAAAAATATCGTCTTTATAAATTTGTTGGTGATTCAACCCCGGATAAACAATCGAATCATTGAATGAATGAGCATGATAATCTTCCAATTTGGCATACATACTGAACGGGAGTTTCCCGGAAGGATTGACATCGCCCACCAATATAGAAGCCAATGCGTTACCGGCTTCACTACCACAATACCAACCTTCGACGATGGCAGGGACCTGATCTATCCACGGCATCGCCACACTGTTTCCCGAAATCAATACGACTATCGTGCGGGGATTGGCCTGAGACAAAGCCTCGATAACTCGGTCTTGACCATAAGGGAGCCCATACGATGTGCGATCTCCACCTTCACAATCTTGGTGGCTATTTTTATTCAAACCGCCGACAAAAACGACATAATCGGCCGACTTCGCTTTATTTACAGCTTCATCGAGCAATTCATCGGCAGACCGAGATTCAGCAAGATTGACTTTGGAAACCACCCCATTATAAGATCCATCGATATTACCGACATATCCACGAGCATACATCACCTCAGCAGCATCTCCGACTCTTGCCTTCAATCCGTCCAATGGGGATATCTCATATTGGGCTTTCAACGAAGAGCTTCCGCCACCTACCGTCATCATCTTTATCGCATTCTCTCCGACAACCAAGATGCGTTTGGTTTCGCACAAACGAATGGGTAATACATTATTTTTGTTCTGTAACAACACAATGCCCTCCTCGGCGATTTTACGAGCAGCAGAAGCATGAGCCGGGGTTTTGAAAGAACCGTAAGGTCTGTTTCGATTCATCGTAGTACGAAACATCAGACGCAATATATTTCGAACTTTGCCATCGACAACAGACTCCGGAATCGTTCCGTTTTTCAACAAATCAAGAAACGGTTGTGCCAAATAGTAATTGCTATACGCATCTCCTTTACCATTCGTCAAACCATCTGTCCAAGTCCCGAACTCCATATCCAAACCATTATAAGCAGCCTCCATCGTATTGAATACTCCACCCCAATCCGATACTACGACACCATCAAATCCCCATTCTTTTCGGAGAATATCGTTCAACAAATATTGGTTATGACAACAATATTGATTCTTATAACGATTGTAGGCTCCCATAATAGCCCAAGCCTTTCCTTTTTGTACAGCAGCCTTAAACGCTGGAAGATAAATTTCATATAAAGCCCGGTCACTAACCTCCACATTGACAGCATGCCGATCGTATTCCTGATTATTCAACGCATAATGCTTCACACAGGCTGCTACCCCGTTAGACTGTACCCCTTCGATATAAGGAACCACCATCTCCGAAGCTAAATAGGGATCCTCTCCCATATATTCAAAATTACGACCATTCAACGGAGTACGGTAGATATTGACACCCGGTCCCAATAATACATTCTTATTTCTATATCGCGCTTCCTCGCCTATCGATTTGCCATACAACAGAGCCATCTCAGGATTCCAAGTCGCTGCCAAACAAGTCAATGCCGGGAATGCCATACAAGAATCGTTCGTCCACCCTGCTTGGTCCCATTCGTCCCAAATGACCTCGGCTCGAATTCCATGAGGACCGTCGGTCATCCAATTTTCGGGCAATCCCAAACGAGGCACTCCCGGTGAACTGAATTTGGATTGTGCGTGGCACAATGCCACTTTTTCTTCGAGCGTCATTCTCGACAGAGCATCCTCTATTCGGTCTTCCATCGGCTTGGTTTCATCAAGATAAACAGGTGTTTGAGCGGCCACTGTACCCGATAACAAAAAAATGGCTACCCATACTAAATTTTGAAAAAATTTCATGGTAAAATATTAAAATGTTAGAGATATATTAAATTTGCAATAAAGGTAAATATAATTTGAGTATTCGGCAAGACAAGTTAATACAAATACATTTTTATTACTATCAAAATAAAATCATAAATTTTATATTTCTAATTCTTTCTCAACGAAGAAAAAGGACTAAATATTCCGTATAACTTTTCCCGAAGACGTCTCCTTAAACTTCTGCACATACAATACTTTACGTGGGAACTCATATTTATTTACTTTTGCCCGAATCTTTTCCAGCAATATTTTTTCTTGTTCCAGAGACAAAGCCTCGCCTTCTATAACGAGAGCAACCGATTCACCCCATTTCAGGTCGTCACAAGACGTTACAAAAAAACGGCGTGTAAACAGACCTGCTATTTTCTTTTCGATCAACTCTGGAAAAACCTTTATCCCTCCCGTATTGATCACATGGTCATACCGTCCTATCCATCGAAAATTCCGAGAATCTACCAACTCAACCACATCATTCGTTACAAACTCTTTTACAGAAAAGTGCGGAGCGTGAATGATTAAACAATTTCGTTCATCTATCGAAAAAGATATACCACCCAACGCACAATATAACGACAAAGAGTCACCGATACGGCGTAATGCGACATGCGAAACTGTCTCGGTCATACCATAAGTAGCATACATATCGACAGGAAGTTTTTCCAGCTCCACCTCAGTACCGGGAGATAAAGGTGCACCACCTATTATTAGAGACGTTATACGAGAAAGTCTTGATTTCTGCATCGTACTTTTCAAAGATTCGACTACTTGCACCGGAACCATCGCGGCAAAATCGATAGGCTCGTCTATTGTCGTCAAAGGCAACGACGAAGGAGTTACGACCAACAAATCAGCACCGGATAACAAGGCTCTTACAATCATCATTTTACCGGCAATATAATCGGGCGACAAGCATAACAACATTACCGAACGACAGGTAATATCGAAAAAGTCATTGGTCAACCGTGCCGAAGCCTCCATATCTCGTTTCAGTAATCTTACCGGCTTTGGAGTTCCGGTCGATCCCGAAGTATGTCCCCAAACAAAATCGGAAGGTGCGAACCACTCATCGAGAAAAGCAGCCACTTCGGGTGTAGAAGCATTGAGTATCTCTTCTCGATTACGACAAATACGATGATTTAGCCTTATTTCCATGAATCCATCGAAAAAATCCAAGTTTTATCAGGATTATATCTCAACTCATCTCCTATCTGCTCCAACGGTGACGGTATATTATTGGTGTACAAAGCTCCCGTTCCCAATCCCTGAGGCATATTTATAGGCAATGTCGCCGTCCATTGCGCAATTGCATTCAATCCCACATTCGATTCCAATGCCGATGTTATCCACCAACCCACACGACAATTCCGAGCAAATTCAATCCACTCTTCCGCACCCGAAAATCCCCCTATCAAAGAAGGCTTCAAAATGATATATTGCGGAGAAATCGTCTCCAATAACGCTAACTTCTCGGTGGAATCGGTTATCCCGATTAATTCTTCGTCAAGAGCTATCGGTAGAGGAGTTTCTTCGCACAACCGAGCCATCGCCTCCCATTGTCCGGCTCGTATGGGCTGTTCTATCGAATGTAAATCATAAGCCGAAAGACGTTGCAAATGTTCCAATGCATCATAAGGAGAGAACGCACCGTTGGCATCGACCCTCAACTCTATATCCTCCCGGCGATATCGTCGCCGGATTGCAGCCAGCAATTCACATTCATCATCGAAATCTATCGCTCCAATTTTCAACTTAATACAAGAGAACCCGGCCGCTAATTTCTCATCGATACGGGAAGCCATAGTGCGCTTATCGCCCATCCATATCAATCCGTTTATTTCAATCGCTTGTTTCCCGGCAGTAAACTCAGACGGATAAATCATGCGTCGTCCGCCATGCTGCAAATCGAGTAAGGCGGTCTCCACTCCAAAACGGATAGAACTCCATGTAGACAAATCTATTTCATCTATTCGGTCGATACCCCGACAAACCGTTTGCAACATAGCTTCATAATCAGGACGATCGTCTGCTCCCAATCCCTTAAACAGTGCGCATTCTCCTATCCCGAAACAATCGGGATTATGCTCGTCCCACACTTTCAAGAAATAGGTCTCCTTTTGCGTGAGAACGCCCCGAGAAGTTCCGCTAGGGACTTTGAAATGAAGTATATAAGGAGTATAACTTGCCTTTAACATCTATCCGGGGAATTTGGGAAATTTCTGGAAATCGGGGTCTCTCTTTTCAAGGAAAGCATTCTTGCCCTCCTGCGCCTCCTCCATGAGATAATACATGAGAGTGGCATCACCGGCAAATTCCATCAAACCCCGCTGCCCGTCAAGTTCGGCATTCAACGCCCGCTTAATCATTCGTATAGCCATCGGGCTACGTTTCAATATCGTTCGACACCATTCGATTGTCTCTTCCTCCAATCGGTCGAAAGGAACAACTTTATTGACCAGCCCCATTTCTTCTGCCTCTTTCGCTGAATATTGGCGACATAGGAACCATATTTCGCGCGCTTTCTTCTGCCCTACGATACGAGCTAAATAGGACGAACCGAATCCTCCGTCGAAACTTCCCACTTTCGGGCCAGTCTGTCCGAATCGAGCGTTCTCCGAAGCGATTGTCAAATCACATACCACATGCAACACATGTCCGCCTCCGATCGCATAACCGTTGACCATAGCGATAACCGGCTTGGGAATGGAACGTATAGCTTTATGCAAATCCAAAACATTTAACCTCGGGACACCGTTTTCATCGATATAACCGCCAATTCCTTTCACTTTCTGGTCTCCACCGGAACAAAACGCTTTGTCTCCCGCTCCCGTCAGAATGATAACGCCAATATCGGAACGTTCCCGACAAATAAACATGGCATCGAGCATCTCACAATTCGTTTGCGGACGAAACGCATTATATACTTGCGGGCGGTTAATCGTTATCTTCGCGATTCCATCATAATAATCGAAAAGTATATCCTCATACTCCTTAATCGTTTTCCAATCTATCGGTTTCATATTCTTATATTTTTAATTTTAATCATTATCATCATTGTCTCGACCGGCGGAAGTATCCTCGCAAAACCTCGGCATTATAAACATTCGGGGTGTGGACCGCCAGTATAGCCGGCCGATCTTTTTCGGCAAAAAAGAGAGAAAGTACTTCTGCGGCCGATTTCTCATCATTGAGCTCGAAATAACGAAGTCCGAACAAATCGGCATATTTCTCGACCGAAATATCTCTATGTATTTCAAAACAAGTTTCCAGTTCGGGCAAATCGGAAGTCGGTTTAATAAATCGAAAGATTCCCCCACCCCCATTACACATTACGATAATTTTAAACCGAGGAGAAAGATAAGTCGATGATAACCCATTTACATCATACGAAAAGCTCATATCTCCCGTAATCAACACCGTCATTCCCTCACCCACACAAGCCGCACCCGCAGCGGTCGAGGTGGAGCCGTCTATACCGCTCACGCCCCGATTACAATCGCTCCGCAACACCTGTTCGCACTTGAACAACTGGGCATAGCGTACCGTAGTACCGTTGGAAAGCTGCAATGCTGTTCCCGGCGGAATCGCAGGTAATATCAATGAAAATGCTTTCAAATCACACCACTCGACATGAGCGATATAATCGTCGTGCAAACGAGTAGCAATCACCTCTTTCCTATGCCACAGCATCGAGTAGTCGCTCTCTATCGGGAATACACTTCGAGACAACACCTCTAAAAACGATGCAGCCTGAGAATCGATATGGCAAGTCAACGATTGCATCGTATCTATTACATGATCGCCTTGTGATATACGCCAATGCAACTTGGGCTTATGCTGCCGTAAAAAAGCCTTTATCATACGCGACACCAATGATCCGCCTAATGTAATGAGCAAATCGGGTGCATAATCTTCCCATTCCGCTTTATCGATTACCGAATAAACCCTATCGATCGTAGGTATCAAATTCTTCCCCCTCACATTGGCTATGCTTTCGGTAAGAACGACAACCTGCGGCAATTCCGCTAAACGTAAAAGAGCTTGACTCAACTGCTCGTCAGGCTGTGAGAAAGCCACTAAAACCAACACCTTTCGAGCCGACATAAACTCATCGCACAAAAGTTTCATAGATTGCTCATCGGGAATGCTTGACGAAGGTATGCGAGTAACAAAACGTTCCCGTACGGAAGGCATATCCATTTCTTGCGTGAGCGGCTCGGAAACAGCGATATTAATATGAACAGGGCCCTTTTCTCCCGACAATGACGTTAACAAAGCGTCGTTTATACAACGATTGAAGTACCACCCGTCCATCGGCAGAGATAGTTCCGCCCGTAAATTATACGAACGTTTCACAAAGTGAGACAAAGCGCCGTACTGCCGCAATGTTTGACTATCGTCCTGATCGATCCACTCCATAGGACGATCCGCCGAAATAACTATCAACGGAATATGTTGGTAATAGGCCTCGGCAACAGCCGGAGCATAATTGAGTAACGCTGTTCCCGATGTACAAACCAGTGCCACAGGTTCACCGCTACGTTGCGACATACCCAATGCCATAAAAGCCGCTGTACGTTCATCGACAACGACATAATCCTGTATATCGGGTGTACGCGAAAATGCCATTAATAAAGGAGCATTTCTCGATCCGGGCGACAGAACGACACGCTTTACACCATGCTCCGCCAAAAGTGCGACAAGAATATTACAGCCCTGTTTATCGGTCGTTTTCATATTCACTCTACTTATAACCATTGATAATCGACAGTAAAGTCTGCGCTTTCGCCTCGGTTTCTTTCCACTCACTTTCCGGGTCCGATTTATCGGTCAAACCTCCGCCGACATACAATCTCAATCGGGAATCGTCTACTTCCATGCACCGAAGATTGACGAACAAACGAACATGCTCACCGAACATAGGGCCCAAATAACCGCCATAATATCTGCGCTCATGCGGTTCTACTCGACGAATCCATTCCATCGCAAGTTCTTTGGGATACCCACCCACAGCTGGCGTAGGGTGAAGCGCCGACAATATCTCGGCCAATCTCCCATTTGCCGAACCGACTTTCAGAGAAATAGGCGTACACAGATGTTCCACCTGTCCTGCCTTGCGAGAAAACCGCTCACCGATAATTGGTTCGAGACCTTTATCTCTAAATACCTTCGATATATAATCGGTCACAATTTGTTGCTCCTCTTGTTCTTTTTGTCCCCACGGCTCCTTCGCTCCCGCCTTTCGCGTACCTGCGAGAGCCATCGTAGTCAATGACACTCCGGCACAATCGAGCAATGTTTCGGGCGTAGCTCCTATCCATCGTCCTACACCGGGCACATTGACCCACGAAACAAAAGCCGAATCGTATTTTGCAGCCAGTCGAAAAAACAGCTGCCCATCGGAAACTACCGGACGGTTCAATGTGACGGTGCGGGAAAGAACAGCCTTTTTTATCTCTTTACGAGACATTGCTGCAACAAGCGTATTTACTTGTTTTTCATACTGTTCAAAAGAACTATCTACCGGTTTTATCTCCAAATTTGCCAAAGTTTGTCCCGCCCCGTAATTCAACGCCTCCAAACTTATCTCTTCGGCCCGTTGTATCTTCACAGGGAAAAAGTAACGAGGCAACTCACCTTCCACAAAAGGTGCGAAAAAGAAGCCCTCCTGTTTTTCCGGGAAAACGCCATCGGCAAGAGTCATAAGTCTATCAGGCTCACAAGCGCCCCAATAAAAACCATCTTCGCCCGGCAGACGAAAAGCGAAAGCCGGGAAATCATTCCCCAAACTCGCCTCAATAGCACAAGATAGTAAATGTATAGAATCAACCTCTTTCGCCATATCTCACCGACTTATCAATCCAACTCCACGGGAACAGCCATAAGCTCAAAAGGCAGAGCTTCGACGACTTTTACCCGACAAAAATCTCCAACAGTCAGAAAACGATCTTTTGCAATAAGCACTTCGGGATCGACCTCGGGAGAATCGTACTCCGTACGCCCCACATAATAGTCCTCCTCTTCCCGATCGACTATCACATCAAATATTTGACCTACCTTTGAAGCATTGCTTTCAAGTGCTATTTCTTCTTGTAATGCCATCAACTCGTCGAGTCGGGCCTGTTTCACTTCCTCCGGGATAGAGTCGGGAAAATGATTGGCCGCATAAGTACCCTCTTCTTCGGAATAGGCAAACGCTCCCATACGCTCGAAACGAGCCTCCCGAACAAACTCCTTTAATTCCTCGAAATCCTCATCGGTCTCACCGGGATATCCCACCATCAATGTCGTGCGAATATGTATGCCAAGGACTTCTGTCCGTATGCGTTTCAACAAATCATAAGTCTCCTGCTTCGTCACATGCCGACGCATATCTACCAACACATGGTCACTGATATGCTGCAATGCGATATCGAGATATTTGCAAACATTATCATGACGCTGTATAACAGGTAATATCTCATAAGGGAATTGTGACGGATAAGCATAGTGTAACCGTATCCACTTCACACCCGGAATCTGCGCCATGCGATCGATTAACTCCGGTAATTTCAATTTCCCGTACAAATCAAGTCCATAGGAAGATAAATCCTGAGCAATAATCTGAAACTCTTTCACGCCCTGCGAAACCAAGCTCTTCACCTCGTCGAGCAACTGTTCCATAGGATAAGAAACGAAGCGCCCTGTAATTAAAGGAATAGCACAATAAGAACAAAATCGATTACAACCTTCGGCAATTTTCACATAGGCATAATGAGGCGGAGTTGTCAGTATACGCCCGAAATCTTTCTCCTCGGAAATTTGCGATCCCAAATCTGTCAACAAATCAGTCCAGTCGAATTTTCCATAAAACTTATCGACCTCGGGTATCTCGGTTTCCAGTTCTTCCCGATAACGTTGAGACAAACAACCCATCACATAAAGATGATGTATCTTATGAGCTTTTTTAGCTTCGACCATTTGTAAAATCATTTCGATAGATTCTTCTTTGGCATCTCCAATGAAGCCACAAGTATTCACTACGACAAACTCACTCGAAACTTTTTCAGGATCATGTCTCACCTTATAACCGGCTTCTGAGAAACGATGCATCAATCGTTCGGAATCCACTAGATTTTTCGAACAACCCAACGTAATAATATCAACGCTATTTTTTATCATTGTCATTACACAAAAATACGGCTATGAAGCCTTTGCAAGACCACCCAGCCGTCTATCCTAAAAACTCACGAATATCAATCTCCGAACAACGAGTCCACAAATTCCTTACGGCGGAACACCTGCAAATCTTCTATGCCTTCACCCAGCCCTATGTACTTAACCGGTATCTTAAAGTGATCGGATATACCTATGACCACACCACCTTTAGCTGTACCATCGAGTTTCGTTATGGCCAACTCGTTCACCTCGGTCGCGGCAGTAAACTGCTTGGCTTGCTCAAAAGCATTCTGACCTGTGGAGCCGTCCAATACTAACAAGATTTCATGAGGAGCACCGGGAACGATTTTCTCCATTACTTTCTTTATTTTGGTCAACTCGTTCATCAAATTCAATTTATTGTGCAAACGACCTGCCGTATCGATAATTACCACATCGGCATTATTCGCCTTCGCCGAACTCAACGTATCGAACGCCACGGATGCCGGATCGGCTCCCATTTTTTGTTTCACGACAGGGACTCCAACCCGTTCACCCCATATCATCAACTGCTCGACCGCAGCGGCACGAAACGTATCGGCAGCTCCCAAATAAACACTATTCCCTCTCTTTTTATATTGATATGCCAACTTACCGATAGTTGTAGTCTTGCCTACACCATTCACCCCGACAACCATGATTACATACGGTTTTTTCCCTTCGGGGACAGAAAATTCACCGGCATCCTCAACATCGTTTTCGGTTAGCAACGCTGTGATTTCTTCCCGGAGAATTGAGTTTAATTCGTTCGTATTTATGTATTTGTCACGAGCCACCCGTTTCTCTATTCGGTCTATAATACGAAGTGTAGTTTCCACTCCGACATCAGACGTGATCAATACTTCTTCCAAATCGTCCAATATATTCTCATCGACTTGCGACTTCCCGGCAACAATACGCGCTAACTTGGAAAATACGCCCTCTTTGGTCTTAGATAATCCCTTATCCAAGGTTTCCTTTTTCTCTTTCGAAAAGAAATCAAACAATCCCATATATAAAATTTTTAAGAAAAGTAACTATACGCAGTTACCCCGGTGGATATGCAAAGCTATAAAATTATCATGGTAAAAAAAAACTTCCTTACACATTTCGTATAAGAAAGTTTCTTTATATTACGCTAATTATGACTTACTTACTAAGTACATCTTTAACTGCGTCATTCGGAACCATTTCCTCTTGGAAAGTATAAGCCCCTGTTTTCGGCGATTTTACCATTTTTATCACCTTAGAATAAGTACGGCCTTCGCCTTTTTGCAACGATGCAACTGTTTTCTTTGCCATGGTTCAATCCTTCCTTATTTTATTTCTTTATGTACAGTAACTCTTTTCAAGATGGGATTGTATTTTTTCAACTCCAATCTTTCTGTGGTATTTTTTCTGTTCTTAGTAGTAATATAACGCGATGTTCCGGGCATACCACTCGCCTTGTGTTCCGTGCATTCAAGAATTACTTGAACCCTATTACCTTTTGCTTTCTTTGCCATATCTTAATATAACATTTTTATTTCTGTTAAATACCCATTTCCGGCAGCTTGCTTGATAGCTGCATCTAATCCCATTTTATTGATTGTACGAAGACCGGCAGCCGAAAGTGTAAGCGTGATCCAACAATCTTGTTCTACCCAATAAAATTTCTTTGTAAAGAGGTTGACATTAAATCTTCTTTTCGTTCTTCTTTTTGAGTGCGAAACGTTGTTGCCAACCATTGCTTTTTTCCCTGTAATTTGACAAATCTTTGACATCGCTATCTATTATTTTATTTGTTTTTTCTTACTGCTTTCGCAAACAGAGTGCAAAGTAAAGCATTTTAGAAATATGTTCCAAATTTTTAAGGTATTAAAATCGGAACTTTTTTATTCAGTTCTATTTTGTCATCAGTTGTATCAACATCAACAAAGCCGATTGGGTCGCACGTGCAATTACTTGCTCTCTATCGCCTTCGAAACAAAAACATTCAGCCTCGCTTCGCTCGCCATACCGAACTGCAATCCACACCGTTCCTACCGGTTTCTCAACGCTACCTCCACCTGGACCTGCTATTCCAGAAGTCGCTATCGCACAATCGGAAGACAACAATCTTTGTACCCCCGATACCATTTGCAAGACGGTCTCCCTACTCACAGCGCCAAAACCCGATAATGTCTCCGACGACACATTCAAAACGCGTGCTTTCACCTCGTTGGAATAAGCCACGACACTACCTTTAAAATAGACCGAACTACCCGCTACCCTTGTTATTTCATGAGCTATATTTCCTCCCGTGCAACTTTCGGCTGTCGCCAACGTTTCTCCTCTTTCGGTTAATATCGACCCTAATGCTCCTGCGAGAGTTGTATCCGAACCACAAAACAGATGGCTACCCAATATAGTCCTCAATTTAAAAAACTCATCATCGATAATCTTCTGCAAATATGACTCTTCATCGCCACGAGCAGTCAGTCTCAACCGAATCACTCCCGGCGTAGGCAAATAGGCAAGTTTGATACACGCCGGCAATTGCGCTTCAAAGTCGGATAAAGTTTCGGACAACCTCGATTCCGTAAAATCTTTCACTAAACAAGTGCGATGCAAGATAGACGAATGATCTTGAAAATACTCCCTCAAACGACTTATAACCGCCTCTTTCATGACGGTCTTCATTTCTGTCGGGACACCCGGCATAGACACCAATACCTTGCCATTTCTTTCAAACCACATGACAGGAGCCGTACCCACGGGATTTTGAATAACTGTACACACATTAGGAACATAGGCTTGATTGCGCGTACTTTCATTCATCGTCAATTTACGACGACGAAAAATGGTTTCCACATTGGCGAATACCGATTCATCGAATACCAACTTTCCACCGAAATAATCGCAAAGAGTCTGCTTTGTAATATCGTCCTTCGTCGGGCCCAATCCGCCGGTCATCAAAACGACATCGACCCTACCGAACGAGCTATTCAGAGCATCGGTTATTTCCCGAGACCTATCTCTAACTGTCGTTATCTCGGTAACCTCCCACCCTATATGATTCAGCTCCCGAGCAATCCACCCAGAATTCGTATCGGTCACCTGTCCGATCAACAACTCATCGCCGATAACAATAATCTCGACATTCATTTCATTCGTATTTATAATTCAACCCGAGCAAAAGGAGCCTTCGCTATATCACAAAACTCTTTATCCAAATATTTATAATAACCCGTAATAGCCACCATAGCCGCATTATCGGTCGTAAAAGAGAAGGGCGGCAGATAAACTGTCCAACCATACTTTCGGGCATAATCTTCAAAAGCAGCCCTCACAGCAGAGTTCGCCGAAACGCCCCCGGCAACAGCCACATGCTTTATTCCGGTTTGTTTAACGGCCTTATAAAGTTTGTCCATCAAAATGTCCACAATCGTAGTCTGCAACGATGCACACAAGTCACACTTGTTTTTTTCGATGAAATCGGGGTCTTCTTTTATTTTGTCTCTCAATAAATATAAAAAGGAAGTTTTCAGTCCACTGAAACTATAATCAAAACCGGGTATGTGAGGTTTACTTAGTGCAAACGCTTTGGGATTCCCTTCCTTCGCCAATCTATCTACAACCGGGCCTCCCGGATAAGGCAATCCCATTACTTTGGCACATTTGTCAAAAGCTTCACCGGCAGCATCGTCTATCGTTTGTCCGATAACAGTCATTTCATTATAAGACTCTACTTTTATGATTTGCGAATTCCCCCCCGAAACGAGTAAACACAAAAACGGGAAGGGAGGCTGAGTGTTATCATCGGGAGACCGTTTGATAAAATGAGCCATAACATGAGCTTGCAAATGATTGACATCGACGAGAGGAATATTCAATGCTGTCGTAAAACCTTTGGCAAAAGAAGTTCCGACGAGCAAAGACCCCATAAGTCCGGGGCCTCTGGTGAACGCCACCGCACTCAAATCCTCCGGAGTCACCCCCGCACGTTTTAAAGCCTCCGACACAACCGGAATAATATTCTGTTGGTGCGCCCGAGATGCCAATTCAGGAACAACCCCTCCATAAGCCTCGTGAACCGCTTGACTAGCAATCACATTCGACAGCATGACCTCATCGCGAATAACTGCGGCAGAAGTATCGTCACACGAAGATTCTATACCTAAAATAGTTATGCTCATATACATTTACTCCTTTCAATCCTTCATCAAATCGAGGTCTGCAAAAGTACATATTTCATCGGTAAAACCATTTGACTTTTATAATTATTTCATACATTAATAAAAAAGAAAAGCTAAGCATCCTATCGCTACTTTCAAAAGGAAACACTACTTTTGCATACTTATAAAGATGAGGAAAATCTATTCTGCATTTCGGATATTTGTGCATATCGTTATATTCTCTATCATAGCGATATATACACTTGGCTATATCTTGTTATCTATCCCCAACATACAGGATAAAGTCAGGTACATCGGCATAAAAGAGCTATCCGCACTTTTAGATACAAACATAACTATCGACCGAATACAAATATCACCATTCAATAAGTTAGAGCTGTTCGGTGCATATATACCCGACTTAAATGGAGACACTTTATTATATGCCAATAAAATATCGGCCGGTATCTCCCTTTCAGATTTACTCGTCGATCGAGAATTGGTTTTCACGAATATACAGCTATTCGGTCTGGATGCCCGCATAACAAAAGAGACTCCAAGCTCTGAAACAAACCTGCAATTTATTATCGACGCTTTCAAAAGCAATAAGAATACACCGAAAAAGAAAATAAATTTCAAAATAAACAATGCGATCATACGCCGTGGAAAAATCAAATACGACATATTATCCGCACCCATACGACGCGGACAATTCGACCCGAACCATATCGATTTGAGAAACTTATTGTCAAAACTATCTATCAAAGCACTATCGGAAGACTCAGTAAATATCTCCATCAAGCGATTGGGATTCGACGAGCAATCGGGTTTTTCTTTAAATCGTCTACAATTTAAATTCGAAGCCAACCGACAACAAGCAAGGTTATCTGACTTTAAAATACAATTACCCCATAGCCGTATCGAAATCAAACCAATTATCGCCACGCTGCCCGATACACTCTCGGCCGAACACTTCTACGACCAAACACGATTCTCTTTACAGATAACGAAATCCCTAATTAATCCCAGCGATATAGCTGCCTTTATCCCGGTATTGGAAAAAATAAATACTCCGATACTCATTTCGATGCATCTGACAGGAACTCCAAACAATCTATATTTCCATACCTTTGATTTTAATTTCGGGAAAGAAGATATCATCGCTCACAGTCAAATATCCGTGAAAAACATAACAAATCCACAAAAACGAGATATACTCTGCGACCCTATCACATTAAACGCTTCATCTTCGGGATTGGCCGATATTTCTTCCAAATTACCTTTTCTAACCGAAGAACAATGTAAAACTATTTCCCGGTTAGGTACAATTCATTTCACCGGTAATATCTCGAACCAAAACCAAAATCTGACAGCCTGCGGAACATTAGAAACAGATCTCGGCTCTGTTCATTCCGATATATCCATCAACCAAAACAATAGTCTGAATACGACTCGATACAGCGGATTGATAGAATCGAAAAAATTTAATCTAAATGGACTATTCACCGAAGGAAATCCTTATGGCGAAATTATTTTCAAAGTCGAACTCGACAGTAAAAAAGCCAAATATCAGGCCCCAACCGGCAAAGTGGTCGGGGGAATCAGCTATTTTGAATACAAAGGATATCCTTACGAAAACATCATGCTTAACGGTGAGTTCGGGGACAATCGATATAATGGTATAATCGAAATTAACGATCCGAATGGAAAACTCCGAGTCAATGGTCTTTCTGTCTTAAAAGATAAAGACTCCGAATTCGACCTCGTCTTACAGGCACGAGACCTCAATGTATCGGCTTTAAAACTAATGCCCAAGTATAAAAATTCCAAGTTAGGATTCAATGTAGTCGCCAAATTTACAGGGAACAATTTGGACAACGCAGAAGGCCTCTTATCTATCGATAGTTTATCTTTTACAAACAACGACGATACATTCAGACTAAATAAATTCAATATAGAAGCTCATAACCAAAACACTCCACAAAGTATAGCTGTTACTTCGGACTATATTAACGGTTGGATTGAAGGTAATTACAAATTCTCTACTCTACAAAAATCTTTACAAACACTGTTATCGGAATCCCTTCCATCTATATTCCCATTCCAAGAGAACCAACCTAAAAAAACAGAACACAAAAAAAATCAACAACCGAATAATTTTAAATTCAGATTTACCGTAGAGCCTAATATACACATGGCACAAGTGCTCGAACTACCTGTTACATTCACAGATAGAGCTATTATCGAAGGTGAAATGAATAGCCTCCGAAACACAGCCCTCATAACCGGAACGATTCCCCATCTCTGGTATAAAAAAAGTCATATCGAAGATGCATTCATTTCAGCACGAAAAGATTCCACCGAAATGGCTTTATTCATAGAAACGAACTCCTACAATAAAAAACAAATACGAACGACATGGAGCCTTAGAAGCAAGGCCTATCGAGACAGTCTCGACCTTGTACTCAACTGGAATAACGACACCCAATCGACATTTTATGGAGAATTGAATACATCGACCCATTTTTCACGAACCCACGAAGGGAATAAATTACAAATACAAACTCACATCAATCCTTCCACTCTTATTTTCAACGATACTATTTGGCAAATGAGCCCTTCGGATATTTCCTATTGTGAGAAACAAATAGAAATCAATGATTTTGAAATATCACATGCTCCCCAATATATACTTATAGACGGTATCGCCTCCAACCGAGAAGAAGACGAATTGAAAATACAACTCAACGACGTAGACCTCGATTATATTTTCGGTACACTCAATATAAAAAATGTCACTTTCGGGGGTAACGCTACTGGAAATTTGTTAGCTACACATCTATTGACAGGCGCACCTCGATTAAGTACTGAACAATTCGATGTAAAAGATTTCTCCTACAATGAAGCGATCTTCGGGGACTTACATCTATTCAGCATGTGGGATAACGACAATCAAGGTATTCTCATGAAAGGGTTCATCGAAAATAAAGAAGATAAACAAACTTATATCGACGGATATATATTTCCGACAAAAGACTCTCTCTCTCTTTCGTTCGATCCCGATAAATTGAATATTGCATTCCTTCGACCATTTGTTTCTACCGTTATGAGCGACATATCGGGAATAGCCAGCGGACACATAGACTTTTTCGGAAGATTCAAGGCCCTAAATGTTACCGGTGATGCTTATGTCGAAAATTTAGATTTCGGTATTGAATATTTGAACACTCGGTACAATCTATCCGATAGTATTCATTTATCCCCTACCCGTATTTGGTTTGACAACGTTACGATTTATGATAAATTGAAACATACGGCAAAAGGTTCGGGTTGGATAGAACATCATAATTTCAAAGATGTAAGTTACGATATTGCCATAACCGAAGCCCAAGATTTCCTGTCCTACGATATGACAGAAAGGCAAAGCCCCATATATTATGGAACCATTTACGGGACAGGCTCTACTATGATAAAAGGAAGTCTGGGACAAACCCAAATCGACGTAAATATGTCCACCGGAGACCAGTCGAAATTCACCTTCGTCCTATCAGGATCGGAAGCTGCCGGAGATTATGACTTTATTACTTTCACCAATTCAGGAAAACAGAACACAAAGATAGGAGAGCTCCAAGCCGATAGCATTGTCATTAAGAACAATGCCCGCATGATGGAGAACAGTAAAATACAAAACAGTAGTGCATTAAATTTAAATCTGCAAATAGAAGCAACCAACCAAGCCCAAATGAACCTAATCATGGACAAATCTACCGGAGATATGATAAAAGCGACCGGTCAGGGCAGTATATTACTGGAATATAATTCAATGGACGGCGATATAAAATTATATGGTTCCTATGTCTTAGAAAAAGGGAGTTACAATTTCAGCTTGCAAGATATCATTACACGAGACTTCTCTATTAAAGAAGGAAGCCGAGTTTCTTTCCACGGGGATCCTATGGCTACCAACTTAGATATATCGGCTATTTACTCCCTTTCGGCCAATCTGCTCGATCTCGATGAAAACTTCGCCAATGACAAAGAATTATCAAGAACGACAGTACCCGTACAAACTATTTTGAATGTATCCGGAGACGTACGTCGACCAGACCTAAACTTCGACATAGCATTCCCTACTTTGACCCAAGACGTAGACAGACGGGTACGTAGTATCATCAGTACAAACGACATGATGAACCGTCAGATCATCTATCTATTGGCCTTGAATAGGTTCTACACTCCGGACTTCATGAATATGGGGCAAAGTAGAAATAACGAACTTGTCTCTGTCGCTTCCTCGACCTTATCTTCTCAATTAGGTAACATTCTGGGACAATTAAGCGAAAACTGGAATATTTCGCCAAACTTCCGTAGTGAAAAAGGTGATTTTTCCGATATGGAGGTGGAGCTTGCCCTATCCAGCCAGCTACTGAACAATCGATTGATTTTCAACGGGAGCTTCGGATATAGAGACAACACGGTCAATAACAATACATTCATCGGAGATTTCGATTTGGAATATTTGCTGAATAAAAGCGGAACGATACGATTGAAGGCCTATAATCATTATAACGACCGCAATTATTACATCAAATCGGCATTGACGACACAAGGCGTAGGGATCATGTTGCGTCACGATTTTAACCGTTGGGGAGACTTATTTAGAAAAAATCCCAAAAACAACGGTAAAACCAAAGATATACAATCCGATTCTATTCCACGGAACACAATATTACCCAACGATACAATTTCTACAAAAAGCTCTTTATCCAAAGAAAAAATTCCTCAGACCGACCAGTAAGCAGGAAAAACAGATTATAACTCGTCACACTCTTTCTGCCACATGGCACTCGACGCATCACTAGGCATCCGCCAATCCCCGCGAGGAGAAAGACTTACCGTTCCCACCTTTGGACCATCGGGAAGACACGACCTCTTGAATTGTTGATTAAAAAATCTCCGACAGAATATTTTCAGCCACTTTTTTATCGTATCCGGCTCATACACCCCTTCGAAAGCATATTGGGCAAGGAAATATAATTTGGCAGGAGAGAAACCGAATCGCAACATATTATACAAGAAAAAATCATGCAGAGCATAGGGACCTACCAAATCCTCGGTCTTCTGCTTTATCTCTCCATTTTCATCGGCAGGTATCAATTCTGGACTAATAGGAGTATTGACAATATCGATCAACGTATCCCGCGCCTCGCCTACCAGCTCATTCTCGGCAACCCAGCTCACCAAATACTTAACCAAAGTTTTGGGAATACTTGTTGAGATAGCATACATCGACATGTGATCACCATTATATGTGGCCCAACCTAATGCCAATTCAGACAAATCCCCGGTTCCTATAACCAATCCTCCGGTCTGGTTCGCTATATCCATCAAAATTTGTGTACGTTCCCGCGCTTGGGAATTTTCGTAAGTAATATCTTGGATTGAAATATCGTGGTCAATATCTTTAAAATGAAGCTCACAAGCCTCCCGAATAGAAATTTCCCGAATAGTTATACCCAACGAACGCATTAACATCATAGCATTATGATAGGTACGACCTGTTGTCCCAAATCCCGGCATAGTCACACCTATTATCTTCTCTCGATTCCAACCGAGTTTATCGAGTGTTCTGACTGCGACCAACAAAGCCAATGTCGAATCTAAACCGCCCGAAATACCGAGAACCACACTTTGAGCTTGGGTATGTACTAACCTCTTGGCTAACCCCGAACTTTGTATATCGAGTATTTCGGCACAACGTTCGTTCAAGACAAACGAATCGGAAGGCACAAAAGGGAAAGCCCCCACCTTACGAGTCAACCGCAATGGAATATCGGTCAAGACAAACGGAATGAAACGTGCATCTCTGCCATGTGCCCAAGCACCCTTTGCAAACGAAGTCATCACTCTTCTCTCCGTACGCAACCGCTCCACATCGATTTCACTTACTACAAGTTGAGGCGTTGAAGAAAAACGCTTCGATTCGGCAAGAATACTACCATTCTCTACAACAAGGCCATTCCCTGCAAATACCAAATCGGTAGAAGACTCTCCGAATCCGGCCGAAGCATAAACATATCCGGCCACACACCTCGCCGATTGTTGCCGGACAAGAGAAAGAAGATAAGAGTGTTTCCCTATCAACTCATTCGTAGCCGACAAATTTACTATAATATCTGCACCTTGCTGTACAAGGTAGGAACTGGGAGGTATAGGAACCCACAAATCTTCGCACAATTCTACTCCCACGACGACACCCGCACTCTCAAATAATAAATCTGTACCGAACGGAACTCTATCACCACATAGTTCAATAGTATCGATCGTTGCCGAAATACCAGAAGTAAACCAACGTTCCTCATAAAATTCCTTATAATTGGGCAAATAGCTTTTGGGAACGACTCCCAATATTTTACCCGATTGGAATACTACGGCACAATTATATAAACAATTCCCAGCAGCCACAGGCATTCCCACGATACATAATATCGGATAATCGCTAGTCTCCTCCACCAACAGAGACAAAGCCTTTCGAGCCTGTTCCAATAAAAGCGTATGGCCGAATAAATCGCCGCAAGTGTAGGCTGTTATAGAAAGTTCCGGGAAAACAATAATTTGTACATTTCGATGAACAGCCTCTATTATCTGATTATATATTTCTCTCTCATTATATATACAATCGGCTATCTCCACACGAGGAATCGCCGCTGCCACTTTTACAAATCCAAAATTTTGTCCCATACTTTGATTAGTTTTGACAAATATAGCGAAAGGTGAGCGCAAAGGCAAACGGAAATCACATTTCCAATTTGACTCTGCCGAACCGCATCCTATATTTTACAAATATAGCGAAAGTCAACTGCAAAAACCTAAACTTGTTTAAGTTTTTTTGCCAAAACACCTCCTATATTCCACAAATATAAACACAGGTTTAGCCCAAACAAAATGGGAAATAGAATTTTTTATTTCTCCTTACCCAGTCCAGCCCTCATTCACAAAAGTATAATCATTGATATTTTTAGGACTCAGCCGATAATTTCGCTAACGCAACACAGGAGAAAAATGTAATATCTCATTTGAGAGACTTCCCTCTAAAAGAAAAGGCGAGAGTAAATAACTCTCGCCTTTTCTTTTGGGGTGCTAGATGGGGCTCGAACCCACGACCCTCGGAACCACAATCCGATGCTCTAACCAACTGAGCTACAAGCACCATTTTAATTGGTTATAAAGAATTTTATCTCTTTACTGCGGTGCGGACGGGACTCGAACCCGCGACCCCATGCGTGACAGGCATGTATTCTAACCAGCTGAACTACCGCACCAGTTTCGTTTTGCGACGGCAAAGATAGATCTTTTTTTATTTCTACGCAACATCTTTCCTAAGAAAATTACAAAAAAAATTCACCTCTACCTTATCTACCCTAAACACAGACTTTTACTATTTTCATTCTCTCAAAACCGATACCCATGAATAACCAACAGAACTTTCAAAGCCAACCAAAGACTCGATTATACCTCAATCGTAAAAGCTATATATGATGATTTCTAAACTTTTATATAAAAAGAAAAGAGATTCAACTATTTGAAAAGTAAGTTGAATCTCTTTTCCTGAGCCACGACCGGGACTCGAACCCGGGACCTTTTCGTTACGAATGAAATGCTCTACCAACTGAGCTATTGTGGCAATTGCGGTGCAAAGGTAATATATTTAAAGAAACACCGCAACTCTTTTTCTCTATTTTTTTCTTACCAAACAAAAAAAGAAATTCATTCTCCTGTTTTCCTTGAAAATCTCTAACGAGATTTCTATGTATGAAAATACTAAACACAACAATACACAAGAGGGAGAGATAAATTTTATCTCTCCCTCTTGTATTCAAATATAAAGAGAATTATTTCATATCCTGTTTACTATATGTTAATCGCAACTCAATGTTATCTACATCGACTAACGCCAATGATGGAGCAGAAATATAGGGAACAACATCGGTAACTACCTCCTTCTCATTGTAAGAATAATAGTAATAACTTCCACCGGAAGATACCGTTTCGCTATACACAGACACCGGTACAAGAACGATTTCCTCATCGGCATCTGTGATTTCAGTACCCGTCCGTTTCTTTTCTATAATATTATTGATAAAGGTCCTCAATCCCGTAAAATTATAAACATGGTCATCACTATCATACTTAGCATAAAATGTATTCACATTGTCAGGTAGTTTTTTCTTTTCGAAAAACTCTTGCAACTCAGATTTACGAATAAACAGCAAAAATTGCGGAGGATCAAGATTATAATTACTAGAAACCGTCTTTACGGGAATACGTAAAGTCAACGAGTTCACAAGTCCTTGTACAGTCGAAGCACTACCACTTCCCCCTACTGCATCTTCAAAAGTCTCAATAATTTTACGCGTTGGAAAGTGAATCAAAACATTTAACCCTGCCGGGGCCTGTAAATAGACCTTCCCCGAAGATATTTCGTTTTTTATCTCTGCATCTATTTCCAATTTTATATGGTTTCCCGTTGTTATTTCGGGAGTTACCGCCATTAGAGTTTGAGTCGAGTTATATGTAGAATCCTTATCATTAATCACGGTTGTTTTGGTGTAATGTAAATTCATTACCGTATTTTGGACATTCACAACACACCCGCTTCCATAAGATGTCTTTACATAAAAACCCGGAAAATATTGTGTAAACCTACTAGGAGACGAAAATACAGTTGGATCTTCTTTATATTTCTGATAAAAACGGTCAGCCATTTCATCGGGTAATTTCACCCGAATCATCTTATAGCCGAGTTCTATAAGAGAATCCGGTAATCCTAAAAACGAAGCATTATAACTTGTCAAAGCAACCGGGGCAGCTTGTGCATTATAATATTCCGCCGGATCGATACCGCTATATACAGGCGACTCCAACCGTTTATCCAACGGATATACACTCAACTGCATAGGGGCCAAAGAATCTCCTGTAAAGGATTCTGTATTGTAACTTAAATATAAAATCAAAGAATCGAGTTTATTCACACCAACCGTATCAAAGTTTGCAGCCGGCATAAACTGGGTAAGAAAATCGGTTTCTAACCTACCATATCCCGGAATAGAAATACGCCCGATTAATTGTGTTATAGTTCTTCCAACGACACTATCATTCGGAACAGACTCAACCGTTATCAACTCTTGAAAAGAAGAGTCCACCACAATTTCAATATTCGTATCGACTATCGAAGAACCGATTGCGCTATTTTCGTCTCCACAAGAAGATAAACCTAAAACTATCGCAAAAGCTATCGGTAAAAATCTAAATATTTTCATTTTCTATTTAGTAACTGACGTTATTCGTTACCTACAATTTTATTATAAAAATCATTATAGGCATCTATATAATTTTCAGGGTCTTGATACCCCAAGAAAGGAATGCCCGTTTTTTGTACATAATCCGTAATTTCCGAATTTATATCTCGACTGGCTTGAATCACACCGTCGGAATACTGTATAGCCAATTTATTAAGAACAACAGGATCAATAGACTCTCCTACCGCAAAAGGTATATCGGTGTCTTGTATCCCCTCCAACTTCAATTTTGCAGCAAAATTGGGGTCGAATGGAGTCTTGAAACCATTATCGTATAACGAATATATCACCTTTGCATCCCGAAAAGAAGGATCTTCGGCATAACTTTTCTTAATATACAAAGGAGTCAACGCCGTTATCCAACCGTGACAGTGAATAATATCAGGAGTCCAACGCAACTTTTTCACGGTCTCCATAACCCCTCTGACAAAGAAAATACTCCGTTCGTCATTATCGGGACGCATATCCTCGTCGACTACCCCGTCGGCATTACGTTGAAAATAATCATCGTTGTCTATAAAATAGACCTGCATACGAGCCGATTGTATCGAAGCGACTTTAATAATAAGAGGATGATCTGTATCATCGATTATTAAATTCATTCCCGACAACCGAATCACCTCGTGCAATTGATTACGACGCTCGTTAATAGAACCGTACTTAGGCATAAAGGTACGTATCTCATGCCCTCTATCCTGAATACCTTGCGGTAAATTTCGACAAATATTAGCGATTTCCGATTCTGGCAGATAAGGGGTAATCTCCTGTGCAATAAATAGGACTTTGGCTTCTTTCATTCTGCTCCTCTTAAACTCAATTTATTTTGCAAAAATGGCATACCCGTGGCTTGAAACGAATTTAACCAAGTCAGGCCAAGATACAGCCCACTTTTGCATCTTTCTGCAAAGATAATAAAAAAAATAGCGTAACCCTCCAAATATTAGAAGTATTAACACCAAAAAATCGTCAGACACCCTATATTTCCCTCTCAAAAAGAAACATTTAAGGTTACTCTCCATAAAAAAATACAGCTTTATCTTCGTCGTTTGGGTTTTATTTGTTTCTTTTGCACAATTTTTTCAACCAATGTTCAATTATGAAAGTATTCTCAACAATAGCCGAATTATGTAAACAACTCGATTCGGACAGAAATGCAGGTAAAAAGATAGGCCTCGTCCCAACAATGGGCGCTTTACACAACGGACACCTGCAACTGGTAAAGACCAGCGTGGCTAATAATGACGTGACAGTAGTCAGTATATTCGTCAACCCCACTCAATTCAACGACAAAAATGATTTGCTACTTTACCCTCGCACGCTCGACAAGGACTGTCAATTACTCAAATCGGTAAATTGTGATTATGCATTCGCTCCTTCGGTAGAAGAAATCTATCCAACCGAAGATACCCGGACATTTCACTTGGGAAAAGTAGCGGAAGTCATGGAAGGTAAATACCGACCGGGACATTTCAACGGAGTGGCTCAAATCGTCAGTAAACTCTTCGATATAGTCAACCCCGATAATGCCTACTTCGGAGAAAAAGACTTTCAGCAAATTGCCGTTATACGAGCTATGGCCGCTCAAATGGGCTATACATTCAACATCATAGCTGTCCCCATCGTACGCGAATCAGACGGATTAGCACTAAGCAGCCGTAATACCCGATTGACAGAGTCTCAAAGAAGAAATGCGCCCAAAATAGCAGAGACATTATTTAAAAGTCGTACCTTTGCAGCCAGCCATTCGGTGAAAGAGACTATCGATGAAGTAATCTCTACCATCGATGCAATACCGGAAATGAGAGTAGAATACTACGAAATAGTCGATGGGAACACGTTACAGCCTATCGCAGACTGGAACGACAGCGATTATATAGTAGGTTGTATTACCGTATATAACGGAGAGGTGAGATTAATCGACAACATCGCATATCGACGCCCCGAACAATAACTTATGAAACCATGTTTATAGAGGTCGTAAAATCAAAAATTCACAGAGTCACCGTCACCCAAGCAAATCTGAATTATATCGGAAGTATCACAATCGACGAAGATTTAATGGATGCGGCGAACATTATTGCCAATGAAAAAGTCTCCATCGTAAACAACAACAATGGAGAACGCTTCGAGACTTATGTCATAAAAGGAGAACGAGGTTCAGGAGTAATATGTCTTAACGGAGCCGCCGCCCGAAAAGTACAACCGGGAGACATCGTCATCATTATGGCCTATGCTCTAATGACTCCCGAAGAGGCAAAAAGTTTTACGCCGGCTGTTATCTTTCCAGATACAGCGACCAATAAACTCATATAATAAAGAATATCGCTTGCGAATGCCTACCCGATTCGTCAGGTGGGCTTTTTTAATATATAATCATCTTCACCTCCTGCATGTATAGTCGTAAAGAAATTTGGAGAATCTCTCTCCCCATATTAGTAAGCCTTTTTGTACAAAATCTCATCAACATCACCGATACGGCTTTTATGGGACGTGTCGGACAAGTAGAATTAGGAGCCTCCGCCTTAGCCGGAGTATTGTATCTTGCTTTCTACATGGTCACTTTCGGATTTAGCACCGGAGCACAAATTCTCATGGCTCGTAGAAACGGTGAAGCCAAATATGGGACTTTGGGCCCTATCATGGGGCAAGGTATTCTCTTTTTGGAAATATTTTCAATAATCCTCATCTTCGCTTCTCTTATAGGGACCCCACAAATGTTGAAAGTCCTCATCTCCTCCACTGCCGTATGTCAAGCCGGAGAAGATTACATGCAATATCGGATATTCGGGCTCCTGTTCACTTCTATCGGGGTGATGTTCCGGGCCTTTTTCGTAGCTGTCACCCGCACCAAAGTACTGATGATGAATGCAGTCATCATGACTATCGCCAATGTCGTATTCAACTACATTTTTGTATTCGGGCACTTCGGTGCACCCGAAATGGGTATTGCCGGAGCTGCACTTGGATCCGTTTTGGCAGAAGCGACAGCCGCATTGCACTTTTTCCTCTACACGTTCTTTTATATAGATCGGGGAAAATACCAGATGTTCCGATTGCGTTCCGGAGGATTCGGCCTCATTCGCGAAATACTGAATGTATCGGTATGGAGCATGATTCTCTACTTTCTCACCATAGGCACATGGTTTCTCTTTTTCGTAGCCGTCGAACATTTGGGAGAACTTCCACTGGCCATTTCCAACATTATCCGCAGCACCTCTACCCTGCTGTTCATGCCAGTCAATGCTTTTGGAGCGACAGCCTGTACCCTCGTGAGCAATGCTATGGGAGCCCGCCGAGCCGACGATGTAATTCCAATCGTGCGGCGTATCGTCAAAATGTGTTACGCCATAGTATTACCCCTCATTGCCTTGCTATGCTTAGCTCCTCATTGGATACTCCTCATCTATACCAACGATAGCTCGCTTATCGCAGAATGTACACATTCGGTCTATGTCATGTCGTCGTTCTACCTTATAGCCCTACCGGGAAATATCCTCTTTCAATCTGTATCGGGAACCGGCGACACTCGCACGGCTTTTCTCATCGAAATGATCACGATCGTTTTCTATACGCTGGCTATTTATTGGATTATCGTTACCCTTCGGGTAGACATAGCCTTTTGTTGGACAGTAGAGTACATCTATTGGGGATTCAAACTACTCCTATCTTTCCTCTTTTTCAAAAAAATGAACTGGAAAGTGAAGAAGATATAATGGTTCGGAATCACCTATTTTCATATAATTACACATATTCTATTCTCAAACAGAGTATGATAATATTTATACAATAGATTATCTATAACGATACTCTATATGTACCCTTTCTTGACCGTCTTTTTCATAAGTATAAACAGAAGTTATAATAACATCACCTTGACGGTACAATTCATAAATTTCTGGGAAATTAGCTTTCATCAAACGAATTTGCTCCCTGTAATCACTAATATATGTTCTATTTAATACGCAAGAAGAAAAACCTATTACAATTAGTAATAAAAAAATAAGTTTTTTCATATAAAAATTTTCTTTCGTCCCCCAGTCTCCACAAGGACCGTTTTTATACACGAAGCGTGAGACTGCAAATGCCACGTTCTAACTTGAAGGTCCTAGGAAAACCCGTAACACGAATGTGATAATAGCAGCTCACGCCATAGCGTGAGAACCACTATGCCATCTCTTGTGTTACGACTCGCGAATTTCCTAGGTTCTCAAGTTACAAGATAAGCATAACGCTTCTTTTTTCTAACATGTCTTGGAGAAAGTCTTCCCTCTCCATCTACAAAAATAGTAAAAATTTTATCAACTTTGTTATTTTTACTACAAATCTTCTATCGCAGCTTCTCTAATTATCGCACTGTTTATTTTATCTTGATATTTCAATACGACAAACCCCTTCCCCCATTCTTCATAATCTATACTAAGTGTAATATCTCCCTCGGCAATTGAAAAATTGGTTTTATACATACATTCCCCCATATGAACGGCACGCATACGATCCTCATCTGTTCTGATATAGGAATTTTGGAATCGTTCGACACACGATGAAAAGTTTCCATATTTCTCCATAAGCATACTTTTCAAGTTTTTATAATTGCCAAACAATTCCTCCCATCGTTCCTGTTTGGGAAACTCGACAATAATGCGAGATACCAAATCTCTATTATCAAGTGTTTCCACATAAACCATACACTGTTTAATCCCTGCAAAGTCACCCACCAGCCGTTCCTTTGAATCATACGACGAACGATGTTCAAACCCTTTACGCTCCATTCGAGAAATAAATTCTTTCAATGTCCCGTCTATGGGTACTCCTTTAAATTTCAAGTGAACAGACTTTTCCATCTCCAAGTCATCTTGTACATCTTCTACCGCTTCCGATTGATCTTTTGTTCCAGAACATTCCTCTATATAATACAATCCCACCAAAAGTAAAGTGACAATTCCTAAAACTTGAAAAAACTTTTTCATATACTCGTCATTAAAATCAATATTCTATTTACAAAAAAAACGGCTACTCCTTATTCTCAAAAGATTTACGTTCTTTTCATTTTTTATTCAAATACAATAATAGTAAATATTTTTAAATACTCATATTTTAAATTCAAATTTCTACTCATATACCAACTCTCTTACATACTGTCGTATGTTCAAAGATGTTATTCTTATATTTTTATTCGCATATTCCGACGATTTTGAGTAATTTCGCAACGATTTATCCATCTGTGTAAAAATATTGTTATAAAACTATGTTTGAAAACCTTAGTGAAAGACTCGAACGGTCTTTTAAAATACTGAAAGGTGAAGGTAAAATCACCGAAATCAACGTCGCCGAAACGCTGAAAGACGTACGACGCGCACTGCTCGATGCCGACGTCAACTACAAAGTAGCCAAACAATTTACCGACACGGTAAAAACCAAAGCATTGGGGCAAGACGTACTCACCGCCGTGAAGCCGGGACAATTGATGGTGAAGATCGTACACGACGAACTGGCGACCTTGATGGGTGGAGAAACCGCCGAAGTAAACTTGTCGCAAAATCCGTCGATTATCCTCATGTCAGGATTACAGGGTTCGGGTAAAACCACGTTCTCCGGTAAGTTGGCAAAAATGCTAAAATCGAAAAAAGGGAAACGCCCCTTGCTGGTCGCTTGCGACGTATATCGCCCTGCCGCTATCGAGCAATTAAAGGTCTTAGGTGAACAAATCGATGTACCGGTTTATACCGAGGAAGATAGCAAAGACCCTGTGAGCATTTCCGCCAATGCCGTAAAATATGCCAAAGAAAACCATTTCGATTTGGTTATCGTCGACACGGCAGGACGTTTGGCTATCGACGAGCAAATGATGAACGAAATCGAGGCTATCAAGAAAAAAATCAACCCGACCGAGACCTTGTTCGTCGTTGACTCCATGACCGGACAAGATGCGGTCAACACAGCCAAAGAATTTAACGATCGTCTCGATTTCGACGGAGTAGTTCTCACCAAATTGGACGGCGACACCCGTGGCGGTGCGGCACTCTCTATCCGCACCGTAGTCGACAAACCTATTAAATTTGTAGGAACAGGCGAAAAACTCGAAGCCATAGACTACTTCCACCCGGCTCGTATGGCCGACCGCATTTTGGGCATGGGCGATATCGTCTCTTTGGTAGAACGAGCCCAAGAACAATACGACGAGGAAGAAGCCAAACGATTACAAAAGAAGATTGCCAAAAACCAATTCGACTTTAACGACTTCCTCAGCCAGATACACCAAATCAAAAAAATGGGTAATCTCAAAGATTTGGCTTCTATGATTCCCGGTGTGGGAAAAGCGATCAAGGACATGGACATCGATGACAATGCTTTCAAAAGTATCGAAGCGATTATTTACTCGATGACCCCCAAAGAACGCAGCAACCCCGAACTGCTCAACGGTAGCCGCCGACAACGTATCGCCGCAGGTAGCGGAACTTCGATACAAGAGGTGAACCGACTTATCAAGCAGTTCGACCAAACCCGCAAGATGATGCGAATGGTTACCCAAAACAAAGGAGCCATGATGAAAGGATTCAAAAGAAGATAATTTTAATCACTCAACATGAAACTACCGGATATACTCCCGATTCTAATCGATTGCCGACAGGCAAAAAGGGGGTGTGTCCGGTAGTCTTTTTTTACAAAATCTCAATATTATGCAACTAATCGATGGAAAAGCGGTGGCCGACCGCATAAAACAAGAAATCGCCCAAGAGGTAGAATATATTTGCAGTGCCGGAGGCAAACGGCCTCATTTAGCAGCTGTTCTGGTGGGACACGACGGCGGGAGTGAAACATACGTGGCGCACAAAGTAAAAGCCTGCGAACAATGCGGGTTCAAATCGACTCTCGTTCGCTATGAAAGCGATGTTACCGAAGAAGAGCTCTTGAACAAAGTAAACGAACTGAACAACGACCCCGATATCGACGGATTTATCGTCCAACTACCCTTGCCCAAACACATCTCGGAACAAAAGGTGATCGAAGCTATCGACTACCGGAAAGATGTCGACGGATTTCACCCGGTCAATGTAGGGCGCATGTCCATCGGGTTGCCCTGTTTCGTATCGGCTACACCCGCCGGAATCATGGAGTTGCTTGCCCGCTACGAAATAGAGACCAAAGGAAAACATTGTGTGGTACTGGGACGAAGCAACATTGTTGGCAAACCGGTAGCTACACTCATGATGCAAAAGGCTTATCCGGGCAATGCCACGGTAACCGTATGTCATAGTGCAACCCCCAACATCAAAGAGATATGCCGTACGGCCGACATTATTATCGCCGCACTCGGTTCTCCCGAATTCGTCACTGCCGATATGGTAAAAGAGGGTGCCGTCATCATCGATGTGGGTACGACCCGAGTTCCCGATGCTACAAAAAAATCGGGATTCAAGCTCACCGGAGACGTAAAATTCGATGAAGTAGCTCCCAAGTGCTCTTTTATCACCCCCGTTCCCGGCGGAGTAGGCCCTATGACTATCGTGTCGCTCATGCGTAACACCCTGTTGGCCGGGAAAAAAGCAATCTATCCCTAAACTCGTATGATAGGGCTTATATCTTTTTTAGCACCGCTCATTTTAGGACAAGCTCCGGTAATACCCGCTACCGAAGTTTCTCTTCTTTTCGCTGGCGATGCCATGCAACATAAAGCCCAAATACAATCTGCAAAACAAGGCGAGGCATACGATTATTCACCTTGTTTTGCAGACATTACTCACGAAATAGCTGCGGCGGATTATGCAGTCGTCAATTTAGAATCACCCATCGGCGGACAACCTTACACCGGTTATCCCTGTTTTTCTGCGCCGGACGAATTTCCAATCGCATTACAAAACGCAGGATTCGACCTTTTCCTTACCGCCAACAATCACTGTCTCGACCGTTATACCCGAGGAGCTATACGCACATTGCATATGCTCGACTCTATCGGAGCAGACCATATAGGGACCTACGATTCAAAAGACTCATTCGAAAGATTCTATCCGTTCATAACCTCTATAAAAGGAATACGAATCGCCTTTCTGAATTACACGTACGGAACGAATGGATTTACGCCACATTCCCCATTAATTGTCAATTACATAGACAAAGAAAAAATAAAAAAAGACATTTTTCGTGCCAAAACGTTGAGTGCCGACCTTATCGTTACCTGCCTACATTGGGGCGATGAATACCAACTGTTGCCGAACAAACGACAAGAAGATTTGGCTGACTTTTTAGTGAAAGAAGGTGTACAACTGATTATAGGAGCCCACCCACACGTGATACAACCTATGGAATTACGATACGACGAACAAGGGAACCCTTGTGCCCTCATCGTCTATTCACTGGGAAATTTCATCTCCAATATGAAAACCCGCGATACGGTGGGCGGAGCAATGGTAAAGGTTGTTATCCGGCGGGATATCACGGGAAAAATACTGTTACAATCGGCACAACACACACTTGTTTATACCCGACGACCAACTATACAAAAAGAAAACTTCCGGGTAGTACCTGCGATACAAGAATTGAAAGAGCATCCCCATCGGCCTCATCTGAAAGGATTCGTGGAAAAAGCCCATGAGATATTTTCAAAATACAACAAAGGAGTGACAGAATACCAGATAGAGCCCGTGAACCCAACCTTCAAATAAATAAGAACATGAAATTTACATCAGACCTATTTTAATTTCAAGTTCTTTATATATCCATTTACATAATTTCCTATAACCTCATGGCGAGTATCGTAAATATACCCGTTTGCATAGTATCCGATGATATTCTTTTCCAAATCGAGGAGATACCCATTCCAATAATACCCGACAACTACATTATTCTTATCCATGATATAGCCATTGCGATAAGTCTGCAAATGAACAGCTGCACAGGAATATAAAACACCAATAACAGCTAGTAACATAAAAGGCTTCAATATTCTCATAACTTTATAGATATAAATCCTGTATCCTTTTTATAAAGATACCATTCGAGATCACGCATAAACAAACATCACATTAGTCTTTCACAAAACGGAATTCTCGTCGATATAAGCGATAATCCCGTCCTTATCATCTGGGGAGAACCACTTCATATCGAGATCCTTTTTATACCATGTGACTTGTTTCTTGGAATAGACCCGGGTATTTCTCTTGATTTTCTCGACAGCCTCTTCTAAGGTCATCTTCCCATCGAAATAAGCGAACAACTCTTTATAGCCCACTGTATTTAAAGAATTAAGATGACGATAAGGGTATACCCTTCGAGCTTCATCGACCAAGCCATCGGCAATCATTTGCTCCACTCTCTGACTTATCCGCTCGAATAGCTCTTCCCGTGGACGAATCAATCCTATTTTTATAATTCGGAAAGGGCGGGATTTCACCCGACGAGTACGCAGATCACTGTATCGGCCACCGGTCTGTCGGCAAATCTCTATCGCATGAATCACCCGCTTGTGATTATTCAAATCAACCTCTGCATAATATACTGGATCGAGCACTTTAAGCTCTTCGCAAAGGGCGGCTAAACCCACTTTCTCGTAATGCGCCGCAACTTCACGACGTATCTCGTCGGTAATGGTAGGTATCTCGTCGATACCTTTACAAACCGCATCGATATACAACATAGAGCCTCCTGTCAATAGAACATAGTCATTTGTCTTGAAAAGTTTATCGAGCAGTTTCAAGACATCTTCTTCATAACACGAAGCACTATAATAGTCAGACAACGCCAACTGCCCTACGAAATAATGTTCGACCCTCGACAGTTGCTCGATTGTAGGAGCCGCCGTTCCAATAGGTATATCGCCATAGAACTGCCGACTATCGGCCGACACAATAGGACAAACATACCGCTCTGCCAATTGAAGGCTAAGCTCGGTCTTTCCCACCCCGGTAGGCCCTGTAAGAACAATGAGTGTGCCCGACATGAACTTTTCGCTATGAAATAAAAGGAACAGATATGAAAAATAATTTCCATATCTGTCCAAACCCGACAAAGATTATTACTTCTCGGCTACCATTCTGGCAATTTGCACAATCACCTCGGTAGCTTTTTCCATAGACTGTATGGGCACGAATTCATAACGCCCGTGGAAGTTCAACCCACCGGCGAAAATATTAGGACAAGGCAATCCTTTGAACGACAGTTGCGCTCCATCGGTTCCACCACGTACAGGCTTCACCATCGGAACAACATCTACGGCCCTCATAGCCTCGGATACCAAATCGACGATATGCATCACAGGTTCGACCTTCTCACGCATATTATAATATTGGTCGTTTATTTCGATACTGGCACAACCCGGAAACTCGTTATTTATTTTACGAGTTAAATGTTCGAGTTCCTTCTTACGGCGTTCGAAACGATCTCGATCGTGATCACGAATAATATAAGTCAATACCGTCTTCTCCACACTGCCCTCGAACGAAATCAAATGATAAAAACCTTCATAACCTTCGGTATGTTCGGGAGTTTCCCAACGCGGCAACATAATAGCATATTGATTGGCTATGCGAATCGAATTTATCATTTTATGTTTGGCATATCCCGGGTGAACGTTACGGCCTTTGAAAGTCACTCGAGCCACAGCCGCATTAAAGTTTTCATACTCCAATTCGCCTATTTCACCACCATCCATCGTATAGGCCCAATCTGCTCCAAAGGCTTTAACATCAAACTTGTGCGCTCCTTTGCCTATCTCCTCGTCAGGATTGAATGCAATGCGTATCTTGCCATGTTTAATCTCCGGGTGTTTCAAAAGATACTCCATCGCTGTCACAATTTCGGCAATACCTGCTTTATCGTCGGCCCCCAACAAAGTCTTCCCATTCGTAACAATAAGGTCTTGACCTATATAATGATGTAGTTCGGGAAACTCCGAAGGTTTCAATACGATATCCTCCTCCGCACACAATACAATATCCTTACCATCGTAATTTTCAACAATCCGCGGACTCACATGCCGTCCCGACATATCGGGACTAGTATCCAAATGGGCTATAAATCCTACCACAGGGACATCTTTATCTATATTTGAAGGCAATGAGGCCATAAGATACCCGTTATCATCGAGCGTCACCTCGGTAAGGCCTATACGCTCCAACTCCTCGGCCAGTTTTTGGGCAAACAGCATCTGTCCCGGTGTACTGGGAGTCAAGTTTGTAAGCTCGTCCGATTGAGTATCGAAGCTCACATAATGAAGGAAACGATCTACTAAATTCATCGTATATATTTTTATTGGTTTTTCTTGATCTAAACCTAAGTCGATGGATTATCCAACCGACGAACAAAGGTAAAAAAATTTTTTCTTACATTTGCACGACCACATTCAAAAGTGGAGGATATGGCTAAAAAGAGAAAAAAGAAAAAATCGAACAGTAAAAAAATAAATAATTGGGGGGCTTTATTTCTGCTGTTACTCGTTACATACAGTATATGGTGGCTAATAAAACAAGCTCAACAACCCCAAAATCCTCAACAATCGTTTACAAACTCTCTTTGTCATGTAAAAGATGCTGAAATGGCCCATACTCCCGAAGGTACGCCGGAACAAATATTATATCGTACGGGCTACACGGTCTCGTATAACTCCCATTGGAAACAACCCAACTGGGTAAGTTACGAATTACTACGAGACGAACTGCAAGGTAGTGCTACACGCAACAACCGATTTACCCCCGACTACGATGTAGTGGGCACAATGATAGACACCCGTGATTACACGCATAGCGGATACGACCGAGGACATATGGCTCCGGCTGCCGATATGAAATGGAACGAAACAGCAATGGAAGAATCATTCCTGCTCTCAAATATCTGTCCGCAAATTCCCGAATTAAACCGAGGCCGCTGGAAAGAACTGGAAGAACAAATACGTGAATGGGTACAACGAGACAGTGCACTACTCATTACTTGCGGACCCATCGTTTCTACTCCGAGAAAGACAATCGGACGACACGAGATAGTCGTCCCTACCCGCTTTTTCAAAGTAGTCGCTGTTCCGTATTCCGGCACGCCCAGAGGAATCGCATTTATATTCGACAATGAAGCGGAACAACCGTCTCTAAAAGAGTTGGCAATCACCATCGACAGTGTGGAACGAGTGACCGGAATAGATTTTTTCCACAACTTACCCGACAGTATTGAACATAAAATAGAAAGCGACCTATCCCTTGAAATATGGAACTTAAACTAAACAAGCCAATACCCGAAGATACGATTTGCGCCATCTCTACCGCTCCCGGTATGGGAGGTATTGCCGTAATTCGCATAAGCGGAACAAACGCTATCATTATAACCGATCGTATATTTTACACCGCAAACAAGAAAAAACTATCCGAAGCAAAGCCCAATACAGCACACTACGGAACAATCGCCGATGAAAATGGAACTCCCATTGACGATGTAGTCGTTACGCTTTTCATCGCTCCCCACTCGTTTACAGGAGAAGATACAGTCGAGATATCCTGCCACGGGTCGATTTACATTCAACAACAAATCATCAGCCTTCTATTGCGAGCAGGCTGCCGCCTGGCCCAACCGGGAGAATTTACCCGTAGGGCTTTTACCAATGGGAAACTTGACCTCTCGCAAGCCGAAGCCGTGGCCGACCTTATCGCTTCCACCTCGGCGGCCTCTCATCGTTTAGCTATGCAACAAATGCGTGGAGGATTCAGCCGAGAACTTATCCAACTACGGGAAAAACTACTCACATTCGCCTCGCTCGTCGAACTCGAACTTGATTTCAGCGAAGAAGAAGTAGAATTTGCCGATCGGGAGAAACTAACCGACCTCGCCAGTGAAATAGAACGAGTCATTAAGCGCCTTTCCGATTCGTTCACACTCGGCAATGCCATCAAAAACGGTGTACCTACTGCCATTATAGGAGAAACCAACGCCGGGAAATCGACACTGCTCAACCGCCTTGTCAAAGAAGATAAAGCCATCGTCTCGGACATACACGGTACAACCCGCGATGTCATCGAAGATACCGTCGTATTACAAGGAATTACTTTCCGCTTTATCGACACTGCCGGTATACGGGAAACGCACGATGCCATCGAGAATATGGGGATCGAACGCACCTTCCAAAAACTAGACCAAGCCCACATCGTCATCTGGCTTATTGATGCCACTGGATCGACACAAGACATTGAAAAAATCGCTGGAAGAGTCCTCCCCCACTGCACCGATAAACGCCTCATCGTTGCCTTTAACAAAGTAGATAAGATTGAATCCGCAACCCAACAACAACTCACAGACCTATACAAACGCCTCACTCGTAAAAAACCCAACACTTCATTCATCTTTCTTTCAGCTTCACACGACCAAAATATCGACGTACTCGAAAAACAGCTTACAGATACCATACAGTCAACACAAACTGGCGAAAATGACATTATCGTCACCAACGTACGTCATTACGAAGCCCTGCTAAATGCCCACGACGCAATCCTACGTACCCTTAACGGACTACAATCCGGCCTCTCCGGAGACTTCCTCGCCCAAGACATTAGAGAATGCATGCACTACCTCGGAGAAATCACAGGTCAAATCTCTACTGACGAAATACTTGGGACCATATTTTCCAAGTTTTGCATCGGTAAGTAAATATCTGATTATCAAATAGTTAAATTGATTGCAATCGATTAATATGGCGCTCTTTACGGGCGCCTTTTTTGTTGTTCAAGTATCGTTGATAATCGTTGCTAAGCCTTTTTACGCCATTTTTTGTACCTCCTGTGTACCTCACCACGAAATCTGAGGATTTTCGTTGGCAAGGTCGTGGAGAAAGTTGAATATGGTGGAATATAGTTTAAGATGGTGGAATAAAACTGGAGAAATCAAGGAGAAATAAACCTTAAAAATTCAAGTAAAATGGCAAAGAGCAACATTAGAATTAAAAAGATTTGTGAGTGGTGTGGCCAAGAATTCGTAGCACAAAAAGTAACTACGAAATACTGCTCACACAGATGCGCGAATTTGGCTTATAAACAGGCCATACGAGCAAAACGGATTCAGCAGGAAGAGCAAAGGATTCAAATCGTTAAGAGTGAAAAGCCTTTGATAGATATTAAAGACAAGGAATATTTGTCGATCGCTCAGGCTGCTACTTTGTTGGGGCTTTCACTGCAAGCTGTTTATAAAATGATTTATACTGGACATCTTGCTGCTTATAAGTTGAGCAGTAGGCTTTCATTTGTTCGGCAGAGCGATATAGAAGAGATGCTTAAAAGAAACCCCTACAAGAAACGACAATCTAAAGACACTCTTCCTATCACAGACTTCTATACCACCAATGAGATTAAAGAGAAATTCGGTGTCAAAGATTCTTGGATATTTCGTATAGCTAAAGAGCATAATATACCAAGAACCTTTAATCGAGGGAAAACCTTTTGGAGCAAAAAGCATATTGATGACTACTTTGCAAAGAAAGCTCCCGATCCTGAAATTAAGGAATGGTACAGCACACAAGACATGCAGGAGAAGTTCGGCATGACGCTAACGGCCATTTATTCTTTTGTATCAAAGAATGCCATTCCCAAGAAGAAGGTTGGCATCATGGTGTACTACTCCAAGAAGCATGTGGACATTGCCAAAGGTCTCATAGCTCCCGAAGAGCCCAAATACTACACCATTGCCGAAGCGATGGAGCGGTTCAATCTGACACGGGATCAACTCTACCATTATGTGAAATACCATAATATCCCCCGTATCAAGGTCGGTAAATATACAAAGATTCTGCGGGCAGAGCTGGACAAATTCTTTGAACCTCCAAAGATAGAATGAGCCAAAAGTTATTTTCCGGTGATGAAAACCACCATCAGAACACCTATTTTATTTGCAACAAAAACAAGTATTAATAAAAAACAATATAGCTATGACACTTACATGCACCAACGTAACTCTGAGACAAAAGCCATTGCGTAACGACCGCATATCTCTTTATCTGGATTATTACCCGGCCATCCGCAATCCTTATACGATGAAGATGAGTCGCCGGGAATTCCTCGGCATCTATATCTATGCCAAACCCAAAAACGAGCAACAAAGAATGTTCAATCAGGATATGCTGAACAAGGCAGAGGCAATCCGCTGTATCCGTGTCCAGTCGCTTATCAATGAAGAATTCGGGTTCCTGGACAAGAACAAGCAAAAGGTAGATTTCCTCGCCTACTTCCGGACAAAGGCACGGGAAAAGTATGAGAAATGGGATTGTGTTTACAACCACTTTGAGAAATTTGTCGGCGGCAAATGTACATTCGGCGATGTTACCGTGGAACTGTGCGAAAAGTTTAAGGATTATCTGCTCAAATGCAAACAGATCAATCATCCCAATGCTTATATCTCACGCAATTCGGCAGCTGGTTATTATTCGACATTCCGTGCCTTATTGAAAATAGCCTACAAAGAGAAGATGCTGCGTGAGAACTTGAACGACTTTCTGGAAAAGATAGAATGGAAAGAGGTCAAGAAAGAGTATCTGACACTTGATGAAGTCAAGAAACTGGCGGCTACGCCCTGCAAGATTCCTGTCTTGAAACAGGCATCCCTGTTTGCTTGCATGACTGGTCTCCGTATCAGTGATATTCTGAAGCTGGACTGGCGTGATTTTGAAGTCGGGCCAGATCAAGGCTACTATATTCGTATCTGTACCGAAAAGACAGAAACCGAGGCTACCCTTCCCATCAGTCAGGAAGCACTGGAGTTGTGTGGCGAATGGGGCACCGGAAAAGTCTTCAAAGGCTTAACCCGCTCCATGACCCATCATCCCCTGAAACAGTGGATTGCCGAAGCTGGAATCAGAAAGCACATAACCTTCCACTGCTTCCGTCATTCATACGCCGTCATCCAAATCTCTTTAGGTACAGATATTTACACAGTATCGAAGATGCTGACGCATAAAAATGTCACCACCACTCAAATCTATGCCGATTTGGTCAATTCCAAGAAGCGAGAGACGGCGAATAAGATTTCGCTGAAATAAAAAATTTTGAGGACTTCTTGTTGATTAGAAGTCCTCAATAATATATGGTGAAAATTATCACAAAAGTAATGAACTTTAAAATCTCACAGCCATTTCATTATTGAAATGTCATTAAATAATAGGCTAAATATTGTACATTATCCTCTTAAATGGTAAAACAGATATAAATGAGCAATTTATTTCCTAATACTATAAATTCGTTATAAATTGGAATACAACTTGGTCTGTTCGATAAAGTTCACTGAAGAAAAATCAAAGTCAACCAAATGTATTTATTGGGATTAATTTTTATGTTTTTAGACGGTATTGATATAAATATTTTCAAAATGATCAATTATGCAATAAAAATGAGTAATTTTATATGCATATATACAGCTTTAATATACAAGCAGTATTTTGTCTAAAATATTGAATATGTTGAACTCACAAAAAACACCATCTAATCTATGCCGAAAAGCAGAAATTTTTCAGTCTATCTTTTAAAGCCTGAATTCAATGCGAATAATTCTTTGAAAGAAGGGCACCAATTACAACTTCTTAGAGAAGATGATACAAACATACCTGAAGGTGGAGTAATGTATTATGGACAGAATCCTATAAGATCCCCATGGTGGAAAGAGTATTGGGGTATAAATCAGGAGCTTCGATTAACTTCAGTTGGCGCAATAGTTTTTCTGCCAGTTGGAGAAAGATGGTTTGCCATAACTTTTGGAACAAGTTATCATAATCTCAAAGAAAACTCTTATGAATATGACTTTGGGCTTAGGACAACTTTAAATACTTTAGATCCTGATAAAATCAAATCAACTGACTTATTAATGCCTGAAACAGCAAAAAGGCAGAGAATTCAAATCCCTAATGCATCAAACCTGACTCATTTTAATATTAGTACAGATGACTCTATAGTTAAGAGATTAACAGGTGCTGTAAAAAATGAATATCAAGATACATTACGAAATGCTACAGGTGCATGCAGTCTAAGATTTACAACTGATTGTGAACCAAACGAATTGGTTGAATTATGTTCTAGACTGTATACTATTTATACACGTAGAGATTACGAAGAATCGTTTCCTGATTTACAAAACATTACACCAATAAAAGATCCTGATTTGATCAATTCTTTAGAAGATCTATTATTAAATGATTTTCATGAGAATTCCATTAATCTTACATTGGGAATTCCAGACATTGTAGATTATTCAACAAATTTCAAAGTAAAATATCGTGGCGCATCTAGACCATCTAATGAATACGAAGATGTGTATATTGGTAATTATCGAGAATACCTTAACGAACGTAATGTAGAAATTGAAAATATTTCAATATTCAATAAACACTCTTTATGTATTTTGGATGAAAATGGAAGTCCTATACAGAGTTATTCAATTTATAAAGCATTTTTATTTGATTGTACTTATAATAATAAAACATATCATCTATGTGAGGGTGAATGGTACGAAATAAATACCAATTTTATAGATAGACTTAAATCTGAACTAGACCCTATATTTATTGATGAGCATGCAATATTATGTGAATGCAATCAAAAACGAGAAGACGAGTACAATATTCATGCTCAACGTAATTCTCCTATAGATGAAGTTTATTGTCTTGACAAGAAATCTATAGCTCCACAAGGACAACGTAACATTGAGCCATGTGATTTAATTGCTCTAAAAAACAATATGGTGGTTGAATTAATACATAATAAAATATCTACTCGTTCAGCATATTTAAGTCATTTATTTAACCAAGGTGTGAATTCTGTAATAATTCTTCAACAAAGCCCTGAAGCAAAAGAAAAGTTAAAAGATTTAATAGAACATAATAGAAATTTTGAAGAGAAAATAAACAACGATCAATACCATGTAACTTATGGAATAATTTCAAATAAGAACAAAGAATTAAAATCAGATGCGTTACCAATTTTTTCTCGTATTAGTCTTTTTAGATGCGTTAAAACACTCAAGCTAATGAAGATTCCGATAAACGTATATCTTATAAAAGATAATGTCGACAGGAAACATTTGATGGAGGATTAATATAAATATATACTTTAACTATGACATTCAGCATGAATACTCTTTTATTCAACATTTTAGTCGATTGATATAGAGAAGCTAAAAACAAGTGATAGACATATATTTATTATACAATGTTTATTGATTTATAAGAATCCGACTCGGTTTTAAACCAATGTCGGATTCTTTTTTATTCTACTGTGGCATAGATGGCATAGAAATAAGTACCATATCGAGGACAAATGCTGCCACTTTCTTGGATTTATAACATAGTATCTATGAAATGACATATATTTGTACACAAACGATTAGCAAATATCATTATGAATCAGAAAAGTATAGAACATATAACACTCTATTCCCTTGTATTGGTAGGTACTCTTGTTGTTGGCGTTTTAGCTCGGCTATTTGTTTTATCCAAAGGTGTTGACGATTTCAGTAGTAGTGTTGCATTTTTTGCAACAGTAATTGTCTTGATGGCGATCTATGCCAGTTTACAGACAACTTTCAATCAGTTTCTGCTACCACGCATAGAAGCCTTTCTATTGCGTTCCTCTGCTTTTCAAACGATGAAAAATCACAATGAAACCGTTTCTGAGCCGGCAGCCACTACAATCAAAGATTCAAACCAGGCTATGCCTGATGTCATTGAGCCTGCTCCTACCACTGAAGAAGCAATCTCTGAACCTTCAGAATATGAAGTTATGCGAACCAATTCTATCGCAAAAAAGAATCGTGCTATTCAAAGCAAATTGGAAAAGGTCATTAGCTATACGAAGCAAACAATGGTTGCCTATATGAGTGAAGAAGATCTCAACCGTCTATGTACATACGTTGCAGAATATAGTACAAGTGATACCTTACAAAAGATATCGCCCGTAAAGGTTGACTCACAACTTAAAAGCATTGATATTATGCACTTTGGTTGGAATATTGGCAAGGCTTTTGGTAGAAAGCGTATTCATACTGCTACCTTAATCAAGAATGTCTTTGCCCATACCCTTCGCGACCTGGAAATCTCAACTATTGAACGTAAAATGTCACACACAGAATCTGGATGTAAAATCAGACTAAATCTGAATATTACATGAAACTTATTCCAATATTCCTAATTTCCTTATTTTTCTAGTTCCCTTCATTTCTTTTGAATTTGAATCATAAATCATTAAATCTGGAATATAATTAGCAGGTGAATTATAATGAATCCTCTTCCATTCATTATTTTTTATAGGATGATACCACTGATTAATAATATATACATCGAAAACTGGTGGATGGAAATTTATTTCATTCATCATATTTTCAAATCCTAATTCCAATACTGCTAGCTCTGAAGTTATGATTTTCTCTACTACATTTATATCTGTTTTATTCGGTACAACATTGGAAAATTTACCAATCCATATAGAATAATCGCTATGTTCTATTTCTTTAAAATGATGATCCTTATCTTTTAGTCTTCTATATACGCATCTAATAGTTTGTCCACAATAATAAGAAAATTTTCTAGCGTATTTTCTTTTTCCTTGCAACAAGTACAAATTAAAATTTTCATTATTATTCTCCAACCATTTCTTTTCCCAATTATATAACTCATCATATGAGAATGGTCCAACCCATTTTATTAGATAGACTTTATCTGTATTGTTCATAGTCTGTTTTTTTGCAAATATACTAATTTATCACCACCAAAAGTTATCTCACAGTTATATTCCGGTGATGTTTTCCACCATCAAAACACCAATTTCCTTTGCCAGCGAACAATTAAAAACAAGTACGTATGGCAAACGAACAAATCACATTTGATAAGCTGCCGCAGGCGGTAGGTTATCTCACAGAACAGATGGAACAAATCCGTCAAATGGTAGCGGCACTGCAACCGCAGGCTTCTTCCGACAAGCATCGTCTTATTGAAATTGACGAAGCCTGTAAAATCACACGAAAGGCAAAGCCTACCATTTACACGCTTGCGCGTAAAGGACTGATTCCGGCTTACAAACGAGGGAAAAAACTCTACTTCTATGAAGATGAGCTGCTGCAATGGATTGAGTCCGGCCGCAAGCAGATGCAGGCAATATCGCTCCAGGAACAGGCAGCGGAGATAGTATATGGAGCGAAGCGCAAACCAAAGGGAGGCTATAACTTTTGATCTGCACGGCTATGGAAACCTCCAAATTAACAGCAGAAGGTATTATCGGCGAGGCTGTGCGCATCGGAGCCAAGATGTCCGGTAGCGAGTTCCCGATAGAAATCTTTCCTATCAGGATTCAGCGCATCATCAGCAGTTTGCACGATTGTCAGGGCTATCCCGTGGATTATGTCGCTGCGGCTATCCTTGCAGCCATTGCCGTGGGGATTGGAAACTCCCATCTGGTGCAGGTAAAGCGCAACTGGCAGGAAAGTCCCATTCTGTACATGGCACTGATTGGACGCCCCGGAGCCAATAAGAGTCATCCGCTGAGTTTCGCTTTCCAGCCGTTTATTGAACATGACTATTGTCAGAATCAGGAGTATCAGAAGTTGTATGCCGAGTATGAACGCGCTATGTCCATGAGCAAAAAGGAACGCATGGAAGCTGGTTTGGATGAGTTTCCGCAAGCTCCCGTGCGCAGACGCTTTCTTGTTTCGGATATCACTCCCGAAGGATTGAGCCTGATACATGCCCAGAATCCCAGAGGACTCTGCCTTTGGTCGGACGAGCTGTCGGCCTGGTTCAAGAATTTCAACCGCTACAATAACGGTTCGGAAGAACAATTCTGGCTTTCGGTGTTCAATGCCAAGCCCACGATTTCCGACCGCAAGAGTACGCAAAGTTCCATTTTTATCAGACGTCCTTATATCTCCGTTATCGGTACCATCCAAAAGAAGATTTTGGGCGAACTGGTCAAGGGCGAGCGTTCGAGTAACGGTTTCATAGACCGTATTCTTTTCGTGATGCCTGAATCTGTTTTGAAAAGCAGATGGAACGACCGGGAAACTCCTGAAAAACTGGAAATCCAATGGCAACAGATTATCGACAAGTTGATCGCACAGGATTGTCCGCATGACGAGAATAATGAGTTGCAGCCTCAATGCCTGCCATTCGATGAAGATGCCAAGCAACAGCTTTACAGTTGGCAGCATGAAAATGCCCGCCAATGTGATATGGAAACCAATGATGCTTTGGTAGGTATTTACTGCAAACTGGAAATCTACATTATCCGGTTTTGTCTGATTATCCAGCTTGCCCGATGGACTTGCGGAGAGTGCGACAAGCATACGATTGACCTTGAAAGCGTGAACCGTGCCATCCTGCTGACTGAGTATTTTCGGACTACAGCCGTAAAAGTGCAGACTGCCGTCAGTCAGGAACAGTTGAGCGAATTGCACCGCAACATCTACCTGAACCTGCCTCAGAGGTTTACTACGGCAGAAGGTATCGGCATTGCTGAAAGTTACGGGATGAAGGAACATGCTTTCAAGATGTTTCTAAAACGCCACATCGGAACATTATTCAGAAAAGAGAATCATGGAGAATACAGTAAATAAACCTGTTACTATGCACATTTTCGCAACCGAGGGGTTTGTGAAGTTGCGAAAATGTGCATAGTAACATCCAAACAGAAAGAAAAATGAACTACAGATTCAAGTTAGAACCATACAAAGGTGTCAGCACCCGGCACACATGCCCGAACTGCCACCGCAAAAGTTGTTTCGCCAAATACATCGATACGGAAAAACAAATCAGCTTTCCTGACTATGTAGGGCGATGCAACCATGAACAAAAGTGCGGCTACAACTATACGCCCAAAATGTACTTTGATGAGAATCCGATTGCCAAGGAGCGATTGAGTGAAGAGTTTGTACCAGTGTCAAAGCCACGCACCAGTCTGTCTCCTGAACCTTCATTCATAGAGCCGGAAATCATGAAGCAGTCCCTGAAGCTGTATCACACGAACAAGCTGTTTCAGTTCCTGAGTTTCCATTTCGGACAGGAGGCTACCGAAGAACTGATGTTGCGCTACCATGTAGGAACCTCGAAGCATTGGTCGGGATCTACAGTTTTCTGGCAGGTAGATATTTCCGGACGGGTACGCACCGGAAAAGTGATGCTCTACAATCCCGAAAACGGAAGAAGGATTAAAGAGCCGCACAACTACATCACGTGGGTACATTCCCTTTTGAAGAAAGAGAATTTTAACCTCCGGCAATGCCTGTTTGGTGAACATCTTTTGTCCTCCGACCAGCAACGTCCGGTTGCCCTTGTGGAGAGTGAGAAAAGCGCTTTGATATCCAGCTTCTATCTGCCGCAATATCTATGGATTGCTTCGGGCGGAAAGAACGGAGCGTTCAATCGGGATGCCATGAGCGTATTGAGAAACCGACGTGTCCTGCTCTTCCCCGATCTGGGTGCGACCGACTATTGGAACAGTAAAATGGAGATGATCCGAAGCCTGGGAATAGAGGTTTCTCTCTTCGATTTTATGGAAAGAAATGCAACAAAAGAAGAACGTGATGCAGGTTATGACATTGCCGATTTTCTGCTGAGAGAAGAAACTAAGGAGGCTATTTTTAATCGTCTTATCACATTGAATCCAGCCCTAAAAACACTGGTCGAGACTTTCGATTTGCAGCTTGTAAATGTGGAGAAAACACCTCTTTCAGCAATGGCTCAACGTTCCTAGAAAGGAATTTTCAAACGATGACTTTCTGATGTCTGATTCACTTCTTTTTCACTGGAGCAAGTTTATGCCGGTGTATTACATTTCCCGGCCACTTGCTCACCTCAAAAGACGGTGAGACAGCTCCCGATGGTCACAATTATTAATCTCAAAAGCAAATAGTATGGACAAGAAAAATACAGTTACAATCCGTCTTACAGACGAACAGTTCGGCTGGCTCAGAGCACTCAGCCGACGCAGTAAACGCAGTCAAAGCGAAGTAGTGCGTTCGCTCATCGAACATGGTACAGTACGCGAACGGATTACAAGAGAAAATATTGACATCATCCGTAAACTGATTGGCGAAAGCACGAACCTGAATCAGCTTGCCAAACGAGCCAACGTTTACGGTTTTTATCGTGTGGCTGATGAGTGTCGGACCGTCGCCCAAGAGATTTCCCAACTCATAAAACAGCTCAAGGATGATAGGTAAGATTGTCAAAGGCACATCGTTTTCCGGGTGCGTAAACTATGTGCTGAAAGAGGATAAATCGCGCCTGCTGAAAGCGGTTGGTGTCTACGGTTCACCTGAAGAAATAGCGGAACAATTCGAGTTGCAGACTTTACTGAACGACAAGGTCAAGAATACGGTCGGCCATATATCATTGAGCTTCTCCGCAGAAGACGGAGACCGCATCCGTGACGATGATGGGCTGATGCTGAAAATCGCCCACGACTATATGAAGTTGATGGGAATCGAGAACACACAGTTCATCATCGCCCGGCATACTGATCGTGACCATCCGCATTGTCACATCGTTTACAACCGGGTGGATAATGATGGCTACACCATCAGCGACAAGAACGATCGCTACCGAAATGAAAAGGTTTGCAAGATGCTGACAGCCCGTTACCGCTTGCATTTTGCCGAAGGAAAAGAGCATGTCAATTTCATGCGGTTACGTCGTCATGACAAGGTAAAGTATTTTATCTATCATGCCTTGAAACGAGAAGTTCCGAACGCCCGAAGCTGGAGTGAACTGAGACTGGCCTTACGGAAGTACGGAATTGATACGCAATGGAAGCTAAGTCGCACGACCGGAGAGATGCAAGGTGTCAAGTTCACATGTGACCAACTAACTTTTAGCGGTTCCAAGATTGATCGTCAGTTCAGTTTCCTGAACATCGACCAGGAACTGAGATATAACGCTCTTTCCGCTACCATGAACCAGCGTCAGGTACAGGCAGCAACCATACGCGAGGAACCTCGGCATGAATACCAGCAGGAGAATCATTCCGGCATCAGTGTGGGATTGTTCATACCCTCTCCTACGGATTATGATACAGAGGAAGCGATACAGGCCAACCGGCTTAAAAAGAAGAAAAAGAAACCGAAACGCAAGCGAGGTTTCAGTCTATAATCAAATTTTTATTAACCATCAAAATTCAAATTATTATGAACTATTCCGATTTTATTTACGATTTCAATCTCTATTTGTGTGAGAGATTCGGTTACAGAAACTGTTGTTCCATTATGCACAACGCCAACGGCATTTGTGTTTCTGTTCATGTAGGCGAAATGGATTTATACATCCGCTTTTGGGAATACAGTTGTGGTGTTGGCAGCATCCCCGACTGGAGCATTATCATTGTACGCAGCAACTTCAAACGAAACCAGCAGGAAAACCTGAAAGACCTTGCCCGATTCTTCAAGGAATACGCCCCACGCTATGGTTACAAATACCTCTGCACCGAGGATGATGACTACAAGTATTATCAGACCCTTGGCCTGAAACTTATCCACAGAGGATTTTTCAGACAATATAATTATGGGTTGCCGTTAAAGGAGTTGAATGTCTGATATTAGGTTTAAAGAAAATGAGGGGGTGTTTCCTCTCATTTTCTCTTTATATACCGATAAATCAGAATTTAGAGGCGATGGCGAAACAACTCTATGATTATTGGTTTGTACAATTTGACTTTCCAGATGAGAATGGAAGACCATATAAGTCAAATGGCGGTGAGATGGTGTGGAATAAAAAACTAAAGAGAGAGATTCCTAAAGGATGGAATGTCTTAAAACTTGGCGAGCGTTGCTCTTTCAACAAAAGAACGAGTAGCGGTTATTTCAATCACTCAATCCTATATTTGGATACGTCAAATATCACCAATAATACAATTGATGAACTACAATTTCTGAATCCTTCGAGTGATATTATTCCGAGTAGGGCAAGGCGATTAGTGCAAGAAGGCGATATTGTTTACTCAACAGTGCGCCCAAATCTTAAGCATTTTGGCATTATTATGAATCCCGATTATAATATGGTAGTTTCCACGGGATTTGCTGTAATAACTGCAAATTGGAGTGCATATCGTTACTTCATTTATCAGTTCCTTATTCAAGCTGCAACAATAGAGAATTTATCTACTATTGCACAATCAGCCGTAAGTGCCTACCCATCAATAAATACATCAGATATAGAGAATCTAGATTTAGTAGTGCCTCCTGATTCTATGATAGAGGAGTATGCAAAAATATCTTGTAGATTGTATTTGCAGATAGATACAAATTATAAGGAAATAAAGTCTCTCACTAAGCAACGCGACGAACTTCTACCGCTTTTAATGAATGGTCAGGTGTCGGTAAATTCTGATTTAGCAACTATTTTAAACCTTTTCCCCCAAAAACACTATTTATAAATATACGTGGGATATTCCCATAAGATCACTAAATTAATTTTATTATGAACGATAAAATTATTCAAAGAAAATTGGTCAAAATCATCTGTGAATATTGTGGAAATGAGTTCTATACAGAAGCAGGTTCTAAATTCTGTTCCGAATGCGAAAAGCATTGGAATGAAGACTAATGAAAAAGATTCAAGAGGGGCAGTTTTGGTCTCTCTAGAATTATATTCTATATTATGATGTTATCATTATCTTATAGAATTATGAAAGAGAACATCATTCAGGCCATAGTTGCGAAGATGCAGCGTAACTTAGACAGCAGACAAATGGCACAGCTTAAAACTGTGCTTGCATCAGAACTACATAATGTAGAAATTATTGAAAAAGCAGATTGTCTTAGCAAACAATCACAAGAAAATGAACATCTTCTAAACTCTTTCATATCAGCAAAAAAGATAGAAGGATGTTCGGACAAAACATTAGCCTACTACCGTAATACCATTGAACGATTATTGGTTGTACTATCTGTTGCAATTTGTCATATTACCACAACAGATATTCGCTCCTATCTTTCTGAATATCAAGAAGAACATCAATCAAGCAAAGTAACCATTGACAATATGCGACGTATTTTTTCTAGTTTCTTTGCATGGTTAGAAGATGAAGATTATATTGCCAAAAGTCCGGTCAGACGCATTCACAAGGTAAAAACGGATTCACTTGTTAAGGAGGTGCTTTCTGATGAACAGTTGGAACAACTGCGTGATAGTTGTACTAATAAACGAGATCTTGCTCTTATAGACATCCTTTCGTCTACAGGCATTCGTGTAGGAGAACTTGTAAAACTGAACCGTGATGATATAGATTTCCACGAACGGCAATGTATTGTGTTCGGAAAAGGTAATAAAGAACGCATCGTTTATTTCAATGCCAGAACGAAGTTACATTTGCAGCAATACCTCGATGCACGCACAGATAGCAATCCTGCTTTATTTGTTTCACTACATTCACCATTCACTCGCCTAACTATCAGTGGTGTAGAAGTGCGTATCCGGAAACTTGGGCAATCCCTTTCTATGCCTAAGGTCCATCCTCATAAATTTCGTCGTACGCTTGCAACAATGGCCATCGATAAAGGTATGCCAATCGAACAAGTGCAGCGATTGCTCGGTCATGTACGCATTGATACCACATTGCATTATGCCATTGTTAATCAAAATAATGTAAAGCTGGCCCATAAGAAGTATTTAGGGTGAAGTACAGTACTGGATTCTGCCTGAAAATGCGTAACTTCGCATCCCAAAAGGATGTAAATGAAGATAAAAGACATTATAGATCAATTTATAGCTGGCGATTGGGGCGAAGAAACTTGTTCCAACGAAACGTCTTGTGCAGTAACCTGTGTACGTGGGGCAGATATTGTTCCTATATCTGAATATGATTTTTCTACAATTCCCATACGTTATATTAGTCAACAATCATATTCAAAAAGATGCCTTCAAGTAGGCGATATCATAATTGAGAAGTCAGGCGGTAGCCCAACGCAATCTACAGGGCGTGTTTCTTTTGTATCACAAGAATTATTGGATAATGTTGGCCCTGTTGTATGTTCTAACTTTTGTACAGCTTTTAGGCTAAAAAAAGGTTGGAATCCTCTCTATGTATATTATTATTTTCAGTTCATTTATAATCTTGGAGTATTTTTTAATTTTGAAGGTAAAACTTCAGGATTAAAAAATCTTCAACTGGAAGTTGCATTTGCCACTATACCAATTGAAGATGTTAGTCTAAGCATCCAAGATAACATTGTGTCTATTCTTCAATGTTTAGATAAAAAAATTGCCATCAATCGTTCTATAAATCAGAATTTACCGATACTTGACCATTCATCAGAAGAGGTAGAAGTTCATTACGCTGCTTAATAAGGCTTTCGTTTTCCTTTTGAATCTCTAACTGTCTGTCATTGAGGGCTGATACCATTTCTTCCCATAAATCTAATACATTATCACTTGGCTTTAATATTGGGAACTTCAGTATATCCTCACGAGAAACCTCTTTGAAGGTTGTTCCTGTACCCAATTGTTCTATCTGTCTGATATGATGTTGTAGATAATAATATAGATAAACGGCAATGTTTCCCGATTTAGGGGCAAAGCTCTTAAAACCCTGGTTTGTACACAATTCGGTTTTTGAGATTGCCAATAAACCTATTGGTGCACGGCTTGACATCAATATTGTATTTGAAGGTAACAAATGAGTGCTGCAAGAATCATAGCCTACCTGTGAAATGTTTCGTTCTCCTTTATAGACAAACTTTTGCTTTTGGTCAGATAAATCCTTTGGAGTAATCCAAACTATGTCCCCTCCATAATTTAATTCATTAATAGTTGAGGGAGTTGCACCATTATAAATCTCAGCAACATCATCTATTTGCTTTGTTTCCCATGAAATAGGTATATCACGCTTCAGTTTCTTATTCCAAACCATTTCGCCACCACTAGATTTATACGGCCTTCTATTTTCATCAGGAAAATCAAACTGCACAAACCAGTAATCGTAAAGTTGCTTTGTCATCGCCTCTAAATTCTGATTTAGCGCATGATTAAGGTTGATTTTATTATCAATGTAGGAAAGAAGCTTACCAATTTGCTTTTGTGCTGATTTTGAAGGTAAAAAGACATTTATATTTAGGAAGTCATTCGGATCTATTCTCTTATGACTTCCTGATGTATTTGTATTTTGACCACATAAATAATTCGTAATCCCATCAGAAATCAGCAAATAATATAAATACTGATAATCTACAATATTCTCATCGACAATAAGTGGTAAAAACTCCGTTGAACACAATTTGTTTGTGTCCTCATTGTTAATTCTCCATACACGTTTAAAGCGGACATTCAGTTTATTAAATAATATACATTTATTTGGCACAGAAAACTTATTACTCTGTATATAGTTACCATCCACAATTTCACATTGCATACCGTTATCAAAAGAAGGTAGACTATACAATTTGTAAATAGTACCAGAATTAGGTGATATAGTAATAGTATGCAATTTTACGATTTCTCCTAACTTATATCTTTTCAAATCCATAACTTCATCTTATTGTTTCTTACCTAACATCCCTCTAACTTGTTTGTCAAAGTCAGAATCGATCCTTTGAGTTTTATTAAAAATATCGTATTCACTTTCAGCCTTAGCTTTTGCCTGTGATGCAGAGATACGGCCTTTGTCCGGAAGAATCTGATAATCATTAAATGTAAGGAACTTATTGACACTTGCAGCAAATTGTTCCATCGTGAAAGTATTATGCCGTTCAATCTGATTTTCAATATAATCAAAATATGATGTTACAGTCCTTTCCAGTTGCCGGATCTCTTTTTCAGTCAGATAATTCTTGGCTACAGACACATCCGATTTGAGAATCCGACCATCAGGAGAATTTTTCCACGTAGTCAGTCCCATGTGTTCTTTTGTATGATCGGCTTTCGAATAGATAATCTCTGCTGCAGTCTGTCCTGTAATAGCATAATGGAAGCGATTTTGTACCATGGCATAAAACTCTTGAGTAGTCAGAGCGTTTTTGTCATAATCAATACTGCATTCCGCATATATATCAGTAATCTGTTGCCAGATACGGCGTTCGCTGGCACGAATAGAACGTACCCTTTCGAGCAATTCACGGAAATAATCCTTGCCAAACACTGCAGTCCCTTGTTTCAACCGTTCATCATCAAGTACGAAGCCTTTCCGGATATACTCGTTCAGAATTTTGGTTGCCCATTGCCGGAATTTTGTAGCTCTGAGTGAATTAACCCGATAGCCTACAGCAATAATTGCATCAAGGTGATAGAAATCGACAGAAGATGTTTGCGTCTTGCCTTCCATAGCGCCATGTCGAGTGGTTATTTCCATTTTGGAAACAACCACTTCTTTCTGCAGCTCTCCTTCCTGAAAAATATTCTTCAGATGTTTACTGATAGCAGGAACCCCAACTCCGAAAAGCTGTGCCATAGCCTTTTGGGTACACCAAATAGTTTCGTCTTTGACGATTACCTGTACCTTTCCCTCTTCATCTGGAAGACTATATAACAAAAACTGTATTTCGCTATTCATTGTTCCCGATATTAGCATTAAACCTTAAAGCGTCCAACTGCTTCATTATCTCTTCCTCCAGACGATGGCTTTCAGCAAACTGTTCGCTCAATGTCTTTTTATATTCTGCCATGCGGGAATTAAACTCCTCTTCCGTAATATCCACATAATCTATCTTGATGTCGAAATATTGCCCGGCAGACAACGAATAATTTTTCTCAATGATTTCATCGTAGCTTACAGCAACCGAGAAATCCTCGACGGCTTCTTTATTTTTGAATGTATTGACAATTAAATCAATGTCTTCATTCAGCAATCTGAGTTTTTTATTTTTCCCTTCCTTATATTCCTCTCCTAACTTGCTTGCATCAATCAATATGACTTTCTCGGCAGAAGCAGCTTTGTCAAAGAACAAGACGGAAACATTCGTACCTGTATTTGCAAACACATTGCTTGGCATGGAGATGCAGCCATACACCCAGCGGTTTTTAATAATTTTCTCCAAAACCTTTCTTTCAACTCCACTTTTGGCTGTAATGAATCCAGTAGGAATAACAATTGCCCCTTTTCCGGCCGTTTTCAGCGAATTGACAAGATGCTGTATAAAGCATAGATAGATAGACATTGACTCTTTCTTCTTTGCCGGGATAGATGGTACACCAGCCCAAAAACGTACTGTATCAGAAGCCAACGTGTCTCTAAAATCCGAGAAATCCAGGTTGAATGGCGGATTGGAAACCACGAAATCGAATTTTCGAAGTGTTCCGTTTTCTTCCTTATGGTAAGGTTCTGTAAGTGTATTACCTTGTACAACATTCGGAAGACTTCCTGAAAGATTGTTCAGAATGAGATTCAGTCGAAGCATCTCACTGGATTTTTCAGATATATCCTGACTGAAGATCGTACAACGGTCTTCTCCTATCTGATGAGCCAATGCCATAAGTAATGTACCTGTTCCTGCTGATGGGTCATAACAGGTTATACCTCGCAAGTCAGCATTATCACCAACCAACAAACGAGCCATTACCTGTGCAATTGCTCTTGGAGTATAATATTCCGCATATTTTCCGCCTCCTGCGTTATTGTAATCTTTTATAAGATACTCAAATATTCGTGAGAAGAAGTCATATTTTTCTGCAAAAACACTTTCAAAATTGAATGACGCAACGGAACTCATCAATGAACGTGCAAATTCATCCCTTTTCTGCGGATCTGTTACAAACTGTGTAAGCGCACTAAATATATTGACCCTGCTTTTCCCGGAAGTTACAACAGAAAAAGTATCTGCATTCAGATTGGCAATATCAATCAGTGTAGCATCCAGCCTTGTAGAAAAATCTCCTGCTCCGGAGGTATTGTACAAATGCGCTAATGTATGTTCAGGTTTAAGCAAAGGAACAGATGCTGGAAGATAGCTGAACAAATCTTCGACTTCTTCTTCCGTAAATTTATCATATTCAGCATCCCACTTGTCTGCCTTGCTCAATCTTTCTCCATAGATTTTATCACGTTTTGCCTCATATCCGAATTTGTCATTGAAATACTTGTACAGGAACATTTCCGTAATAATCTTGTACTCACCTCCACTATTGGCAAGACCGAAATGGGAAGTGGTCGATTTCAATGAGTCGATAAGGGCTATTGTAGCTTCTGATATATTCTGGGTATTTGCATCCATATTATCTTAAGTGAACTTGATTGTATTGGTTTATATATTCATTTGCAATGAGATTGTTGATAAACTTGCGGTCAGAGATACTTGCATTTATTCCCAAATCTATGAGTTGATGACCTATCATAGCCAATGTGTCTCTCTTGAAACTGTTTTCATTCGCAATGATGTTAATATCAAGGTAAATCCGGTTATCAATCTCACGTTTCATTTTTGACAGACTTTCTGCTATTTCGTATTCGGCTTTAGAAATAATAGGCCTTTCACGCTTTTCATTTTCCTCTTCTATCCGCTTGTGAATACGAACAAAACGCTCGTCTCCCTGATATTTCTTTTTGAGTATATTGTTGCGACGGTTGATTTCACGAATTTTCTTCATCACCGCATCCATATAATCAATGCTTTCTTTTGCATCTTGAGTACTTTGAGGGACAAAACCTTTCTTCCTAAAATATTCCCGAAACTCGTCAGCTAAAATCACATACTTGTCTTCCGTTCTATCAAAGTTAGCTTCAAATTCAGCCTGAACTCTTTCGCAACGTTCGCGGATGTCATTGACAATAATACGCAATTCCTCTGAAATTCCTTTTTTGAACTCGAATTCCAGTTCTGAAAGAGCAACATTGATGATTCCTGAGACATCCGCCTTATGTTCGGTACTTTCCAGCAGATTCATTCGTTCGATACGGTGCGAAACCTCTGTAATGAGTGTAGGAATACTACCTTTGGGAAGACTGTCAATTTTTTCTTTAAGTTCTTCATCTCCAAATGCCCTTATTTGATTTATGATTGCTTTGGCATTTTCAAGAGTAGAACGGAGCGTATATAGATTTTCTTTATTCTCAATCTCGTCTATTTCCTTTCTGAATTCTTCAAGATTATCACAAGTATAATTGAACAAAATGTTGCGGATTTCCTTTATCTGTTCTATAATCTGCTCCTTATCTACAATGAGAGCTTCTCCTACTGTTTCTTTTTCGCCTGTTTCCTCAATATCAGCAGTACGGTTTAATTCACGCAGATAGCGGTCATTCGTAGCATCGAAATTTTCCTTGATATTCACAAAATCCACGACATACCCATACTTGAATTTATGGTATGGCCTGTTTACCCTTGTCAATGCCTGCAGCAAATCATGCCCGTCAAGACTACGCCCCAAATAGAGTTTCTTCAAACGGGGAGCATCAAATCCGGTCAGGAGCATCTGATTGACAATCAAGATATCAACTGATAGCTTCTTCTTGTATTCATCAATGTATGCCTTACGTTCTTCCTTATCTCCTTCATCATGCAAAATTAAAGAAGCCCTAAGCGGTTTTGTATGATTTCCATAGGCTACCATAGGCTCAGCAGCCATCATCAGATTTTCATCATGTTTCTCTTCTATATACAATGCCTTATTAAAGCGTTCTTGCCACAAACGATACATTTCACGGGCTTGTGGATTTGTCTTGCATACAATCATCGCACCCACCGTATCATCAGCTTGTTCAATACGGAACCGTCGGAAATCGGCTATAATATAGTCTATTAAAGCATTAAGATAAGATTCATGTTCAATGATCTTGTTACGGTCAATATCACTTTTCCTGACTTCAATACCACCTGCCAGTTTGTCAAGAATACTCTCTATTTTCTCTTTATAGATTGTTTCGACAGGTTCTCTCATAAGTTTCAGTGTATAGCCGTCTGCTATTGACTTGTCATAATAATACGTGTCAATATAATCACCGAATACACGCCAGGATTCCCTTTCCTCTTTCAGCAAAGGTGTACCTGTTAAAGCAATCTTTATAGAATCGCTATCGGCTGCCAATAAGTTTGCCAAGAAACTTCCTTGTGGGTTATAACCTCTATGCGCTTCGTCGATAAAGAAAATACGCTGTAAACGGGTGCTATAATTGGAATCAATCTGTATTTTGGCGGAATCCTGTTTGAATTTCTGGATATTGACCACCATAATCTCCGCTTTTCCTTCTGCATTTTCTGTCAAATTCGTACTGCGTATATCTGACATCAATTCTTCTCTGCTGTTAGCCGTCCTGACAGACAGTCCTCTTGCCACGAATTCATCCTTGGCCTGCTCCATCAAGTCAAGACGATCCACAATGAAATAAAATTTCACGGCGGTTTTCTTTGCTGCATAAAAATCAGTCAGACTACGTACGGAATAATACGCCAAGGCTGTTTTTCCGCTACCCTGTGTATGCCAGATAATTCCGCTTTTTACACCATTATTCAATTTTTTTCGAATGGCAAAAGAGGCAAAAAGCTGTTGGTAACGCATTACATGTTTTTCCAACTGGGTAGTCTTACTACCATCTTCCAATTCGATCTTTCTATCTACATAGGCAAAGCCATATCTTAGTAAAAAGAGAAATCTCTCTTTACAGAGCATAGATGTTAGGATCCTGTTGGTTGGAGTATTTACATCTTTATTTGTGTTATATTCAGGTAAGTTTTTGATAACGACACAATTTCTGTGTTGCAATATCTGTTTCTCCGTACTATCAGATACAACCTTATAAGGATACCCTGCCACAAAACCTTTATCAGCCTCACGGAAGACGTTGAAGAAAGCTTTGCTTTTGGATGTACAGCAATAAAATGCACCTTGAATCGGAACTCGACTTTCATTGTCATATTCCTGGTTGTTGGAAAATATCATCAACTGAGTAATATTCAGGAATCTCCGGAATTTTTCGTTACTCATGCGCAAGTTGATACGCTCCCTTTCTGCTAAAATACCGTCATGGTTATTCGGCTTCTTAACCTCAATAAATGCTAATGGAAGTCCGTTTACAAAACATGTTATGTCCGGTCTAAAACTGTCTCCGCTATCCTGATTCTCGCACTCAAATTCAGTGGTTACATGCCATTCGTTACGATCGGCATTTTGGAAGTCTATCAGTTTTATATTACTGTTGGAAGACAGTTTGTTATAAAACTCCCTTCCAAGATCATTATTATTAAGTATCAATATGATTTCACTCAGCAATTGCTTTGCCTGCAAATCGGACAGCTCTGGGTTTAGACGTTGAACACTACGCAAAAAAACATCCGTCAGAATATTAGTCTTGCTGTCATATTCTGTTATATTGTCCAAATATGTATATCCAAGCCTACACAAATGTAAGGCAGCCGGAACCTGCACTCGTGTATTTTCATTGAATTTGTATTCCATAACTTTACCTTTCTCCTTTATCGGTTATCAATTCCTTCAAATCAACTTGAAGAATCTCCGCAATTTGCTGAAGAGTATCCAAATTAGGCTGTGAACGGTTACAAGCATACGCATTGACCATACTGAAACTCTTACCAAGTTTCTTAGCTAGCCATGTTTGAGAAATACCCTTTTCTGCTAAAACAGGTTTTATTCTGTTCAATTTCATAATACAAACACTATTATTCCACAAAAGTAGTGAATTATATTATATAATAGGCTTCTTTAGTCGCACTTTTGTATTGTCCAAGAAATGTTTAAGTGTTTTATTCTGTAAACTTTCGAAGTATTGTCGGGGGCATTTAATCCTAAACAAAAAAATATAGGAATAGGATTATCAATACTTCCAACTGAACAAAAAACTCTAACCATTACTCATATTCTTGATAGATATAATTTCTGCTAAAATAACACACTTATCCGAGAATATCATGAAAACTTTAGAATACAACCAAATACTCCCATATTTTCATTGTTAGTATATTAAATTCATTATCAATATATTAAATCAATTTTATAAAATTCAACTTGATACAATTGTCTCATTAGGAAATGAAGCGAATAAACAAGCTATGAGTTTAGAAATCAAATATTCACAAAAAATTAGGGTTTCACCTACTTCGCATTTCCACGACAGATGCAGTGAATCAGAAAATGATTAAAAATTCATTATTAGAAGTTTTATGAAATAGTAACGAAGAAGGATATTATCAAAAAAGCTTCAGCTTTATTTCTTGATATATACTTTAAATTATTACTTACAACAACCTATAAGACGGTTGTAAATTCTCGAAAGGCCAACCGTTTTATCATTCAAAAGGAAACCGCATTGCCAACAGCAACTCTTCCTTTTCTTAAACGCATTCAAAGGTTATGTAACTGTTTTTCTGTTATAAAATCACATCCATCTAAATAAATAGGAGTAGGCAATGAAACAGGATGTGGCTTGTATACTTTCACACTTTTAGATGCGTTCTTAAAATACATAACCTCTCTTTCTGTACATGGCGATTTAATGCTATTATCCGTCATCACATAAAGTAACGTCTTGGATTGATCCATTCTTAGTTCTAGAGCTTTCCATGTATCATGATTTTGATTTTGACGATTCAGCATTACTCTATCATTTACCCAATCAATATATACAGTCTTTCCTTGCTGATTAAGGAGAACTTTAAGTTGTAAAAGCTCATTAGCATCAAGTGAACTATGAGAAAGAAAAACATCATATTCCTGATACAACATATGTTGATTGGAGTATATAAGTTGAATTAATTCTGTGGGATTTTTCTGTACGTCAATTGGTTTTAGCATAGAGAGACGTCTTTTACCTTTACGTTTCTTTGACAACCATGGATTTTCTCCTAGTCTCTGAAGGGAATAAAAGGCCATTTCTCGAAGATCATCGTTTTTCTCGCAAGCATTTATCTTATTCAAGAATTCTATCGTTTCATTACATCGGAACTGAGTTGCCTCTAGGAGTATCAGGTAACGTGCATTGATGTCAAGAGGAGAACTCTTACGCGTTTTAAAATATGATTTGATCAGTTGTTTGATGTATGGAGGGCAAACCTCCTGAACAAAAACAAGATTTGAAGCGAGCTTATCATTACGCCGCCTTTTCTTCTCTTGCCCTTTAAGAACTAAAGATGCATACTTATTATTCCTATCCTGTTCATTCAAATATTTAGATAAAGAGCGCATATGAACCGTATGTTTTAAATACTGTTCTGGAGTATAATATGGAACTGTACGAAGCCCTTTACGGCTTCTTCGATAAAAATCATTTTTCTTTTCCTTACAATAACGTACAATATCCTCCCATTGACACGGATAGCACTCTTTAAATGCAGACAAGAAATCCTTAAAAGAGAAATTCTTTGGCATAACTTCAAACAACTTTTCAGAAATATGCTTTAGATGTAGGTTCTTCTTGAAAATCATATCTCGATAATTCTGCTTGCGGTAGTAGATGGACATATATTCAAATGCTTATTTATTAACGCTAATGTGTAGTTTATAAGAATTATTTTTCTCATAATCATCTTTAATTCGTTCTGCGCGTTCTATTAATGAGGTAACATGATATTTAAAGTAATCCCATCTAACCATAGGAATATAGCTATATTCGCCATACCAAATTCTAGTATTATTTTGACAATCAACAATATCCGGATATTTTTGATTAAATAAATTCTCTTTTATTATTGTAAACATCCAATCTTTGATATATGTTGTACAACCTGTTTCGCAGCATGTATTTGACTTTAATGCATATTCATAATTCCCTTGTTTATCAGGTAAAACAACTGCGAGTATTGCATTTCTATGACTCTTTCTGTCACTACGAACCGTTTCTCTTAATGAATAATAAATTTCCCATGGAATCCATTGCGATTTATCATACTTTCCATACTCTTTCATATTTGGGGAAATTAGGACAATAGTAATAGTCGTGGGAAAGATTCTGTCCTTTAACTCTTGCCAAATTTCATCTTCTGACCAATCAGACAAATCTTCTCCATCATGCTCTCCAAAGAATATATGATCCTCTGCAGCTAATAGTTTTTCTATCTCGTCCACATAATGACGTGCCTTGGTAGGAAAATGCCCAAACAAGTGTTGTACATTTTCATCTGCATACTTGTAAGATACGAATACGTTTCTTGCCATAATAAAAGGATATTAGTTATATATATTGATAATTATTGTAGCTACTATAATCATAATTTGCACCTATAACTGATGGCTGTGTTTCAGATATAAAACTCATAATTAGTCTAAGTTTATATGCACATCATATGCATCTTTGTTGTCTTTTATTTCAATAGCCTTTTCTATGTAATAATTATGATTTTCAATAAATTCATCCCATTTTACCGTTTTAAAAAATGAAGGTTCTTCATTTGTATATATATTCTTCCCATTACATTGTCGAAACTGTTTTTCCTTGATATTAAAACTGTTATCTTGTAAAATTTTAAACAATAGACTTGTGAAATGGGTAGTGCAATTACAATATAAATCTGATTTATAATACCAATTATATAAACCGGTTTCATCAGGAAGAACAACTCCTAATATAGCATTCATTTGCTTAGTATTGTTGCCATTAGGTACAGTGCGTAGAGAATATGAAACTTCCCAAGGTATCCATTGATCTTTCTCTGGTTGATTCGTTTTCATTCCTTTAGATACTAATACAATTGTTATTGAGCATTGCCTGATTTTAGACTTTAATACTGTTTCTATTGTTGTATCAGAAAATTCAGCTAAACTCTCTCCATCCTTCTCCCCAAGGTTTATATTGTCTTTTCCTATTTTTTCTTGCAACTTGTCTACATAATGGCGGACTTTGGTATCCACTCTTACCATTTGTCCCCATTCATTTTTTTCATAAACACCTAAGTCTTTAACTAGGGTATCGGCGTATTTGTATGACACGAAAACTTTTCTGCCCATCTTGATTATATTTTATTAAGTAAATATTTCTGGAATAAAGACATGTATGCATAGTCTTTTACTAATCGCTCATTCTTATCTAAAAATTGTTCATCATATATTTTTTTTGCTGCTGCTCCAGTACTTGCTATAGGTAAAGTAATGGCATGTGGATGTTTCTTTATGAACATTCTATATTCTTCCTCTACTCCTTCCATTCCACCTATAAAAACACCAGCAGCAAATTCATATTCATCCAACATTCTGTTTCTCATTTCCAACAAAGATTTTTCTCTATCGTCATCAATAATATCTGTTAATACTATATTTTTGAATTTATTATTATCTTCTGGAAAATATTTTTCAAAAAATCTTGATTGGTATAGTGTTATGTGCTCTTGAATATTCAAATTCAACTTTTCCATAACATTATATATTAAAGGAGTAATAGACGGATGACCTCCCCAAATGAGTTTATGGCAAGGGAGCACTACTGTTGTTAATGCTATTACTGCATCTCGTATTGCTATAATATCAGCTGTTTCTATATATCCTGGATCTCTTTCTTGCAAAGGAATACTTGCTGATAAAAATATATTTTTTATTTCGTTGTTTCTAGCCATTTCTTAAAATCTTGTTTTTTTAAAGTCAATATATCTTTTTTAAAGTTGCCATTTAACCAATCTAGATGTTTTAACCATTTATCTCTAATTCTTAAGTCGTCATATATCAGTCTAATACAAGTGTGTTGCGGATTTTCATTATATCGGTATTGAATCTCTGCTGCTTGGCAATTGAAAGATTGTGGAACTCCGATTGTGGGGATGTAAATGATTCGTTTGTCAGATATCACTTCAGTTAAATATCTTTCAGGTTGAACCGTAATATTTCTGCCACATTGCTTGGCAATACTCATGAATTCGGTTATTAAATTATCTTGCCTAGATGCTAAATTTCTAGCTCGTACCGACTCTACCAATTGCACTATTTCTTCAACTTTGTCATTGTTTAGTTTTGATTTATCCTTATTGTCATAGATTGTATCGACGAAATCAGCCCCTTCTAATTTTAATGGGAAACTTAGATGGGAAATAGCATCAACCTTATGATTGGGCCAAACTAATTGAACAATTCCAATTTGTTTTGAACCAGCTTCAGCGAGCTCTTCCTTACACCAATGACTTTCCAAAAATCCCGGAGTATTTAGTAATAGTATTACATCACAATCAGTCATCCTGTGCCACAGTTCCTCTTGGAAAGGTTCTCCTTTTTCGATGGAATGTGTATCTAAGAAGACATCGAAGTGATGAGATTCGAGGGCTTCATACATTTGTATGGCCACAGAGGTTGATTCTGATCTTTTATAACTTATAAATATTTTTCTTGTGTTTCTCAAGAGTTCAAATGCCTGTAAAACAACATTTGCAATCCGACATCGTTGATTATCATTATATAGAATTCCATTTTGATTTTCAAGTTCTTTCGGTATTTCGTCTGAGAAATTGTTGTAATAAACTGGAAGTATCATTGTTCCATCCTTAATTAATTTGTCGACAATAGGTAAATCTTTAAAATTTCCATTTTTGTCTCCAAAGTATATAGAGAATGTCGGTTGATTCCCTACATAATCTTCTTCCCAATTACTTCGGTCTATTATATTTAGAATACCTTCAGGTAATTTTAAATTGGTAATTTCTAATATAATTTGAGTCTTAATTTCTTCGACAATAGAATCTTCTATTGAACCTAATAAGATTAATTGATACCTATATTTCATGTTTCTCTTTTTTATCTGTCTTTTAATTATCTTTAATATCTAAATATATAACAAAGTTACTAATTCATATCGAGAAAGGTGAAAAAACGGCAAGAAAACATTACTTACGAAACATATAAAGTCACAAAAGGCGTATTTTACAATCAGGCATCAGGAATGTTGTGTTATACGGATTGAAAACGAATCTGAAGTTACAGCAATAGATGAGAGTGTATACTACATAGATTGTTCTGCCGTCTGAGTAAGCTTCAGCAATGTAAAGTTAAGGAATAGGGAATTATTACAGGTTATGTTGATATCAGATTGAAATTCTATAGCACACCATTCAATTGATAGAATAAATTTACGAATTTTATTGACAACCAGCAAATTCCTTTAGGGAGATTCTATAAAAGTAAGACGGCTTATTCTGGGTGATAGTCGGCCACTTGAGTTTGATTTGAATGGTATCATATTTCTTTTCCTTTCCGTATTATCTGACACAACCTATTCCATGAGTACTAGATATATTTGTACACTATCTAAACGGTCCCATAAACTATAACAACACATGCAAAATGGCTTCATATTAAATTGTAGTTTGGGCTTACATCTTCCATTTTCTTACTTAAAGTCTGATTATTTTCATAATAGTCAGAGCTACGAAAGGATTTGTACTCACTTCTTCGATCAATCACGGTTCTTTCAACCAATCAAGACCAGTAAGTACATAAACTTATTCTTTTTTGGAAGCCCTTTCACGTTTCTTGAGACTCAAATCCTGCAAGGCCTTTCCCATTGTATCTTCTTTTGCAAGCAGAAGAATATCGTCATCCAGCTGAAGCGCATAAAGCACCCTAAGATAAATGCCTATTGCTACTGTCGGTGCCCCTTTCTCGATACGTGAAACCGTAAGAGGCGAACAGGTAGCACGTTCGGCAATCTGAGCGATACTAAGGTTTCTATGCAATCGTGCAAGTCTGATTTGTTCTCCCACAATTTGCATCTTCTGCTCCAATTTTCTTGGCAATTTGGTACACATTGTACTTTTTGTCATAACTCAATATATCATATAATATACAAATTTATTGGTTTTACTTTATTTTATGATATGTTACAGAAATAAATTTTCAATTTTACTCTTTCCGTAATCAGTAATCAGTTTGGCCACATCATTGGACGTTAAGACATTAAATACTATTATATTATTCGTAGTGTTCGTATTTCACCTATAACAAACAATATATTGTTTCTTACTGGAAAGCGAAACTCATTATGATTGTACAACTTTTACCTTGATATTTATACAAAGAAGACACAAATCAGTAAAATACTACAATAAACGTATATACACTTTTTGTAGCAACAGTTTTTGTAGTTACATTTTATGTATTATATTTGTACACTAAATCAAAAATAGAGCGTTATGGAAATTCCGTTTATATTTGGAAAGATTGCTACCGAGAAGAATTTTACTGACCGTGAGAAAGAAACAGCCGACTTGGTTCAGAACTTTACGTCGCTAATCAACACGATTATTATCTCTCCTCGCCGTTGGGGTAAAAGTTCGCTTGTAAATAAGGCTGCAAAATTAGCGATGGCGCAGGACAGCAACCTCCGAATCTGTCATATCGACCTGTTCAATGTACGTAGCGAAGAGCATTTTTATTCGCTGCTCGCCCAGAAGGTCATTGCCGCCACTTCCACAAAATGGGAGGAGGCAATCGAGAGTGCGAAGAGTTTCTTTTCGCATCTTGTTCCCAAAATTTCAATCGGTACAGACCCCACCAATGAGGTTTCAATCGACTTTGATTGGGAGGAGGTAAAGCGCAATCCCGATGAAGTGCTCGATCTTGCCGAAAAGATTGCCAGGAAGAAAGGCCTGAAAATCGTGATTTGCGTAGATGAGTTCCAAAATATCGCGGAATTTACTGACCCAGACTATTTCCAGAAAAAGTTGCGTTCACATTGGCAGCTGCACCAGAGTGTGGCCTATTGTCTCTATGGCAGCAAGCGCCACATGATGATGGAAGTGTTTACCGACTCTTCCAAACCATTCTACAAGTTCGGCAACCTGATGTTTCTCAATAAGATTGAGACGCCTTGCCTTGTGGAATTTTTCAAGAGTCGTTTCGCTGATACCGGTAAGAACATTGACGATGAAGCAAGCCATTTGATTGCAAAACTCGTAGATAACCATCCATATTACGCACAGCAGTTGGCACAGCTTTCATGGCTCAGAACAAAGGATGTATGTACCGTTGAAATCGTACGTGAGGCACACACAGCGTTGGTGGAACAGTTAAGTCTGTTGTTTGTAACAATTACCGAAACACTGACCACCCAGCAACTGAACTACCTCAAAGCTCTTATAGCCGGAGAAAAGGCCATCAGTTCGACCGAAGTAATGCATCGCTATCAAATCTCTTCAACGACCTCAATATCCCGCTCAAAGGCTACCCTTATCAAGAATGATATATTGGATAATAAAGCCGGTGAAATCTCGTTCCAAGACCCGATTTATGCCTATTGGTTGAAGACTGAATATTTCGCAAAATAATAAAACTATGAATAAATGTAACCGTACTTGGATTGCCTTCGCCAATAAGAAAAGATGTAGGCATGCTGATGCAATAAATACCTTAGGGTTTATTTCTTGGAGAATGGGGAGAGCTCGTTTCGCCATAGGCGATATCGTATATCTGTTTATGTCCGATGAACGTTATGTCCGTTTCAAAATGATTGTAACAGCAGAGAACTGCAAACGTGAGGATAAAGAATTTTGGATAGAAAAGGCTCCTGATGATAAAACTTATAAACTGGAATTGCTTGCAGAATCAAATCGTTCTCGATTGACAGAATCCGATTTATTGCAACATGGATTTAAAGGAGGTAAAAGTTTAGAAATTCCCAATTGCAACAATATGGAATTGATAAAATATATTAAATCTGTATTTTAATATTACTTTCTTATCAGCAGACTTAAGTTCCGAATATAACAATTCTATGATTGATTTCTATTTCACTTAATTGTCTATTCATAGTGCAAAATATAGCAATAATTTGAACAGAAAAAGAAATAATACTTCCTTTTCTGTTCAGAATATTACTACTTTGGCAATCTTAAAAATAGCGACTGCTGTCACATAAGTCTGTTGTTTTTAACCATCACCGAAACACTGAACACACAGCAACTTGAACTACCTCAAGGCTCTTATAACCGGAGAAAAGGCCATCACTTCGACTGAAGTGATGCATCGCTATCAAATCTTTTCAGTGACCTCAATATCCCGTTCAAAGGCTACCCTTATCAAGAATGATATATTGGATAATAAGGCTGATGCAATCTCATTCCAGGACTCGATTTATGCTAATTGGTTGAAGACAGAGTACTTTATGGGATAACAGAAACTTCCAAATTTATTTCAGAGCTATTTTTATAGCTTTTATCACCTATAATCGACATTTTTCGTAAGTATTTGTACCGTACATTTTGATATTCTGCAAATTACACTTACTTTTACTTTCCAAAATGGAGATACAAGTCGAAAATGGTGCTAAAATCACCAACTTATATGTTATATGATACTTGATAACATATAAGTTACACCTTTCAAACAATAAACATATTATGCAATGAGCAGATATTATGTAATCAGTCCGAATGTCGAAAACGATGGAAATATACAAGATTATCTGGAACAAATGTTTCAGACACATACTATAATGATGGGATGGTCGCCTCAAGAGCACAAAGGTAAGATGTTTGATGAAATGCAAATTGGAGACTATGTTATTTGTGCCCGTGGAGCGAACAAAAATAAGCAGATCTTTTTTGCAGGAATGGTTTCTTCTGAAAACTCACATGACTGGCCTTATACTAGAAAGTTAACCGGATTTGTGGATTTAGGAAAGGAGAAAATTGAGTTTGGAAACAACAATGCATTTGGCAGTTCGGCTAGGATACCAGCTATTTATGAATTAAAAAAAGATAATGAAGCTGACTATGAAATCTGTAAATATATTAAATTAAAAGTTGACGCTATGATATCGAAGGAGAATTTATATGCCATCATAGATGTTTTGAAGACAAAGAAGAACATTATTCTTCAAGGAGCTCCAGGAACGGGCAAGACGTATAGTACTATCGAAATCGCACTTAATATTTGTGGAGTAAACACTTTGTCATTAAGTCGTGAAGATATGATAAAAATATATAATGACTTGAATCAAAAGGGGCAGATAGCATTCTCTACTTTTCATCAAACAATGGATTATGATGATTTTATTGAAGGCTTAAAGCCGCAATTGGAGAATGGGCAAGTCACATACGATATTGAGGATGGCATATTTAAGAAAATTTGCCAAGATGCAAGTATCAAAGGCGACTCAAATTTTGATGAATGTTACGATAAGTTATTGGCTGAAATTCAGAATACTGATTTTTACCCTATAAAAAGTTCTGGTGGTGCTATTTTTCATGTAGCAGTAAATTCAAAGCAAAATCTTACACTTTATACTGGCAAAGAGAAAAAAATGAACGGAGTCCTTACAAAAGAAAATATTCGCCTTGAATATTTTGGGCATGGTCCCAAATATTGGGTAGGGTATAATAAGGGGGTTGTAAACAAACTATATGCTGATTTTGGGCTGAAATCTCCAGTGCTATGTAAGGATAAGAATTATGTACTTATTATTGATGAAATTAATCGAGGAAATATATCAAAGATATTTGGAGAACTCATCACTTTGATCGAATCAGACAAAAGAGAAGGAAAGACAAATTGCATTTCTGCTAAGCTATCTTATTCTAAAATGGATTTCTCAGTTCCTGATAATTTGTATATTATTGGAACAATGAATACTACAGACCGAAGCGTCGGAAACATTGACTATGCCATTCGCAGGCGTTTTGCTTTCTGCACGCTTGAATCTTTGTGGGAAGTTGCGGAAAATAGCTATTCTGATGATGCCCAAAAGGACGAAGCGAAGAAACTATATCTTGCCGTTCAGAACTATATTAAACAAAGTGCTGTGGATATGGATTATGAAGATTTGATGGTAGGTCATAGCTACTTTATGTACAAGGAAGAAGAAAGTCTGGAACAGCGGTGGAAATTTGAGATACTACCTCTACTGAACGAATATTATAAGGATGGTATTTGCTGCAAAAGTCCGCTTGAAGACATTCGCAAAAAATCAGATGGCAAAGAAGAAAAAAGTCTGTATATGCAGAAATTTATAGAGAAATATAATACAGATTATTAATTATGTTGAGGACCCCAATAGTTATCACCGAGCACCAAACCTATGTTCCTTCGGAGGATTTTGATATATATTCTTTTCTTACGGCACACAATGTGGAATTACCGGGAATCCCTGCTGATTATATGGGGACACCTCAATGCCTTGCTATCGATTCTACTCTTACGGCAAGCTATTACATTGGTGCCACGTGGCTGGTTGAACGGGAACTTCCTGTGATAGTTCTTCCTAAGATTCCCAATATAGACTATTTGGAGATGTTCATGGTTGCGCTTTCAGTGGATTCAAAACATGGAGAGGGATATTTTTCAAAATGTTATGGCATTGACTTTGACAAGTCGCCTATTGAGACTACAGAGAATCTCAGCCAACTTACACCATTGCTTCTGGTACATTACGTGACTTTAATGGAGCAACTAGTCAGATATGGACTCAAAAGGGATTATGTGATAATAACAAAGAATCTGAAGAACAAAGTCAAAGGTAGCCTTGTCATTTCGCAGCAAATAAAGAAGAATATTATATATCAAAGAAAAAATCGAAATGTATGCACGTATCAGGTTTACACCACAGATATTCCGGCCAATCGGTTATTAAAACGTGCACTATTGTTTGCCCAAGCTATGCTCTTGAAACTGTTGCCCTCAAACAAACGTACGGGTGAATTGCAAGCTCGCATCAATAAAATAATGACTGCCTTCGTTAATGTATCCGACAATATAGAAGTTTCTGCCGTTAAATATTGTGGAGGAAGCAAGCTATTTAGGTACTATGAACAAGCAATCAAAGTGGCGAAAGATATACTTCACAGATACGACTACTCTTTGTCTAATATCAGTAAGAAGAATCATTTTACTCCATGTTTTTGGATAGACATGTCAAGGTTGTTTGAATTGTACGTATATAGTAAGTTGTATCACGCATACCAAGATAATATCCGTTTTCAAGTACCTGGTTATCGAAAGACAGCTGTTGACTTTATCCATATCGGAGAACGGTTGATTATTGATGCGAAATATAAACCCAAGTATGAAATGTCTTATACCGGGATAGTACCAGATATTAGAGAAATCAGTGGTTATAGCAGAGATCTTTCTATTTTGAAAAATTTTGGTTCAGACTTTATTGTATCGAATAAGGAGGTCAGATGCCTGATTATCTATCCGCAAAATGCCTTTACCGATCTGATAAGGAACGATGATAATATACTTCAAGAACTGCAAGAGATGGATTCTATGAACGAGTTTCTGACAACAAATACATCTCTGTGGAATCAAGCAAGTCCTATGAAGTATTTTAGAAATTTCAGAAAACTGAGAATTCCATTACCAACTGTTGTATGATTGCTTCGAGAGAAGAATTAAACGTAAAACTCGTAAGTGTCATTGAGTTCAGAAATAAATATTTAGAATTTTAGAAAACAAACTATAGATTATATTGAATAAGGAATAGGATGCTCTAAGATGGGTGTTATAGAAGCTCCACAATGATTGTAAAAACTACTTATTGTAGAGCATAACATATTATTGTTACTGGGTTACAGATACTCTCCTGCTACCATTCTTCCCGCTTCGTTCAACGTATTTTTCTGTATGAGTTGATGGAGTAATTTTGAATGGCTGTAATCTGATGACTGTAATTTCTTTCATATCGGCCAAAGTATGTGTCAGTTTAGTCTGCATAGAATTCAGAATCTTTGTATTATTGGTGGGCGGAATGCAATGGGTTCTCGATCATACCACCACACATTTTTATTCTTTTTCGCTTACATAATGTAAGCATGCAAAAAGTCTTAAATATGTTTGTATAGATACAATCTCTTTATAAATTATTGATCGTATATTGAATAGTAATGTAAGATTGAAGAATTATCGTTCCAGAAGTAAAGAAATTCCCAAAACTGAATAAAATTATGGATCTAATTACCACGTCAGTTTCAGAGCCATTTTTGTACCTTTTCTCATCAAAAAACGCCATTTTTTACAAGTTTTTGTACCGCACATTTTGATATTCAAGAAATTACACTTACTTTTACTTTCCAAAATGGAGGTACAAGCCGAGAATGGTGCTAAAAATCACTAACTTACACATTCTCAGATACTTGCCAACCTGTTGGTTGTACCTTTTAGAGCGCTATACTATTGATAATCAAAGATGTACACATACTGCATCGGGAAATCCCAATATATAGCAGTCGGTAATGGTGGATATTTTACCAGCTCATTGGACGGGGAGACATGGAGCGAGCCTGTACAGACTCACAAGAATGACAGAATTGACTGGCTGAACATTGAATATGCCAATGAAATGTTTTTAATCTCAGGAGAAAATCAAACGGGGCATTACATCTCATATTCAAAAGACGGAGCAAATTGGTCTGAACCCGTTACGGACTCTGGAAATGGGCGTATGGTATTTGGAAATAATTTATGGATAATTTGTGACTGTTATTGTATATATGTATGGAACAGGGATTTTACGCACAAAGAACAGGTTGAACCTTCTTATGACAATGCCCGTGTGGATTATTACGATGTAGCATTTGGTAATGGTCGATTCGTGTTGGTCTCAAGTTGTGCAAATGACAGAGACGTATTCACATCAACGGACGGTTTGAACTGGAAAAGGCTTTTTACAGAAATATCCTGTCAGTGTATCACATTTGACGGGAAACAATTTGTAGCAGGAGGTGGTGGAGGTCGTATTTGGACTTCTACAGACGGGGAGAATTGGACGGAACACCGTGCGTTACCCTCAAACTTCCTCCCGTCAAAAATCAAATATGGAAATGGAAATTATATCATCATGGGGACATTGAAGTGTATTTATACGTTATAAATGTTGTACCCATATCCTATGTTGATAAAAATAGAAAAGGGGCTGGAGTCGGGAAATCCCCGAACCAGCCCCCTTCTAAGATTTTCCAGTGTCGATATGTACGTTAGTACCAAAATTAATAGAGCGATAATCAACCAAAGTTTAAGAAATAAGATTTTTGCTCCAATAAAAACGAATGAAATTGCAATCAGCGCCCGAGAATATTTATTAAAATTTGCAGCAGAACAATATGCAGGGGTACAAGGTCTATCGTATGCAACTATATATCACCAATTGGAAGATAGAAATGGACATGAAAAAACAGTCAAGTTCTTGAAAACTTTGCTAAAGAATATGGAACACAAATTAAGTTCTTTGGTATCGAAAGTGTGATCGACAAAAATATCATTCCTGACTCATTACTATATCCCAATAGATTATTGCTACTAAATTTTAATTATACCCATACTGCCGATTTATATATTCCTCAAGGCAAAACAAAAGAGTATTGGTTTCCCATCAATCATATTCATGGTGATTTAGAGAAGCCTGACGACATTATCTTTGGCAACGGTGATGAACTTAGTGAACTTGTAAAGCTTTACAACAATGAGCATTTACGCAATATCAAATCCACAAAATATCTCGAAACCGATAATTATCGTAAAATGTTAACTTTTATCAATTCAACTCCTTATCAAGTCTATATTATGGGCCACTCTTGTGGTAATTCGGATAGGACCCTCTTAAATACATTATTTGAACATAAGAACTGTATATCTATAAAGCCATTCTACTACATAAAAGAAGATGGTTCTGACAATTATCTTGAAATTATTCAAAACATTAGTCGAAATTTTACAGATATGAAATTGATGAGAGATAGAGTTGTAAATAAAACTTATTGCGAAAAGTTGTTAGATTAACAAATAGCAATCCATAACAAGCATGATAAATAAAATGGTACTAATTTCGGCAAAAGATAAAATCGATTCCCTGTCGGTTGGTACAGGAACGCAAAATCCCGTAACACGGTCAGGAATAAAGTATTTATAATTCAAATCTATAATTTTAGAATACAATATCTTTTTACAAACTTATACAAAGACTCATCTTATTTTCAAACACTTCTTATCGCAACCTTGATAACTCCGTCCTCTCTATTTTCAAAGATACGGTAAGCTTTCTCAATTTCATTCAATGAAAAACGGTGAGTAATGAGTGACGTGGTATCTATCCTACCCGATTCTATCAAGCGAAGTATCTCTGCACAATCACAACCGTCCACCCCTCCGGTTTTAAAGATAAGATTTTTTCCATACATATCGGGTAAGGGCAAAATTTGAGGTTTATCGTAAAGTGCCACGATCGTTACAATAGCATTGGGACGAGCACATTTCCAAGCCAAACGGAAAGTATCCTCGCTTCCCGCCACTTCCAAAACCACATCAGCACCGCCATGATCGCTATTTTTACGAACAAACTCCTCGCAATGTTCAGGAGTAGTTACCAATATGTCGGGATAATGTTCTTGCAAAAACTGTATTCTTTCCGGGGACTGCTCACAAACAATAATACGCCGGGGATTCTTTAACAAAGCGCACAATAAGGTACAAATGCCGGTAGGACCGGCTCCAATAATCAGAATCGTATCCTCCGATGTAATTTCCGAAATACGTACGGACCAAAAACCGGTTGCCAAAATATCGCCTACAAACAAAGCTTGTTCGTCGCTTACCGTATCTGGAATACGATTCAAACCTTGATCGGCATAGGGCACTCGAACATATTCGGCTTGACCGCCATCGATACGACACCCCAAAGCCCAACCGCCATTGGGATCCATACAATTATTGACATACCCACGACGACAGAAGAAACATTCGCCACAAAAAGTTTCGACATTTACAGTAACCCTATCTCCCGGCTTAATACCTATAACATCTTCTCCCACATCTTCTACGACACCCACCATCTCGTGCCCGACCGTTACTCCCGGTACGGCACGCGGCACGCTACCATGTTTGATATGGAGATCGCTGGTACAAATACTTCCAAGAGTCACCCTCACAATCGCATCGCGAGAATCTTTCAATCCGGGTTTCGGCTTTTCTTGCAATTCAAACTTACCGGGTTCAACGTATGTATATGCCAACATAATATTATCCTTATCATTTTTCAAAACTTCTCTCACAAAGATAGAAGAAACGGATTTCAGAAGCAAATATTCTTTGTTAAACAGATTCACTACGAATCAAATAGCAATCTACCGGTGTATTCTATGACGACTATCAGCTATGTAAAAAGAGTATGACATCAATTAAAAAATATTTACTTCATACAAATACAAACTGCTTTCACAACTTTCTTGTTATTTTTGTATGACTAAAAGAGTGTTAATATGAAAAACCGAACAAAAAAATTGTTTAAGATTACGGGTATTACACTGGGAGCGTTAATAGTCTTTCTCTCGGCAGTAATAGCTTTCTCCATAAATTTTATATTTACGCCTGAAAAATTGACCCCCATCGTATTAAACGTAGCCAATCAAAACATAAATGCCAAGCTCGATATGAATAGCGTAGAGCTGACCTTTTTTTCAACTTTTCCCCGTTTTGGAATAAAATTGGAAAATGGCACATTAGTATCAAAGGCTATCCGTGATTCTTTATGGCAACGTACCGACACATTAGCCACTTTTCGAAAAGCCGTTGCCGTAATCAATCTCGTCGACTATTTGCAGCAAAAAAAGATCAGTATCAACCGATTATCATTGGATAGCACAAACATATACGCCTTTAAAGGAAAAGATGGAATCGCCAACTGGAATATATTGATCGCCGACACGACAAATACACCCGATACAACAACCGCTACTTCGCCAATTATTAACGAAATAGACATCAAGCACGTTTCGCTACGTCATACCACGGTCACTTTCGACGATCGGGAAACGAATGTATTCGCCAATCTATGGGATGCAAATCTTAAATTAAAAGCAAATTTAAAGAAAGAACAGTCTACGTTAGCATTGGATTTCAACAACAAAAACATTCTGTTCTGGCAAAATGGGGAATTACTAGCTCATCGTATCGCCACCCACCTACAAACCGACATCGAGCTAAATCGTTCGAAACGGGCTCTTTCCTTGCACGATGCTATGATGGAGATTAACGGCATAAAATTAGACATACACGGCTCTATCTGCAAAGACACGACCGCACAAGCGTTAGATATCGATCTACAATACGGGCTACATGCACCTTCGTTGGAAACAGTCCTGCACATGATTCCCGAAAGTATTCTCAAAAAAGAAAAAGTTTCGGCCAAAGGCGACGTTACAGTTAATGGCAATCTAAAAGGTCTATATGGAAAAGGGAAAATGCCATTAGCTACATTAAAAATAGAAATAAACGATGCATCCGCCCAATATGCCCAATTGCCCTATGGAATAGATGAACTTAAAGCCAACTTTTTCGGACAGATAGACTTAATGCGGCAATCGCCATCTTATCTCGATCTTAAAATATTTCACTTCAAAGGAGCTCATACCGATATCTTGGCCGACGCCAAAGTAAATGATCTATTAGGCGATCCCGATATCTCGTTTCATACCCAATCTACGATAGACCTAACGGCATTGGCACAAACGTTCCCTTTACAAGATGGAGTGAGTATCGAAGGGAAATTAGATGCCGACATGAACGTGCGTTGCCGTTTGTCATCTATCAAAAAGAAAGACATAGGACGAATTCGGGCCAAAGGAAAAATAAATATGAGCAAATTGGCTTTACGAGACAAAAATAAGAAATTCGAATTCACGAGCGATGCTTCACTGTCTTTCGTGGGAAACGATGTATTAGGAGCTCATATCGAAATAGGAAATATGGCTTTTCACTCAACGCGATTAAACTCATCGATAAACAATCTATCGGCTTTAATAAAAACGACCAACCCACAAGATACTACACGAATCGCTTTTGTAGAGTGTAAACTAAATGCAAACAAACTAAAAGCCTCCCTACCGGATACATCAAATTTATTTTGTGGGAAAACCGTTGCAACTATAAAATTACAACCGACAGAAAACAATCCTACCCGACCCGAAATAGGATTCGCATTAGAAGCCGACACCTTGTTCTGCCGTCTCGGAGATACTAAATTGGGCATGGACAAAGCCGGGATTACAATAACGGCACAACAATTAAAAGACTCTTTGTGGATTCCAAAAGGCATAGTAGGTTTTAATCGACTTTTTGTACGTACCCCACAATCGGCTTTACCTATTCGAATGCAAAAGACTGCGATTTCTGTCGGTAATCGAACTATTACTTTACATAACGCGACCATGAAAATAGGAAGATCCGATTTAACAGCGACCGGTGCGATTCACGATTTATACGGCGCTATGCGTCACAATAAAAAACTACGGGCCACATTAACACTTTCCTCTAAGAATCTAAATTGTAACCAGTTAATTCGGTCTATCTCTTTTCCAAAAGACACTGCTCAAATCGAAACTGAATCCGACACTACGTCGACTGCCCTAAAACTATTCGTTATTCCTCGAAATATCGATTTTGAATTACAAACCAATTTGAATCGGGTTCGTTACGGGAAAATGGTTTTCAAAAACGTACACGGTGCAATAGATATACGCAATCAAGCCATTCACCTCAAAGAGCTCAGTATGGAAGGAATGGATGCGACTATGCGCACGACGCTGATCTATCAAGCCCGACAACCAGAGCAAGGATATGCCGGATTCGATTTCAAACTTCATAATATCAATATAGGGAAACTTGTCGATTTTATTCCTTCGTTAGATACCATTGTCCCCATGCTACGGTCATTTCAAGGAACTGTCGATTTCAATGTATCGGCCGAGTCGGGCTTAGACTCATGCCTCAATATAAAAATACCCTCATTACGATCAGCTATCCATGTTGAAGGCGATAGCCTTGTCCTTCTCGACGGTGAAACTTTTACCGAAATATCGAAAAAATTTTTCTTCAAGAACAAAGAGAGAAATTTGATCGACAGTATCTCTGTCAACATCAGTGTCGAAGACGGTAATGTAACCGTCTACCCGTTTGTAATAGAAATGGATCGCTACCGGGCTGCCGTAGGAGGAAACCAAGACTTGGATATGAATTTCAATTATCACATATCCATACTCAAATCGCCCATACCCTTCAAACTGGAACTGAATATTTCGGGGAATTTAGATAAAATGAAGTTCGGTATGGGCAAAGCCAAATACAAAAACGCTGTCACACCGGTAGAAATACACAAAGTCGACAGTACTATTGTAAATATGGGAGAACAAATTGTTCGGGATTTCAAGAAAGTCATGCGACGACAATTGCCACAAACACAAGTCTCCAACAAATAAGTATCGTGTTCGATAAACTCATATGTCATATAAAATCGCCCTATCTTCTTCGCGAGATTACACAGAAATACTTAATGTATGGAGAAACTCTGCAAGAAGTTCCCTTTACTTTTTAAGCGAAGAAGATGTACTTTACTATAAAGGGCTCGTTCCTTCCTACTTTCCACAAGTAGAATTGTAAAAAATCATTCGATTCTACCACACTTATGTGTCCCAAAATAATCGGTCGGGACAAAACCAGCCTTTCGGGAAAGCTCTACCCTATATTACACCTAATCATTAAATAGATACGATTATCGCTTACTTCATAAATACGAAATAAACGGCAAGAACAAGGCAGCCGAACGCCGCAATATGGTTCCAATGCAACGACTCTCCTTTAAAAACTACGACCGAAAATAAAGTGAATATGATTAAGGTTATTACTTCTTGTATTACCTTTAATTGCATAAGACTAAACGGTCCTCCATTCTCTCTAAATCCCAATCGATTAGCTGGTACTTGGCAACAATATTCGAACAATGCTATACCCCAACTAAGCAATATCACACCATAAAGCGGCCAATTATTGATAACCTTCATTTCTTGCAATTTCAAATGCCCATACCAAGCCAGTGTCATAAACACATTAGAAACAATAAGTAATCCTATCGAATATAATCCTTGCATTGCGTCTTATTTTGGAGTGCAAAGTTACACGAAATAGCAGTAAATAGAATAAATTTCATAGGTCAAATTTATTAAAAGCTGTACAATAAAAAAGTCCCCTTCAAAAATTATTCTTCCCCGATATATTATCTCTACAATATAAAAAATAGACTATACTTCGGTAAAATCAAAAATTTGATTTTGTCATCAATTATATTATCTTTGTAAAAGTATATAGTAAAACATTGTATGAATAGAACCCATATTGAAACTTTTTCATACCAGTTATCTCCTCAATACTATTTTAACAGACTGCTGAAAATCTGGTTACATAATAATTGGGGGTGGCTTCTATCTTTTTTCCTCCTTCTCGTGGGGCTATCCATTCAAAACCCTCTATTTATTTATGTAGGACTTATCATTTTATTTTTGGTATTTCCTATGATCATCTCTTACCTGTGGTTCGCTTATGCTCTACACCCCGATTGCCGTATGTCCATACTTTCAAAAACAGTCGAAATAAACAAAAACGGCCTTTCTTGTACTTTCGACGATGGACGAACAGAATCCATAGCATGGGAACGAATTACCCGTATACGTTATACCTCGACAGACATTATCTTCCACTTATCAAACTATATTTTTTTCATTTTACCATACAATTCGTTCAAATCGAATGACGATTTAGAATACTTCTTAAAAAATTTTCTCGCTCTCAACATTCAGAATAAAAAATAATTGTATATTTGAGTACAATTTTTCAAACATGAAAATGTTCAGACAAATTCTAAAATATTCATTTGCAGTCCTAATTGCCTTCTCGACAATCTTCTCATCGAGTGCACTGACGCTTGACGAAGCACGAGAGTTGTACAAGGCCGGTAAATACAAAGAAGCCGCTCCTGTATTCAAGGCACAACTGAAACGCCGCCCCAATGATGGATCGTTGAACCATTGGTATGGAGTATGCCTTTTTCACGAGAAAAAATATAACGAAGCTGAAAAATATCTGAAAATAGGGGCTAAACGTAAAGTTCTCGAATCGCCTCACTATTTAGCAGACATGTATATGGCTCAATACCGCTTTGAAGATGCCATAAGCAGTTATGAAGAATATACAGCTGCATTGTCCAAAGCGAAAAAACAAATACCCGATTCTATCGGCAAAGCCATAGCTCGTGCACGTAGAGCGAAATTAATGTTGCAATATGTCGAACGGGTACAAATCATAGATAGTTTGATAGTTGATGCCGATTCGTTTTTCAAGTATTTCAAAATGTCCCCCGAATCTGGACGGATAGGAATGAATAAAACACTAGGCATAGATATTCCCGAAAACACGATCGGCTATATTCCCCAACGCGGAGACAATGTATTTTTCGGATATCCCCTTGAAGGTAAAGGATATGAATTATGTACAAAAAATAAACTGATAGAAGGGAAATGGAGTAACATCATACCGTTACCCAATGGTGTCAATACAGAACAAGATGAAGCCTATCCATTTTTTCTCAACGACGGAGTTACACTCTACTTTGCCTCAAATGGAGAAGGTTCGATCGGAGGATACGACATATTTATCACCCGTTTAAATCTTGAAAATAACACCTACTTGAAACCCGAAAACGTAGGTATGCCCTTCAATTCGATATACAACGATTACATGATGGCAATAGACGAGATGTTAAACATCGGTTGGTTTGTATCGGATAGAGAACAAATTCCCGGAAAAGTGACAATCTATCTATTTATCCCGAATGAGAGCAAACAAACATATAACATCGATGAAATCAAAACCGATATCAAATCGCTAGCTCTGATTCGATCTATTCGAGAGTCTTGGCCGGAAAATGCAGATTATACCGATTTATTGCAACAATTGGACAATATCAAGGAACCCCAAAAAGAGACTCGCCCCGATTTCATCTTTGCAATTTGTAACGGAATCCATTATACTAAACTTGACCAATTCGTCAGTCTTGAAGCTCGCAATCTATATGTAAAGTCCAAAGAATTACGTAAGAATATCATTCAAATAGAAACTAAGCTCTCGGAACTGCGATCTCAATATACTAAATCGAAAGGCACAACTTTAAAAAGACTATCGTCCGAAATTCAAAATTTGGAATCGCAACTGCTCACACTCTATCCTCAACCGGAAAATTACGAAAATCAGGCTCGAAAGATAGAACTCGATAATTTGCAAAAGGAATATAGATAGAACCTAAATCTAAGAAATATGTTTGATATATTAGCTGTTACACTATTAATAATATTAGCGCTAGTTCTGGCGGTACTGGAAATATTCTTTCTTCCCGGAATTACCATCGCAGGTATATGTTCGGTCTTATTTTATGGAGGTGGAATTTACTATGCCTATTCGGCCTTCGGGACAAATGGGGCTGTAATAACATTATTCATTGCAGCCGTCACTACTATTACTGTCATCATAGGATTTATGCGATCCCGAAGCTTGGACAAAATGTCTCTGCATACCGAAATAAACTCGGTAGTACCCTCCCCGATAACCCCTGATATTAAAGTCGGCGACATGGGAGTAACACTAAGTAGACTAAACCCTATGGGAAAAATCATCGTGGGAGTCCACACCATCGAAGCCCGCGCAGATAATGAACTGATTGACGAAGATACACCTGTAAAAATAATCCGCATAGAACCCACTGTAGTCATTGTTTGCAAAGAAACAGAAAATGAAAAAACAGGGAATAATATAAACACTTCTAAACAAAAATAAAATTATGGTAGGATTAAGCGTATTTCTTCTAATTGGCATTATTGCCATACTCGCTGTATTCTTTTACTTCGTACCTTTCCTTTTATGGATTTCGGCACGAGTATCGGGGGTAAGAATCTCTCTTATCCAATTATTCTTGATGAGAATCAGAAAAGTACCGCCACAAGTCATTGTTCGAGCTATGATTGAAGCCCACAAAGCCGGACTTAAAACAATCACGCGTGATGAATTAGAAGCTCACTATCTGGCCGGAGGTCATGTAGAACGCGTCGTACACGCACTCGTATCCGCTTCGAAAGCTAATATAGATTTAGGCTTCCAAATGGCTACCGCTATTGACTTAGCCGGACGCGATGTATTCGAAGCCGTGCAAATGTCTGTCAACCCGAAAGTTATCGACACACCGCCGGTTACAGCCGTGGCCAAAGACGGTATACAGTTAATAGCCAAAGCTCGTGTAACAGTACGGGCAAATATTCGTCAACTAGTCGGCGGTGCAGGTGAAGATACCATATTGGCTCGTGTAGGAGAAGGTATCGTGTCGTCCATCGGCTCGTCCGAGTCCCATAAACAAGTTCTTGAAAACCCGGATTCCATATCCAAACTAGTATTGAAAAAGGGGCTTGATTCAGGAACTGCATTTGAAATCCTCTCCATTGATATAGCCGATATCGACATCGGTAAAAACATTGGAGCCACCTTGCAAATGGATCAGGCACAAGCCGATAAAAACATCGCACAAGCAAAAGCAGAAGAACGTCGGGCCATGGCTATCGCTCTCGAACAAGAAATGAAAGCCAAAGCACAAGAGGCAAGAGCAAAAGTAATCGAAGCCGAAGCCGAAGTTCCCAGAGCTATGGCGGAAGCCTTCCGTTCGGGAAATCTCGGAATCATGGATTATTATAAAATGAAAAATGTCGAGGCAGACACTGCCATGCGTGAATCGATAGCCAAGCCATCGAGTAAACCCGAGAAATAATGAAATCAAGTAATTAGAGAATGAATCGGACATTATAAAAATGTGTATACTCCAAGTAACAGAAAAAATACTTAGATATACGAAACTTTTTTAGTCCGACGATTGTTATATAAGTAACAAAGAAAAATAAATAATTATGATTTACGAATTGCCTCCATTACCTTATGGTATTAATGATTTAGCCCCTGTAATCAGTCAGGAAACGATAGAATACCATTACGGTAAACATGAACAAACTTATATCGATAACCTAAATAAACTTATCGAAGGAACACCCTTCGCAGACAAGCCTCTCGAAGAAATCATCAAAGAAGCCGACGGAGCTCTATTTAATAATGCCTCCCAAGCATGGAACCACATATTTTATTTCTTCACATTCTCCCCGAATGGAAAAAAAAGTCCACAAGGGAAGTTGGCAGAAGCTATAAATAAGAAGTGGGGAAATTTCGAAAACTTCCAAAAAGAATTTGAACAAGCAGGGACTACTCTATTTGGATCTGGTTGGGTCTGGTTATCCAAAGATAAAGACGGAAATCTGGTTATCAGTAAAGAAAATAATGCGGGCACTCCTTTGACCAAAGGACTTACTCCTTTGTTAACGTTCGACGTATGGGAACACGCCTACTATATCGACTATCGCAACAGACGAGCAGAGCAATTGCACAACCTCTGGAAAATCGTCGATTGGTCGGTTGTTGAATCAAGATATCTATAATTCGCATAGTCGCGCGTGAGCGTAACTCTATCTAGCACTTTAAAATAAGCATAATGTGATGAATTCTAAAAAAGAGATGCTGCGTGAGCAGCGTCTCTTTTTGCATTTAAAAATTCAAAGATAAATTCATATAGACAAAAAAATCATAGTTTTTCTATACATTTAATAAAAAATTCATATATTTGCTTTTCAATTAGATGTAAAAACTTTATTTTTACTTTATAAATCACAAAAACCAAAGGAGTAAAATGGCTACAAAAAAATTTATCCTTGCAGAAAAAGACATACCACAAGCATGGTATAATGTCATTGCAGACATGCCCAACAAGCCAATGAGTCCATTAAATCCGGCAACCAAATCTCCCCTAGCCGTAGAAGACCTCTATCCGATTTTTGCAGAAGAACTCTGTAAACAAGAATTAAACACTTCCGACGCATGGATAGAAATCCCCGAAGAAGTACGCGATATGTACAAAATATGGCGTCCTACTCCTCTTGTCAGAGCTTTGGGGCTCGAAAAAGCATTGGATACTCCTGCACACATCTATTTCAAGAACGAAAGTGTAAGCCCTGTTGGTTCTCACAAATTAAATTCGGCCATACCACAAGCCTACTATTGTAAAAAACAAGGTATAACCAACATCACAACCGAAACCGGAGCCGGACAATGGGGGGCTGCACTCTCTTTAGCCGCAAAAGCATTCGGATTGGAACTTGCAGTCTACATGGTTAAAGTGAGCTTCCATCAAAAGCCCTATCGACGTTCTATTATGCAAACATTCGGCGCACAAGTTATTGCTTCACCCAGTATGTCGACCAAAGCAGGACGTAAAATATTAACCGATCACCCCAATTATCAAGGAAGTTTAGGTACGGCAATATCTGAAGCGATAGAATTGGCAATGAGTACCCCCAACTGTAAATATACTTTAGGTAGTGTACTCAATCACGTATCTTTACATCAAACAGTAATCGGGCTAGAAGCTGAAAAACAAATGGAAATGGCCGGCGAATACCCCGATATTGTCATCGCTTGCTTCGGAGGCGGGTCCAACTTCTCGGGAATTTCATTCCCATTTTTACGCCATAAATTAAAAGAGGGAAAAGACATTCGGTTAATCGCAGCCGAACCTGCGTCCTGTCCCAAATTGACCAAAGGAATTTTTCAATACGATTTTGGAGATGAAGCGGGCTATACACCTCTACTGCCCATGTACACTTTGGGACATAACTTCTCCCCGGCCAATATACATGCAGGTGGACTACGTTACCACGGAGCAGGAACGATCGTCAGCCAACTGAAAAAAGATGGCCTCTTGGAAGCCGTGGACATAGAACAACTCGATACATTCAAAGCAGCTACATTATTCGCTCAATGCGAAGGAATTATCCCTGCCCCGGAATCTTCTCATGCAATAGCCGCCACTATACAAGAAGCATTAAGAGCAAAAGAAGAGGGAAAAGAAAAATGCATCCTCTTCAATCTATCCGGCCACGGGCTCATCGATATGGCTGCCTATGACCAATATTTAGCAGGAGACCTTCTGAACTACAATTTACCAGAAGAAGAAATAGCTAAAAACATCAAGGAGTTAGAAAAAATAATTTAGTCATTCATCTTCAAAACAATAACAATCTTATTCGAGACACTGAAAAAATTTCATACCGAAAGTTTGTTCAATAAAAACAAATCGGTTATATTTGCATCGCTTTTCAAAAAGCGAACGGCGGTTTAGTGTAGTGGCCTAGCACGCAACCCTCTCACGGTTGAGACTCGGGTTCGATTCCCGGAATCGCTACAACAAGGAATGAAACCTCAAAAGATTATGTATTAATCTTTTGAGGTTTTTCTTTTTCAACAAAAGATAGCTATTTCGAAATTTGACAGGTATCGCGAATCTATAAAAAATAGACCTTGCACGGATTGGTTTGAACAATATCCTCCCCTCGATACAAAACAAAAGTATTCTTCTTTTGTTAGAAAATTGAAATGGTTATAAAAAGAAACTCTGGATAATTTGGTTTCTAAACGAATTATACCTATTTTTACTTTCGGTAGAATTAGTATATTTCTGATTTATACCCCAAATATGTTTTATTAAAAAAATTTTGTATGAAAAAGTACATTTGCACAGCTTGTGAATGGGTTTATGACCCAGCAGTAGGTGATCCTGATGGAGGTATAGCTCCGGGTACTCCATTTGAAGATATTCCAGATGATTGGGTATGTCCAGTTTGCGGACTTGGGAAAGACGCATTTGAAGAAGTAACAGAATAATCCACTTCTTGCTCTCATATGGGGAATCTACATAAAATGTAGATTCCTTTTTATTTATTCCAAAAAGGAAGTAAAATAATTAAGTCTATTTACTTTACGTTCCTTTTCCCCAATACAATTTTTTATCATTTTAAATTCTCTACAAAATTGAATATATAAATTTGATACATGAAAATACTTATCATAGAAGACGAACCCTCCTTACGGGAAATTATGCAACGAGCGCTAGTACAGGAGCGCTATGTAGTCGAAACTGCCAGCACTTATTCCGAAGCAGATGCTAAAATCGCAGCTTATAGTTACGACTGTATTTTACTCGATATCATGTTGCCCGACGGGAATGGGCTACAACTACTAAAACACCTGAAAGAGTTACGAAAAAGAGAAAACATCATTATCATATCCGCTCGTGATTCCCTTGATGACAAAATTCTCGGATTGGATATGGGAGCCGATGACTACCTCCCTAAACCATTTCATACAGCCGAACTCTTAGCCCGTATAAAAAGTGTGCTACGGCGAGGAAAAAGCGGTGGAGAAATGGCATTGATCTTAGGGAATGTATCCCTTGAACCCGAGAGCTCCCGGGTGTTGGTCAATAACAAAGAATTATCCTTATTAAAAAAAGAATTCGACATTCTATTCTATTTCATGCAACGCCCTAATCACTTAGTAGATAAATCTGTCCTTGCCGAAGCCGTATGGGGAGACCATGCAGACCAAGCAGACAATTTTCATTTTGTATATGCTCAAATGAAAAATTTACGTCGCAAACTTATTGATGCAGGAGCCAACATAGAAATAAAAGCCATATATGGATTTGGATACAAACTCGTTCCGCCAATCGAATAAAATCACCGTCTCATGAAACTCATATACCGTATAGCTTTACGTTTATCTTTAATTTTGATTCCGCTCATGGCACTTTGGGCGACTCTCTTCTATTTTATGATGGTAGAAGAAATCAACGACGAGGCCGATGATACGCTGGAAGATTATTCCGAATTGATAATTATACGCATGCTTGCCGGCAGAGAATTGCCCTCCTTAAATAGTGGATCTAATAATAGTTATTCCATAACACCCATTGACGAAGCCTATGCTTCATCAAAACCCCATATCGAATATTACGATGCCGAAGTCTACATTCCAGAAAAAGAAGAGACAGAACCAGCACGCATCCTCTCCACCATTTTCTTAGATAATGATGATAATTACTATGAACTGAAAGTCGCCATACCGACTTTCGAAAAAGACGATTTGGTCAGGACTATTTTATTTTGGATCATACTCCTCTACTTCGTACTTCTCATAACGATAATAGGATCGACAATATGGATTTTCCACCGCAGCATGCGTCCCTTGTATGCACTGTTACACTGGCTCGACAATTACACTCCGGGCAGACACAATACACCAGTACCCAACGACACGAATATTTCTGAATTTCACAAGCTCAATGTAGCAGCACAAGAAGCGGCAAATCGTTCGGAAGAACTTTTCGAGCAACAAAAACAATTTATAGGGAATGCCTCTCATGAACTACAAACTCCCTTAGCCATTTTAGGAAATCGTCTCGAATGGCTGCTCGATAATACAGAGCTCAATGAAACACAAATAGAAGAACTATTCAAGATGCAAAGAACATTAGGGCATATAGTTCGACTCAATAAAACGTTACTACTACTTACAAAAATTGAAAACGGACAATTCCCCGAGAGCACAAATATAGATTTAGCTTTTATAATTAAAGAACAAATCTCTCTATACAACGAAATATACTCATCACGAAATATTTCCTATACAATAAACATTCCTGAAACATTCATTGTTTTAATGAATGAGTCTTTGGCCTCTACATTAATTACCAATTTACTTAAAAATGCATATGTACATACAACACAAAACAGTAATATCGAAATCACTCTTATCAATCGTACCCTGACAATTGCCAATGATGGAACAACGCCTCTGGACACCGAACACATATTCGAAAGATTTTATCAGGGAAGCAAAAAAGAAGGTTCTACCGGATTAGGCTTGGCTCTGGTAAAAGCGGTTTGTCGATATTACAATCTGCATATAGAATATCAGTTCAAAGAGTCGAAGCACTATTTCTCCATTACTTGGCCATAAACTAAAAAAACGATTTTTTTCAAATAATATCCCAGAATTTCAAATTCATTTCAAAATTGCTCCTAATCTTTGTATCATCAAATTAAAACAATGTCTAACTAATAATTTTTGAATGTTATGAAAAAGCTAATGATTCTTACAACAATTCTAATGGCTCTTGGTATTTCTACGGCTTGCGCCGATAACGACAAACCCATTGCTGTTACCCAATTACCTCAAAAAGCACAGCTGTTCATCAAGACACATTTCCCGAAAGAGAAAGTCGCTTTGGCAAAACTCGAACGGGATTTTCTGGAAACCCGTTATGAAGTTGTTTTCACCAATGGTTCCAAAGTCGAATTTTTAAAAGACGGTGAATGGAAAGAAGTTGAATGTAAATATTCGACAGTGCCAACAGCTATCATTCCTGTACAAATTGCAAGCTATGTATCCCAAAACTATCCAGATACACAAATTGTACAAATCGATAGGGACAAAAGAGATTATGAAGTGAAACTTACGAATCGATTAGAACTTACATTCGATTTAAATTTCAACCTAATCGACATAGATGACTAATACGTTAGTCTCAACCGATTTTAACTTACCCACCTTATTTCAATAAGGTGGGTAAGTTTTTTAAATAACTCAAATAAAACTCTACTGCCTAAAAAAATACCGTTGGAGACTTCCTCTCCAACGGTATTAAAAACAAACTATACTTATATACTTATTTGATAATATCCAAGTGCTTGAAACACTTTTCGATTTTTTCAAGAGCCACATCTACTTGTGCTCGTGTATGCGTAGCCATCAGAGAAAATCTTATCAACGTATCCTTAGGCGCAACAGCCGGAGAAACAACCGGATTAACAAAAATACCCTCATCAAACAAATCGCGAGTTACCCGGAATGTTTTCTCATTATCACGAATAAACAACGGAATAATAGGCGTACATGTATTCCCTATCTCACAACCTATACGTCTGAATCCTTCCAAAGCATAATTCGTCACGTCCCACAAGTTGGCTATACGTTCCGGTTCACTCTCCATAATATCCAAAGCAGCACCCACCGCCGCAGTCGAAGCCGGTGTAATACTTGCACTGAAAATATAGGAACGAGAGTTATGACGTAAATAATTTGCCGTTACCTTATCCGTAGCGATAAAACCGCCCAACGAAGCGAATGATTTACTGAACGTACCCATAATGAGATCCACATCATCGGTCACACCAAAATGGTCGCATGTTCCACGTCCGTCTCGTCCGAAAACACCTATACCATGTGCTTCATCGACCATCACGGCTGCATTATACTGCTTAGCCAGACGTACGATTTCAGGAAGATTGGCTACATCGCCTTCCATAGAAAACACGCCATCGGTCACTATCAATTTCACCTTATCAGGATTGCAATTACGCAACTGGTCCTCCAACGATTGCATATCGTTATGGCGATATTTCACCGGAGTAGAGAAAGACAAACGACGACCTTCGATTATCGAAGCATGATCGAGTTCGTCCCATAAAATATAGTCTCCGCGTCCAGTGACACAAGAGACTACCCCCAAATTGACTTGAAATCCAGTTGAATAAATAATGGCTTCTTCTTTCCCTACGAACTTAGCCAACCGATGTTCCAACTCCTCATGAATGTCCAATGTTCCATTCAAGAATCGGGAACCGGCACAACCCGTACCATATTTACGGATAGCGGCAATAGCAGCCTCTTTAATTTTTGGGTGATTGGTAAGACCTAAATAACTGTTCGAACCGAACATTAAAACTTTTTTGCCGTTGATTAAGACCTCGGTGTCCTGATCGCTTTCTATTTTACGAAAATAGGGATAAACACCAAGGGCTTTGGCCTTCTGCGGAGCATCATACTTCGACAGTTTTTCTTGCATCAATTTCATAGTTTATGCTGAATGTATATTTGTTATAAACTATCTGCACTATTTCTAGGCACGATATACCTTGAAAATGCAGGTTGCAAAGATAACATAAATATCCGAAAGGAAATCATTTTTCACTTAAAAAAGTATCTATCGAAACGAATTTTTCTTACAGATGCAAACTTTTTATCACCTTCTTTTTTAAGAATAAATCTTAGCTTCACAAACAGAAAATTTTTATACCATTAAAAATCAGATTTATAAAATAAAATGGAATCACAATGAGTAACCGTTTTGTAATAAAATCTACTTCTTATTACCAAGAATTTGAAAAAAATTGCGAAATTTGCCGATTGTAAACTCAAAAGACAGAGAACAATATGAAATTCTCAGCACGACAAATAGCAGAATTCCTGCATGGAGAGTTGGTTGGAAATCCCTCGGTAGAAGTCAATAACCTGTCTAAAATTGAAGAAGGAACACCCGGTACTCTCTCTTTCCTTGCCAATCCCAAATACACGCACTATATATACCAAACTCACGCCAGCATAGTTCTGGTACATAAAGACTTTGAGCCGGAGCATCCTATCGAAGCCACTCTCATCAAAGTCGATGACCCATATGCCTGTTTAGCGATGCTTCTCAATTTGGTAAATGAAGCGACTATCGCCAAACGTGGTATTGAACAACCCAACTATGTCTCCTCGTCGGTCACACTCCCCGACGATATCTATTTAGGAGCGTTCGCCTATATCGGAGAGCGAGTAAAAATAGGTAAAAACGTAAAAATCTATCCTCAAACCTATATCGGGAATGATGTAGTTATCGGCGATAACGTTACCATTTTTGCAGGAGTAAAAATCTATCACAGCTGTGTCATTGGCAACAATTGTATTCTGCATGCGGGAACCGTTATCGGAGCCGATGGATTCGGATTCGCTCCCCAAGCCAACGGGGAATATGCGAAGATCGCTCAAATAGGAAACGTCGTACTCGAAGACAACGTCGAGGTCGGAGCCAATACAACAATAGACCGAGCTACAATGGGTTCTACGATTATCAAAAAAGGTGTGAAACTCGACAACCTGATACAAATCGCACATAACGTCGAAGTAGGAGAACACACGGTTATTGCGGCCCAAGCGGGAATTGCCGGTTCGGCAAAAGTCGGCAGCCACGCTATGATAGGCGGTCAAGTAGGAGTCGCCGGGCATATCAAACTGGGAGACCGAATTCAAGTCGGAGCCCAATCGGGTATACCCAATCATGTTGAGAACGACGCCGTAATCATGGGATACCCTGCTGTTCCTTCCAAAGAATTTGCCAGACAAGTCGTTTATGTAAAACGGCTTCCCGAACTTACCCGTACGGTGAAAGCTCTCGAAAGGGAGATAGAAGCATTAAAAGAACAATTGAAAAATAATAAACTATAATATCGATGAAACAAAAGACTCTAAAAAACAGCTTTTCGGTCAGCGGTAAAGGATTACATACCGGATTGAATATTACGGCCACGTTCCTACCGGCCCCCGAAAATCACGGATACAAAATACAACGCGTCGACCTTGAAGGACAACCGGTCATCGAGGCATTAGCCGAAAACGTAGTAGAAACAAGCAGAGGAACGGTCATAGCCGACGGAGATGTAAGAATAAGCACGATCGAGCATGCGATGGCTGCTTTGTATGCAGCAGAAATAGACAACTGTCTCATTCAGGTAAATGCACCCGAAATGCCCATTCTCGATGGCAGTGCCGCTGTTTACGCCGAAGAAATAGAGCGCTGTGGACTCGAAGAACAAAATGCCGAACGGGAATATTATCTTATCAAATCAAAAATCGAAATCCACGACGAAGAAACCGGTTCTTCAATCGTAGTATTACCAGACGATGAGTTTAGTATCAACACGCTCATCTCATTCGACTCTCCTATCTTGAACAATCAATTCGCCAGTCTCGACGATCTGCACGATTTCAAAAAAGAAATTGCCGGGGCTCGCACATTCGTTTTCGTACGAGAAGTAGAACCGCTGGTAAAAAATAATCTCATCAAAGGAGGAGATTTAGACAATGCAATCGTTATCTACGATCAAAAAACCTCACAAACCGAACTCGACAGGCTTGCCGACCTTTTAAACGTTCCTCACAAACACGTCGATGAATTGGGGTACATCAACAACAAACCGCTCGAATTCGAGAACGAACCGGCCCGTCATAAACTCCTCGACATTTTAGGGGATATAGCACTGGTTGGTAAACCCATAAAAGGTCGTATCATCGCCACTCGACCCGGGCATAAAATCAACAATCAATTCGCTCGGCTCATTCGCAAAGAAGTCCGTCGCCAAGACATTCAATGTCCCGCCTACAATCCCAATAAAGAGCCGCTTATGGACGTCAATCGTATCCGTCAGTTGCTCCCCCACCGCTATCCCTTCCTATTGGTCGATAAAATTATCGAAATGGGGACACGCCACATCGTGGGTGTAAAGAACGTTTCGGGTAACGAACCTTTCTTTCAAGGGCATTTCCCTGCCGAACCCGTTATGCCGGGTGTTCTTTTGGTCGAAGCTATGGCTCAAACCGGAGGTTTGCTGGTATTAAGCACCGTCGACGAACCGGAACGCTATTCGACCTATTTCATGAAAATAGACAATGTCAAATTCCGCCAGAAAGTCGTACCGGGAGATACCGTCATATTCCACTTATCACTGATGACCGAAGTGCGTCGGAGATGCGCCTATATGAAAGGATATGCTTTTGTCGGCGAGCGCATTGTCACTGAGGCCGAATTCATGGCACAGATTATCAAGAATAAATAAATCTAAAAAGCAAATAAATGAAACAACCGTTAGCATACGTTCATCCCGACGCAAAGATTGCGAATAACGTAGTAATCGAACCATTCGTAACCATAGACAAAAATGTAATCATCGGCGAAGGAACACAAATAGGTTCCAACGTTACTATTCTGGAAGGTGCGCGTATTGGCAAAAACTGCAAAATATTCCCGGGAGCGGTCATCTCGGCGATTCCTCAGGACTTGAAATTTCAAGGAGAAGACACGACCGTGGAAATAGGCGACAATACGACACTGCGCGAATGTGTCACCGTAAACCGGGGAACCGCAGCCAAAGGAAAAACCATAGTGGGAAGCAACTGTTTGATTATGGCTTACTCACACATCGCTCACGACTGCGTTGTCGGAGATAACGTCATTATATCCAACGCTACGCAAGTGGCCGGAGAAGTAATTATCGACAACTACGCTGTGATTGGCGGCGGGAGCCTCATTCATCAGTTCAGCCACATCGGCGCACATGTGATGGTACAAGGAGGTTCTCTCATCAACAAAGATATACCGCCCTACATCAAAGCCGGCCGCAATCCCATATCCTACGCCGGAATAAACTCCATCGGGCTCCGTCGGCGCAATTTCAGCAACGAAACCATTTGCAATATCCAAGAAATCTATCGTTACTTATATCTATCCGACATGAATAATAGCGACGCGATAGAACGTATCGAGGCAGAACTGCCCGCAACCAAAGAACGGGACGAAATCGTATTGTTCGTCCGCAATTCAAAACGGGGTATCATTAAAGGATATCTATAATAATATCTACCAATTTATATCAGAGGTGAAAGGGCCGATACGTGATGTACCGGCTCTTTCTTATTTTCTCCATGTTAAAAGCTCAACCTCAATCCCAATCCTCCGGTTTCGGGAACAACCATACTCAATTCATACGATGTAGTCTGTTGTATAAGCCCGTTACTTATATTATAATGTAAGTTATGTTTGCGATTTGTTAAAAAAGTCCCCAAACTCATACATACTATAATATATAATTTTATTGCATTATTTTAAATAAAATATTTTAGAATTAGAATCTATTAAATATATTTGCAATTATATTATTAATGGAATTTCCGAAAACCATCAAAAGAGTAGGAAAAACAAAACAAGCAATGTTATGAAAAAAATTTTCTTAGTGGCAGCTATGGCAGCCGTAGTACTGACTAGTGTAAACGCACAAAACAAGTACAAACCTGAAAACATGAGTTTCTCGACAGAATTGAACTACTCGCCCGGCGGAGCTACTACTGACGGACAATTTTCATTACCCGACTACGGCGCCAAAGTTCGTTTGCATTTAAACGAAAAAATGGCTGTTCGCTTGAAACTGGGATTAAACACATCTACCGATAAAGATGTCACCTATTACGAAAGCCCGACAGACCAAAAAGAGTACGAAAGAAACAGCAAAGAATCTATCACTACATTTTCGATTATGCCCGGTTTTGAGTATCACTTCACCAAATACGAAAGAATCTCTCCATATGTTGGCGGTGAAATTGGCCTATTGACTTCTACCGCTAAAACAAAAACCGACAACACCGAAAACGACGATAAAACAGAGACCAAACGTCCCGGTCTGGGATTTGGCGTAAATGTATTTACCGGTGTAGATGTTTATCTGTGCAAAGGCCTGTATTTAGGATTCGAACTCGGATTGGGTTACGACTCTATGAACTACAAAAGAGGAACTACCACAACTGTCTCAGGGTCGACGACCACCGAAACAGACGGTACTACTTCTAATTTACAAAGCAGATTCGGATTCCATGCGACTCCGTCGTTACGCGTCGGCTGGAATTTCTAATATACGAAATGAGTTAACCCCTCCGTTACTACGTGCCACCTCCTCTATATTTTGTTTGACAACAAAACACAGAGGAGGTGGGTGAGATGTATCCCCCCTTCTCCTCTGCCGTGTCCCGTAGCATTACGGGGTGCTGCGAAATGGTATAGGGGAGACACCGAAGAAACGATAGTTTCTGAGGAGAGGGGTTAGAAATATAAAAAGACACCCCTCTAATTTCCCATCATACACGAGGCATATCAGAAAGATATGCCTCGTCCTTTTTTTGAGTACTAAATGCAAACCTCAAATAACAACGACCTTTTATGCTTATCCGCAAGTTATTCCCTGAATATCGATTATAATCATGAAATTTTATAGCCTTTATTTGGCAGGAGAAAGATTTTTAGTACTTTTACATACCGAAAAAAAGAACCTAATTACAAAAAAATTATGATATATAAATTCAGAATTGTTTCAGACGAAGTCGACAATTTCAAACGGGAAATATGCATCGATTCCGATGCTTCTTTTCTCGAACTGCACGATGCCATACTCGATTCTGTCGGCTTTTCTAAGGATCAAATGACCTCATTCTTCATTTGTGACGACGATTGGGAGAAAAAAACAGAAATTACCCTGATGGACATGGGGAAAGATTCTGACGAAGATACGTGGATCATGGCGTCTACAAAACTAAGCGACCTCATCGAAGACGAAGGCCAACGATTAGTTTTTGTATTCGATTACATGACCGACCGCATGTTTTTTATGGAATTGAAAGAGATCGAACCGGGAAAAGATTTAGAGACCCCGGTCTGCACACGTAAGGAAGGCAATCCTCCCCAACAAACGATGGATTTCGAAGAACTAGAAAAAAAGAATGTCGCGAATAATTCTTCCGACTTCGATGAAACCTTTTACGGAGATGAAACCTTCGATCCCTCGGAACTCGACGAAGAAGGATTTGCCGATCTGAATATGGACGACGAATACAACAATATGTAACAAAAAACGACAATTCAATAAAAACGAGAAGAATACGAATACCGTATTCTCCTCGTTTTTTATTCTACAATCGTAACGGTGACACGACGAGCACCTCCGCCGTTACGGAACTCACACAAATAAATACCCTGCCACGTACCCAAATCAAGGGCTCGGCCTCTTATCGGAATAGTCACAGAAGCTCCCAATAAAGATGCTTTGATATGTGCCGACATATCGTCGTCTCCTTCGTATATATGTTTAAAATAAGAAGCCCCATCAGGCACGATTCGGTCGAAGAAGGCTGCAAAGTCCAAACGAACGTCTGGATCGGCATTCTCATTGATTGTCAATGCAGCCGAAGTATGCTTGATAAAAAGGTTCAGCAAGCCGTTTTCCGGCAACTGAGGGAGACGAGACAAAAGCTCTTGGGTTATCAAATGATACCCTCTCCCGTAATGCGGTAATCTTATCTCCATTATCTTAACCATCGCTTCATAATTTAATTATTCTACAAATATAATCGACTCAGTGGAAAATCAGCAGGGAATTTATAAGCCACTATCGAAGATATATTTTAAATCTCCGCCTCTGTGTTTTGTTGTCAAACAAAATAAGGGGAAGTATCCGTAGGACGGAGGGCTTAAACACTTATGACGAATAGATTAAACTCTACAAAATCCTATGACAGCATTCCCGACTTCTCATCGAAGTGACTGAAACGTGGTTATAGACAAAAAATTCATCGTTGAAATTTAGGACTCCCTCACAGATTTTCTACTGAACCATATAATCATATTCCGACAATAAAACAATCCACACCGAAACTTGTTATATCCATATAAATAAAAATACCCCACATAACAAAGCCTAATTTAATTTTAAAACTATATGGATATAATCATTCATTTTTTCCGCAGCTATCCCGAGATGGCGATTTTTCTCACTCTGGGTATCGGTTTTTGGATAGGAAGTCTCAAATACAAAAACTTCTCTTTGGGAACCGTCACTTCGGTTTTATTAGTAGGTGTATTGGTAGGACAAATGAACATCGATATTCCCGGTCCACTCAAATCGGTATTTTTCCTGCTATTCCTATTTGCTATCGGATATAGCGTAGGTCCTCAATTTTTCCAATCCTTACGCAGCGACGGAATCCATCAAGTTATATTCGCTTGTATATTTGGCATTGTCTGTATAGGCTCTACCTACTTAATTGCCAAAATCATGGGTTATAATGCAGGTATGACCATAGGTCTGTTTGCCGGAGCACAAACCATATCGGCAGCCATCGGAGTTGGAACAGACACCATCGGTACTCTTGGAATTTCAGCAGAAAAACAACAAGAATGGTTGAATATCATACCGGTTTGCTATGCCGTCACTTACATTTTCGGAACCATAGGCTCGGCTTACATCTTAGGTACACTCGGTCCTCGGTTACTCGGTGGACTCGAAAAAGTAAAAAACGATACCCGGGCACTTGAAAAAGAACTGAAACAAGACAACGAAGAAAACGATCCGGCACTCATGAATGCCAACCGGCCGGTTGTATTCAGGGCCTACAAAATAGAATCGGACTGGTTCAAAACTCCACAAACGGTAAAAGAAATAGAAAAACATATTAAGGAGATGGGAAGAAGAGTCTTCGTCGAACGTGTCCGAATCGATGGAGAAGTCCTCGACATAACCCCAAAAACAGTTCTTAAACAAGGTGATGAAGTGGTTTTAAGCGGAAGACGGGAAACCATCATAGAAGACGAAAGCTGGATAGGGCCAGAAATTTTCGATCCAGAACTATTGGATTTCCCCGTGGAAGATATTTTCGTACTACTTACCAACAAAGAACTTCATAAAAAAACAGTTCGTCATCTCCGTTCGTTACCCTGTATGCACGGAATCATTATCAAACAGATAAAGCGTTCGGGCGTAGAAATACCGGTCTATCCGAAAACTGTATTGTATAAAGGCGACACACTGGAAATCGTAGGGCTAAAACGAGAAATAAGCGAAACAGCCCCCACCTTAGGATATGTCGACCGGCCTACCAATAAAACCGATATGATATTCGTAGGTCTCGGTATCCTCATCGGCGGTATCATTGGAGCTCTAACCATTCATTTAGGTGGTGTTCCTATCAGTTTGAGTACAAGTGGCGGAGCTCTACTCTCTGGGTTATTCTTCGGTTGGTTACGAACCAAACACCCGACCTTCGGACGAGTTCCCGAACCAGCAGTTTGGATATTCAATAACTTAGGTTTGAATATGTTCATCGCTGTTATAGGAATAACCGCAGGCCCCACGTTCCTGTCCGGAATCCGTGAAGCAGGTTTCATGCTATTCATTGCCGGAGTTTTAGCCACTACAATACCGTTATTATTAGGATTGCTTATCGGTGCGAAAGTATTCAAATTCCGACCAGCTATAAATTTAGGCTGCTGCGCGGGAGCCCGTACCACAACTGCGGCGTTGGGAGCTATCCAAGAAAGTCTTGGAAGCACGTTACCGGCTATGGGATACACGGTAACTTATGCTATTGGTAATACTCTGCTCATTTTAGGAGGCGTCGTCTTAGTCCTTCTCTCTGCATAAACAAAAGACATATATAAACAAATACTCGTAACAATTATGAAAAGTCAAGAAAAACTGCCTCGTGCCATGGCCGATTACGGCAAAAGATTCGAACAAGGACTGGAACAGATGAGTCCCTTCGAAATAAAAAACGATCTAATTTCCTATGCCAAAGAGTGCGACCAGAAAGCCGTCTGCCAATTCTTAAATGCAGGTCGGGGAAATCCTAATTGGATAAACACAGTCGCGAGGGAGGCCTTTTTCCTCTTAGGTACTTTTGCTGTCGAAGAAGCAAAACTCACATTTGAACTTCCCGAAGAAGGTATCGCCGGAATGCCTCAAAAAGAAGAAATAGCCAAACGGTTTGAAAATTTTCTCAAACATCACGAAAAAACACCGGCTGCACATTTGTTGAACGAAAGTGTTCAGTTTCTCACGAAAGAAGGCATAAATGCCGATGACTTGATTCATGAATGGGTCGATGGCATCATAGGCGACCAATATCCCGACCCGGACCGTATACTCAAATACACCGAATTGATCGTTGAAAAATATTTAATACAAGAAATGTGCGACCGACAAACATCTCCCGACCACTACGATCTTTTCGCGACAGAAGGTGGAACCGCTGCTATGTGCTATCTTTTCAATTCGCTGAAAGCAAATAAACTGTTATTACAAGGTGACCGCATAGCTCTCATGACTCCTATCTTTACGCCTTATATCGAAATTCCCCAACTAAAAGAATTTAATTTCGACGTAGTCAATATACAAGCCTCACAACTGACAAAAGAAGGCTATCATACTTGGCAATATCCCGAGAATGAATTAGATAAGCTAAAAGACCCTTCTATAAAACTGCTCTGTTTGGTCAACCCGAGCAATCCTCCCTCATACAGTTTAGATGAAGCGACCCACAAGAGAATAATAAAAATCGTACGGGAAAACAATCCCAACCTCATGATTATAACCGACGATGTATATGGTACATTCGTGCCCCATTTCCGTTCTCTTATGTATGAACTACCCTATAACACGGCTTGTGTATATTCTTTCTCAAAATATTTCGGGGCCACCGGTTGGAGATTAGCGACTATCGCTATTGCCCGACACAACGTATTCGATGCTCAAATAGCGCTTCTTCCCGAAAAACAACGAAAAGAACTACACGACAGATACGATAGTATCAACCTCAATCCCGACAAGATTTTATTTATCGATCGATTGGTCGCCGACAGCAGGTTGGTAGCACTTAACCACACGGCAGGATTATCCACACCTCAACAAATACAAATGTCACTCTTCGCTCTCTTCTCTCTTTGCGATATGCAAGACAGATACAAAAACAAATTGCAGAAGATGATAACCAATAGACTGACGGCCATGTGGGAAAAGACCGGATTCAAATTACTTCCCGATAGCTTGCGGGCCGGATACTATTCCGAAATCGATATTATGGTATGGGCAACCCAATTATATGGAAAAGATTTTGCCGAGTATCTCGAAAAAAATTACGAACCACTCGACTTTGTCATTAGATTAGCCAAAGAAGCCGGTGTAGTCGTTCTGAACGGTGATGGATTCGATGGACCTCGATGGTCTATACGAGTATCGTTAGCAAATCTCGATGAAATGAATTACCGAAAAATCGGGACAATTATCGGACATACATTGGAAGAATATGCCCAGAAATGGAAAAATGAAACGACCAAAAAAGAACCCGTTATTTACTAATTAATTTAGATGCAAAAGCCGGAATTTAACCCACCAGCAAAAACGTTTCAGCCAGGAGGTTGATTCCGGCTTAAAATGAACAGTTACATCACAACTTTCTCGACTAAAAAACAGAATGTATGATGAAGAAACCAACGCCATGTGATATTCGAATTTCTCCATACCGTATATATTACGCAACAAAATGGTACGAAACGGATTATCTTCACTCATCTGGCCGAATGTCATAGACACATCGTCGACGGTAATACCGTATGAATCGCCGCAAATAGATACAAATTCATCGATATTCAACTCGGAAAAATTTCGCGGAGGTTTTGAATATTTCTTATACAAAGCCCTTATTATATATTTAGAAATCATAGCACTATAAAAATATCTACCAAAGCTCTTTTAATCTACGGAATAAATATAAGCAGGAATAAGAATACACCCTAATTATCATTTAATTTTTTTCTATGAATTAATATGCACAAACAATCGTTCATAAATATTAACCTATAAACTGTAAATAAAAATAACTTTCTACATTACAAGTAATTATAAAAACATATCGTCTAGAATTTCTCATTTTTCCTATATTTGATTTACTCTTTCCCGAAGGCATTGTATATCATAACTTCCCGGTGATTGATACAAACGCAACCCAAACTCGGCTGTCACGGCTATGGTATGGTCGATCAAATCTGCTACAACGGCCTCATACATCTTCCATGTTTTCTCCGCAGAGAACAAGTAAAGTTCTACCGGAAGTCCTCGCTCCGCCATAGGCAGATAACGTACCATATAAAGCATATCGGGATTGGATTTTCCCATTTGACGTATATAGTTTTCCAAATAAACTCTGAACAACATACTATTCGTAACCCTAAGTTCCTCTGCAAAAAAAGAATTTCCAGAGTTACAAGCCTGTTGAATAGAGTGTAACCGCTGAACAACGAACTCACCGATCAAAAAATGATCCTTAAATCGAAGTAAATCCTCTTCACGGAGAAAAGAAATACTATTTATATCCAAAAGTATCTGCCGGGAGATACGACGCCCCCCTCCTTCAAACATACTTCGCCAATTGGTAAAAGAGCCTGTCACCAAAGCGTATGGCGGAATAGTGGTCGTCGTATTATCAAAATTCAAAACTTTTACTGTATTGAGAGTCACATCTTGTACGATACCGTTAGCATTATATGCCGGAGCCGTTATCCAATCTCCTTTATGTAACATATTATTTGCCGAAAGCTGTATTCCGGCTACAAACCCCAATATCGTATCCCTAAAAATCAACATGAGAATAGCTGCAGATGCACCCAATCCGGCAAACAAACGAGCAGGAGATTGATCTATAATTGTTCCTATTATACTGATAAAACTAATTGAAAATAAGATAACCTGTATGGTCTGCACACCGCCCTTTATGGGATAATGGCGTAAACTTTCCTTTTCATTAAAAATATCGAGAAATGCATTCAGCACACCATTCAAGAATCGAAGAATAAGAGCTATGATATAAACCTTGCATATACGATCGATAAGTATATACCAACTACTCTCTATATCAAACGCCGAAGGCAAAAAGGCATATAGAATAAAAGCTGGAGCCAACGCAGCCAGCCTCGACACCACCTTCTTGTCATATAAATGATCGTCCCATTCAAATTTTGTACGGCGAATGATTGGAAGTAGCAATCTATTTATTAGCAACTTACAAAGCGCATCGCACAAAATGGCTATCAAAACGATCAAGATTACATAAACCACATTATGCCCTGCTTCCGTATTGGCAGAAAATAGATTGGCAACATCGTGCAATATCTTCTCTATTGATTCCAACATACCCATATCGTCATTCTGCAACTGGTTGAGACTCTATTTTCTTTTCTTTTTTCCCGAAAGAAAATCGATAACCTACCGTATAAGTAAATCCAAACGGGGAACTATCCGTTCCAAATCCCGGTATATACCACGGTTGAGAATAAGTATTCTTTTTATGGCTGAACATCAATCGATAACGAACAGTCCACCCCATATAAAAATTTTTATACACTTGCACCCGAAGCCCTCCCAACAGCTCACCCCAGTGGGCCCATGATTTCTGTCCGGTAATTTGTAGTTTTTCAGATTCTCCCCAATAAGGTGACTCTACTAAAATATTATCTATATCATACGTAAAAAAAGAAAAGCCATACCGAATACCGATATAGAAAAAACTCATTGCCGTTTTATTATATCCGAAATTGTAGTTCATTCCTACACGGTTATAAAGAGAAGCTTTATTCCTGTATGTAAAGTTCAATCCCTCGGGAGTATTATCGGCATGTCCGATCCCGATTTCCCATACTGGGAAAAAACGATTATGCAAATCCAATTCTGCCGCTATTTCATAATTGCCATAACTTTGTCCGAATAGATTTGCGATCCCGTCAAGAATGTTGACATTTACGGAGAGACCATTAAGCAAGGGATAAAGATACCCCTTTATTTCTGGCTCTTCCGGCTCCGCAACGACACTATCCGTTTGCACCGGTACAATTTCTCTTTTCGCTGTTGGATCGACAGGTGTGACCCGTCGTTGCGCAACCGACGCAAAGATTACCCCTAAAAACAATATGAAAATTTTACTCCTCATCTGGGGTCTGGGTTTGAACTGTATAAAAAATCCGTATACTCTCCACATTTTTATTCGTGATCTCCGGGACTGTCACAGAAACAGAGTCAAGTATATTACGTGTATACCGACACGTATCGATAACAAAATTATACATCGCCCCGCAATCGATCGACACGAAATAGGGATACGACCGATAAACAAATGTGAGCGTATCGTTATAACGAGGAGACGAAAGACCTTGCTGTTCGTAATGAATGACATATTGCGTCGAGTCTTGTGTAAACCGCAACGGAAGATAAACTTGTGTTACGGCAACCGCCGAATCGAGTAACATAGAATCGGTTGGCTGTCCTATACCGAAAATTGAAATGGAATCGACAGACAAAGCCGTCTCTTGTGCATCATAAGAATAAAATTGAGCCAAAGGAATACTACTACGATTATCCACACAACCGTTACTGCCACAGTTACTTAAAACTAAGCAACACGCACATAAAAATAGAACTCCTTCGATAAAACTCAAAAGTCTTCCCATCTCACCACATCATTAAATGGTTTCCTCTTTCTCTCCGTCTCCACACCCTCGGCAGGATAGCCCAACGGCAAAAGAACCATAGGTTCCCATAAATCGGGCAAATTCAAAATCTTTTTACATCGCTGCACGTCAAAATTACAAACCCAACAAGAACCTAACCCTTGTTCGGCAGCAGCCAAAACTAAATGTTCGGTTGCTATCGCTATATCGACATCACAAAAATCCTTATTATCGGACAAACGCTTCCACGACGTACTATGGTCTCCGCAAACAACTATACACATCGGAGCCGATGCGAACCATTCACGTGGATAACAATCGTACAAAGCTTTTAGCTTTTCCGGGTCACGAACCACGACAAAAGCCCACGGTTGAAAATTCACAGCCGACGGAGCCAGTCTCGCCACCTCCAAAATATATTCGAGTTTAGCCCGCTCGACCTTCGAAGACTTAAAAGATCGCACTGAACCCCTAGCCTTCGCCAGTGTAAGCAAATCGGGACATTCGTTTTCTTTCAAACCGTTCATAAATTCAAGATTACGTTAATTACTTAAATTCGGTTTCTATCTGATAATTATTTCTTTCACTCGAATTTCGAGAAATAAGTTCCCCCAAAAAACCGGCAAGAAACAATTGAGTACCCAAAATCATAGCTGTCAACGCCAAATAGAAATAAGGAGAATCGGTTACCAGCCGATATGGTAAACCATTATATAAACAATATAACTTATTCGCCCCCACAACAATGACAGAAATAAGTCCTAAAAAGAACATCAAACTACCCAACAGCCCGAAAAAATGCATAGGTTTTACCCCGAAACGCGAAAAAAACCATAGCGTAATTAAATCGAGATACCCGTTTACAAAACGATCCAATCCGAATTTTGTCTTACCGTATTTGCGAGCCTGATGATGGACAGCCTTCTCCCCAATCTTATTATATCCGGCATTCTTAGCCAAGTAAGGAATATAACGATGCATATCGCCATAAACCTCTATATTTTTTATCACCTCTTTTTTATACGCTTTCAGCCCGCAATTAAAATCGTGCAGATTTTTTATGCCAGACACTTTACGAGCTGTCGCATTGAACAATTTAGTGGGGATAGTCTTGGATAACGGATCGTAACGCTTTTTCTTCCAGCCCGAAACGAGGTCATACCCCTCGACCGCAATCATACGATACAATTCGGGGATTTCATCGGGGCTGTCTTGCAAATCGGCATCCATAGTAATAACGACATCGCCTTCGGCTCTTTGAAATCCGGTATAAAGCGCCGGAGATTTGCCATAGTTCCGCCGGAATTTCACACCCTTAACACGAGAATTTTTTTCTCGCAACGACTCAATCACTTGCCAAGAGTCATCGGTACTCCCATCGTTAATAAACCAAATTTCATACGAGAACTTGTTTTCCTCCATTACCCGCTCGATCCACGCAGTCAATTCAGGAAGTGACTCCGCCTCATTATATAAAGGGACTATTACCGAAATATCCATATTCCTATTTCTTTGTTTTACTTGACTTAAACCAAACAGAAACGAGCCATGCCATTACTGCCGACAATAAAGAACCGAAAAATACATTCACCCACATTTGCTGAATAACGACTGCCATAGGAGACGGAATATTCCCCTGTTCCAAACCGGTTTTTACAGCCTCCAACAATGAAGGGTCACTTGTCATATTTAATGATTCCAACAAAGTTACAGCAGCCGAAAGCTGAGATTTTATATATTCTGGATTGATATAAACATAATAAATATACTGTGCCAAACCACTGATAAGCGAGGCAAAAAAGAAAAGCAAAATACCCATCATCCACAATTGAGAGAAGTAGCTGCCTCCTTCATTTTGATTACTGAACTTACGCATCATGAAGAAAACTACCAACGGGACAAATAGCAACATTATAGTAGAAACGACATTACAAAAAGGATAATTCAAACTCAACACAGCAAATATAAATTTCACCACGAAATAGAGCCCCATATAGGCTCCCGCTTCCATAGCGAATTGAACGATTCCCTTTTGTGTATTATTCTTCTCCATTAAAATATCGTTTTCCAATGTACATATAGGCTACAAAGGTATCACTTTTGCAGCAATATTTATGTGGGAAAAAGCCAAAAATAGAGATAATATCGACAATATATATCGAAAAGAAAGAGTGCCAAACAATAAGAAAACCTAAAACAAATAAAAGACTTGGCTGTTCCATTGTTTCTGATTACCTTTGAACCCCTTTTTATTAAAGCAGCATGAATAAACGATATGTAATGATTTTCACCGCTATATGCGGTTCTATTTTCTCTTTGCTGGCCGATATGCCCCGAGACTATTATCCCAACTCTCTGGAAGGGAAAAACGGCGCTGAACTAAAAACAGAGCTACATAATCTTCTGAAAAACCATACCCGGCTTCCCTATGGGTCTCGCGATTACAACAGAATAGCATGTACATGGACGGTCTTTAAAAAAAGCGATGTCCGCCCCAACGGAAAAGTATGGGATATGTATTCCAACAATTCTTATAGTTTTTCGAGCGGAGCAACGAAAGGCATGAACATCGAGCACAGCGTACCCAAAAGTTGGTGGGGAGATGCCGCCAATTACAACGAAACCAACGCTCTCACCCGATTTAAATACGACGGTTCCTACGATTTACACCACCTGACACCTTCCGATGCCGATGCCAACATGGCCAAAAGCAATTATCCATTGGGTGTGGTCGATTCTCCTTCGTTCGACAATGGAGTCACCAAAGTGGGAACCGGACAAGCCAACGGTAGAGCAACCAACCTGTTTGAACCCGCAGACGAATACAAAGGCGATTTCGCCCGCATGTATTTATACTTCGTAACCTGCTATCAAGACTATTCATGGAAGTCTTCTGCCCTATCCATGTTCGCTCAAAACAGTTACCCCACACTGAATACCTATGGACAGTCCCTATTACTGAAATGGCATCGACAAGACCCTGTCAGTCAAAAAGAAATAGACCGCAACAACGCCGTATACAGTTTTCAAGGAAACAGAAATCCTTTCATAGACTATCCCAATATGGTAGAGTATATCTGGGGCGACTCGACAAATTATGAATTCAGTTTTTCGGGACAATCCACCTCCGCCCCAAGTATCAGCATATCGAACGACAAAATCGAATTCGGATACATCGGAACCGAAACATCGAAAGATAAAGAGATATACATCAAAGGGAAAAATCTGACAACAGATATTACAGCAAAACTATTGAATAACGATTCGGGAGATTTTTCTTTGGGAATGTCCAATCTGCCGGTTCATGAATTAAACACGACCGGAATCAACCTCGCCATAACCTTTTCTCCCCGGTCGATCGGGACTCGTAATGTGACACTCCGATTATCGAGCGACGAATTATCTGCCCCCGTAGACATAACCATTTCTGGAACTGTACTCTTGTCCGATGCCTCCTATTTGAGAATCATCGACATAAAATCGACCTACAAGAAAAGCGACGAACCAGTGCGCCTGATGCTAAACATGAACTTGGATACACAATGGACTGTGGACGGAAAACCGGCCACACATCTCACTCCTTCCGAATTGTCCGCAGGGCTTCACACAATACAATTCACGACTATTTACGGAACAGGGAAAATGCGTGTACAAATCATAGAATAAAAATTACTATCAATCATGAATGCAGCTAAATATATCCGTTATATCCTAACAATCGCAACAGCCCTCCTTTTCTTTTCGGCCTGTAAAGACGATAAGAACGAGAGTCAACCAACCGACTTTATTTTACGGGTAGACGAGTCGGTATCTATCAAGCTACCCAACTCGACAAGTTATACCATAATGACCAATAACTCCGCAATTTCTTATGAATTGTCGGGAAAAATACTCACAGTGACAGCTATTAAAGAAGGGAAAGCGACTCTAACCGTTATCCTCGACTCAGGAGAAAGCCACAACTACTCGTTTACCATTTCGGCAAACTCTTATCAAATGGGTTTTACTATCGACTCCACGCCCCGAATAGAATCATGGATATCCGGCTCGACCGTCAAAACGGAAGAAACGGCAGGACTCCAAGTGAGCTGCGAGCCCGGCATGGATATAACTGGCTCTCCGACCGGCAAATCGACACGCTCCTATGGATTTACTTATGTCGAAACAGGGAAACTTTTACGATTTTCTGCACAAGGCGATTTTTCCCAAAAAGGGATTTTGAACAACGGAATCATGGCTACCCGTGACAATGACAATACACCCATACAATACGAGACTTGCACGGTTTCCATAGAAAAAGTAAACGATGCCGGGAAGATCTGGTTCACTTTACAATTTACCGACCGAAGCGACATTCGTATTGTTACAGAAATTTTCTAAAAATTTTCATAGCCAAGCACGCACATTAAAAACGGGATAAAATTTGAAAATTTATCCCGTTTTTAATTACATGGGATGCAAAATACAAACTGATAGAATTCATTCGATAACTACCGATTTGCCTCTTTAATGACAAATAACTATCTTCGCCCCACAAACTCATACCGGAAAACACCCGATCTATGGACGAAAAGGACAAAAAAATAGCACGCCTCGAAGAGCTGCTACAATCTATCAAAGATAATATCGACGAAACCGAATCTGTATTGGATTCATTATCCAATAGTGAATTACAAGCCGAAAACGACAATGATTTACCGGACGACGAATTTGATCGTTTACTCGACGAGTTTATTCAAAGTCAATTATCAGAAGAGGAGACGGAAGATGAAGAAGAAAGCGATAATTCCCCGTCTAATACCAGCCATCATATCATCTTTAAAAATACTTTTTTCTCCATATGCGACACAAAAGAACAAATACCCAAAGATTCACTACGCACACAATTCGGTGTTGACGAAGGAGAATATCTATTCATTTCGACAGAATGCATAGGACAAAACGAATCTGCTACAATAGATGCTTGGGACGAAACTTTTTTAGCAGAACTAATTGCCCCCGATGGAAGCTCCTACATAGAAACTCAAATTTCCATGCCGATCGACACCGAAAACTACGCCAGTCCATCGGCATATTTCGCTCTTCCTGAAAGAGAAAACAGAGAAGGCTCATGGATTTACTGCCTATCCCGACTCTCCGACAAAGAAGAATATACAACCAAAAGTGCGACTTTTATATCTTTGCCCCAAAAATACGACGAATGTTTCGAGGTAAACAACTATCTATTGTTCAAAAACGAAAGCATCGCTCCCGACCCAGACCGTCCTATCATCTCCTACACAAGTATAAACCCTAGTATACATAGCAACTATTATATCGGATTCTGCGGGATAAGCAAACTAAAAGACACGGACAAATCGTATGAATATGAAATAAAAATCCGTACTCAAACCGGATTAACCAAATACGAAACGGTCGGAACTTTCATTTCACAAGACGACGAAGAAAGAAACCGGCTATGGACATTCCAAGAACCCGTCGACTTCTCGGATTATGAAAACGGAGAATATGCCGTCGAGATCTATTTCTTAGGAGAAAAAGTATTGAATGCCCCGTTTCGCATTGGAAACGAAGAAGAAGGAGAATATAATCTATTCAACATACAGACACGTCCCCCGATCGGAGAAAAAAAAGAGATAGACCCGACAAAAGAAAAAGACGCCATGGACTCTTTACAAGAGATGATCGGGCTAAACAATCTGAAACGGAGCATTGCCGAACATCTCAACTATGTAAAACTATTGGCCGCACGCAAAAGAGCCGGGTTAAAAGCCTCGATACCACCTCTTCACATGGTCTTTACCGGAAACCCGGGAACAGGGAAAACAACCGTTGCCGATTTTATCGGTGAGATTTTCCACAAAATGGGGTTACTCGAAAAAGGTCACGTCATACGTACCGACCGTAGCAAATTAGTTGGCAAATGGTTGGGAGAGACCGAACAAAAAACCGAAGCTGCCATCGAAGCCGCCAAAGGAGGGGTCCTTTTCATAGACGAGGCTTACAGTCTGTTTACCAATGACAAAGATGGAGACAAACGCGACTTCGGAAACAGAGTCATAGAAACATTATTACCGAAACTGTCGGACGACAACTTCGGGACAATCGTTATTCTCGCCGGATATCCAGCAGAAATGAAACTGCTTTTGGAATCGAACCCCGGCTTGCAATCCCGATTTCCTTTTACATTTCACTTCGAAGATTATTCACCCGAAGAATTATTGGAGATAGCCGACCTCACCATACAACGCGAAGGGTACGAAATAACCGACTCTGCTCGTCAAGCCCTATTAGAACTGATAAAAAAAGACCATCGAAACAGAGACCGCCATTTCGGGAACGCCCGCTATGTCAACAGACTTATCTCTTCGAAAATACTTCCGGCTATGGCCACTCGTTTGGCTCAAAGCGGAATATACGATTCGGGGAATCCCGACAAACGGTCGCTCGTCACCATCGAACAAGAAGATATACCCGATAATACCGATGAAAAAATAATCATATCTTCGGAGAAATTCGATGAACAAACCATAGATGAATGCTTAACCCGACTCGACAGAATGATCGGATTATCCAATGTAAAAGCCGCAATCCATAACTTTGTAAAGATCGCCCGGCTATTACACGAGAACGGAAAAAATTTCTTTGGGGAAATCCCTTTGAAATGGAGCTTTGCTGGAAATACAGGAACCGGGAAAAGCACAGTCGCTGAAATTATGTCCGACTTACTGAAAGCCATGAACATACTCGGTAACGGACAATTTATAGAAATAAAAGGAGAACAGCTCTACAATGTCCCCGACTATAAAGTGGACGAAGTTCTACAAGATGCCATGAAAAAGTCACGACAGGGACTTTTATTCATCGATGGCGACTCTCCGAAATTCAAAAATGCATACAACACATTCGATAGCGAACAACTACGAATCAAGTTGGCAGGATACACCTCTGCCCTGCCCGGAGCTCATGCTCTCATCATTGCCGAAAACCGGGCTCCCCGGCAAGATTTGGTAGAACAGTTAATTGGCAACGGCGCTCACGAAGTCGACCACACTTTAATTTTCGACGACTATACCTCGGAAGAGTTATTCGAAATCCTGAAACAAATGCTATCGGACAAAGATTTCTCTTTTGAACAAAAAGCAGAAAGTATCATGCAGCATTACATAGAATACCTTTGTTCCGACCAATATTCTTGTTATGCAAACGCCCGAACCATGAAAATCATATCGCGAACCATTATGCAAAACGCCTATCTCCGACTCGGTGAGGCGGGCATAAAATTTTCACGAAACAGAATCACACATGCCGATGTAGCTTGCTTTGAAATAGATGAGAGACAGACTCTTAGAAATAGAATCGGCTTTTACTGAAAAGACCTCTAAACTATTTCATAGACGAAACCTTATTTTTGTATTGAGGATTCCGATCCAACCAGACTGTCGCATACCGGCATGTCGCAGCCGGAAGTAAGTCATGATCAAGCGCATAGTCATAAGCCGCCTTCACCAAAGCGGCAGCGATACCCCGCCCTTCGATTTCCCGGGGGACAATCGTGTGTTCTATATTCAAGCAACCATCGACAAGATCATACGACACGTATGCTGTTTTCCCGTCAGCGACAGTCTGAAACTGTTTTCTCGACAAATCATGTATTATTTCCATAAGAAGAATTTTTTAATTGTACAAATATACATATCCGTTAAGATATGTAGCCAAAAGAAGCCACAAGAAATATGGCACAAATAACAGTGCCGCCGCTTTCTCTTTTCGATATGCCCTTGATATATAAATCCACACTAAAATATCGAGTAATAAAATATCTATCAATCCCAAAAACGGATTTCTAAATGCGAAAAATAATAAGCTCCATAAGAAATTAACGACTAACTGTATCCCCCATAACACCGACAAGGTTTTATTCGCACCCCTTTCTATCAAGCGCCCCAATGAAAGTCCCATACAAATATAAATGATACTCCATGCAATAGGAAAAGCTCCATTAGGCGGAGTAAGAGCCGGTTTATTCAGCAATGGATACCACTCAGAAATAGAATCAGACTGAAAATAACTGGCCGACAATCCTACTGCAAAACACAATAGTATAGGAAGGAGATAAAATGCGAATCTTTTCATAACCAAGACATTTAACAACAATAGTTGTAATTTAAACACATATAAATAATTAAAGTTCTTGGATATTCCGGCTCTGTCGATAATTAATGGGGATTACCCGTTTTATACATCTAACTCCTCAATCAAAGATTATATGATATCTTCTCAATCCCTCCGTCACTTCGTGCCACTTCTCCTATGGCTGCGCCACACCCCTCAATGCCACTGGACATGGCAGGGGAGAAAGACAAATACGATCCGTCTCATTCGATAAATAATGAGATAGAAGGGTATTAAACCTCCTCCTCTGTGTTTTGCGTAGCAAAATATAGGGGAGGTGGCACGTAGTGACGGAGGGGTTAGAAAATACCCGCAGTGAAAATAACAAAATCAACCCTCATTCACTAACATTTAGGGCTATCCCCATGAATTTTCTACTGAACCTAAAAATCGACTGAGCCCCGATATTCCAAAAGAAGAATGCCTGAAATCTAAAAATAAAAGGACACTCTTTTTAGAGTGTCCTTTGAGCCGATAGAGGGATTCGAACCCACGACCCCGAGATTACAAATCACGTGCTCTGGCCAACTGAGCTATATCGGCAGGTGGGTAAGCTATCTACATCGCGCCGCTACAACCGGCTACCCTTGCTGTGGTCAAACCCTGGGGGATTCACAGGGAGCTGGCCGTATAGGACTTACCCGGGCACAAAAGTAGATATTTTTTCTTAGATAACAATAGCATTCCACAAAAAAATACACAAAATTTTCTATCTACTTAGAAACGAAAGAATTAAAAAAAACATATTTCACAATAAATTTTTTCTCCATAATTTTATAGAAGTCTTGGCCTGTATTGTTCCTAAAAAAATTTACATTTGTATCCTATAAATAATAGTCCATTCACAAAAAAGGAATCATGTTGCAAAAAATTAAAGAGCGTATACTTGCCGGCGGAGAAATTACCCCCGACGAAGCATTAGAATTAGCACAAAAAGCCATTCGTTCGGACCTATATGCTGCTGCCGACGAAATCCGTAAAAAATTCTGTAATAAAACGCTCGATACTTGCTCGATCATCAATGCCCGTTCTGGTCATTGTCCCGAAAACTGCAAATGGTGCGCCCAATCGGCCCATCATCACACCCAAATAGAAACATACGACGCTATACCCATACATGAAGCTATATCCATTGCCCGTTTAAACGAACAACAAGGAATAAAAAGATTGTCTTTGGTCACCAGTGGGAGAAGGATAAAAGCCTCGGAAATAGACTATTTCTGCGATATTTATCGAAAAATGGGAGAAGAAACCCACTTACACCTTTGCGCCTCTATGGGACTATTGAAACGAGAAGAATTAGAAAAACTGAAAGCCGCCGGAGTAAAACGCTACCACTGCAACTTAGAAACAGCCTCGTCCTATTTTTCCGAGCTATGTACCACACATACCATTGAGCAAAAAAAAGAAACGATTCGGACAGCCCAAGAGTTAGGAATGGAAATCTGTTCCGGTGGAATCATCGGTATGGGAGAAACTATGAAACAACGCATCGAATTGGCTTTTGAACTAAAAGAATTAGAGGTCTGTTCGGTTCCCATGAATATCTTGAATCCCATACCGGGAACACCTTTGGAACACATGCCCCCCATCAGCGACGAGGAGATTTTAGTTACAATCGCAATTTTCAGATTCATACTGCCACGGACGTTCATTCGGTTTGCCGGAGGGCGGGCGAGATTATCCAGAGAAACACAAAAGCAAGCACTATCGGCCGGAGTAAACGGACTATTGATGGGCGACATGCTCACAACGCTGGGATCGGGAGTAAACGAAGACAAATCATTAGCCCGAGAAGCGGGATACGATCCTCTATAATATAATAAAAAGCCTGTCGCATGCGACAGGCTTTTCTCGTTTATCCAAATTCCCTGTTCTTCACAGAACATTCCATTTCAGTCACTTGGTTCCAGTTGAAAAACTTGCTCTACCGATTTATTGAATACTTGGGCTATTTTCAACGCTAACACCGTAGAAGGCACAAATTTACCAGTCTCGATTGCATTGATGGTTTGTCGGCTCACCCCTACTACATCGGCCAAATGCTGCTGGGTTATACGAAGTTCGGCACGCTCCACTCGTATTCTATTCTTCATCTCTCAACGACTTTTTAAGTTTCCACAATTTCATTTCAAAGACAATCAAGAAAATAATAATATTCGTAAACATATTAAAGACCAAGACATTCAAAAACAGAAGCTCGTAACAAAAAAGAGATAAAATAATCAAAACAGACGAATTGATATACAAGGCTATCAACAACGAGTTCAATCTTATCCGCCCGATTAATTCATCTTCGACTCTCTCACGTGAACATGCCACAAATAAACAACCCAAGCAAATGCCTATAATGGCGACATTATTCAATATTTTTCCAACCCAATCCGAAGTCAGTACTCTTTTCATAGCCAAAGGAATCCATTCGGGTAGCAAGAAAGATGGAAAACCATTATAACCGTCTATCGTCATCAGTACTCCCAGCACAAATGTTGGAACCAGAATAATCCAGCCGACTTTCTTAAAGCCATTAGGCAACAAAAAGATTTTTTCCATAATAACAATTATTTTAAGTAATCGATAAAAGAAATAGCTATGGCACAAATGTAAAGTATATTTTACATATGGACAAATATAAGCGACTTTTTTTTACAAAAAATCTTACAGAAAAGCTATGAAGCCTCTGAACACTTCCAACATGGCGTGGGAATCTTCATTCAAACCTATTATCTAAAAAAATGGATTTTTCCCGCAAGACTCTGCACTTCCGACCAAATGCTTAACAGTCTTGCAATAACGGATAATGTCGGCGTTTGTGTGTTGTGTTTCAGGTAGATAGATAGGATAACAAGATTGGTAAAACTCAAGACTTTTGTATCATTGAGCACAATCAAACTTTGCAAAGGTAAAACTTTATTCTTAAACTCAAACTTTTTAGGGTTATTTTTTTGACAAAAAAGATTTTTAACCCGATACAAGCCTTAGAATTCGAAAAAAGAATAAATTAACAATGCAAAGCACTCGCGCAATTTTTCTATTACACCCTAAATCGTTAAAACTTTCATGAAGACTGCTCTTTCCCATTTGTCCAATCACAACATTTATCGTAAATTTGACTGGTATTTAATACAAAGTAATGATCAGCTACTTACAAATAGAAAATCTTACAAAGTCGTTCGGAGACCGAATTCTCTTTGAAAATATATCGTTAGGTATCGGTGAAGGAGACCGAATAGGATTAATTGCCAAAAATGGAGCGGGGAAAACGACTTTACTGAATATTCTGGCGGGGAAAGAAAATTATGACAGTGGAAACATTGTATTCCGGAATAATTTACGGGTAGGATACTTGGAACAATCCCCCTCCTATCCGCCAGAACTCACAGTTATACAAGCCTGTTTCCAGTCCGACAATGACACTGTTCGTTTAATAGCCGAATACGAACAGGCCCTACAAACCGATGATCCTATCGGCCTACAAGAACTGCTCGACCGCATGGACCACTACAAGGCATGGGATTACGAGCAAAGAGCCAAACAAATTCTTTCGCAGCTCAAAATCAATAACTTCGATCAGCCTGTAAAAGAATTGTCCGGCGGACAACTGAAACGACTGGCGTTAGCCAATGTCTTAATTACCGAACCCGACTTGCTCATTCTCGATGAACCGACGAATCATCTGGACATCGATATGACCGAATGGTTGGAAGAATTTTTACGCCGCACCAACATAACCCTATTGATGGTCACGCACGATCGCTATTTTCTTGATCGAGTATGCAATCAAATTGTCGAAATCGACAATCATACACTATACAACTATAACGGTAATTACAGCTACTATCTTGAAAAACGGGAAGAGCGCATAGAAATACATAATGCCGAAATCGACCGGGCCCGCAATTTAATGCGGACCGAGTTGGACTGGATAAGGCGACAGCCGCAAGCCCGGGGCACAAAAGCAAAATACCGTGTGGATGCTTTTTATGAATTACAAGCGAAAGCCCGTCAAGAAAAATCAGACGGGCAAGTACGGCTCGAAGTAAAATCGTCATACATCGGTTCAAAGATATTCGAGGCAAAAGGTATCTGTAAAACATTCGGAGACCTAAAAATAATCGAGAACTTCGATTATACTTTTGCCCGCTATGAAAAAATGGGTATCGTAGGTAACAACGGAACCGGAAAATCGACCTTCATCAAAATGCTCGTCGGTGAAATTCAACCCGATCGAGGACGATTCGATATAGGAGAAACGGTAAAGTTCGGCTATTATAGCCAAGATGGGTTACATTTTAATGAACAGATGAAGGTCATCGATGCCGTAAGAGATATAGCAGAAGAAATTTCACTTGGCGACGGACGTAAGCTGTCCGCATCTCAATTCTTGCAGCATTTTCTCTTTACCCCCGAGACACAACACAGCTATATATATAAATTAAGTGGAGGAGAACGCCGACGCCTATATTTATGTACGATACTCATCAGTAATCCCAATTTTTTGGTACTGGACGAACCGACCAACGACTTGGATATCGTTACTCTTAACGTCCTTGAAGATTATCTCCGTAATTTCAAAGGGTGTCTCATTGTCATCTCCCACGACCGATATTTCATGGATAAAGTAGTAGATCACCTACTTGTGTTCAAAGGAAACGGAGAACTAAAAGACTTTCCCGGTAACTATACCGATTATCGTGAATGGAAAGAAACACAGGAACAAAAGGCTAAAAGCGAACAGGCAGAAAAAGCAAAGCAAGACAATAAAAAGACTACTGCCGAAAAAAGAAATACATCTGACAATACCCGACGACGCCTTTCTTTTAAAGAGAAAAAAGAGCTGGAACAATTAGAAATGGAAATCGCTGCGCTGGAAGAAGAGAAAAAAACAATCGAAACGAACCTTTGCAGCGGAACCTTAAGCATAGAGGAACTCACGCTGCAATCCAAAAGATTGCCGGGAATCAACGAAAACCTCGATGAAAAGACATTACGCTGGCTCGAACTAAGTGAAATCGAAGGGTAGTTATATACAAAAGGCGATAGACCGTATCTCTATCGCCTTTTGTTATATCACATGCTCAAACCTCACCTTTGAAAATAAGCGTATTTCGGTTCTGTGGGTTTATAAGAATCATCGTCCCACAAAGTACTGGTAATCATCAAATCGGCACTGTATCGGTTGCAAGCGATAGGCACATTGTGTACTCTACACTGACGAAGCAACATCTGTATATCGGCCTCGTGTGGTTGAGGATTCAAATCATCGATCAAAAAGATAGCCAAATCGACTTGATGACGAACCACCAATGCGGCAATTTCGGCATCTCCCCCCAACGGACCCGAATTCATACAAGTCACATCGGCCGGAATATTCAATTCGTCGAATGCCTCCTTAATCAATCGGCCGGTAGTACCTGTACAAACCAAATGGTGATGAGACAACAACTCGGCATTATGTTTCACCCACTCTACCATATCGGCCTTACGATTATCATGCGCCACTAGCGCGATAGTTAATCTTTTTTTCATAGCTTTATTTTTTTAAGATTGAACAGTTTGAAATTTTTGTCTGATTTTCCGTTGATGTATCCACAAGGCCATAACAGCTATCACGAATGCGATAAAATCAGAGATAGGCATACTCAACCAAACTCCGTTCGTAGACCAGTAAGTCGGTAAAATCAACAACAACGGCAATAAAAACAATAATTGTCTCGATAAGGATAAAAATATAGATACCGGAGCCCTACCTATCGACTGAAAGAAATTGGAAATTACAATCTGGCAACCGACAAACGGGAACATGGCGCAACTGATACGAAGACCGGTCACAGACAAATCGACCAACTCCTCGCTGGTTGTAAACATCGCTACAATAGCATGGGGAAATAATTCGCTCAATACAAAGCCCACCGTAGTAACGACCACACCCGCCGTAATCCCATATCGCAATGTTTTGCGAACACGGTCATATTGCTTGGCTCCATAGTTATACCCCACGATAGGCTGCATTCCCTGTGTGATTCCCATAACGATCATAACGAACAACATCAAAGTACGGTTCACAATACCATAAGCACCGATAGCCAAATCTCCACCAGTATGTTGCAACGCATTATTAATAAAAATCACCACCACACAGGCACAAACATTCATCAAAAAAGGAGACATGCCTATGGAAAATATTTTAGCGACTACCCGCACTTTCAACCGGGAGTACCGACGGTCAAAATGAATAAAGTTTTTTTTGTTCGCAAAATGAACGAGCACCCACACCATAGCGACAGTCTGAGACACGACTGTTGCCAACGCTGCACCCCGTATTCCCCAATCGAATGAAAATATAAATATCGGAGCCAAAATAATATTACACCCCACAGTCAACAATGACGAAAACATTGCCTTACGAGGATACCCCGTAGCCCTCATTACGTTATTCAGCCCTATAAACACATAAGTTATAGGAGTCCCCAGTAAAATTACTTGCATGAAATCACGAGCATAAGGCAATGTATCGTGGCTTGCCCCGAAAAACAATAATATGGAATCAAGAAATAAAAAAGTCAAACCGCCAAAGCAAACAGCATTGATTATACACATAATCAAAACATTATGTACGACCTCCGTTGCTCGCACTTTATCTTTCTGGCCTAAAAAAATAGAACTGATAGTAGCACCGCCTATACCGACCAATGTACAAAAAGCGACTACCAAATTCATCAACGGGAAAGTAATTGCCAAACCTGCGATAGCCAATGCACCCACCCCATGACCTATAAATATACTATCTATAATATTATATAGCGATGTAACAGTCATCGCTATAATAGCCGGTACAGAATACTGAATCAACAACTTGCCAATCGGCTCGGTTCCAAGTATCAACGGCGAATTACGCTCTGCCATAATCTCTAATTTCACAATTACGATACAAAGGTACGAATTATTCAGGAGCTAAAACAGGAGCATAAGCATTTTATAACATAAAGATACTTCAAATAGCTACGCCCTATATTTTTCACATAAAATATTATTGGTCCATTCAACTATCATAAAAAATAAAAATATCTGAAATCAGAACCGTTTTTTGAGACTTCTTGTTATATTTGAAATACTTTATCTATATTTGTAGAATATAGGATACGGTTCAGCAGAGCCAATTCGGAAATATGATTTCCGTTTGCCCCTGCACTCACCTTTCGCTATGTTTGTCATGAAACCATTAATTAAATAGAATTATGAAAAAGTTTTTATTCTTGGTTATATTGAGTTTGACTTTATTTTCCTGCGAGGGTCCTATGGGACCACAAGGTCCTCAGGGAGTTCCGGGCGAAGGAATGTTTTGGAAGTACTACACCTACACAGTAAAATCGCAAGACTGGCAACTTGTGACATCGCCCGACGGATTAAATACGTATTACATGTATGAGTTCCAAAATAAAGATATTACAGACGATTTGTATATCGACGGATATGTCTTGGGGTACTTGGTACAATCTCCGGGGGCAGACAACGAAGTCATCACCCCTCTACCTTATACGATACATAAAGGCGAGGCAGACGGGGATAATGCGCTGCTTTGGACCGAAACTTACACCTACGATTACATGCCGGGAAGCGTAGCTTTTTATGTGCAATACAGCGATTTTATCGAGCAACAGCCCGGAGATATGGTATTTCGTTTAGTCCTTAATAATTAATAACCGTCTTTTCGATTCTTCGAAATAAAAATAAACGAGGCCATCTTTAATAAAGAAATGGCCTCGTTTATTTTATGTAGCAAACTAATGATTCAACAAGCCTTAAAGCTCATATCGAGACCTTTTACCGAATGAGTGAGAGCACCCACCGAGACAAAATCGACACCACTCTCAGCGTAATCTCGAATCGTATCGAAAGTAATACCTCCCGAAGACTCTATTTCATATTTCCCACCCACAATTTTCACAGCCTCTCTTGTCAATTCAGGCGAGAAATTATCGAGCATAATACGGTCCACACCGCCCACTCGCATAACCTCTTTCAATTCGTCCAAATTACGCACCTCTATCTCAATTTTCAAATCCTTGCCTTTGGCCTTTAAATAATCATGACAACGAGAGATAGCGTTCTCTATACCACCGGCAAAATCCACATGATTATCTTTCAGCAAAATCATGTCGAACAATCCGATACGATGATTCACGCCACCACCTATCTTCACAGCCTCTTTTTCGAGCATACGCATGCCCGGAGTTGTCTTGCGGGTATCGAGAATGCGAGTATGCAATCCTTCGAGTTTTTTCACATACCGGTGAGTCATCGTAGCGATACCGCTCATGCGCTGCATCACATTGAGCATAAGACGCTCGGTTTGCAATAATGATTGTACGCGTCCTTCGACCACAAAAGCCACATCGCCGGGTTTTACCGCAGTCCCGTCCTCGATATAAACCGTCATTTTCAAATCGGGATCGAATCGGTGGAATATTTTTCGGGCAATCTCTACTCCGGCCAAGATACCCGGCTCCTTGATCAACAACCTCGACTTCCCCATCGCCGTATCCGGGATACAACACAAAGTAGTGTGGTCACCATCTCCTATATCTTCGGCAAAAGCCAAATCTATCAATTCATCTATCAACTGCTCTTTCGTTTTCATACACCAATAGTTTTTTATTCTTATGCAAAAATAGCACAATCCGGGAGAAGGTACAAATAAATTTGATTATACCGAGGATAACCAATTTCCACATTATAAAAACAACACGATGCAAACGTTCGAACAAGTTTGATTTTACTCTTTGTTTATATTAATTTTGCAACAAATTTAAATTCTTCATGAAGATAGTGCTATTGGTTGTCGGGAGAACAGTCGAATCTCATTTTATACAAGGAATCGAAGAATACAGCAAACGATTGGCCCACTATGTGCCGTTCGAAATCGCTGTCATTCCCGAACTCCGCAACACCAAAAGCCTGAGTACCGACCAACAAAAAGAGCGAGAAGCCGATTTCATCTTAAAAAGTTTCCTGCCCGGCGACTACATTGTCCTGCTCGATGAACATGGAAAAGAATTTACCTCCACGCAGTTCGCCTCCTATTTGGAAAAGAAAATGTCAAACGTTGCCAAACGCTTGATATTTGTCATTGGCGGCCCTTATGGTTTTTCCCAACGCATATACAATACGGCACAAGAAAAAATTTCTCTTTCAAAGATGACCTTTTCCCACCAGATGATTCGCCTCATCTTCACCGAACAACTCTATCGGGCTATGACTATTCTCAATAACGAACCCTATCACCACGAATAAATATGAATCGTTTTCATTACAAAATTCTATCCGTCTTCATTATCTCACTTTCTCTCTTTACTTTCCCGACAAACGCAAAAGAATACAGCAGTGAAATAGGCACGTTGTGGAATTTTACGGTATCCAAACAAATAAATCGGATAAATCTGCAAATACAGCAAAACGTATGGACACTTGGTAAATATTACGAACGATACATGCCCATTGCGGTCGTCTCCTATACTGCCGTCCCGAAATACCTCAAATTAAATGCGTTGTACTACTATATGAATCAACAGACGGCTCCGAATATTTATAAGAATCGTCATCGTTATCAACTGGGAGCCACTTTTTCCTATCCTGTACACCGATTCTCCCTATCGCTGAATTCCCGATTTGAGTCCACCTATACCATAGGGACGGCCAAACCATCGAACAAATGGCGAAACAAAATACTTCTCAGTTACACCATACCCGACAGCCGATGGACTCCGTTTATCCATACCGATATATTTCTTTTTCTGAATGGTAAACAGTCAGGAGAATTGGATAGAATATGGTATGATGCAGGGGTAGAATATCGAATAGACAAAAAAAATTCCATCGAATGCAAAGTTCGAGAAGAACATCTCATGAGTAAGACACCCCAACAACTCAATACGTTTATCTCCTTAGGTTATAAATTGAAACTATAATCCTCCCTATTCCATCTTGCGATACACTTTGGGGAGACAGAAAAACGACTCCACAAATTCAAGGAGAAACGGCGAGATTGAAAAATCTTCGAGATTCAATCCACCCAAAACAAATCGCTCATAACATCATCGGAAGTAAAAAGACCCTTACGAGTTATGCACATGACATCGTCGGTCACCACGAGTCGCCCTGCACGGATATGAGGCAGAGCTTGTTCCAAGCAATATTGCATGCGCTCAGTTCCAAAGTCGTCTTCGAGTTTTTTCAGATTCAATCCCCAACAGGTACGAAGCGATGTAAGTATGTATTCATTATATAAACTATCGACCGTCTCTTTCTCTTCCATATATGCAACATGTCCCGTTTGCAAAGCCTCCATATATTCCGACAATGAGGAAGGGTTGATACGCCTGCTCTTCCCATCGTAGCTATGAGCCGCCGCACCTAAACCCAGATACGGTACACCTTTCCAATAAGATGTATTATGAAGTGCATAACGCCCAGAGCGGGCGAAATTGGAAATCTCGTAATGCTCATATCCAGAAAAACCCAACACATCGATAAGTGTCTCGAACATCTGTAAGGATTCTTCTTCCTCACACTCTTTCACCAGTCCTTTTTCCCTCATTCTCCACAACGCCGTACCTTCCTCATAAATTAAATTATATGCTGAAATATGCGGAACATTCAAGGTTACGGCTTGTCTCAAATTGTTCGTCCAACGTTCTACGGTCTGTCCCGGCAAACCATATATGAGGTCTATACTGATATTTTCATATCCGGCACAAAGGCAATTATCGACTGCCTCCATCGCCGCATGAGCCGTATGACGCCGACGTAGAAAAACAAGATCCGAATCGTCGAAACTCTGTATTCCCATACTTAGCCGGTTAACCGGAGTATCCTTTAATTGACTTATAAAAAGAGGTGCCACATCATCGGGATTCACTTCAAGAGTAACCTCCTTACAAACCGACCAATCGACAACTGTGGAAAGAGTTCGAAACAAACGACCTCGTTCCGACGGCGATAAACTGGACGGAGTCCCCCCTCCAAGATACACCGTAAAAACAGGTTCGTCCCTTAGCTCATGTATTCTCAATTCAAGTTCCCGACAAACGGCATCTATATAGCCACGCTTGAACGAAAAATCGGTCGAGGAAAAGAAGTCGCAATAAACACAGCGGCTTGCACAAAACGGTATATGAATATAAAGTCCAGCCATTACTCGACAAAAATACAAAACTTCGATTCATAAACAATGTTTTGTAACATAGTTCTTACCATTGCTTTTTAAAAATATAATTCATAATTTGCGAACGCTTTGTTAAAATGTAACCAAGTGTTTTTGTTTTATTAAAACTTTAATATCATGAAAGTCTATCAATCTCACGAAATCAAAAACATTGCTCTATTGGGCAGTAAAGGTTCAGGCAAGACCACCCTCGCAGAAGCTATGCTCTACGAGTGTGGTGTAATAAAACGTCGCGGAACCGTCGAAGGGAAAAACACCGTCTCTGACTATTTTCCTGTGGAAAAAGAGTATGGATATTCCGTCTTTTCCACAGTTTTTTATGCCGAATTTTTAGGTAAAAAGCTCAATGTTATAGACTGTCCGGGAGCAGACGACTTTGTAGGAAGCGCTATAACAGCCCTTAACGTAACAGACACGGGAGTAATTGTCATCGACTCTCAATATGGAGTCGAAGTAGGAACTCAAAACATCTTCCGTACTGCCGAAAATCTGAACAAACCTATTCTTTTTGCCATGAACCAACTTGATGGTGAAAAGGCAGATTACGACAATGTAATCAACCAAATGCACGAAACATTCGGTAACCGAATTGTACAAGTGCAATATCCGCTTAGTTGCGGTCCGTCATTCAATGCCATGATCGACGTCCTACTCATGAAAATGTATAGCTGGTCGCCCGAAGGCGGTACACCCACCATATCCGAAATTCCCGAAAGCGAAATGGAAAAAGCCCGGGAATTAAATCAAAAATTAGTTGAAGCCGCTGCTGAAAACGATGAGACCCTTATGGAAAAATTCTTCGAGCAAGGTTCTCTCACCGAAGATGAAATGCGGGAAGGCATCCGCAAAGGTCTCATCACACGCAGCATATACCCTGTATTCTGTGTAAGCGCATTACGCGATATGGGAGTACGACGTATGATGGAATTCCTCGGCAACGTAGTCCCCTTTGTCTCCGAAATGCCCAAACCCGAAAATACAGCCGGAGAAAAAATCGCTCCCGATGCCAATGGGCCTACAAGTATATACTGCTTTAAAACCACGGTCGAGCCTCATATCGGAGAAGTATCCTATTTCAAAGTAATGTCTGGAACCGTACATCAAGGAGACGATTTGATTAATGTGGATCGAGGCGACGGACGCGAACGTTTGGCTCAATTATTCTGTGTTTGCGGACAAATTCGTACTCCGGTAGAAGAACTTGTAGCAGGAGACATAGGAGCATCGGTAAAACTAAAAGATGTGCGCACTGGTAATACACTCAACGCAAAAGGGTGCGATTATCATTTCGATTTTATCAAATACCCAGCTCCCAAATATCAACGAGCAATAAAACCGGTCAATGAATCCGATGCCGAAAAATTAAGTGAGATTCTCACTCGTATGCATGAAGAAGACCCGACGTGGCAAATAGAACAATCCAAAGAATTGAAACAAACGATTGTTTCGGGACAAGGAGAATTTCACTTACGCACTTTAAAATGGCGTATTGAGAATAACGATAAACTTGCCGTTGAATTCATAGAGCCTCGCATACCCTATCGGGAAACAATTACTAAAGCGTCTCGGGCGGATTATCGTCACAAAAAACAATCGGGTGGAGCCGGACAATTTGGAGAAGTACATCTCATCGTAGAGCCCTATTATGACGGAATGCCAGCACCCGACACTTACAAATTCAACAACCAAGAATTCCGTATGAATGTACGCGATACCCAAACGATAGATCTTGAATGGGGAGGAAAATTGGTGGTTTGTAACTGTATTGTTGGAGGTGCTATCGACGCTCGGTTTATTCCTGCTATTGTCAAAGGATTGATGGATCGTATGGAACAAGGGCCGCTCACTGGTTCTTACGCCCGCGATGTCAGAGTTTGTATCTACGACGGGAAAATGCACCCGGTAGACTCTAATGAAATATCTTTCCGATTAGCTGGACGTAATGCATTCAGCGAGGCATTTAAAAACGCAGGACCGAAAATTCTCGAACCTATATATGATGTCGAAGTTCTTACCCCAGCCGATGTCATGGGCGATGTCATGAGCGATCTGCAAGGACGACGCGCTATTATTATGGGCATGTCTAGTGAAAAAGGATTTGAAAAAATCACGGCAAAAGTACCTTTAAAGGAAATGTCTTCCTATTCAACAGCTCTCAGTTCGATTACCGGAGGGCGCTCATCTTTCTCTATGAAATTTGCATCTTATGAGCTCGTTCCATCTGACGTTCAAGAAAAACTACTTAAAGCTTACGAGGCCGAACAGACAGACGAGTGACCGCGATTTTGTTAAATAATTAAAAAGCCATTGGTTTTTCCAATGGCTTTTTTTGCAAATAAACATTTATTTGTTAAATTTGCCGGTAAGTGTTAAACCCAACCTTCTAAATAGGTTTTCATAAAATAAAACAAAAATAGTGGAATCGGTGTTTATATAATAAATTTGTACAAATGATGTAAAAACAAATCATTTAAACACCACGACAAGTTAAACAGAAAAAAATAAAGAGGCAAACAAAATGAAAAAGTCGACAATTTGGCTACTGGCTGTAATTATGGCACTCACGTTTATCGGATTGCTTTATGTACAAATCATGTACATGGAGAATATGATAAAAATGAGAAACGAGCAATTTACCGAAGCCGTGAAAAGGAGCCTATACGCTGTATCGACAAGCCTCGAACTAGACGAGACTCAACGCTATTTAGACGAATATCTGGAAGAGGAAGAAAAGAAAATGCTCTCCTCTTATGAGCAAAAGCAAGACAAACAAGACATAGCTTCTACTCACCACCAATTTTCTATCGTATCTCCCGATGGAACGGTTGCAAGTTTTTCCTTTCGCGAACAAACCAGTACGATTATCACCCCTGCTGCTCCACGACAAAAGGAACACAATACGCTCATTAGTACATATCGAAATATGCAGGAAGCCCGTAAAGGACAATACCTTTACCAAAAAGGCTTGTTGAACGAAGTCATACTCAATATGCTGAGTAAGGCAAGTAACCGTCCTGTCATGGAACGTATCGACATCAAAAAATTGGAAAGCTATCTGAAATCAGAATTTGAAAATAACGGATTGAACCTTCCGTTCCAATTTGCCATTTACAATAAAAACGAAAAAATCATATATAGCTCCAATCAATATGATCCCAAAATTGAAGGGAATTTATTCACACAAGCAATATTTCCCAATGATCCACCGGCAAAAATAAACTACTTGAAAGTCTATTTCCCAACCAAAAGAGATTATATATCGAGTTCGGTAAAATTCATGATACCCTCGTTTGCCTTCACGTTCATTCTGTTGGTAACCTTCTTGTTTACCATCATCACGGCATTTCGGCAAAAGAAACTCACCGAGATGAAAAACGATTTTATCAACAACATGACACACGAATTCAAAACACCCATATCTACCATATCATTAGCGGCCCAAATGCTTAATGACCCCTCCGTTGCCAAAAGTCCGGCCATGTTCCAGCACATATCGGGTGTCATTAATGACGAAACCAAGCGATTGAGATTTCAGGTAGAAAAAGTCCTGCAAATGTCGATGTTCGACAGACAAAAGACGTTGATGAAACTACACAACGTCGATGTCAACGACCTCGTTGCAGGAGTCATGAGCACATTCAAACTCAAAGTCGAAAAATACGGCGGTGTAATCGATGCCGACCTCGAAGCAGAAGATGCTATTGTCTCGGTCGATGAAATGCATTTTACGAATGTTATCTTCAACCTCCTTGACAATGCCGTAAAATATCGACGGGAAGAAGAACCTTTATCTCTTTTCATACGTACAAGAACTGTTGGAGATAAGGTAGAAATATCGATTCGAGATAACGGAATCGGTATCAAACGGGAAGATTTGAAAAAAATATTCGACAAATTTTATCGCGTATCTACGGGAAATCGCCATGACGTCAAAGGATTCGGACTGGGCCTCGCTTACGTCCATAAAATCATTACCGACCTCAAAGGCGATATTCGAGTAGAAAGCGAAATAAATCAAGGGTCGACATTTATAATAACACTACCACTAATAAAAAACAAATGATTATGGAAGAAAGATTGCGTATTCTATTATGCGAAGATGATGAAAATCTTGGCATGTTATTAAGAGAGTATTTGCAAGCCAAAGGTTATGCGGCCGATCTCTTCTCCGATGGAGAAAGCGGATACAAAGCATTCCTGAAAGGTAAATACGATTTGTGCGTACTCGACGTGATGATGCCTAAAAAAGACGGATTCACGCTTGCACAAGAAATCCGTACGGTAAACGGAGAAGTTCCCATCATATTCTTGACAGCGAAATCTTTGAAAGAAGATATTCTCGAAGGATTCAAAATCGGAGCAGACGACTACATTACCAAACCATTCAGTATGGAAGAATTGGTATTCCGTATCGAAGCCATTTTACGTCGTGTAAAAGGTAAAAAAGGAAAAGAAGTTACGATGTACAAGATCGGACGGTTTACATTCGATACCCAGAAACAAGTATTGGCAATCGACGATAAGAGTACTAAACTCACCACCAAAGAGTCCGAATTGCTCAGTCTGCTCTGTGCTCACGTCAATGAAATTTTGGAGCGTAACTTCGCCCTCAAAACTATTTGGATAGACGATAATTACTTTAACGCTCGTAGCATGGACGTTTACATTACCAAACTTCGTAAACATCTCAAAGACGATCCATCAATTGAAATTATCAATATTCACGGAAAAGGGTACAAGCTCATTGCCCCAGATGTCGAAGCAAAAACCAAATAAACTACAACGTTTAGGAATATAGAAAAGGCGGCTTATTGAGTCGCCTTTTCTATATTCCCACATCAAAAGCGCCTGCAAATAATGCGATTTACTGCAAATTCATTACCTTTGTCCCGTAAACGACGAAAATAGCATCGAACAATGATACGCATTATCACATTCCTATATCAATGGCTCATAGCCATGCCCATACTGCTGATACTCACCATTCTCACAGCATTGACGACCCTTATCGGATGCCGGTTGGGCAATGGAAACTTTTGGGGATATTACCCGGCACACATTTGGTCCCGACTATTCTGCATTCTCTCTCTTGTCAAAATAGAAGTTAAAGGCCGAGAAAACATCGATAAAAACACATCTTATGTATTCGTATCAAACCATCAAGGAGCCTATGATATATTTCTCATCTACGGATACTTAAACCACAATTTCAAATGGATGATGAAAAAAAGCCTGCGCAATATACCCTTTGTAGGCAGCGCTTGTGCTGCTGCCGGCCACATATTCGTCGATAACAGTACTCCGGGCCGACTAAAAGAAACCCTGCAAAAAGCCGAAACGACATTACAAAACGGTATGTCGCTTGTCGTATTCCCCGAAGGAGCACGCACTTGGACAGGAGCCATGAGACCATTCAAACGAGGAGCATATCAACTCGCCGTTGAATTTTCCTTACCGGTTGCACCGCTCACTATCGATGGGGCATTTGCCGTTATGCCCCGTACAACCTACAATTTTAAACCCGGAAAAATCATTTTAACGATACACCCCCCCATCTATCCCCAAGAAAATAAAGGGCATGATATAGAAGACCTCATGAAAAAATCATACGCCGTCATAGAATCGGCATTGCCATTGAAAGGATAGATATGTAAAAAAAAATTAAACCGAATAAAAAATTCAAGGCTCGCAATGGCCGTCCCAAAATAAATTCGCAATTTTGCACTCGCAAAACAAATTTGTCCGGTGGTGTAATGGTAGCACTTCGGATTCTGGTTCCGCCTGTGAGGGTTCGAATCCTTCCCGGACAACAAAAAGTAAGGGGTTAGCAAAATGCTAATCCCTATTTTTATATCTATTAATCAAGCACTTATGTTATAACATACGGTCTTTGAGGCCTAATATATATAAATGGTAACCCTCATTTACTAATTTTTCGTTATTCTTATCAAATCAGAATTTAATCTAAAACTTTATCTATGACTGGTTTTATTAAAGATTCCATCACATCATATCCTTGTGAATTAGGATGCACTCCATCATTCGTGTATTTAGATAACTGATCTCCATTGGAAATACAAACCATATTAGAATAATAATCTACAAAAGGTATCTGCCTATCTTTCGCATATGTAGCCAAGCGCTTATTTAACGCTGTTATTTTTTGAGTGGCATCTTTGATAGACGGATTCCAGCTAAAACTCGAACTAGGTAAAGTCGTAGTAAGAATTACTTTTATCCCATTAGCTCGAGCCAATTCTACCATAGAAATAATATTCCCAAAAGAATAGTCTTCGTTGTAGGCCCCTGCATTCTCGGCAATATCATTAGTTGCAGCATTAATAACGACAACTTCCGGTAAAAGATTTATTACATCTTCACGGAAACGTAACAACATTTGATAAGATGTTTGTCCTCCTATGCCTCGACCCACATATCCATTCTGTTTAAAAAAGTCAGGATGTTGATTCACCCAGCCTTCCGTTATAGAATTTCCTATAAATACCACTCGTTTAGGAACAATAACAGTTACTTTCAAAAGCTTATTTTGCTCTGCATAATGCTTAAAATTAGCCCAATTTTGAGCGTTATCTTGTGAGAATGAATAAAATTCTACCATACAGAATAGAATACTTACCCCAAAAAGCAATATCTTCTTCATCATTTTCAAAATCTAATCGTCTTATTACAATTTAATACATAAACTATATATCATTCTTCTATATCTATATTTTTATCAATACTATATTGTTTAACATCTTTCATCAATGCATCTTTTTTATCTGTATCAAAATCGAAACATACACCCACCTTATTCTTTTTCTGAACGATACTCCGGTTGAGGCTGACGACAAATATGTTTCGGATCTATACTGGCATATAAATAAGAGCCCTGTTCAAAATACAACTCAACATAATCTTTCATTAAAATAGTGCCCGATTTATATTTCCCAGCAGGAATCACCACACGTCCACCTCCATTAGCAGAGCAATCTGTTATTGCCTGATTAATAGCTTCACTACTAAGGAACGAAGAATCCTTCTTTACTCCATAATCCAATATATTATATTCTCCAACATTACTTCTCTCTTGCGAATAACAAGTTAAAACCAACAAGGGAAACAAATAAACACAAACCGATTTCATAACATTCATTCTTTATCGAAAAAGATAGCACTGCACACTGGATAATCAGGATTTCCATAATGGTCATAAAAGAAACGAGTAATCCGGAATTGAACATTTCCCGACACACCAAATGATAGATAAACTCCCTCTTCAAAATTATTAAGAAGATAAGATGCTAATATTCTTTTTGTATTGACATCTATCACATCAACCACTTCCTGGCAATTTTTTTCCTTATAATCTGCAAAATATAACGACACTTTTGTATTTTCCTCCACAGTAACATCGATCAATTGATGAAGAACCGAGGTCCTAACTGCTTCAATCCGTCCTTTTCCTTCTACTTTCTGCAAAGAGACAGGTCGAGTACTATTGTTATCCAACACTTTAAGAGAATCACCTATATAGGACAGCATACAAGTTTTAGGTAATTTTGAAGAATGGCCGAATATATCATATCCCTTTTTCCCATACTTCCTCTTCCAATTGCCATGAGTTTCAACATCTTTACAAATAAACGTCGCTGTTCCCGACGGCGGATTAGAATAAATAGTCGATCTATCTGTCATATCAGTTCCAGCAGGAACTATGATCTGAGCTCTATCTGGCTCTTGCGACAGGTAAATTTGATTTTTATTTATCTTTCTACCTTGTTCCAATAATCTTAGCCCCGTAAAATCCTCATTGAACGTATAAATATCGACCTTTTCTATTCCGGTCCATTCTCTCGGGAAATACCATATCCCCGTTCTTCCTTTCACCGAATAAGCCATTATTTCGAGATGATTTACCCAAAATACAGGGACAAATACATCATGCCCTTCTTTCATCAAATATCCATCTCTATATAAACGATGAACATTGTCATTATCCCATTTACTAACAACATTATCGGATAAAGTCAATGTTATCCCTAATGTGTCCCTAGTTTCATACTTTAATCTCAACAATCGATTCAGATAAAAATAAACATATGTGTGATGTGAAAGTTCTCTCGCAACCTTGAATGGATCACGCTGAAATTGAGTATCTTCTAGTTGCACACTCGCCCCAAAAACTTGAAATCTTCGTTTTGTTAAATCTATCTGTCCCCCATACAACTCGTCATGAGTACCATCTCTACCACCACATGCAATATAAGGAGCGACTTCCATTTGATTAATATTCAACGAAGCCCACCAATCCCATGTAACTCCCAACGAACACACTCCATAAAGATTGGTATCGGCATATTCACCGATTAACTGAATACCATATTCGGTTTTCAAATACTCCGCAGCCTTCTTTATAGCCGATATCTGATCTTCTTTTGTCACATAATGATATAAACTAGGTGGATACTGTGTCTCATTATCGAAATATAGTACTCCGGTTTCTTTAACCAAAGGAACTTGTTCTATAAAAGCATCGATCCGTTGCTTAGTCACCCCAGCATTCCATTCATTTACCATATTGACGAAATAGCTCTGACGATTCCACCAAACATCGCCTTTCACCAAAGATCCATCGGCATTTCGACATAACAAATCTTTCTTCACATACATATCCCACATAGGCGAATCCATATAAGCGTCAAATGGATTTACATGGAAAGTACAATTCGTATTATATTTCTTCGCTTCATTCATCAGCCATAATAAAGCATCCTTCCCCTTTAATCCGCCAGGCGCGTACAAAGTAGAATCAATTGGCATCCACCATGGATAAGTATGATCATGGCCTCCCTGTTGAAAACCACCCAATATCACAACTTTGGGTAGACCACGAGAAATACAGTCTATCTGTTGCAAATATTTAGCGACCGCCCCCAAATCCAAATTATGATGATCATCTTCCAAAGCACATCGTAACATGATTTTAAACGTCAAAGTTTGAGATAAATCTCTCTTATATGGATAAAGCGGATACTGGTAATCTAGCCCAATAGGGTGCATCGATAAGGGTGATAACAACAGTAAAGACAACAATAATATTTTTACAGATTTCATCTTTTTTATTTTAATAATTAATCATTTATAAAATTGGCATAATTCTACATCTAATTCATTCCCAAAAGACAGTTTTATCTGCATACGACCTTTTTCCTTAAAACCGACCTATCTGTTACAAGAGATACAATGCAAACCCCATTTTGACTTCCCAATTCACCTTTATCCAAACAAACTCGCACTCGGTTATCAGAAACGTCAAATACCTTATCATATAATAAATTCCCTGCTATCGAATGTATCTGGATATGTACTTTTGGAGAAGTAAAAACATCAGCCTCGATTGTCAAATCATCTCGAAATACAGAAGGATAACACCTCAGATTATCCTCCTTCCAACGAATATTCTCTTTACCCGATACCCCTTCTTCATCTATAAATACTGCACTACATACCGGATAATCGGGATTTCCGTATCCATCATAAAAGAAACGAGTAAACCGGAACTGTAAATGTCCCTTTACATTATATCTCAGATATATTCCCGACTGAAACGAATTGATTAATTTTGAATGCAATATTCGCTTTGTCACGGCATCGATAACATCAACTACCATTTGGCAATTTCTGTCTTTATAATCGGCAATATACAACGAAAGCATTCTTTTTTCAGCCGTTTGCACATCGATTATCTGATGTAACTTCGATGTCCGTACCGCCTCTATTCTTTTCCCATCTTCCTCAGGAGTCTGTAATGCTACCCGACGAGAACTATTTGTATTATACACATCGAGATTATCACCTATATATCCCAATTGAATACCATCTGACAACACTTTCGACGCTCCGAATACATCATAACCAAGGCTGCCATACTTGTCTTTCCAATTCCCCTGTGTCTCATAATCTTCCCCTAAAAAATCGATCTCTCCAGAAGCCGGATTATCATAAATCGTTCCGTCATGAACATCGGTTCCAGCAGGGACCAATATTTGGGCCACTCCAGCTTCAAGATTCAAATCGATTTGATTATCTGTAATTGCAATATTCGAATCTTTTAATTCAAGGTCATAATAAGAAGAATTAAACTCATATATATCAACTGACTCTATACCTTTCCATTCTCTCGGCAAACTCCACTTACCCCGTCTTCCTTGATATGAATACGCCATAATTTCAAGATGATTTACCCAATATACCGGAATAAACACATCATAATTTTCTTTCATGAGTTTTCTATCCCGATATAGTCTATGAACATTATCACCTTCCCATTTGCTATCCACACTATCCGAGAGAGAAAGAGTCATTTCATATCCATTTGTGCTTAAATTTTGTCTCAATAAACGATTCATATAAAAATAGGGCAAAGTATGATGTGTAAACTCCCTTACCACTTTCGAAACATCTTGTTGAAATTGAATATCCTCTAACTGGATACTCGAACCAAAAACTTGTAATCTCCGTTTACTGATATCATTAGTAGCACCTAATAAATCATCGTGACATATATTACGTCCTCCACAAGCTACATATGCTGGAACCTCCATCTGATCGATATTTAAAGAGGCATTCCAATCCCACGTTACACCTAAACAATCAAACCCATACAAATTCACATCTGCGTACTCTCCTATCAACTGTATATTATACTGTTCCTTTAAATATTCAGCAGCTTTTTTTATTGCAGTTATCTGGTCGGCACGAGTCACCCGATGTTTAGGACTGGCCGGATATTGAGTCAAATTATCGAAATATAAAACTCCGGTTTCTTTAACCAAAGGTAATTCATTTAAAAATGCATCTATACGTTGCTTTGTCACCCCAGCATTCCATTCATTTACCATATTGACAAAATAGCTTTGGCGATCCCACCAAATATCACCCTTTACCAAAGAACCGTCTGTATTTCTGCACAACAAGTCATTTTCTTCATAAAAATTCCATTTTTCTGAATCCATATATGCATCAAACGGGTTCACATGGAAAGTACAAGTCGTATTATATTTTTTAGCCTCTTCCATCAACCATATCAAAGCTTCTTTCCCTTTCCTACGACCCGGAGCTGTAAAACTATCATCTACCGGAGCCCACCACGGATAAGTATGATCATGTCCATTCTGCTGGAAACCTCCTAACACAACGATCTTGGGAATTCCTCTTGTAATACAATCTATTTGCCTTAAATAATTAGCAACCAAAGACATATCCAAATTGGATATTTGATCAGGAAGAGCACAACGTAACATGACTTTAAAAGTCAATGTCTGAGACAAATCTTTCGAATAAGGATATAACGGATAATTGTATGTTAGCCCAGCCGAATTAACTTGTGATAAAAACAACGAAAGCCCGACAAAAAAGCCGACTACAATAAATTTCAATTTATTCATAATTAAACAATTACATAAAATACAAAACCTGTGTCACAGAGACACTTTCACTCAATGACACAGGTTACAAAAACGAACTTATCTCTTAACTATACGCGATGTTACCACAATCGCCCCATTATGAAGTGATACAAGATAAGTTCCATTTCCCAAATCAGAGAAGTTCAACAAATTATCTCCGACACCTAAATTTATCCTTTTTACCAATGATCCATCAATAGAATAAACACAAAGCGTACTTGTTCCGGCAAAAGGATTCGTTACGACCAATTGTCCGGTAGTCACCGATGGATACACATTCAACTGAGCTTGTTCCACAGCATCGATACCCGATCCGTCTCTATATTCAACAGCTCCTATTGATGGGGATGCTGGACGCATTCTTCCTGTTTGGTCCTCTGTATTGGAAGAATTCGGAGATCCGTTTCCTACGGCAGGATTATTTTCACCCGTTAATAAATGAACATACTGCCCATCCACTTCTGCAATAGGAGCTAAATAAGTACCAACTGTGAATGGACTATCCAACGGATAGAACCGGCCCTCACCATATCGAGTATCGTCCCAAATACAATAGTTACGCACAAAAGAACCAAAAACAGTACCATAATCAACATCTTTATCTCCATTTTCCACGTAAATACAATTATCAAAATCTATTGTCGCAGTTCCTCCCGATATATACATGGCATTCTGTCCATCAGCCGAAGAATTACCTACAATCGTACAGTCATAGATACTGATAGATGAAGCTCCTTCCCAACTACCATCAATAATACCGCCATTCGTCGGAGAGGAATTACCACTAATCGTCATATTTTGACACGTATAAGCTGCTCCCTGAAAAGCAATCGCTGTGCCTGTATTATTTACAATGGAAACATTTTTCATTAAACCGCTCGATCCCCAACCTATACCGGCGATAGATTTTCCAGAATTTCCTGTAGCATAGCAATTGGTTACATTTATTTCTTCACCCATTTGAACTTTAAAAATAACCCCATTCTGCCCGGCTGCACTTTTATTATTCGTATATATACAATTACTTATAGCCCCTACGCTTCCATCGAACCAACCTCCGGGATGAGCGTTAATTTCATTGCCGTTAAAAACACAGTCGGTAATTGTAAACGTACCATCTAAACGAACTGCTCCAGCTCCACCTCCTGTATTTTTATCGAATGTACAACCTTCTAATGATTTATTCGAATAAACGCCGACTCCGTCCCAACCATCGTTCTCTATAAAATCACAATTCCTAACAGTCATTTCACTTCCGGCATCTTGTTCTTCTGCATAACATAATATACCAGCCCCATTACTACTACATGAATTTCCTTTAAATGTACTTTCTGTTGCATTGACTATCATACTTCCAAAACATGCTATCGCACCTCCACTACCTCCAAAATTTCCCTCGAAAGTACTGTTTTCTACATCTACGTCCCAATTATAGGTGAGGACTCCTCCCCCGTTCTGGCCACTTATATTATTAAAGAACGAGCAACTAGTCAAAGTTAATTTGGGATTTGCTGACTGATCGGGTTTCTGCAACTTAATAGCACCACCCCATTTTGCTTTGAATCCATCAAATACACAATTTATAAGTGTTAATCCACTTCCAGCAGGAGAAGTTGCATCGGGAATCAGAGTACCACCCAAAACAACTATCGCCCCGGCACCGCCAGAAAAATCACCCATATAATCGTTATCAGGTCCCGACATCCGCCCCGTAGCGTGACGGAAAATAAAGCCATCAACTACGATATCCTGCTCGCCCAATAAACCATAAGCAATCGTATAGACCGTATCGGTATCATTAATAGCACCATCTAATATAGTCTCATTTTCTTGTACATTCCGTTCCGCTCCACCGGTAGATGGATAACCACCTAAAACCGTAACACCGCCTGACAACTTAAACCGCTTCTCTATATTGGGTGCGGTAGAATTACCCTTGTAATCTACTGTCGGTTTATAAACTCCGGCTCCGACATGAACCGTCGTCCCGGCAGAAGCATTATAGAGAACTTCTCCCAAGTCGTTTTTTGCATTAGCCCAATCACTACCACTACCATTTCCTGCTCCGGAAACCGTAACATACACGTCTGTCGCAAATACATTCATCGCAACAAGACTCAATGACGAAATCAGTAATTTTACCTTTTTCATGATAAATCTTATTTTTAAGGATTAGTATTAAATAATTAAAATCATTCAATTGATTCGGGAAATTATAGCAGACCAACCTCCGCCCGGAGCCATCGTTACTTTCAATTTTTTCCCGGACACGATATTTTGTTCCTCTATTTTGTAATCGTTTCCGTTCCTGTCGGCATTTATCCCGTCCTTGAAAATTTCAGCTTTCCACAGTCCCTGGCTTAAAAAAGAGAAATCCAAAGATATTTCCCGCTTATCCCAATTCGTGATAGCTCCAACATACCACTTATCACCTTTCCGTCTCGCAACCGCCGCATATTCACCGACTTTCCCCGCAAGGGAAACGGTTTCATCAAATACCGTAGGAAGTTGTGCTATATAATCGGTTGTCTCCTGTTCTTTTCTATAATTGTTAGGGCTATCGGCCATCATAACCAACGGAGCTTCAAACACTACATACAAAGCAACTTGATGCGCACGTGTACCTTGACTCATAGGTGTTCCCCAAATGCCTTTATAGCTTTCCCTGTTAGCATTGACCATCGCCCCCGGCGTATAATCGACCGGCCCAGCCAGCATCCTCAAATAAGGTATGGTCACATCATTTCGAGGCATATCAGGATAATCCCCTTTCAAATATTCCAGACCATAAACGCCCTCAAAATTGATAACATTCGGGTAAGTCCTCTGTAATCCCGTAGGCTTATAACACCCATGCAAATCAATAAGCAAATGATATTCAGCTGCTTTCTTCGCCAACCGTGTGCAAAAATTCACTACACGTTGGTCGTCCCTATCCATGAAATCCACCTTGAAACCTTTCACTCCAAGGTCGGAATAGTGTTTCAACGCTTCGTCCATCTTTTGGTCCAAAGGCAACCACCCTGCCCACAACAAAATAGAGACATTTTTCCGCTTCGCATATTCAATGATTTCGGGAAGATCGATATCCTCTACGGGAGTCATAATATCGGTACTCATTGCCCACCCTTCATCTAATAACACATATTCTATTTTATTTTCAGAAGCGAAGTCAATAAAATATTTATAAGTTTCAGTGTTTACTCCCGCTCTAAAATCTACGCCATATATGTTCCATGCGCACCAATAATCCCATGCCAGTTTGCCCGGTTTTATCCAAGAAACATCGTCCACTTGACAAGGTGTCGCCAGTTTATACACCATATCGCTGTTCAAAAGGTCTTTATCTTCCTCGGCTATAATCACGGCTCTCCACGGATAGAACCTTTTTCCGGTCGTTTCCGCCAGATAATCGGCTCTTTCCTCGACAAGAGCTTGCAGGTTATTATGACCTCCTTGAACCTCTTTCTTTACAAAAGGAGCAAAATCGCCCGTCAATCGAGTATCTCCCGTCTTCTTCAAAAACATTCCCGGGTAGTCGATCAAATCAGCATCGGTAATCGCCACCTTTATTCCGTTAGGCATCCCCACGAGAATGGGAGCGAAAGCCGGCCAAAAATCAGACATACCTTTCAAATTAATCGTTCGATACTCATTTTCAAAAGACTGAGAATAAACATCTTTCTCATTGGCTCTCACATACCCTACCGTCACATCGTGGTCTTCACCGGCAAAACAAAACTCGGCTTTTTCAGACTGCACAGCTACCGGCTCTTTCGATTTAAAATTTGTCTCCCAACGATAGGCCACACCATCGTCATATGCTCGGAAGTACAAATTATAATTTCGAAATTGCATTTTCAATTCATTATATCGGTCTATCACCTCTCTCTTTTTATAAATAACAGCATCGATAATCTCATCGACCTTTTCGACAGAAAACTTTTTCAATCTAGGATTACGGCCTATCGCCTCTCCATTCCGAAAGGTCATCGAAATTTCAGACGGAGCTATAATTTCGGTATCGGCAAAACAGGCACTCCACGCAATCACGGAGTCGATGCTCACCGTAACCGATATTTTGCCATTCGGCGAATCCACAAACAACTCTTTCGCCCCCACGCACATGGGGAAAAATGCCAGCATGGCAAGTCCTATCGATAATACTTTTTTCATAATTATTCCTTATAATTGATTTTCCACTCCGACGGTTCCCCACTTAGACGGTTTCGAGCCCATCACAAACTCCAATGTCCCGCCATTGGCAATATCGGTATGTTTGAACGAGCATGCGTCCAACGGCTCCCCGTTCAGTTTAACCGACTGAACATAGATATTTTTATCGCTGGCTTTCTTCGCCTTGATCGATAAATCTCTCCCATTTTCCAAATGAATAACAGCCTCCTCGAACGTGGGACTGGATATCAAATACAAATCCTGCCCGGTATTGGGATAGAAACCAAGAGCATGAAAGACATACCACGACGACATTGAGCCCGAATCGTCATTACCGGGGATTCCTTCTTTCGTCGTATTGTAACGCTCCTTCAACGTCTTTCGCACGACCTCGGCCGTTTTATCGGGTCGACCCACGTAATTATATAGGGTAGGCGTCAAAAATCCCGGTTCGTTCGAGATTTGGAACAGCCCCATATACCACCGTTGATCCCATTTCTCATGAGAAAAATAAGTATCCAACCTCCGGGTGAACTGCTCTTTCCCTCCACATTTCTCGATGAGAGCATTCACATCATGCGGAACATAAAAAGACAGCTCCCACGAGAACGTCTCGTACACGAAATCGGGCCATGTTCCACCTTGAAAAACCGAATAATCATTTTCGCTCCACCAAGAGCCGTCGCTATAACGAGGCCACACAAAGCCCTTAAAGCCCAAACTTTCCACATCGGGATTCCACAAATTTTGCCAATTTCGGGAACGTTCCATATACTTTTGGGCAATCTCTTTTTCTTTCAGTCCACGAGCCAATGTAGCAATGGCATAGTCACAATTGGCATACTCCATGGTACGAGTCCCCGCGCGCTCGAATTTTGTCGATACAAAACCCTTCTCATTATAATCACTGATACCGCCGCGTCCTTCCTTTCGCTCGTCATCACCGGGAGACACTTCGGCGTTCTTTATCATCGCCTCCAATGCCAATTCGTAATCGATACCTTTCAATCCTTTGACATAAGCATCGGCAAAAAGTATATCGACATTCGATCCACCTTGCACCCGGCCATTGTCATCACCGCTCCTCGCATCGGGGGCATATCCCTCGTGTCGGTATATATCCAGCAAAGAACGCAACATATCTACCTGTTTAGAAGGCGTCAACAATGTGAATAAAGGGTGTGTCGCTCTAAATGTATCCCAAATACAATAGTAATCATCGTAATACGATTCGTCCGATATCCATTTCGAATTTTCTCCGGTCTTGTCTACTGGCTGCAAATAGCTATGATACAAAGCTGTATAGAAAATCTTTTTCTGCTCGTCACTACCTTTAACCTCTATTTTGTTCAATATCTCGTTCCAACGACTCACACAGGCGGCTCTCACCTCGTCGAAATTCCACGAATTCATTTCTGACAAATTCATTCGCGCTTTCCCGGTACTTAAATAAGAGATGCCCACTTTGACCGTAACTTTCTGCTTATCAGAAGTGCGATAGGAAAAATAAGCACCTGTCGGTTCACTGGTATCATATTGTTCTCTTTTCCCAGGTTCAACTCGATGGCTCTTCCATGTACCACAATCATCGGACGGAGTATCAAACACAGCGTAGAAATAAACCGTGTACGGCTCACCTATATTCCAACCTCCTCTAACCCGAGTATATCCCTCAATCTCTTTGTCCGAAATAATCCTTACTTCTGAGCCTACTAAATATTGTCTTTCATGAGAAGACAAGAAACTCCCCAAATCAATAATTATTTTTGAATCATCACTCGCTGGAAAAGTATACTCATGCATTGCACTACACTGCAAAGCCGTCAATCTAGCCGATGTGCCATATCTTTTCAAATCCACCTCATACAGCCCCAACGCCACATGTTCATTATTTCGAGGAGATGAATAATCTTGCATATCAAGATTCCCGGTAATCGGGGCAAACAGTACATTTCCATACTTACAACCTCCTCCGGTCCCGCTCACATGGACATTACTGAACCCATGTATATTCCCATCGCGATCCCAACCCGCATTCCAATCTTTTCCACCACAGTCAGGACCCACCTTTACCATACCAAAAGGTACACAAGGCCCCGGAAATACATTTCCGCCGCCATCGACCCCGATAAACGGATCGACATACTGCGAAAGATCAGACATCGCATTTCCCTTGAACGATGTAATAGCAACAGACAATGCTGTTACAATTGCTATATTAAAATATTTGTTCATAAAAATTTTGAATTTATTCGATTTCCATTAACGGCTCCGCCTCTAAATTAGGATTTAACTCGATTTCTCTGCTTGGAATAGGCCAAACATACTGATCGGAAGTAAATAACGTGCGTTGTCTCACTTTCACATGGCCTTTCCATTTACCACTTTCTACAACCTGGTATCCACCGGCATTATCCAATTTCATACCAATAATCCAACCGTCTTCGGCATTCAATACATTTTCAGCAATTCCCCAGCGACGAATGTCAAAAAAGCGAGCACCTTCAAAAGCCAATTCCACCCGGCGCTCATTCCTTATTCGCTCTCTCATCTCATCTTTTGTCAAATTATTAGGGAAATCGGGCATTCCTACACGCCATCTCGTCATACCCGAATAATTTCTTATTTTAGCATCTTCCGACGGAGAATTTGCCAATTCATTCCGAGCTTCCGCTGCATCCAAATAAACCTCTGCTAAACGGATTAAAGGGAAATCATGTCCAGTATCCCACACTCCTATCAAACTAGGATCTACATATTTCTTCCACCCATATCCCGTCGGAGAGCCATTGTGTTGGTCCATCTTATCTCCACTCGTACTCCCGGGCTGACTATTATACTCACTACCAGCTAAGGTCGTTCCTCCTGTACCAGTATAATAAATAGAAGCGGCCAAACGAGGATCTCTATTCACATACGGATCGTCAGGATTATAATTCGAACGAGGATCGTCAATCGGATAAGCTTCGCTATTACTTACCTTAACTTCATATGCATCGACCATAGATTGGGTAGGAACCCATGAATTCCAACCTCCATCACTAATACAAGCAATCTTCACCGTAAAGCCATAAAGAGCGCGCTCTGCACTTGTAAACTGAGAATCGTAAATTATTTCTCCACTACCTACACTCGCAGCGTCGTCATAAAAAAGTTTTCTATAACTTTCACCGGTCAATTGATTATTAGGAGTATAAAGAGATTTACCAGATTTTGTAATAACAGAATCCGTTGCATCCCGAGCCTGTTCCCAATACCATTTCTGGTCGGGGGAAGATTTGCGATAATCTCCAGCCATAAACATGCAAATCCGGCTTTTCAACGCAAATGCAGCCCAACGCGTTACTCGTCCATCGTCTTCCTCATTTGTATAAGAAGACGGAAGATTTGCCGCAGCGTAATCCAAATCACTTATTATCTGTTTGGCAATCGCATATTTATCTGTTCTCCGAATAGAAGATGCCTCCTGTATCGTCAATGGATGATCGACCCATGGAACATCTCCAAATTGAGCTATCAAGTAATAATAAGCATACGCACGTTGAAACAAGACCTCTGCCGTATAGCGATTTTTTAAAATCGGATCCATATTTACATTCCCGATATTCACGAGAAAATCGGCACAACGTCTTATCGTAACATATCTTCTATTCCATAATTCCTGTAACGCGGCATGGTTCGCTTCGAACGCATTCAATGCAATTTGTTGAAAATTACCAAACTGATTGCTGTGTTGAGGATAGGTATTATCGCTTGCCGCATCCAAGAAAAGTAAATCGCAACCATACGTATCGCTCTGAGGGAAGGTATTACTATAAGTAGCATTCACTGCACGAAGAGCATCTTCTGCCGTATTCCAATAATTATCTACTGTAACTTTATCATTCGGATATAAATCCAATCCATCGGTACAACTAAAAACAGGAAGCAAACCGATGATCATAAAATAATATATATAGCGTTTCATAACTAAATGTATCTAATGTATTATAGAACAATCAATTTTTACCTATAGTAAGCTCCACTCCAAAGGTGAATGATCTCAACTGTGGATAATATGCTCCTCCCGAAGGACCCTCTGGATCCACATACGGATAAGAAGTCAAAGTGAACAAGTTATTGGCAGATATACTAAACCGAACCTTCTCAAAACATATTTTTCTCGTCCAATTTTTAGGAAGGGTGTATCCCAACTGTAAATTTTTCAATCGTAAATAAGCTGCGCTTTTTACATAGAAATCAGATATCTCGTAATTATTTTGTTGCCCGTTTACATATCGAGGTAATTTTGCATGAGCCAAATTTTCTTGTACCGATCGCTCTGGGTTCCAGCGATCCTCCAATAAGCTCTTTGAAGTCGGATTTAATACAATACCCCCATAAATAAACTCATCTCGTTTACCTACCCCTTGAAAAAATACTCTGAAATCAAATCCCTTGTACTCTCCTGAGAAATCCAGTCCAAACATATATCTCGGAGCACTCCAACCTATATCGGTTTTATCATAACTATCAATTTTTCCATCAGGAACTCCATTAGGCCCAGACAAATCGGCATACTTCAAATCGCCAACTTTTATTTGAGAGGCGTACCCCTCGGGCTTCGGACTGTTTTGTATCTCTTCTTCCGAGGTGAAAAAACCTAAGCATTTATATCCATACAGAGTATTCAAAGGTTTGCCCTCCGCTATTACCGTACGATCATATATATGAGGTCCGGTTCCTTTCAAATCCAAAACCTCATTCATTTGATCCGAAAAAGATAGAGTGACCCCATAATTAAACTCATTAACTTTATCCCTCCACGTTAACTGTAACTCATGCCCCCAACTTGCCATAACACCGGCATTTTGGACAGAAACCGGAATACCGATAACACCAGACACAGGCAAATCCAACAATATGCCATCGGTCTTCTTTCGATACCAGTCATAAGCACCGATCAGCCTATTATTGAACAAATTAAAATCTACCCCTATATCGAGCATAGTAGAAGTCTCCCACCCCAAATCGTAATTCGGTAAAATATTTAAATAAGAACCCGGGACCCATTGATGTCCGAACATATATTCTTTCGGATTATTAGCCATTACATTTGCATACTGATAAAGGCTTATGGTTTGATTTCCCAATTGTCCGTAAGATGCCCTAAGTTTCAAATTATCTACCACAGTTCTTATCGACTCCATAAATTTTTCTTCCGATATTCTCCAACCTATTGACCCCGAAGGGAAAAGTGTATATTGATGTCCTGGCGCCAAACGTGACGAGCCATCGTACCGAAGATTAAACTCTAAAAAATAACGACTATCAAAATCATAGTTGGCCCGGCCAAAATAGGAATACATTCTCCACTCGTCAGAATTTCCCCAATTATCTTTCAAATCGCCAGTACCGGTCGCACCATCTATTTCCTCCAAATTATTATCAGGAATATTCTTCCTATTAGCTCCTATCCAATGGCTTTCATAATGTTCATCTGTAAAACCCGCTAGTACTTTAAAAAAATGATTTTGTATTTTTTTCTCATATTCAAGTGTGGTCTGTAAAGTTACTGGGCACAGAACGAAATGTATATGGGTGGAGATAGAAAAAAAAGAGAAAAGGTTTGTAGGTCAAAGGGTTGTGTATGACGACGGCATTAAGGCGTACAAAACGAAATGTTTACGTGGGTTTAATTGATGTTTACGTGGAGGGGCTGTTGTGGCTCGTTTGGTTGGCGGTACAGATACTTTCGGCTTACATGAGGTTTACATGGAGTTGAGGTCGGGTAAAGTAAGGGAGTGGCAGCGATTTGTGCTGCTTTTTTTGTGTCTTGTTTTTGATAAATTAAATATCAAATATATTCTATATAATAATTATATGGTATATTTACAGGCAAAAATGGTAATAATATGGCAAAGGTTATACATGTGCATTTGACGCACGGAATAGACGGAACGAAGCGGAAAGACTGGTATTTCAGTAGCATTTCGGCGGTATATACGGTGCTGACGGCTGAACAGGTGGGTGCAACGAAGAATTATCTACTTCACGCAGGGCTTTCCGGGAACGGTACGGTATGTACGAAACGGGCTATAATAAAGCAATCTACGCTTATTTCGGGCGGCTCCGGCGGCCATTCTAAGGAATAATGTTTCAACGGGTTTAGAACGCAATATGAACGGCATTTTGCTGGTATTTTTATGGGAGGTTGTCGTGCCTCCCTTTTTTGTGCTTAAAATGGTCGATTTTGGGAAAGGAGTGACACTTGGTGTGACAGTTTGGCGTGACACTTTTTTATATTTGGCGTGACAAAAGTGGGTTTTGAGGATACGCACAGGAGAGAGGTATAAATACCATAATTTTAATTTCGACCCCGATTTTTGCACCGATACCCCCACCCTTAAAACCACCTTTTTTGCCACCTTACCTCCCCGGGAAGCCTGTAAAATCGGGAATACCGACAACTCTTATGGTGTAATGGGAGAGGACACCACAGGGAGGGGAACGAATGTAACGGGGATTTCGGGAGTAGGATTAAGGAACGCTTGAGTATGAGTGCGGGATTATTGAGCCCGACCATAATAAATGAGCTTTCCTTTGTTATCCATTATTATGATACCGATGATTTTAGTTAAATCCTTGTCAAGTATAAAACGATTATACTCTATGACATGTCGTTTTTTTCTTTCATCATAGTACCTAAATTTGTGTGGAAGCTCAAGTAATGTAGTGTCTTGCTTATAGTGTGCTTTTGCTATGGTAATGGAATCACCATAAGCTTTAACTAATTTGGTGTGAACTTCAACTTGCTTTAAGTCTTTGCTCACATCCGTTACTTCTCCCCACTTTTTAGCCCATTCTAATTTTTCTTTTGCTGCAATTGTATGTTCTTCCATTTTAGATAGATAATAACGGCCAGTCGGGAGTATTTCGTATGGTATTTTTGCTTGGGCAAGGCTATCAAATATTATACTTTCATAACTGTCGTTGTTTTCCAAATTGTCATTGATGAATTTAACAACTACGGCTTCGGCTTTTTGCTGACTGTTTTGTTTATAGTCACAAGATATTAACAATGCAGGTATGACCAGCAATAAAAATGTTTTCATGTTCCAATTTATCTTCATGTTATTTTGAAATAGTTTTCTATCCTACATTTGCAATTTCGGAAATGGATGCATCCGATGCAACTTTTCCTTTTTCGATTTTCATTTGCCGTATTTGTTCTTTCAAGCGTCCTATTTCTCCTTTGAGCATACCTATATTATGATGATAACAATGAAGAAAATAAGAACTTCCATATTATTAACTAAATTATTCAAGTCTAATAACACCAATAACGAGTGCAACGGCGTATATAGAGGATATTGGTAACTCGAAAGGATCATATTTCTCATTGTCGGAAACAATTAGTACATGCTTTTCATCGCTTCCAGGTTTGATGCGCTTGATGAGTGCCCCTTGATTGGTATCAATGACATATACTTTATTCCATTGGAAAAACAAGTCCGACATTGGCACGCACTGACATGCCACAATATCTCCGGAGCTATATTTGGGATACATGCTTGATCCTTTTACAGGAATCAAGAAATCAGCTCCCTTGAACATAGGCACGACGTAACGCTCGCATTCATATTCAAGAACGGATTGTTCGCCGGTGAGTGCGCCAGCCATTGCCTCAATGGGTATGAGAGGAATACCTTTGCCTGGTTCTGTTGCAAGAGAGGCTACAGGATGTTTGTTGGCATCGATTGATTTATGTCTAGTGTGTGCGGCTTGGTCATCAGCGAGCATCTCTCCTCGACCTGTCATTAGCCATTCTATATTTACCTCAGGATAATAGGCAAGAAATCTCGATATATTTTCCTCGCTTATACCATTATTTTGACCTAATACACCTCTTGTTATCCCAGTATTCTTATAGAATTCGTATTGGGTAACCGCTTTTTTTGCCAAAAAAAGCAAGATCCTCTGCTTTATAGGCGATTTTTCTTGTTTATTTTCTTGCATAGACGAGAAAACTTGTTTAACTTTGCAGCACGTTCAATGAAGAACGGGCGTTCAAATATACAAAATTGGCTTGAAATTAACGAGTGTTAGAGATTAAAGAATATGAACCGAAACCGATTATTAACAAGTGAGATGATGGAAAATCAAGAAACGATGAGAAAAAAGCAGGAATTTGTGGCAGAACGGGTAAAAAGCCGTATCGATGGCCTATTGGAAGAGGCCGACAACTATACGCGAATTATGAATGAGGATTATGAGTCATTTTTTATGGATCATGCGGAAGATATGTATAAAGTACAGCTTGAACTTTCCGAGTATCGCAAGTTGAAAGCCGTGGTAAACTCAGGAAGCCTTGAAGATATCCGGTCATATTTGGTAAATAAAGTGAATAACATTACCAATACCCTGCTTGGCGAAAAATTGCGATTAAATACTACCAGTGCTACTACCCAGCTTGCCCATATTTTAGAACTGGAATTGATCCGGGATTTACGCGGCAAGTTTATCATGGTCCTTGACTTTATCGGTAAAGACGAGAATGTCGCCGGATAATAAAAAAACGAGCGTGACAGCCCGGAAGGCGTCAAGAGACGGGCGGACGGTGTGGAAAGACACACGGGGCAATGGTTTTTGCGTTGGGGTTCGATTCCCCATGCCCCACAAGACGATTAACAGTTAAAGCATAAAGATATGAGCAACAAAAGATTTTCAGCTACTGAAATTTCAGAATTTCAGAGTGAGCGTTTACAATGCAATTGGGTAGTTCGTACTGGAATAGCTGCCTGTACGAATCAAGTACCCGACAAAGATGCTGTGCGCGTTGAGCGCCAACGGATATCGTCATTACCAGCCGAGCGGTCAGTTTGCAGTGTCCATCTTCTTGTGCGTACTGACGGATGCAGAGCTGTATGTTGTCGTTGCGGTCAAAGCTACCCTTTAACTCCTTCAGGTGATTTAGACAGGGAACAGATAGTTCGCGAAGCTCTTCTTCGCCCATTGTTTGGTCGAGGGGAACAATGTCGACTGTAAGCAATACTAATGGTACCATATATGTTCATTTTTAAAAATTTGGCTTTAAAGGTACTAAAAACAAGAATACCAACCATTAAAAGTGAGATAAAATGAAGAAGTACATCCACATTACGAAGGAAGACCGCATGTTTATCATGAAGGCATTAGGTGTAACGGAGCGCACGGTGTTTAACGCCATCCGTTTCGACAGCAAGCGCGGCGATACTGAGCTTGCAAGGAAAATCCGCAAGCTGGCGATGGAACGCGGGGGCATTGTCATGGTGGAGATACCCGAAATAGAGTGCCTGTTCGATGCCGACGGTTACATGCGCCAGTATTTGCCGAACAATACGATACTGGAGTTCTCCTTCGAGAACGGAGGCTGCGATGTATTCCACAAAGGCGAGAAGGTGCGCCACTATGAGAATGTGGTGGTAAGCAATATTAAAAATATCCAAAACTGGGCATTGGCATTGAAATAAAGGAGGCGGGTGATGGAGTATTGCGACAACAAACTTTGCATATCTGTACGCGAGCTTGAGGCGGATGGCATTCTGACAGGGGATTATTGTCGTCAGCTTGCCAGACGTAACAAGCTGAAGATAGCCAGACGCGGAGGAGGAAAGGGTAATTGTGCCATGGTCGTTGTCGAAAGTCTGCCTACCCCATATTTGGATCAAGTCAAAGAGAAACACCCCTACGGCAACGCCGTCCTGCTTCGCTGCTGGATCTTGTCGAACTACGAGCTTGACCAGGCTGCCGTCACCTATTTCATGGACTGGGCCTCCCGTCAGCACAGCGACAAGGCTTCAGACGAACTTGCCCAAAAGTACGCAGTGAACGCCTCGGTATTGAATACCTGCATTCGCCTATATAACCGCAGCCGTGACTACCGCAGACTGATGGGCGAGAAATACAACTGGGATATGATGGCCACTACTATCGAGACGTTACGCGAGGAGTTCGGACACGATCTTCCGGCCAGTACTCTCCGCTTCCGCAAGAAAGTAAATGAGTACAAACAATGCGGCTACGAGTGCCTTATCAGCGGTAAGTTCGGTAACCAGAACAAACGCAAGACAACGTATAAAGACGAACGGCTCGTGATGAGTCTGAGGGTGCTTCCTAACCAGCCCTACGGAAGCGACGTGCATGAGATGTATATACAGTTCGTATGTGGCGAATTGGAGGTATGGGATTTTGAGACTGGTGAGATATTCGACCCAGATGACTTTGTCGACAAGAACGGTAACCCGAAGGAACTTAGTAAAAGCACCATTCGCAACATCTTAAACAAGCCGAGCAACAAGCTGCTGGTAGAACATTCCCTGCGCAGTTATACTACGTTCATGCACGAGCAAATGCCGCACATGCACCGTCATGGAGGTGAATGGGCATTAAGCCAGATAACGATGGACGATGTGGATTTACCGCGCCGCATGAAGGGAAACGAGTATGTGCATGCCTATTACGCTTACGACGTGGTGAGTCAGTGCCGTATCGGAATGGCCTACGGACGAGGAAAGGACGACGCATTGGTAGTGGAGTGTTTCCGCGATATGTTCCGGCTTATCGCACGGCACGGCTGGGGTATACCGGCAGGTATAGAAGTGGAACAGCACTTGATGATCAAGTACAAGAACGGATTTCTGAAAGCCGACGAGGTGTTCAAGTTTGTACACTTCTGCGCCCCGCAAAACTCGCAGGAGAAATATTCAGAGCCACTGAACGGATCGTTCAAAACTACAATAGCCCATAAGAACCACGAAGGAGTGGGTCGTTGGTACAATAAAGGGGCACGCCGTGTGGATCAGAAGAAAATCAGCGACAGCAGCAATCACACATGGGAGGACAAGAAGTATTACACATTCGAGGAACTGGTAGCCGATGATATAGCAGACAACCGGGAGTGGAACCACTCCCCACACCCCAACCAGAAGAAATACCCCGGTATGACCCGCTGGGAGGTGCTCGTGGCAAAAATCAACCCGACCTTGCGTCCATTCGACAGCCTTACTCTGAGCCGCTATATCGGTGAAAAGGTGGAGACGAGCATACGGCGCAACTCGACAGTCCGCGTGGCACATGAGGACTGGTGGATAAGCGGCCCGGAGGTGTTGGAAGAGTTGGAGCCGAACAATAGCAAGGTAACGGCTTATTATCTGCCGGATGAGGAAGGGAAACCTATGGACATATACCTGTTCCAGGGTGATCGCTACATAGACAAGGTACGGCCCATCAAAACCTATAACCGCGTGATAGCTGAACAGACGGATGAAGATGTGGCAAATTACATCGAACAACAGAAATATGTGTCCCACTTCAAAAAATACCTACGTGACAACGCCATCACAAAAGTAGGCAAAGCGGAAGTACGGCCACAGGTCAATGATGCAGATGATGACGAAAACCTTATTCTCCCCTCGGCGGAGGGTCATGAAGAACCGGAAGAGTACGAATGGCAGCCAGTCATAAGTAACACACAAAGAGCATTAGAAGATTTATAGAACACCACTAAAACAGCGTTAGAATTATGATTACAGAAGCTCACAAACAGAAAATCATGGAGGCGATATCCGCGAACCGTGAGAACTATCCGAGCGACGCGAAACACGCCGCCTCCCTCGGCATCACCACTTCGGTGTACAGTGCCGTAAAAAACGGGCAGACCGACAAAGTATTGAGTGATGCCAACTGGATAAGTATCGCCCGGCGTTTGGGGGTGAACCTGCGAGGCGGTATGGAGTGGAAAGCCGCCAAGACAGCCACTTTCGAATATATCACCTCGCAATTGGAGATTGCCCAGCAGTCAAGTATTTCGTCTATTCTGTGTGATATGCCTAACATTGGAAAGACTTTCACGGCCCGGTACTATGTGCATACCCACAAGAATGCCGTGTATATCGATTGCTCGCAGGTAAAAACCAAATTGAAGCTGGTGCGCAGAATCGCCACCGAGTTTGGCGTGGACAGTAAGGGGCGTTACTCGGACATGTACGATGATTTGGTGTATTACCTGCGTTCGATAGACAAGCCGCTCATCATATTGGACGAAGCCGGGGATTTGCAATACGAGGCGTTTTTGGAGCTGAAAGCCCTGTGGAACGCCACCGAGCGAAGTTGCGCTTGGTACATGATGGGAGCGGACGGCTTGAAGGAAAAGATAAACCGCTCGATCGAGTGTAAGAAAGTGGGCTATACCGAGATGCTGAGTCGCTACGGCGACCGTTACAGCAAGGTTACCCCGGACGACGGCAAGGAGCGTGAAGCCTTCTTGATGACGCAGGCTCGGATTGTGGCTAAGGTCAATGCCCCGGAAGGTACGGACATCGCACAAATCGTACGTAAGACACGTGGCGGGCTGAGGAGAGTGTACACGGAGATCGAGAAACTTAAAATGACAGCGCAATGAAGCGGGCTTTGACGCCGCGTGACATAGCGGCCAAGAAATGGAAAACCCTACCGTGGAACGAGAGATGGAGCAAACCGTTCGGATTTCCTGCCGAGAACGCCTCGTGGTTCATCAGCGGAGCCAGCGCCAGCGGTAAGAGCTCGTTTGTCATGCAGCTCGCCAAAGAGCTGTGCAAGTACGGGCCGGTACTATACATGAGCTATGAGGAGCGTGTGAACCAGAGCTTCCAGCGACGCATGGGTTACTTGAAGATGAACGAGGTACAGGGGCGCTTTCGTGTAGTGCCGGAAAGCACCCTTGACGAATTGGTGGAAAGGCTGAAAAAACCCAAAAGCCCTAAGTTTGTCATTATAGACTCTTTCCAGGTCGCCCCGTGGGATTATTCAAAAGCCAAAGAGTTGATGGACAGTTTTCCGAAAAAGAGCTTCATCTGGATTAGTCAAGAGAAGAAGAGCCAGCCAATGGGCAGTGGAGCAATGAAGCTGAAGTATATCTGCGACATGAAGGTGCGTGTAGTAGGCTACAAGGCGTATTGCCAGGGACGCGCCATCGGCGAGGCTGGGAGTTACTACGTGGTATGGGAAGAGGGTCTTATACGAACAAGTAACAATTTGTAATTATGGACAAAAAGAGAATGCGCCGGAAAAACCTGCTGTATAGACTCCGGAAGAAGGGCGTGAAAGTCAACACGAGAGAACGCTGTGTTTACCTGCCCTACGGCAGCGAGCCGGACAACATCGCACAGGTTCGCCGTCTGCGGAGAGAATATGATTTTGTAGTACAATTTGAAATAGTATGATCATGGAAAAGACGCAAGAAAACATCTGCTGCATTTGCGACAGGAAGTTCATCGGATACGGGTATAACCCATATCCGATAAAAGAAGAGGGACGCTGCTGCAAACTGTGTAACTACACGGTAGTACTGGAAGAACGATTGAATGAATTTTACGAACGACAAAACCACAGAAAAAAATGAACAAGAAAGTGTACATCAGCGGGGCGATAGCCCATTATGACTTGGAAGAGAGGCGTCAGGCTTTCGATCAAGCCGAGCGCTATTTGAGCTTGAAGGGCTACGAACCTGTGAACCCGTTCAAGAACGGGCTGCCAGATGAAGCGCATTGGCGGGAGCACATGCGGGCGGACATCGCCCTGCTGCTCGGTTGTGATTATATCTATATGCTGCAAGGCTGGGAGTTGTCGAAGGGAGCCAAGCTCGAGCTCGACGTGGCCTCCTCGTGCGGCATTAAAGTATTGTTTGAGTGAAGAATGAAGGTATGTTGGAATTTAAGTTTACGCAAATAGGAAAAACCTCCGGAGACGAAACAACCCCATATATGGTCTCTTTGAACAAAGAGTGCAGTGTGAGCGAGTTTATCGATAGAGTCCTGAAACGGAATGAATGGGGCTATATTGGAATAAGAAGTCACGGACATATTTTCGGCTCGCCAAAATGTGAATATAGGGGAGATGAAATCGTAAGTACAGAATTTACAGAAGAGTATCTTTCCCGGAAAGTGGCAACCGTCTCAGCTTCCGGCGGGTGGTCAAGAATGGATTATATACTAACGTTAAAATAGAAGGGTATGAAACAGGAAGTAACCAATTTGGCAAAGCCCAATTCGGATGCGCCTCAGCAAAAGGAGCAAGCGCCATTGCGTTCGGCTGTCACGAATTTCGCCCGATTTTACGCCTTGTTCGGCAAAGTGCCCTATTATGGCGACCGGGAAGAATTTAAGCGTTCGATCGTGAGGCAATATACACGGAATCGCACCGAGAGCCTGCGCGAGATGACCCGGGCGGAGTACAACGAGTGCTGCGCCGCTCTGGAACAGCTGACCGGGCAGGACGAATGGCGAAAGAAACTGCGCGAGGAGCTGCGGTTCCGCCGAAGCGTATGTCTGAAACTCATGCAGAAAATCGGCATCGACACCACGGACTGGGCAAGGGTCAACGATTTTTGCCTGAATCCCCGGATCGCCGGCAAGCCTTTCGGCCGGCTCGATACCGAAGAACTGGAACAACTGGCCGTAAAGCTGCGCTCCATCGAGCGGAAGGGAGGGCTGAAAGTGAAGGAAACGGAAAAGAGACAAGAACACGAAGTGAAGCAACCGGGCCGGGCCGTCTATGTAATCATAGACCCCCACGCTCCTAAAAACTAATAGAAATGAAAACAGAAGCACGAAAAATCCTTGACGGGATTAAAATCCAACTCCTTGAAGCGGCGACATGGCTGTCGGCCGAAGAGCGGGAGGAGTTTTTCAGCGACATCAACGAATGGACATACGAGCAGTACGAGGCGGCATTGGTCTGTCAAGAGCCTGAAATGCAGAATTACGAGGAGGACGATGCATGACCCTGAACGACCAGAACAAGGTGAAAGCGGCCGGCTTCATTATTATCCGAAAAGCCGACTATCCGATGCCGAAAATCAAAGTCAGCACAAAGTACAACGGAGGGTGGAAAACTTACGGAGTGTATGAGACCAAGGCCGCACGGGACAAAGCGTTCAAGACCCTTTTAGAAAGCAACAATATTATCAGTGATTAACAAACCATTAAACCAATGAATTTATGGCAAAGAGAGAAAAGAAAGTGATTATTTCCGGCGTGACCAGAGAGTCTGCCGACGAGGCTTTCGCCATCTATGCGAAGGCTGATGCACAGAGTATGAAAATTATAGCGGACATCGAGTTGCAGTGTGCGAAGATCCGAGAGAGGTATGCAAATAAGTTGGCCGAACTGGAAGGCGAGAAGGAGAAGGCATTCAACACCTTGCAGGCTTATGCCATAGAAAACCAGACCGAATTGTTCGCCAAGAAAAAGAGCCTCGAAATGGCTCACGGCGTTATAGGCTTCCGCACCGGCACCCCTAAATTGAAAACCCTCAAAGGCTTTACCTGGGCCAGTGCGTTACAACTGACCAAAGAGTTCCTGCCGGGGTATGTGCGCCTGACCGAGGAATTGGCCAAAGACAAAATGCTTGCCGACCGGGAGGCAATGGTGACGACCGACGAGGACCCTCTTGGCGCAGGCAAATCGATGATCGAGATGATGGCCAAGTGCGGCATACAAGTGGTGCAGGACGAAACGTTCTATGTGGAACCCAAAAGAGAAGAGGCGGTATGATACAGAAAATGAGGAAGGCCCCGAAAATCGCTATTTGCCGGGCATGCCACGGCACGGGAGAAATCTATTCCGGGCGGTTATTTCGGAAAACGGGTCCCTGCCCCCAGTGTGAGGGGAGCGGCCGGGTAATGGTGAGTTGCGACATGACGCTCGATGTGCGTCCGTACAAACCCAAAAAGACAGAATAAAACCATATGGCAAAACGGCGCGGAGTAAGTTACAAGAAACGTGTGGAAGATATAAACAGGATATATGACCGTTACGTCAAGTCGGGAGTCCCGAACCGGGAGATATGGCGACGGTACATATATCCGGTTTATGGCATTACCGAACGGACCTTCTACAACATACTCAATGCCGATGCGAAGGAAAAGAATCACATAGCTGACGAGGAGACCCGTCAGCTTTTGCTCTTTAAGGACGAGGACTATGAATGAAGAGGCCGGCAAAATAATCAAGCGGATACTTCGGGACATACAGGTGGAGCTCGGCGATGAGTTCGACCGTAATTTCGAGCGACAGGCGTTTTTCAGCGAGGCGTGGGCGAGACGGAAAAGCCCGAACCGCCCGGGCGGTACACTTCTAATCGATACGGGCAATTTGCGGAGGAGTGTGCGAAGCCGGACGACCGAGAACAGCATCACGTTTTTCACCGATCTGCCGTATGCTTCCATACACAACGACGGGGGCGAAATCGTGGTGACGGCCAAGATGAAGCGATTTTTCTGGTATAAATACTACGAGGCAACCGGCAGTTTCGGACGAAAAAAGAACGGGGAGCGTCGAAATGATAAACGGACGCAACAACTCTCCACAGAGGCCGATTTCTGGCGTTTTATGGCCATCAAACGAGCCGGAACAACGATTCGCATACCGCGTCGTCGATTCCTCGGTGCGGGGCCGGAGGTGGAGCGCATCGTGCGCGAAATCATCGAGGAGAATTTAAATGAATATTTCAATGTTGATTTTTCAATAGAGAGGAAATGAGAAAAGAACTTTACCGAATGCTGTGCGACCGTCTGAAAGAGGTCGGCGGCGGTGCGATCAAGCACATCGATTTGTGGAACCATAACGTGGAGTTTATCGAGCAGGAGGAGAACTGGGAGCGTCCGGCCGTGTTTATCGAGTTCCGGCCCATCAAATGGAATGCGATAGTAAACGGCTTGGAGTATCGAGCCGAGCCGGAGGTGGCGTTGCACGTGGTGACGGACTGGAAAGGCGGCACGAGCGACGGCAGCCAATTTCAGGAAGAGGGCTTAGAGGTGTTCGACCTGCTGGACGAGATACACGCCGCACTCTGCTGTATGGAGGGTGAGGCCTTCAAGGAGTTCGACCTGGTCGAGAGCGACACGAACCACAACCACGAGGATATCGTGGAGAACATCGAGATATATCGATGTGTGGCGATTAAATCCATGAGATAAAAAAATCGATTCAAAATGAATCGATTTTGAAAATTTGTCATATATTTGCGATGAGGATTGAATGAGCCACTCACACGTCGGCCTTTGTGGCGCAGACTTCGGGGGGATTTTCAATCCTCATTTTATTATGCGCATTGTATATAAGATATTCTCACTTGTCATTTTTACCTTGCATTCCACATAGACTCCTTCCACATTGGCAATAAATACTTTAAAATTAAAATTGTGGTGGATCCCTTTTTCTACCCTCACAAATTCAGCCAATGGGAACCATTCCCCTATTCTTGTGGCTAACTGCATAGTTTCAGCAAGTTTTTTGTTGTAAAAATTCTTAGCGAAAGTCTCAGAAAAGAAACCTTTGTTAAGAATGACATCTTCATTAATATTCGTATTTTTGATATAAAGACGCTTTGCTTTCCCTGTTCGTAACTCTACTTCAGGTAAATGAATGTCTGTCCATTCTTCAACAGCCGCTTTTATTTCCCGACGTTCTTCTTTTGTCAGTTTTGCTGTCTTTTCCTTATTAATCATATTCTGGATAAATTGGCATGCCTGGCACAGCTCGTTGTCGGGAATAAATACCTTTTTCGCCAGACTGAACTTTCCTTTGGCAATATCGCAATCCCGGCAGCGGCTGACGGTATAGGGGTTGTAATCGGGAACGGCTTTCCCCTCCTTGCCCGGGTTGAAGCGGAACATTCCCTTCGTGTCGCGCTGCAAGGCCTGTTCGCCGAGCGCCATCGCCTCGTCGTGCGGAGTGGCCGGATACTTGGATTTCCGCACCTGGACTACGGAACAGCGGCATCCCCACCCGTTGGGCGGATAGAACTCCTCCCAGAAGGTATCCGTTATCGGCAGGGTCACTCCATGAAGGACGGCGTGTTCCGGGCGCACCCGGCCGTCGCGAGCCGTGCGGTATTGGAGGTAGTATCGGTCACCGTCCTGCATGAACCCTTCCCATTTGCCGGCCATCTCGGCCGATGCCTGTACGAAATTGTACTCGGCCCGAAGGTAGTTGGAGTTATAGGTCTTGTCGATCTTCCGGACATCGTTCAAAAACCGTTCGAACGACTTTCGATTGCCATTCTCGTCGAGGAGTGAAGGAAATGCCTCGTTCAGTTCGTGGAAAGCCTTCATGCCGGAGAAGATGTAGTTGGAACGCTGCAACCGCCGGCGCATGAGGCCGGACATCTCCACTTTTTGGAAAGAGGAATCGAGAACCCCGGCGTGAGCTTCGATAAACTCCTGCGCCTCCGGCTCTGCCAGTATGCCGATGCGTAACAAGGCCCCCGTTTCCCGGTATAACGCCGACATCATGCCCTCGAAGCTCCGCTCTATCCTTTTGCGAAGTTCCGCATCGATGCTATCTTCCGAAGCCAGCGTCAAGCCGTCTCCCATCAGGGAAAGGTAACGGTGGTGCAGCCCCTCGTAATCAGAGGGGCTCAGTCGAAAAAACCGGTCGGATGCATGTCCTTTCGAGTGTCGTTATCACCACCATTCCCATCGTCGTCCGGGGTTATCGTCGGGGCGTTCCGCCTCTGTCCGACCGGCATGTTATACTTTTCGGCGAAGTATTCCGGGTCGACCTCGTAACGGTCGGCTATCATCGTCTCGTAGGCCACCTGCTGCTCGGGTGTATAGTCGGCCGAATAGTCCCAGTCGAAACGCAGCCCTTTGAGGGGGAATCCGTGCCGAATCATACGGGGGATAAGCTGGTTGTTCACGATGTCGCGGAGTTTGTCGCAATCGCTCTCCACGAGGTTCTGGAAAATCTCCAAATGGGTCTTCGACTGCGAGAGGCTGCTGCCGTCCTCGATGGTCATGGTCTGTCCGATGATGAGCTTGGAGAGCTCGGAGTTGGCTCGGTCGATACGTTTGTCATATACGTTATAGGCATCTCCCTTGCCACTCTCCACGAACTCGATTTCCGTATCCTGCCCGGCCACCATCGAGAGGCTCGCCCCCGCTTCCCGCAACATGCGGTCGAGCCGGCCGATCTCCTCTTTGTCCCGGGAGGTGGTCCGCGCAATACGCATGGGCATGCCGAAAATCTCCCCGAAAGTGTCCCAAAAGGCGAGCATGTTCTTTTTGGGAATAGTCTGCGTGGCCGCTTTCAGGTAGAGGCCGAGGTCATCGGGCCGGCCTGCCTCGATGAGCCAGTCGGTAAACGGCGGCTGCCGGTAGTCGATACCCGAGCGCCAGTCCTGGCCGAGGTCCGCGACAATCCTCCCATATTCGGGAACGACATGTTTGCGGGGAACGAGCCATACCCCGTCGTAACAGATATACCCGTCTTTGTCGGTGACCGGATCGCCCAGCTCGATGAGCGAATGTCCCCAATAATTGGCATCGAGGGCATAAAGCAGCAGCTGTTTGAACCACTCCTGATTGAAATAGTGCAACGCCTCTTCATTCTCATCGCCTTTCGCATCCACGATTTTGAAGCTCCTCGCCATGACGAACCCTTCGCGTTGCTTGACACACCCCGACAGATGCAAATCGACCGACACGTCACGGTAGATGTCGTACAGCCGTTGCCGGTTCGGGCTGTCGATGTTGATAGCCATCTGCCAGGCGTTCCGCCAGTCCCTGATGTCCTTGCGGGTAAGCGCATCGGTAGTGCGATGGAGATCGATGACTATTTTTTGGAACCGTCGCTTGTCGTCTTTCTTCGCCAGATTGAAATCCCCGTAAGGCGTGTGCAGCATGTCGTCGGGCCGGTGCGGGAAAAGTCCGCTGAAAAAACCTTTAATATCCATAGTGGTTACCAGTTATGTCTGAGTTTGGGTTGTGAACTGTATGCGAAAGTGTCACCGGTGGGTGTTCCTTCGCTATCTACGACCAGCGGCAGGTCGGGAATGATTCCCCCGGCCCGTACACCTTCCAGCCACTTGATGGCGCGCTTGTAGCGTTCCTCCCGTATCTCGCTGCCCATCTTCTGGGGCATGGAGGCGCTCATGTGGTACAGGGCGATATCGCAGGTGTACATGACGATGAGCCGGTTGCGGTCGTCGTCTTCGGCATTGAATACCGCCTCGCAGTCGTACTTGGGTCGCAGATACCCGGCTATCTCTTCCCGGGCCTCGGCTTCCGCATTGGTGCGGTTTTCCTCGCTGACCTGCGAAATGACTTTGAGAGCTGTCTCGCCTATAACCACTCTGTAATCCTCTTCCGTGACAAACATCTCTGCCTCCTTTCCGTCTATTTGGTGATGAACAATGCCCGTTTCTCAATGTCCCCGACGGTCACCCCCTTGCGAAAACGATGTTTTTGAACCAATTCCTTGACGGTCTTTTTAGGTACTACCTTCAAGCTCCCGTTAAGGTAAATCACGAAATAGCGCAGGCCTGTCAGCTCTGCCAGTTCTTTCGCCTTTTTGACGGCCCGTTTGTACTTTCGGGCGAAGATGACGCGTTTAATCCATTCAATCATATTACCATATATTTTTGGCGGTCGGCCTCTTGCCGAACACCGGTTGAAAACTCTCTTGCCGGGTGTTGCGTTGCAGCATCCATATCGCCCCCTCGTCGGCATCGGGGGCATCGTCGTGTATGCGGCTTCCACGCTCGAGCGACAAGGTCTGGTCAATTCCCACCTGCATGTCGGGCGTATCTTTGAGCCGTTCGTTGTACCAGACAAAGCCGCGTTCCCAAAGCGGGCTTACCGCCTCGATGCGCTGCAACTTCTCGGGCTTTTTGCGTTTGTCGGGCATGATGGGCAACTGGTATCCCCGCAGGTTTCCCTCGGCCGAAAACTCGTCCAGAATGATGTCCTGCATGAAGTTGGCCTCCATGAAGAATTGGACAGAGACCTCGTCCCGCGTACGCTCGTAGAGGTCGTACAGCCAGCGGACCATTTCGCTTACCGTCGCCTGCCGCACGAAGCAGTCGACGAGGTGCAGTTCCGTCCCGATTTTCCCCCACAGGCGGCATGCCTTGTAGTCGTTGGAGGTGGTCGATTTGAAAGAAGGGTCGGTATAGCATACCAGCATTTCATATTTGGAGAGCTTGGGAAGCCGTTTGAACCGAATCCACTCGTGCCGGAAGATAGAACCATCGACTATCGGGTTGTGCATCATTTCCTTTTCCCATGCCCGGTACCCCACGAAATCCCGATAAGCCAGAGCCTCCTCTTTGGTCCACTTCTCCTTCCATACCGGTTCCCCGTTTGTATCGACGGCCTTGATGACGGACACATGTACTCCCTTTGTCCTGGCGATGTTCGCCAGAACGGAGGTTTTGGATATGAGGTTGCCTACCATGATAAACCGGCCCCGCCCCACGTCGAGGGCTCCGAAGAGCGCCTCTTTCACCCAGGCGGTGAGGTCGTTCACCCGCTTCTCGTTACGGCAGAGCTCATCGTCGTCGAGGTCGTCGATGACGATATAATCCGGGCGGCTTTCCCGGTCACGCAGACCACGGGGAGACTGCCCCCGTCCGCAGGCCAGGAATTTGACCCCGTTGGCGGCTTTGAATTCCCCCTCCTGCCAGGAGGCGTTGCCCCGCTGTTTCCCGAAGTCGGCGATAAGGCGTTGGTTGTGTTCGAGCTCGGCCTGTATGTCTCCCAGAAGCCTAACGGCACTGTCCTCGGACTTGCCGACCACCACCATGAAATTGATGAGACGTTTGGGCTGGAACATGAGCCAGATCGGTATAAAGATGTCGAAATGGGTCGATTTTGCGTGGCCGCGCGGCCATTGGAATACCGCCTTCAAATCGGGGGTGTTTCTGACCTTGACGGCTGCCGCGTTGTGAAAGGGAGCATTGTGCACGGTACGGATCACCTCTCCGGTGGTCTTGTCACGCAGCGTGAGGTAGTGTGGAAAGTAGTACTCGCAGAAAGCGGCATAGTTGTTCAGCAGACGCTGCTTGCGCCTGTCCCGTTCGGCAAGTGTCTCGTGAGCCATGACGGAGGTGTCCGTGATGGACTGTACCCTTTTGCAGAGCTCTTTCCACTGTTCATATGCCAGTTTCTTTTCCGTTTGCGTAGCCATAGGCTTTTTCCTCCCTATTTAATACCCATCTGCTCGGTGATGTACAGGTCCTGATACTTATTGATGGTCTTGATGAGTTCGGGGGTCACCTCGGAGTCGATGGTCGATCGGTACTCGATCCACCTGGAAAAAGCCATGAACACCTCGATGGCATCGACCACGTTGGCTTTCTTGTCGAGCTTCTCGATGACTGCCGACAGTTTGGCCAGTTTGTCTCCCAGTCCGGCGATGAGCGCCGGGTCTTCCGACTCGTTGACCTGCGTGATGAGCGTGTCGATGGTGAGCAGCAGTTTGTTGACCAGTTCGGGGCGGGTCACATTCTTGGCGGCGCGCGCCTCTTTCCACCCTTCGGTGCTGCACCACTTGGAGATGGTCACGCGGGAAACATCGACTTTGTCGGCGATCTCGTTCTGCCCGAGTCCGGCCATGTACAGCGTCCGCGCCAATGATTTTTTCTTTTCGGTTTCGGCCTTTGTCATAGTCTTTAAAATATAGAATTGAAACGGTTGTTTGCAACCGCGTTGCATGAGCAAAATTGGTCGGTTTTCGCCGCGTTTCCAAACTTCTGTGAAATGGTTTCACAGAAGTATGCAACCGTTTCATACATTTTTGGAGATGAGATATTTAGCCTGTAATATTGCGTCACAATCGCAATCAAAAAGTCACAATCACAATCAAAAAACAGATTTCAATGGGAAAAAGAGTGCGTATATCGAACGACAGCCTGAACAGCTATGGCACCCGGGTATTGACGGCCGGTATGGACGTGGAGCAGTATATGCGCAACCCCGTGCTGCTGTATATGCACGAGCGGGGAAGTGTCATAGGCTACGTAAAGGACATACGGATAGAAAACGACGAAGTGACCGGAGAGCTGGTCTTTGACGAGGTGACCGAACTGAGCAAACGCTGCAAGCGCCAATTCGAATTCGGGAGCCTGAAAATGGTCAGCGCCGGGCTCGACATCATAGAGATGAGCGAGGACAGCGAATACCTGGTCGTGGGACAGACCAGCCCGACCATCGTCAAAAGCAAACTGTTCGAGGTATCGGTCGTGGACATCGGGGCCAACGACGATGCCCTCGTGCTCAAAAAAGACGGAAAACAAATAACATTGGGCAAGGACGGCGAATGCCCGCTGCCCATCTTGAATACTAACCCTATAAAACAGGAACAAATGGAACAAAAAAAATTAGCCTTGCAGTTAGGGCTGCCGGAAACGGCGACCGAGGCCGAAATCACCGAAAAACTCGGCGAACTCCATGCAGCCCAGGAGGAGAATGTGCGACTCAAACGGGAAAAAGATGAGCTGACCCTCGCCAGTATCACGGCCCTTGTAAATACGGCCATCGGTGAGAAACGAATCTCCGCGGACAAGAAAGAGGAGTTTGTCAACCTCGGCAAAGAGATCGGTGCGGAAAAACTGTCGTCGATATTCTCGGCCATGTCGCCGCATGTGAAGCTCTCGACTGTTCTCGGCCATCAAGGCACGGGAAAAGTGGAAGATCCGGGAAAATATGCGAAACTTAGCGAAGTACCTGCCGACAAGCTGTTGGAACTGAGAAAAGAGCAGCCTGACGAATACAGACGCCTATACAGAGCCGAGTATGGCATGGAGTGCGAAATTTGAGTATCAACCTTAAAAACGAAATAACAATGAGCAAAATCGTAACGATTCTTTTTTCGCTCCTGTTCAACGCAGTTACAGGAGCTTTGCTGGGCGCGGCTGTCGGACTCTCTCCGCTGACCGGCGCCATAGGAATGAATATCGTTTCCGGCGTAATCGGAGGAGCTCTTCCCGCCGGTACGCTCCGCGAAGGCGTATTAACGGAAATCTGGACCGGAGAACTGGTCAAGTCGTTGCGGGCCGGCCTTGAAGGCACATGGCTCGATGGCGTGCCCGACAGCTCGTCGGTAGTGAATAACGATGTAATCCATCTCGTCGATGTAGGTGTCGACCCAGACGTGCTGATCAACAACACGACTTATCCCATTACCTTGCAGGAATTGAAAGACGGGGATATCTCCATCAGTCTTGACAAATTCCAGACGAAGGTAACCCCCATTACCGACGACGAGTTGTATGCGCTGAGTTACGACAAGATCGCACGGGTGAAAGAAAGCCATGCCAACGCGATAAACGACAGTAAATTCGCCAAGTCGGCCCATGCCCTGTGTGCGAATGAAGACACTGCGACCACTCCCGTTTTGACGACGACCGGAAGCCGGGATGAAAAGACGGGGCGTTTGAAATTGACAATCAGCGATGTGATACGAATGAAAGCGGCTATCGACAAGTTGAAAGTCCCCACAACCAATCGGCGTCTGGTTCTCTGTCCGGATCACGTGAACGACCTGCTCGATACCGACCAAAACTTTAAAGAGCAATACAATATCAACCGGGGTGAAGGCAAGGTGGGCAGAATGTTTGGATTCGATATCTACGAATACGCCAACAACCCGCTGTACACCACTGCCGGCAAAAAGAAAGCTGTGGGAGCCACGGCCTCTACCGGAGAATTCCAGTGTTCGTTCGCGTTCTATACGCCGCGGGTGTTCAAGGCCACCGGCTCTACCAAGATGTATTGGAGTCCGGCCGAGAACGACCCCGAGTACCAACGTAACAAAGTCAATTTCCGCCATTACTTCATCTGTATGTTCAAGAAAGCGGATGCGGGTGTCGTTATGGCCAGTGGCTATCAAGCTGAGTAAGTCATGGGAAAGTTGAAATATCTGGTCCTGCATTGCACCGCCACCCCCGAAGGGCGTGAGGTGACGGCTGACGAGATCCGTCGCTGGCACACCTCCGCACCCCCTGTCGGGCGGGGTTGGAAGCAGGTAGGATACACCGATATGATACACCTCGACGGCCGTGTGGAGAGGCTGGTGGACAACAACGAGGATGCGCAGGTCGATTCATGGGAGATTACCAACGGGGCAAAAGGGTACAACACGACAGCCCGGCACGTTGTGTACGTGGGCGGTGTCGCCGCCGACGGCAAGACTCCCGTGGACACCCGCACCCTCGCACAGCGGAAAGCGATGGAAACCTACGTGAAGGATTTTCATCGTCACTTCCCCGACGTGGAGATTGTCGGCCACAACCAGCTGGCGGCGAAAGCCTGCCCCTCGTTCGACGTGCGGGCTTGGTTGAAGTCCATAGGCATTAATCGATAAGAGGTATATTATGGAGTTCAGTGAAATGCTTAACTGGATACTGGGCGGCGGCCTGTTGGCGGCGGTTGTCGGACTTCTGACTCTGAAAGCGACCGTCCGCAAGGCGAATGCCGAAGCGGAGAAAGCGAAGGCGGAAGCCGAAACAGTCCGGATAGGCAACACTGAACAGGCCACCCGGATATTGATAGAGAACATTGTCGAACCCTTAAAAAAGGAACTGAGTGAAACCAGAGAAGATTTGCGGGAAGCGAAAAAGGAGCTTGGCTCGACCAAGCGGGAGATGGCCCGCTTCCGTAAAGCCATCGAGACGGCTAACAGTTGCAAGTTTCGTGCTGACTGCCCTGTTATTTTCAAGCTGCGCGACCTCACGAGAGGCAGCGCGGGAAAAGGTGCGGACGGTGGAGACGGAGCAACGGGACAGCCTCGCGCGAGAAGTTCGCCGGATACGGACGGAAACGGTACCGATGTCGGAGGTGAGAATGGAGATACCGACGGACAGCCTCCTTAAACTGCCGGAGGGCTCGTCGTTTCATGCCAAGAGCGGACAGGCCCGTCTCGACATCGGCAAGGGGAAGGAACCCGGAACCATCGTGGTCTATGCCTCTTGCGACAGTCTGCAGCGACAGTGTGAGTATTACGAGAAATCCTCCTCGGTATGGCGCGAGCGCTATGAAGGCATGGCCGACCTGTACGAAGCGGAATTAAAACAGCGTTCGAACCCCGTTAAAACCTTTTTCACAGGGCTCGTCGCCGGGATAGCGATAACGATATTAGGAATGATAATCATCAAAAACAAATTGAAGAATGGCAACTAAGAAATTCATCTACGGCATAGCCGTCGTAAAGTTTAATCAAAAGGAAATCGGCTACATCGAAAAAGGTAGTTGGGATTGGGGCGGCACAAAAGCCGAAAGTACCGATATTGAAGCCGAACAGGTGCCCGATGCCCCCGTGCTGACGCTGGCTAACAAAAATGCAACCATCGCTCCCACGTTCAATCTCATTCAACTGGATTATGAAAACATACAGGCCGTTCTGGGCGGTACGTTGGTAGGCAGTACCGGGTCGTACACCGGCTGGAAAGCTCCCACCGACTTGGTGGAACTTCGCGGCCCGTGGGAAATCAAGTTCGTCTCAGGTCAGACCATGAAGATTCCCAACGGTACCATTATGGCCAACTTGGGAGGCAAGCTGACGCTGACCGAGGTTTCCAAGATAGAGTGCCAGCTGAAAGTGAACAAGCCGGAGGAAGCGGATACCGCTCCTTACGAAATCAACGACACCCCATCGGATTAACGTATGGACGAGAAAGTCGCACGCCTCATACAGCGCGAGGGGGCGGCCGCCCTGTTGGACCGGGGCGTGTCCGTCCCCTTGAAGGATATCCGCCTCCCGTTCCGCAAACCCCTGCGCCTGCGGGTCGTCATGCGCCGCCCCCGGCTGGGCGGGCTTATTCGCTTGGCCCGGGTGTACCTCTCGTTAGGGGTGACGGCGGAACAGATGAACAAGTTTACGAAGGAGGAGGAAATGGCCTTTTTGGTGACCCACGGCAAACAGGTGAGCCGCATGGTGGCCTACACGCTGTGTCGCGGCTGGATCAGCCGCCGGCTGCTGGTCGGGGCAACGGCATGGCTGGTTCGCAACTGGATAGACACCGAGTATGTCTCGGCCGCCATGCGCAGCTTCGTGTTCCTGTTGGGCACCGACCCTTTTACAAATATTATCAGATCAGCCGAGAGGACGAACCCGATGAAGCTGAGACTGAGCCAAAGAGACAAGGGGAGTTAAAGACGGTATTCGAGCCTTCCCATAGCCCCTTCGGATTTGTCTGGCAGGTGGCCGACGCCACCGGCTGGAAGGTAAAGTACATACTGGAAGGTGTGAACTTCCAGACCTTGATTATGATGCTGGCAGACGCGCCCCGCTATATCCGAAAGAAACAGGAGGAGAAGAGCGCGGAGGACGAGGCCGCCGACATCGTGGGATTTTTCCAAAGCAATTTGAAGAGATAACATGGCAATGAAACCGGTAGAAGTAGAGATATTGATGAAGGACCGCCTGTCGGGGGCTCTCGACAAGGCCGGCCGCAAGGTGGACGAGATGAAAGGCAAGGCGACCGCCGCATCGTCGGAAATGGACAGTCAAGCCCAAAGGTTGCGTACCGCCATAGCCGGACTCACGGAGCAAATGGAAGAATTGCGCAGGGTCGGACAAAACGCCTCCCCGAACCTCGACCAGAGTGAAAACATGGCCGGTATCGAAGCGCTCGAAAAGCAAATCGCCGAATTGGAATCCCGGTTAAAGCAGCTGGGTGCAACCGCAGAAGCCACACAGACAGTCCCCCCGGAACTGCCCGCCGCCAAGCAGCAATTCAACGGCCTGCACATGAGTATCCAACAGATCGCCCGGGAAATGCCCTCTCTGGCTATGGGTCCCCAGATGTTTTTCCTCGCCATCTCCAACAACCTGCCCATTTTCGCGGACGAGGTAAAAAGGGCGCGGGTCGAATATGACAATCTGGTGAAATCCGGGGAAAAGGGCGTGCCGGTATGGAAACAAATACTTTCCTCTTTATTTTCGTGGCAGACCGCCCTGACGACAGGCATCATGCTGCTGGTCATGTACGGCGACGAACTGGTAGGCTGGGTAAAAGGGCTGTTCAGCGCCAAAGACGGAGTCGACGCCTTGAAAAAAGCCCTGCAGGAGAAAAACGAGGTAGAGAAAGAAGGACATGCCGTTTCCATACGCACCCGTGCCGAGCTGGACAACACCCTCCGCGAGTTGAGAGACTTTATCGGCACGAAAGAGCAGGAGAAGAACAAGGTCGACGAGTTGAACAGGAAATACGGCGACACGTTCGGCACTTACAAGTCCCTGACCGAGTGGTATGACACACTCATACAAAAAGGGAATGCCTATGTCGAGTCCCTGTTCATGCAGGCAAAGGCTCAGTCCTATATTAAAAAAGCCATAGAAGCCGACGAGAAAGCGAACGAAATCCGCAGCAAGGGCAAGGAAGAGTACCGCCCGTTCTGGGGCGCCGGCGGAAAGCTCAACATGTTTTTTGGCGGGGACAACATCGGCCAATATGGAAGCGATCCGGCAGAGACAGCCTTTAACAAAGCCCTGCAAGAGGAGGAAAATAAAAAACAACATTACCTGAATGAGGTCGAATGGTTCCAGAAAGAGGCAACCAGAATCTTCAAGGAAGCGGGACTCTCCGATTACCGGACCATCGAGACTGATGACGACACCGCCAAGACAGAGGAAGAAAAGCGGAAACAGGCCCGACAGAAACTGAATGACGAGTTGCTGGCTCTGGAACAACAGAACCAGCAGGATTGGCTCGACTTGCAGGAGGAAGGCACGCAGAAGAAACTGGCTCGGATAGACGCCGACTATGCCCGGCAGAAAGCCGAGATCGAAAAGAAGGTGCGGGAACTGGCCGAGCTGAACCGAAAGGCGGGCATCACCGGCACCAACGCCGCCGGGCTGACCGGGGAGCAACAGACCGAAATCGACCGCGCTAATACCCTTGCCGAAGATACACGAGAAAAAGAGCGCACGGCGGTTTACCGGGAAGAGGCTGTTGCCATGCGCGACTACCTAAAAGAGTACGGCTCCTATCAGCAGCAGAAACTGGCCATCGCCGAGGAGTATGCCGAGAAAATACGACGGGCACAATCGGAAGGCGAACGGCTCTCGCTCGAAAAAGAGCGGGACTCGGCCGTCAACCGGCTGGAACTGTCGGCGATCCGGCAGCAAATCGACTGGGGAAACGTATTTGGCAATTTCGGGGTGATGTTCCGCGAACAGGTGCAGCCGACCATCGACCGGCTGAAAACGATCGCCCGAAGCCCGGAGTTCCAAACCTCCGCCGACGTCGACGAAATGGAAGCCCTGTATGGCTTGATTTCCAGCCTGCAACAGTCGGAGACGATGTGGAACGGGGAGATTTTCCGGCAAATCAACGACGACCTCGTCTCTTATCAAAACGCCATGCGGGGCTACATGGCCGCGCAGCAGCGGGAAATCGAGGCGACCGAAGAGCTGGCCCGTGCCAAGCAAACGCTGAAAGAAGCGGAAGGAAGCGGTGATGCCCGCAGCATAGAGGCGGCCGAGCTCTACGTGGGAGAGGCCGCGAAGAATCTGGACAAGGCATCGCGGGACGTGCAGATGTTCGGGACGCAGGTGCAGAGCACCACTACCAGCCTCCGGGAGTCCTCGGAACAGGCAGCCGGCATGTTCCGCAATCTCGAATCAGGGCTGAGAAACCTTTCGTCGGGGAACCTGAAAGGCATAGGACAAGGTGTCATGCAACTCGACAAGCTGTTTAACGGCGGGAAGCTGACCGAAAAACTCGGCGGCTCCCTCGCGGAAGGATTCGAGAAAATCTTCGGGGACAGCAGCGTCACCCAAGCCCTCGCGGAAGGCTTGGGCAATTCGGGATTGGCCGGCTCCATTATTTCCGCCATACTCTCCATCTTGGACGAATTGGCAACGGAGGGTATCGGGGGTATCGTCGCGGGGTTGACAGACACCGTGCTCGGCGCTGTCAGCGGCATTATCGACAATATCTTTTCGTTGGAGCTTTTCCAACAAATCGGCGAGTCCCTGTTGAAAGGGGCGGCCAATATCCTCGACGCGTTATCGTTCGGGGGCTTGGGCAAACTGGTGGGGAACGGGGACAGCGACCCCCATTTGGAGGAGGACATGGAGCGCCTGAGCTTGACGAACGAAGCCTTGATCGCCGCCATCGAGTCGTTGACCGATGAGATAAAGGGCTCCTCCGGCCAACAAGCCACGGAGCTCTATGAAAAGCAGATGGCCCGTCTGGACGAGGCGGAAGCCCATACGCGGGAACAAATGCAGCGGAGCGCTTCCGCTTACAGCAACGGGCTTTGGGGCATAGGCGGCAAAAAGTCCTCCAACAAAAAAATAGACGATGCCATGAGCGGTAACGACTGGCAGCGTATCAGCGAGGTGGTCGGAAGGACGATCGGCGAGGCCGCCGATTTCTGGAACCTGTCGAGCGAGGAGATGGCGAAGGTCGCCCGGGAAGCGCCCGACCTTTATGCGAAAATCAAGGACTATGCCGATGCGGGCTACAAGGATGCCGCCCGGTATATGGACGACTATATCGCTTTCGCCGAACAGCGGAAGGAGTTGGAACAGGCCTATTACGAGAGTATCACGCAGGTCTCCTTCGACAGCGTGTACGACAGTTTTATCGACATGCTGATGGACATGTCGTCAGACTGGGAGGATTTTTCCGACGACATGAGCGAGTATCTGATGCGCGCCCTGTTGAAGACCAAGCTGGACGAATTGCTTAAAACGGATATGGAGGATTGGTACGCCACCTTCGGAAGGGCCATGTCCAATGGAGAGCTGACCGATGAAGAAATCGAGGACTTGAACAAACAGTGGGAGGAACTTGTGAAAAAAGGCCTCCATATCCGCGACAGCATATCGGAAGCTACCGGCTATACCGGGGACGACGGCGGAACGACACAGAGCGGGAAACCGGGCGGGTTCGCCGCCATGAGCCAAGAACAGGGCTCCAAGCTCGAAGGGCTCTTTGTATCCGGGCAGATGCACTGGTCGAGCATGGACGACAAGATGAGCGATGTGAGCGAGCAGATGGGCGCAGCCGTGGACCACTTGCGACGCATCGAGGAGAACACCGGTACCAGTGCCAGGCACCTGGGAGAGATAAAGGAGGACATCAAGAAGATCGTGAGAGACGGGCTTAAAATGAAATAAGTATGGACGCAATATTGGGAGGTAAGGTCATTATTAACGGGGTCGACATTTGGAAAGAGTATGGCGCTTTCCTGGTCGAGAAGAAGCGGGGCGACCGCAACAACCTGAAAGCCATCATGGCACCGGCCAAAACGAAAACCCATGTGGCAGTAGATATACGCGAGGAGAATGGTGAGAAATACTCGGCTGTACTCGACGTAAAAAACCAGGCGCGCGATGTGAAGCTCTACTTTGCCCTCTATGCCAATACCCGGGAAGCCTGGTTGTCGCAGTACCGGGCGTTCATCTCCATGCTGAAGCAGGGCGACGATGGCTGGCTCGACATCAATTTTCCCGACCTTGACATGACTCTTCGCGTCTTTTACAAGGAGGCGAGCGATTACGAGCCGCTCACTTATCTCTGGAAGGTGGGCAAGCAGGCCAGCCGGTTCTATGTGACATTCCGCGAGCCTTCCCCGGCTATTTGAATGAACTTATAACAGCATTAAAACGACCTTAAAACAGCATACGAGATGATAACGATTTATGGCAGCGACGGCATAGCGAAGGCGCAGGTTCCCTGCGACGACAACTCGACGCAGGAGATGGAGTTGCAGGGCGACAACGTGCTCAACCTGTCGTTCGTCCTATACGAACATGTAGCGCTGGACGTCAACGACTACGCCGAGTTCATGGGGCGGCGGTACTGGCTTATGGAGCGTTATCACCCCGAGCAAACGTCGACAGTCGAGTGGAAATATGCCATCAAGCTCTACGGCATCGAAAGCCTGGTAAAGCGATTCCTGGTCATCAACGACACGGACGGCGACGACGAGCCGGTCTTTACCTTGACCGCCCCGCCGCGAGACCACGTTGCCCTGATTGTCAAGAGCATCAACAACGGCATGGGGACAACCGACTGGAAGGTGGGCACGGTAGAGGGTACCGACAACATCGTCATCGACTATTTCGGGAAATATTGCGACGAGGCGCTCAAAGAGGTGGCCGAGAAAGTCGGACACCGCGCCGAATGGTGGGTCGAGGGACAGACCGTCAACATCTGCCGCTGCGAGCAGGGCGAAGAGGTGACGCTGGCCTACGGCAAGGGCTTGCTCTCGCTGAGCGGCGACATGGCCGACAACGCCAAGTTCTACACCCGGCTCTACCCGGTGGGCAGCACCCGCAACATCGACCCGGAGAAATACGGACACTCCCGCCTTCAACTCCCCGGCGGTGCAAAGCATGTCGATGTGAATGTCGACAAATACGGCGTGTGGCATCACTACGAGGCCGACGCCTTCGCCGACATCTATCCCAGACGCGTCGGTACCGTGAGCTCGGTGCGCAAGGAAGAGACGAAAGACGAGGAAGGCAATCCATTTACAATCTGGTATTTCAAGGACGACTCACTCGACTTCGACCCAAACGACTACGAACTACCCCAATTGGTCAAGCGGGTGTCCTTTCAGGAGGGCTCGGAACTGGCGGGGCTGGGCGACGAGGAGGACGGGACCTATTACTTCGAAGTTAACTACGACAGCGACAATAAGGAGTTCGAGATCATCACCATCTGGCCCTATGACGACGACACCCAACTCCCCAACGACACGCTGTGTCCCAAGGCGGGCGACAAGTACATCTTGTGGAATATCCGCATGCCGGACGAGTATTACCCGCTGGCCGAACAGGAGTTTAAAGAGGCCGTCGATAAGTATAACGAAGAGAATGCCGTCGACGTGAGTCGCTACAAGGCACCGACCGACCATGTCTATATCGAAGATCACGCCATCGACCTCTATGTGGGGCGCCGGGTGAGGCTCGAAAGCGACAAATATTTCCCCGAGACCGGTTTCCGCAGCAGCCGTATCACCAAAATCACCCGGAAGGTGAACCTCCCCTCGCAGATGGACCTCGAGATCAGCGACGCCACGAGCACCGGCGCGATGACGACCATCAACGACAACATCACCGCCGTGGAGAATTATGTGCGGGAGGCCACGGCGGGCTCGTTCCCTGACCTCATACGGAGTTGGGACAACACCCTGCCCACCGACAACAACGTGTTCAGCGCCCGTCGGACGTTGAAAGAGGCCCTCAGCCGCCTGCGGCCCGACACCGCCCAGGAGAAAATCACCTTCGCCAAGGGGCTGGACATCGGAGTTTACTCCTCCCTCGTAAGCGGCGGAACGTTCAGAACCGATGAACAGGGCAACACCTATATCGAAGCGGACAACATCTTTATCCGAAAGAAGGCGACCATACAGGAGACGCAGGTCAACCAGGTCACCCATATTGCCGGGGAGTATATCGTCAGTTCTGCCTCCTTCGCCCACCTTTTCCGGGTAGAGGAGTTCGAAACGTATTACCGCTGTTATGCGGACGATGGTGAAATCGATTCGGAAAACGACTTCATCGTGGGGGATATGGCCATCTGCCGGGCGGTCGACCGGACGGAGGCATTAAAGCCCCGCTACTACTGGCGAAAGGTGGTCGGGGTCGGCGACAACTACGTCGACCTCTCCAAGACGGATGCCGATACCGGCTCGGATATCCCCGTAGCCGGGGACGCCCTTATCCAGCTGGGGTACGACCCGGTGGTGGGCGGCAGCGAGGAGCCCGGGCGACAGAACGCCGTCATCATCTCCTCTGTCGCCATCGACTCCCCCGGCATCAAGCTGTTGCAGGGTATCGACTCCTACACCTTGCAGGGCAAGGAGGTCATCAGTCAGGGATTCGACAAGACCACCGCCCGGGCTTTCCTCAAAGTCCTCGGAGACTTTGCCGTCGGTGTCCCCGACCAAAGCACCTATCTGCTCTACGATTCGACAACCAAAACTCTCCGAATCAAGGGCAAATTCATTACCGAGCACTACGACGACCTCGACAAGGCCCTCGAAGAGCGCGAATACCTCAAAGAAGCCTTCCGTAACGACACCGCCATCGACGGGGGGGTCATCGCCACGAGTCTCGTGCAGCTCGGCTACCGCACTCCCGAAGGCGAGTATGTCGTCATGAGCGGCGTGAGCGGTCTCGACCGGGGAACCGGCAGTATCTCCTATTGGGCGGGCGGAGACCCCGTTGACCGCTTTGTCTATGACGAGGAATCCGGGAAATACGTCGAAAAGGAGGGCCTTGCCGGCAACGAGGCCACGGCCCTGATCCGCATGGACGGCACGGGCTATCTGGCCGCCGGCAATATCCGGTGGGACAAGAAAGGGAAAATCGACACCAACCTCGGGGCATTCTACTTCGGCGACAAACTCATCGACGCCTATCTCAACATCTTTCAGCTTAATGAAGATTCGGAGAGCGGGAAACTGCTCGATGTCACGCCCCTCGTGCCCATGACCGACATCGATGTCAACCATAGCGTTACCATCGGCGGGGCGACGCTGGTATGGGACGCCGCCAACAAGGCCATTAAAGTGTACGACTCGAAAAACGGGGAACCGATAAGCCTCTATACCACCGGCAGCCTCTCGGCTCTCGGTCTCGGCAGCCTCGAAGGGGGAGGCGGTGGCGGAGAAGGGCTTATCAAGCTCGTTCATGGGTTCGACGATCTGGGCGGGGTGTTCGACAACACCACGATGACGGAGACTTTCAACGCCTACACCATCAACGAGATTTGGGAACTCGCCAACGCCGGCGCATCTACGATAGGTACAGGCAATGTGGTGACGGCCGTCAGCAAAACGGGCGGTAACATCGTTGTCACCAAAGGCATAACCCTGTACGATTGGGTGCGGCAGCCGAACAAGCCAACTTATTCGCTCTCGGAGATAAACAACGTGAGCGGTACATATACGGGGCTGACAGTCGGGCGTTCGGTCGAATCGGACAATGCGAAAAAGTTGAACGGGCTTGACAACGGGGCTTTCCTGTATAAAAGGGGCGGCATGTATGAGACAGCCACCGGAAACGGGTGGCTGATTCGCACGAAAGTCGAGGAGGCCGAGGCGGCTATGTTGACGTTGCATTTGATTGGAAATGGATATTATAGCCGACGAATTATCAATACGATCGTACAGGCGTACAATTATGCCCCGAATGATGTCGAGTTTACGGCTACGGCCGGTACGCATTTCGGTGACGATTTGGGTGACGTGAAGGTGTTCTTGTACGGGGGACACGTGTGTTTTTGGGTTTCGGCCAAGACGGATTACCAGACCTGCTCCATATTCGTCTATAACACATACGGGGCATTGAACGGGACTTGCGAGAACTGTGTGGATAGCATATCGTTGTCTCCCATGCCGGCAGTCGGCGTAAGCAAGCTGACCGTGGTTACCCCGTCTGTCGCCTTGACGGATAACGATTCCATCGCAGCTGACAGGCTCAAGAACTATCGCCTGTTTTGGGGAAATCCATTTAACGGAACGAACGATGTGTCCGGAAGTCTGTCGGGAGTTCGGGATATAACGATGGATGGAGACATCGATGGAGCGAATGTAATCAGGGCTACGAGTATAAACCTTTCGACCGGTAGTAAGTCTGTATCCATTTCCGCCGGAAGGATTGTGGCGACAAATAACATAAGGTCAAAGGAGAGTGTCACGTCGGACGGTATCATAACAGCCAAGGGGGATATATCGTCGCAAGGCAATATCTCGGCACAAGGCTCGGTCACCGCTCTAACGACTTCGGACATGCGTTTGAAGTGGGATTTCGACTATACCCGAAGTTATACCGACCGCCTCTTGGCGATGGGCAGGGTATGCGATTTCCGATACACCGAAAAAGCACGGAAGCGTAACAAGGGCGGTGTGGACGGGGAAGCCCATACGGGTCTGATCTATCAAAAGGTGAAAGAGGTATTGCCATCGATGGCCTACGAAACGGGGGACGGTTACGGGGCTCTGAACTACCTGTCGCCCGACTATATCAACACCATCGCCGGTGCGACGCAGGAGACAGCCCGTCTGGTTAAAGCCCTTATGGGAGATATAGAACGATTGAAAAAGGAATTGTCCGAATTAAAAGGGAAAGGAGGAGAATGAGCGTATGTCCATCGATAAAAACAAGATCGTAGCCCCAGTAGCGATAACCGACCCCTATAACCTGCTGGGAATATACCCGGCAAACGGGGTATGGGACGTGGCCGACATCGTTGCTCTCGAACGCCCCCTGTTGCAGGGTGGCCGTCCGGGACGTATCAACAAATGGAGTCGTCATAAACCCGTGCGCTATCCGCAGGCCGCGCCGCTATCCGACAACTATCCTCAGCAATCCGGCGGGGTCACGACATATATCGACCAGTGGGAAGGAAGCGAAACGGATAAGAATCAAGGCATACGCTATGGCTTGAAAGCCACGATACCGCACGGCACGAATATCGTCGCTATCCATGACACCTCTTTCGATTATGTCGCCTATCCGCACCCGGGGACGGATTTTTGCCGCCTGAGCGATTTCGACGGCTACGACTACAATGCGGAACCTAATCTTACCGGAAGTAAAATTGACGAAATCAGTGCGGACGTGCCGTATCTTTTTGTCGACATCAACTATTACGATACTTCGGTGAATCCTACCGGCGTACCCGTCGAATCATGGTTGTCGCTGGCCTCCGACAAGAGTATCGGCGATTATTATCCGGCCATTTTGGCAACCGATGGAAATGGAAGCAGTTTCGCCCGATTGCTGACAAATACCTCTACAAACACCGTAACCACCTTGCGGGTGGGCAATGTGTGGTACTCTGCTTTCAAGGTAAAATTTTTCAGTGACAGTACTACTCCGCCGATACTTCCTGTCGGACAAAGCGACACATTTCCGGGGGAGGATTCAGTAGGGGTGAACTTGAAGGTGACGTTGTTCCTTATCGATAAGAAGTCGTTCGAATACTGGACAGGGGTCGACAAACAGATCACCGTGGCGGATTATTTCCCCATACCCACATCGATAGCCATGACAGCCGAGGTCAGCAGTGAATATGTATATTGCAAGCTCATCGGATTGGCCGGATTGCACGGGACTTACCAAACAGCCGCCATCGCTCTTCGTTTCAGCTTTCCGAACGGGAATCCTCCTGCCGGTTCGAAATACGAATTCGAGATTGTCATGAAAGGTGGCGGCTCATATAAATATGTATTCACGTACCGGTCGAATCTTGTGTTTCAAATCAATGTGACCATACAGGAGTTGACCGCCTCACGGCCACTGCCCGGAACATATACATATACCGTGTACGCAAGGGTGCGCCCTGTCGATTCTACCGGACAGGTGGTCGACAAGGTCATGGATTCGTTGCCCGAGACAGAAGTGAAAGTAACCATATTATAATCCTATAAATACAAGCATCATGATTGAATTAGTCAAAATCAGCGAAAACATCAGCCGTTCGTTCAACGGAAAAGAGACTGTGGAAACCCTGCAAGCGGTCAATTACCGAATTATGGAAAACGGTGCGGAAAAAGGCCATGTCACTGTCGGGCAAGGCAGTTTTAACATGAATGTATATTCCATGACCTCCACGGTCGAGGAAACGAAAGCTCTGGTGGAAAAAATGTTCAACGCATTATCCGATGGCAGCGATGAGTGACAAAAAGTACGAAGAGAAATACTCGTGGGAAGGTATTAAGGCCGGTTTGGAGTTTTCAGATATGAATGGTTCCCCCATCGATGTGGAGGGACTGAAATTCCGCTTCATCTATCGGGATCAATACGGCCGGACGTGCGAAGTCTCGCAGGAGGGTGACAAGCGGGTGAATTGTGTCCTTCGAGACGGCGAGCTGATAGCCGTATTCGAGCCGAACACTTTCCGCAAGGGAATCCTTACCGTAGAAAGGCATTATTGCCGTACCGACTCCGATTTCGCGAGCGGAGTCTGGGAGTATGGCGGTGAGGACGAAACGAATATTAAAATCGTATGAGGTATGGAGAAGTGCGATTACGTGATGGTGAAAGAGCGGATAATTGTGCCGGATGTCGTCGCGGTAAAAGAGCAAATCGTCGTGCCGGAGGCCGTCGCGGTGAAAGAGACGGTAAGCGTGCCGGTGGAGGTGCGCATAAAGCGGATGCCGGCGTATCACCCCGACCCTTTGTGGCCGGATTTGGAATCTTGCCCGGCAGGGCATATCTGGGCCGTCTGTTACAGCTTTGACGAAGGAGATTACGATATCTGTTTTTCCCAAACCTATGTGGAGGGAAAAGTGGACTGGGGAGATGGCGAGAGCGAGGATATTTTAAACCGGTGGGGAAGAGCCTCGCACCACAAGTTCGTTCGGGGAACTGGTCGTCCGGACAGCCGGGGCCGGGAGTTCTGGCTGGTGGATATAGATGCCGATACCACTTCCGATATATATGGCGGGCTCACATTTTCCCGATACGGGAACAATAGCTACAATACATTGGACATCGACGGGCGAAACGGGATCGTCGCACTTTGCATAGGGGAAGGTTTGAAATTCCAAGTGACCGTATCGGAGGAATATATCCATCCGCTGCTCGAATATGTGCGGGTGAAGGGCGACGAAGTGTGGAAGCCTGTAAGTTTCGGCTTGATTTACTCGGTCAAAAAGGTGAGGTACAACGAGAAGGCGAGAGTGGAATATCTGATCGGAAGCCCTGTCCCGGCTTCGTATTTCGATTTCCCGTTTCGGATTGAACGTTGTCGGTATTTTGCCAATGTCTCGTATCTGGGCAATTCGAGAATCGACCGGGAAGTGTTGGATTTCAGCACTTGCGAGTTGAGTAGTACGAATTACAATTCGAATCCGAACCGTACCGGTATCAGTAGCATAGCGAACAACACGAGGTTCTTGGAAGTGTTGCGCATGCCGAAATTGTACGACCGATGTACTCAAATGACCGATTTTATTTCGTATTCGAATATTCGGCGGATAGAATTTCAGCCGGGTGACAGTCTGGCGAACTGTAAAAACATAATCCGATTCGCCATTAGCTGTACCCTGTTGGAAGAAGTGGAGAACTTTCCGGGAGACTTGGGCAAGAATGTGGAGAATGTGGACTGCTGGGACATCTTCTCAGGGTGCTATTCGCTACGCCTGACAGAGGTGAATTTCCCGTATGCGAAGATGCGTAGGGTCAGCTTTCCCGGCACGGATACCCGTCGCAGGGTACCGATAAGCCGGTTGGTGTTTCACCCGGACAGCCCGTTCGACCTGAAAGGCGATGCGAATCATATCAATATCAAATATTGCCGATTCGAGCGGAAAGGACTGGTGGAACTGTTCGAGCTACTGCCTGACTTCTCGGGAGGGACGACTCGCCAAATCGACATCACAGGGAATCCCGGCGCGGAGGAACTGACGGAAGAGGAACGGCAGATCGCCACGGATAAAAACTGGATAATCGTAGGGTAAAGCAAATAGAGAGATACATGCAAACGAAAAAAGCGAAAGAGGGATATCTGTTAGTGTCCCGAAAAGAAGGCTCCCTTTCCGTTACTGACCGGGTTTCCGCTCCGGACGGCGCCGACCTGAGCGGTTGGGAGGAACTCCCCGAGGCGGAGGCAAGAGAATTGGAACGAGTGTTTAACGAGAAAAAGGATACTAATATGGATACGTAGGAATAAAGCACGGAAAGTCAAGAAAGAGGACGGGGATAAAAAAGAAAGCCCCCGGCCTGTCAATAGTCATCTCACCTACATATTAACACATACACGCCACAAGTGCGTAGCCGGGGGCAAATACCCAGACTACACTTGTGGCTGTTTTGTATGTGTATGTAAGTGAGATATTGCAAATGTACTATTTTTTTGGAGAATGAAAGTAATTGAGATACTGAAATTAAACCGGGAACTATTGAAATTCTGTTGCGATGCGGGCATTCGTCTTGATGATATCCGATATATCGACTTGTTCAACGACTACAACCGGCTGCTGGCCGATGGCGAGAAAATCACCTATATTGTGGCCGCGCTCTCCGATAAGTACGGGGTGTGCGAGCGAACGGTATATGACCTTATCCGGCGATTGAAGGCGGAGTGTAACCTCCTTGCAGTGTGAAGCGCCGCTCTTCTCATGGCATGGCGGGGGCGGAGCGATACCTTTGCCGGCAAAAAATGACACGCCATGAACAAATATTATCGGTTACTGGACAGAATCCTCATCGACGGCAAGACGCAAACCGGCAGGAAAGGCACGAGCCGCTACCTGCTTAACGAGTCGCTCTCGCTGACTCCGGCCGACCTGCTCGACATCTTCGAGGGGCATAATATCGCCCGGCGCAAGCTCAGGGACGAACTGCGGCTCTTTATGAACGGTGAGCGTAGTGTGGAGAAATACCGGGAGGCGGGTATCAGCTGGTGGGATTACTGCGGCCATACGCTGGTGAACAGTTACCCCACCTACTTCGAGAAGCTGCCGCCACTCATCGACAGAATCAACCGGGAGAAGCGCAGCAGCAAAAACTATGTGCTGTTCCTTGGATCCACCGGCGCGGAGACCAATCAAGCCCCGTGCCTCAGCCTCGTACAATTTCAAATCGACGGCGGCGAGCTGGTGCTGTCAGCCTACCAGCGCAGTTCCGATGCCAACCTCGGACTTCCGGCCGACATATACCACCTGTACCTGATGTCCCGGCAAATCGATTTGCCCCTGCAATCTGTCACCCTCAACCTCGGCAACGTGCACATCTACGACAATAACATCGCCCGTACACGGGATTTGCTCGCCGGCAACGAAAATATCAAATTTGACCTGAACGTATGAAAAAGAAAATGTATCTATCGGCCCCGCTCCCGTTCGTAGGGCAGAAGCGCATGTTCGCGCGCGAGTTTATAAAAGTTCTGAAACAGTTTCCCGACGATGCCACATTCGTCGACCTGTTCGGAGGTTCCGGCCTGCTCTCCCACATCGCCAAGCGGTGCAAGCCGAACGCCACCGTGGTGTACAACGATTTCGACAACTACCGAAAGCGGCTTGAAAACATACTGCGCACCAATCGATTGATCGCCGATATTCGGGCGATTGTCGGTGACGCCGTGCCCCGGGGTAAGGCGATTACCGGCGAGATTCGGGAGCGCATCTTTGAACGCATATCGCAAGAGGAGCGCGAAAATGGGTATGTCGATTTTATCACGCTCTCTGCCTCCATTATGTTTTCGATGAAGTATAAGCTGAGCGTCTCAGAGATGCGGAAAGACACCCTCTATAACAATATCCGCAAAAACGATTATCCGGAATGTCCCGATTATTTGGAAGGGCTGGAAATCACCTCTCGGGATTATCGGGAGGTGTTCAATGAGTACAAGGATACGCCCGGTGCGGTGTTTCTGGTCGACCCGCCTTATCTCTCCACCGAAGTGGGTACCTATACGATGTACTGGAAGCTCTCCGATTACCTCGACGTGCTGACGGTTCTTACCGGCCATTCCTTCATCTATTTTACCTCCAATAAATCCTCCATACTCGAACTATGCGAGTGGATCGGAAAGAACCAAAGCCTCGGCAATCCATTTAAAGGTTGCATGAAATCTGAGTTTAACGCACACATAAACTACAACGCCACGTATACGGACATAATGCTATATAAGCGATGCCGCGCCCACGATTCCGGCGGTATAATATAACGTCGTTTTAACGGTATTAAAATAGCATTAAAACCGAATATGATATATTTGTTTAAAGTTAGTGATTTTTGGTGAGATAGCCAAAAGACTGAGCAATAAAAAGCACCGAAAAAAACATATTTCTTCGGTGCTTTTTTGTGCCAATTAGGGTAGGAAAAAAGATTTACAGAGGTACGCTTCGTTTTGTAGAAAAGAACATTTTGTTTTAAAACGCTGGAACATTTCGTTTTGCGGATTATAAAGTAGTCTGGCTTCTTTCTGTCATTGAACGACTCACACTATTCGGATCATTACTATATTTATGGCTACCATCTTCATTAACAAACGTAATAGTTTTGTAAATACTAGAACTACCTACCTCCCATAAATTCCACGAAAACTGAGCCTTAGCACGAAGTCCGGGAATAATCTCCCAATTCGCCATACCATTCATAAGAAGATTATTATCATAACTTTTGGTATGTCCTCCCTCTGTAATCCAAGCAACCGGGTTCGTATCTTCATTGTTTAAATGTCCCCAATCTCCATTCGCCCGCTTAACTGGTAAATAAGGAGGCATATTTAAAACAGCTTCAAAAAAATCGCTATAATGATCAGGCTCTTTACTATTGCTTCTATAATAGGATACACCAGCCATAACGTCAAAATTATCCACAATCTGAGTACTTACATTGGCTCTGGCATTATATTTGGAAAAATCGGTAAACTGAACCAACCCTTGTTGCGAAGTATAACCGCCAGAAATCATATAAGCAGATTTTGCAGTTCCACCACTTACCCGCACATTAGCTTGATGCATACTGTCATTGGACTTTACTGCCGATTTCCACCAATTCGTATTAGCATAATAATCCGGGTTACTGCCATCTCGCATCATTTGTATTTCTTCATCGGTATATAAAGGATTTCCACCAGCCTGAACGTAAGACTCATTAACCAACATAGCATAATCCCACGAATTATTTAACTCAGGAACTTTTGTCGGAGTCTGCATTGAGGCTGTATATGAAATATCTACCGTCGGATTTTTATCCTTATTACCCTTCTTTGTCGTTACCAATAAAACGCCATTGGATGCTCTCGACCCATAAATAGCTGCAGAAGAAGCATCTTTCAAAACAGAAACGGATTCCACATCCGTGGAGTTCAATGCATAAAAGTCCCCTAATCCAGCTGGAACACCATCTATAATAACCAATGGTTCGGTAGAACTCATAGTTCCTATTGCACGAATATTCAGCGAAGGAGTAGATCCAGGTTTACCCCCATTATCCGTGATAATCAATCCGGGAACCGTTCCTTGAAGAGAATAAGCTATATTAGAAACCGGGACTTGCTCAATCGTTTTCGAAGAAATAACATCAATCGCACCTGTCACACTGGACTTTTTCTGTGTACCATAAGCCACTACAACGACCTCGTCCAGCACAACGGGACGAATATCTATGCGCAACGACGTACGACCGTTGATTTCCACCTCCTCTTTATTATATCCCACATATGAAACCTCCAAGACACCATCGGCTGGAGCATTGATAGAAAATTTTCCATCGATATTCGAAACAGTACCCACATTAGCACCTTTCACAACGATATTAGCTCCAATTACAGGAACTTCTGTTTCGTCATAAACAATCCCCTTGACAGTCACCTGCTCACGACTGCTTTTACCTAAGTTCGGACGCTTATCGAAAACAACAATCGATTTATCCGATACTATATTATAATCCAAACCCTTGTTTTTAAAAACTTCGTCTAAAACTTCTGGAACACTCTTATTCTTGACAGAGATAGAAACATCATTACTCTCGTCAAGCACTACATTTCTATAAGCAAACCTGTACGAAGTTTGTTTTTCAACAATAGAAAATAACTCTTTTAGAGTTGCATTTTTCAGCTCAATAGTCACTCTTTGACTCTGAGCAGCCAGCATACCTACATTACCTATAAAAAAGAATAATAAGATAAACTGTCTTAATCGATGTTTTATGATTTTTTTCATAAACCTTGAATTGTTTTTTATGGTTTTTCTTAATATTTATATAGAAAGACAACACGCTAATAAAAAAGTACTTTTAAAAAAGCATGTTTAAAAACATGTTTTACCAGAAGAAAAAAAATATCCAAAACAAATATTATACTTTATTCTTGCGTTGTAATCAAGTTCTAGTATTGGTCGAGACTCCTATCTCATTAATGGTATTATTTTTACATATAAATATTTGCAATATTTCGAGTTTATACTAAAAAGAGAATACCCGATTCAAAAATTTGAATCGGGTATTCTCTTCATTTCGTAGTTCCTAAAAAGGAACTATCAAAACAGAGGAGCATAAATAACAATATCCGAACGAATCGAAACTTTCCAAGAATTATTTCTTGGAAAAATAAATATCTTTCGCATCGACACGATAATCCATGTGATAAGAATATTTCAATATTTCCAATGCATTAAGCAAATCGTTAGAAGGCACTTTTCCAGTAAACAAATCACTGTCTATATTTAACCCCTTTATATGAATACTAATATTATAATTTTCTTCAAGAGCTACTATTACATTCTCCAACTGTTCGTCAATAAAAACTAGTTCGTTATTTTTCCATACAGATGCATCCTCCGGCCTCTTCTCTTCTAATACTAATATACTACCGTCTTGACAATTCAATACAGCCTTTTGGTTAGGTAACAACTTCTTCTCTTCCTTTCGAGATGATACTAATATCTCTCCCTCTTCCAATGTAACCTCCATAGTTTCATTTCCAGCATATGCATGTAAATTGAATTTAGTCCCCAATACTCTTACGGTTAAATCCTTTGTAGTAATAACAAATGGAACCGATTTATTTTTAGCTACATTAAAATAGGCTTCTCCATTAAAATCCACACATCGCTCATCTCGATTAAAATCTTTGGGAGAATATGTCAAGGAACTATTCGAATTCATCGTCACCTTAGTCCCGTCTGGCAAAGTCAAGTTAGCATGTTCTTCCGCAAATGTAGAAAATAAAACGTCCCCACTTGACAAAGAACGCGTTTCTTGATAAAAATAAAATGTAGCAAAAACAAAGATTGGAAGTAGGATTGCAGCTGCTATTCGTCCCCACGATATCAACATTTTAGTACGATATTTTGGAAAAATGCTTTTATCTACTTTGCGTTTTAGTATAGCTAAACGTTCAGCAGAAACGGAACTATCATCTAGTATATCCTCTTGCCAGCCTTTAAATAACCGATCTTCGAGTTGCCCGTCCGACATTTCTCTTACCTTCCTTTGAAGTTCCTCCAATTCTTTCGGAGTCAGACAATTTCTTTTATACTTTTCTTCTAAATAATCCATATAACTCGCTCTGTTTATATAAAGACAACAAAAACGTCTTTTTATATCAATATTTCAATTATTTTAACACAAAGAAAAGAATTAAAACAAGACTTTTCTTCAATATTTCCTTTAAAACCTTCAATCCGGCTGAAAGAGCATTCTTTACGGTTTGTTCTTTAAGTCTAAGTTTTACAGCCGTCTCTTTAACAGACATCTGGTTTAATTTGACACACTCAATCACTTCCCTCTGAGTACTAGACAAATTTTTCATAGCCTTTTTCAGAGATTTACAGAAATCGTCATATTCCACAATAGCTGAAGTATCGCTCACAGAACATTGTTCTTCATTATAATAATTCACATATTCTTCAAAAACATATGAATTAATTCGTGATTTATACCTATTGATAATCTGATTCTTTGCTATTTTAAAAATAAAAGCGCTGAGGAGCTCGCCATGTATAATACTATGTCTATTTATCCATAATTTAATAAATACATCTTGTACAATTTCTTCGGTATCTTCTCTCGACTTAACATACTGCATACAATATGCATATAACCGAGCCGAATACATATTATATATTCTATTAAATGCATCTTGAGATTCCTGTTTTAATTGATATACAAGTTCCTCCTCATTCATGGTATAACCAAATTACAGCCTCCTCTTAATCTATATTTTCAATCCTTCATGCTGCTCTATAAAAACTATCCTTTCGAATCACAACACTATAATTGAACAATCTCTATTTATAAATATCATTGATCTTATTTAGCGAAGATAGTTATTTTCATAAAGATAAATATATACCCAACTGTTAAAAATTTTCTAATATCAAGCTCTAAAAATTCTACTTTCACATTGAATCATTAGTAGAAATAAAAAATAACTATTTAATACAAAATATTTTATCAATTAAAAATCAAAATACTTTATTAAACAAAAAGCCAACTTTTGAAGTTGGCTTTTTGTTTTCCTTTCTAAAAATTAGACCGTCTATTCTAACATATCATTAGGAGCAATAGGTATATACGGACCATCTTTCACCTCAAAAATAACAGTACCAGCACATACCACCTCAATTGTATGCCATTGTCCCCGGGGTATGTTTACCCCATAAGTACCCTCCGCCGGGTCGAGTTCATAGCGATTAATTTCCTTCTTGTCGTCATCGTAAAAGAGAACTCTCATACGCCCTCGCAATAATACATAAGTTTCGGCCGTATGCCTATGACGATGTATCGGTAAAATGGTTCCCGGTTCAAGGGCATTAAGCAGACGTTGCGAAGGAGACGACAACGATTCGTGAAAGTTATAATTCATACGCAATCTAGGACTTTCCTTTGCATCCTTTGTCACCCTATCGAGTAAAACATGATCAATCAATATCTCAGACATTACTTCGTTCTCCCTTCTCAATAATTTCGAATAAATTGTTCATACATTTTTCTTTCTTAAAATGCCGCTGGTAATAATTATATCCGTTTCTACCCTTTTCTTCCAATTCTTGATTTGAATAATTCGAAATGGAAAGGACTAAACGAACCATCTTGTCAATAGAATCTGCACCTGTATAATATCCGCAACGAGCATTCTTTACAACCGTTTGTACTTCACCATTCGCCATGACTAAAATAGGTTTGGAACTGAGCATATAAGCCTGTATCTTCGCTGGTAACGTCACATTGAATGCGCTATTGTCACAAAGAGGAAGCAACATAATATCGGCTTTTCTGAAAAATGCCGGCATATATTCAATGGGATAACGGTCATAAAAATGTACAGTATCACCCATCTCCCGACTCTGAACGAACGACATAACCCATTTTTTCTTTCGCCCGTCACCGATAAAAATCCACTGTATATGTTTATTATTTTTCAAACGTTCGGCTACTCTCATCACATTTTCAAGATTTTGCGCCTCACCTAAATTTCCGGCAAACATAATTTTAAAACCATCTGGCAAATGTGGCAGTTCATCGTCATCAACAGTACATTTTCGAAGTTCATCTTCTCCCCAATTGGGTAAATCTTCTATACAATCATTTTTTACCCCTCGTTGCTGTAACAATGTCCTCACGCCCGATGCCGCTATGAAAATTTTGCGACAATGCCGGTAAATGTAACGCATGATACGATCAACTATTTTAACGATATATTTATTAGTTATACCTCCGGCAGCCAAACTTTCTGGCCAAACATCAAGTAACCAGAAATAAATAGGAATTCGTCGTATTTTTTTCGCAAGCACTGCCGGTATACCGATAAACGCCGGGGACAATTCCTGTACAAAAATAAAGTCGAATCTCTTACGACAAACGATACTTAATGTGTATATACAAGAAAATAATAAACTCGATAAATAATTGAGCACCATTCTTATCGCCCTACCGTCTCCACGAGGAATCACCGGCACACGAATGACATTTACCCCATTGACGACTTCTCTCCGCCTGCTCCGCAATCCGTATCCCTCGTAAAAATGGCCCTGAGGATAATTGGGAATACATGTAATTACAGTAACTTCATATCCTCGTTTTACCATTTCAAAAGCGATATCGTTACCTCGAAAAACTTCGGGATAAAAATAATTGGTCAAAAACAAGCATCGTTTACCTTTCACCCCAGACGACTCTTTTGACATAATCGGTGTAAGAAAGAATAATTCGTACGACTTTGTCGCTAACATTCGGTATAGAATAGTCTGCGACCGGACGAAAATTACGAGTTTCGAGATTCTGATTCTGCAATTCGGACAAACCCTGCATCACCCGTTCGGGGTTAAGCCCTACCATCATCACCGAAGCTTCCTCCATCGCCTCGGGACGCTCGTGAGCTTCACGTATATTCAGAGCCTTAAAATTAAGAATAGACGACTCCTCGCTGATGGTTCCACTATCCGAGATTACCGTTTTGGCATTAATTTGCAATTTATTATAATCGCTAAAACCCATCGGTTTCATTATCCGTATAAGTGATTGAAATTCAACGCCATCACTTTCTATTTTCTTGCGAGTACGGGGGTGTGTCGACACAATCACGGGAAAACCATACGTTTGAGCTATGTCGTTCAAAATCTTAACCAAATTCCCGAAGTTGCGTTCGCTCGATATATTCTCTTCCCGATGGGCCGACACGACAAAGTATTTGCCCTTCTCCAATCCCAGATTCTCTAAAATAGACGAGGCATTTATCTGAGGCAAATACCTGTTCAGCACCTCATACATGGGGCTTCCGGTTTTGATAACCCGATCGGAAGGGATTCCCTCGCTCAACAAATATTCACGGGCAATAGAGCTGTACGGCAAATTAATATCCGATATATGGTCGACAATCTTACGATTACTCTCTTCGGGAACACGCTGGTCGAAACAGCGATTTCCAGCCTCCATATGGAAAATAGGGATATGACGTTTTTTAGCCGCTATCGCACACAAGCAAGAATTCGTGTCGCCCAATACAAGAAATGCATCCGGACGAACTTCTTCCAGAACCGGATCTATATTAATCAATATCTGCCCGGCAGTCGTCGTCGCATTATTACCTGCCGCATTCAAAAAATAATCAGGTTTCCGTAGACCTAAATCCTGAAAAAATATTTCGTTTAATTCATAATCGTAATTTTGTCCTGTGTGTACCAATACGTGCTCTATGGCTGGACTGGCATCTAATTTTTGCAATACACATGACAATCTGATTATTTCGGGTCTTGTCCCTACTACCGAAAGGACTTTCAATCGCTCCATAAATCTATATTTTGATTTTTCACTCGTCTTTCACTACCGGGTCGAAATAAGTATCGCTATCGGTAGGATCATACCATTCGTTTATCCAAAACTGAGCATATAAAATCTCATCGCCGATATTCGATATACTATGTGTGTACCACACCGGCATATCCACATAAGCCGGTTCTTCCCCGTTAAGATAATAATCCAGTACTTCGTCTGTTCCAACCTTCCGGAGCTGAATTCTCGCTTTTCCTTTAATCACTACAAACCGCTCCATCTTGCGAGTGTGATAATGATTTCCCCTTGTAACACCGGGAACGGTGGTAGAAAAACTTACTTGGCCACCCACCCCGATTTTTACGGTCTCGACGAAACTACCTCGTACATCGGTATGTTGAACCAATTTCACCGGGAAATAGCTTTCCATATCAATATAGCTACGAAATGTATTAAACAAATTCATTTCATGGATATTATTCAAAGGAGGAATAATTCCCTGCTCGAAATACAATTTTTTGAAATTTTCAAACAAACCGAGAACTTCACTCACCTTCATCTCGAAATCGCAGGCTACATCGTCCCGCTCGACAAGCGAGGGTATGGTGCGACCTCCCATTTCCCTTATTTTATCACAAATATGACGGCATAAACTGCCCACATAAATCAAATTTACCTCATTGTCTTGTAATACCGTAGGAGAGTCTCCGTGAGTCAATTTATACCCGAACGTGGCTATGAACGAATTATAATTAGGCTTCCCAAACGGACCGAAAACATTGGGAACTACCATTCCTGTAAAAGATGACCCATTACGCACAGCCCATTCTTCCAACAATTTACGACCATCACTCTTACTACGGCCATACTCATTATCCCGTTCCTCTTGTATGCTCGACGAAAATAAAACATAAGGACGAGAATTTGTCGCTTCCATAGCCTCGATTAGCTGTTTTACCAATCGCATATTCGTCTCGTACAAAACATGCGCATCAGTATGACGGTTTACCGCCGCCAAATGTACAATAACATCACAACTCTTTACAAACGTTTTCAGACGTTCTACATCGACAAAATAATCATCTTCGAATGGAACTCTCTCAAATTCTCCGGGATAAAGTCCCAACGTATTATATAAATGAGTACCGACAAACCCAGACTGCCCGGTAATGCCTACCTTTATCATAATTCTATCCACTAATTGAGATTCAAATCTTCCCGTACGATATCGAGCTTCAACAATAATTGTTTCATTTCTTCTACATCGAGTCTGTGAGTATTGTGCGAATGATAGTCTTCTATTTGAGAGACTACCTCGCTACCTTCGACAAAAAATTTATCGTAATTCAAATCTCGACTATCGCATGGAATACGATAATAATTATCCATATCCTCTGCCCTCGCCATCTCCTCGCGAGTAACCAAAGTTTCATAGAGCTTCTCCCCATGCCGTGTACCGATAATTTTCACGGGAGTATCTTTGCCATACAATTCTTTCAACGCAGTAGCCAAAGTAACCAGCGTAGCCGCCGGAGCCTTCTGTACGAATAAATCGCCATTACGGCCATGCTCAAACGCATAAACTACCAAGTCGACAGCATCATCGAGCGTCATCATAAACCGTGTCATGTTGGGATCCGTGATCGTTATTACCGCATTGTTTTTCATCTGCTCGATCCATAGCGGAATCACAGATCCCCGACTCGCCATCACATTTCCATAACGAGTACAACAAATTGTCGTTGTCGCAGAATCACCCAACTGGCGTCCTTTGGCAATCGCCACTTTTTCCATCATGGCTTTACTTATTCCCATAGCATTGATGGGATAGGCCGCTTTATCGGTAGACAATACAACAACATTTTTCACACCATGCTCCACGGCCGAATCCAATACGTTCTCCGTGCCAAACACATTCGTACGCACAGCCTGCATAGGGAAAAATTCACATGAAGGAACCTGTTTCAAGGCAGCTGCCGAAAACACATAATCGACCCCACTCATAGCGCTATCTACACTACGCTTATCCCGCACGTCACCGATATAAAACTTAACCTTCGGGTTCTGTAATCGATGCCGCATATCGTCTTGTTTTTTCTCATCACGGCTAAATATGCGTATTTCACCGACATCGCTATCCAAAAACCGCTTTAACACAGCATTGCCAAAGGATCCTGTTCCTCCGGTAATAAGCAATATCTTATCTTTAAAAATAGACATGATTATATATTAAATTAAGATTCGACTATTCTTTCTATTAAATCGACCAATTTTTTACATTGATTCTTAGGTGACTTTTCTGTCAAGATAAATTTTCGAGCCCTCATTCCTAATGAACGCAAAACCGCTCTATCCATATTCAGTATCTCATCAATCTTTTTAGACAATGCTTCGTCCGAGTTATCTTCCACCGTAAAACAATATTCATAATATTCATCTGGAATACCAGCGAGCTTATACAACAGAACTGGCGTACCGGAAGCTAAATATTCAATAGTTTTCGAGGGAAACGAATATTTGGTAAATTCCCCTTCGGAAGTACGAGGATTAACTAATAGTGTCGCCTTTTGCTGTAACACAAGAATCTCTTCCCGAGGTAACTGCCCCTTATAAGAAACTCTATTATCCATCTTCACACATTCTAAAACGGTATTTCGAGAATCCCCGTCACCGCAAATGACCAACCGATAACTAGGATTTTTTAACATCATAAAGGCTCTCAATAAAGTCACTATACCATACCGAGCATCTAACGTCCCTGTATAAAGAAGAATTTTTTCATCGCTTTGTTCCATACAAATCCCACCGTCGAGAAAATGGTTGTCGAACTCCGAATAATACATACCTTCTATAACCGAAACGGCCTTACCTTTTACCGGTAATCGTTCCTGCATATATTTACTCAATAACACATAACCGTCCACATCTTCATACAACTTATTTTGTATTCTCCTGTTTATATGATGGAAAATCGATTGGATAAACGATTTTTTAGAGTCCATGTATTCAGGCAAATCTGGAACAATAAGTACAACCTTAGTATTCTTATATTTACGTTTAATATCTACCGCTGCTTTCAGAAAAGGAGTATGAATACTATACACAATCAAAACTGTCGTATCTCCGTAGGACGAACCATACCACCTCCTTATCGACCTCTTCATACAAATCCATCGGCTAATCAATTTATATCCAGTATAATTGCAAAAACCGACATTCGTCAAATTTACCCATTTCGAGATTTTTTCATTTGAATACGATGTATAGAACGGTTTTCCATAACGTTTAGGATAAGAGCCTATAAACGGAGCATTAAACAACTCGCATTTAATATTTTGCTCACTGATTCCTTTCACATAACCCCATTCTAAGGCATCCGCAGCGAATTGTATCGGCCCCCGGCTATTCTTTATAATCTCATTCCGATTATCCTTCGGGAATAACCCCATTAAAAAAGCGACTCTCATACTTTGACAAGGAATAATTTGCCTTTCTCACAAATTATCGCCAAATAAAAGATTCAAAAATAGTATGATATTCTATGAACGAATCTCTCCAAATTTCGGAATTGAAAAATGAGAAGAAGTCATAAATAGTGAAAAACATAATTACAAACAGTGTTCCTGCCCGTACAATTCTATTATTGATCGTACGAATCATCAGCGGATAAGTTGCTATCATTGACACTTGCAAATACATACCTATCCGAGCAATAAGTTGAGCGATAAAACCTAACGGAACGAAAAGAAAAGAAAGGGCGGTTATTTTGAAAATCAATCCGTCCTTTCGATCTTGTCTTTTTTCATAATACAATATCATGCTCATGATGATAATCTGATAAACAAAGCCTATTCCCGACTCTAATTTCGATTCTTCTTTCCCTTCTTCCAGATAATAGGTATATTTTCCCAAACCCGTTACAGAAAGAGTATTTTCAATTATAGATGTAACAATATTCTTGAACAACAGAATAGCAAAAAAGAGAACAACGCCAATAATCACCCCCTTCTTACCCATTCTCCAATTCACAAATCCAAGAAAAACTATCGGTAACAATATTTTGGCGCTACTGTGAAACAATGAGGCAAATAAAATAAATAACGCTGCAATGATGACCTTCTTTTTATAAATATAAGGAATGGACAACAAAACTATGCACATAGCCAAAGTCTGACGCATCATAGACGATTGCGTAAGCATGAAATTAGGATTAAATACATAAATAAATACAGCGAACCAATACCATTCTTTCGGTATATATTTCTTGATAAACCAATAATAAACAGATATTTCAAATGCAGTAAGGACAATGACTAATGAAAAAAAGCCGAATGGTTTGAATATCCGATACAAGAATATCCAACCGACTTCCCATCGTTCGTTAGGATCTGAATAATTAAATTCATCGATCGAATTATATACTGTAAATTTGTCTATATATTGACGATAGTCGTTTCCCCATTCATAGCGTATCGCAAGGAAAACGAATAATATGGTCATCGCTGCGCCAAAGCCCCAGCTCAATCGTCTGTAACGCCCCAAATAGGCCAAAAACACACATATTAAACCAATAACGATCGTCTCAATCATACCTTTTTCGGAACAAGCGCCTGTTCATATAATTCGACATATTTCTCATACTGGCAAAATTTATCATACCGGGTTTGCGCCACTTCCCGACACGCCTGCGAATAAAACGATTTACCCGTCTTACAAACCTGTCTTATCGCCTCGGCCAGTCGCTCCATATTTCCGGTTTCTACAACTAAGCCCGTATCAGAGTCTACCAATTCAGGCAACGCCGTATTGTCATAGACCACCGCCGGTGTACCACAAGCGAACCCTTCCACAATAGTAAGTCCGAAAGTCTCTTGGTACGACAAACTCGTCACCACATCTGCCGCCGAATAAATAAGAGCCAGTTCATCAAGATTCTCTGTTCGCTCTACCCCGATGATACCATCGGGTATATTGTTTTTCTGCTCAGAGGTTATCCCCACCAAAACGACCACGAACTGATCGGCCGGCAATAATTCCCTCAGTTTATAATAATCATATAATCCCTTTGACGCACTCCAATGAGAACTTACCCCCACAATCATGAAGCGGTTGCCACAACCATACTTTTGTTTAATGGCTTGTATATCGGTACGAGGATAGAATCGAGTACTGTCCACTCCGTTGGAAATAACCTGTACAGGTACAGAACCGACAACCGAACTTCTCACTACGCCCGACAGCCACTCCGAGACTGTAACAAAAGTCAGATTCGGAACAGAAGTTATATATGCTTCTTTCTTTCTTAACACCCACGGCATAGTACGGAACACCCCTTTTAATTCCCCGCCCGTATCGCTATTACCACATCTCGGACATCGATAGCAACCCGTTTTCCAATTTTCGCATTTATTGTACACGAAATGAGTACACCCCCCAGTCACGGCCCAACAGTCGTGAAGGGTCCAAATAACCGGAATACCCGCTTTTTTCAAAAAAGAGAAAAGAAGTGGCAAATTCAAAAAATTCTGATGAATATTATGCAAATGAATTATATCGGGAGCTATTTTCTTTATTTTTCTGATAAATAACTTCGTCTCAATCCAAGAACCGAATCCTTTCAAATTGAGAATACGGGAAAACAAATAGGTATGTATAATATACGATATAACGCTTTTATTAATTCTAATCTCCTCACATGAGCAAAGATTCGATTCGCTTGCGTATGCAAAATAGCACTGCCAACCATGTTTTACCGCAATCTCCCCTATCTCGGCCGCAATCCTGCCGGTTGACCACAAATTGGCATAAGTATTGACGATCAACAGTTTCTTACCCATTTTGAAACGCCTCTTTATTCAACATTTTCAACTGCCTGTTCATCACCATAGGTTGCCAGACACAGTAGGGCAATAAACCTACAATCGTAGCTGTGATTACAATCGTCCACGGAATCCACGAAGAAAATAAAACGATAGCTACGACTTTGAAGAGTACAGCCCATAAAAAACCATACAACTGGCATTTAAGCGTGCCTAAACCATTAACGACACTCGTCAAAACCGATACCCAAATCATCACACACCCCAATAGGGCAAACAGCAATGCAGCGGACAAATTCACCTCGATAGCCTTCTCGCCTAACCAAAATTCCAATATCGGGTCAAGAAATGGAATGATAGCCAATTGAAACAATACAGCAATACCAGCGACAAAATACAGAAAACGGACCAACTTGATTATCCAATCGTAACGTTTTTCTACAAATGCTTTCGTCACAGCCGACCATACCGGAATCAGAGCCAAAGACACAAATGTACCGGCGATTGAAAATATCTTTATATATATCTGATATTCTACAACGAAAGACGGATCGAAAAAGTAGGATATAAAAAACTCGTTGGTTACAGTAATTATCATGTATAACAACTGCAAGACAAGGAACAAAATTCCCAACGACAAAACACCAGTGGCTTTATCCCACCGAAAGTACTTGAACGATGGCAAACATTCTTTCAGGTCTTTTGCAAAAACAATTATTGTCGCTACCAATAACGGCAAACACCCTGTAACAGCCTGCACCCAAGAAATCGTTACAAAATCTCGTTCGACATCTCCGGTCGGATCATATACCCACAGAAAAATCAATAATAAAACGGTAGAAAGCAGATTCAAGAAATTAGGTAGCGCCGATTTCTGCAAGGCATACAAAATAGAGATAATCAATTTCAGAAAGAAAAAACACAATACGCCACATAAAGCGATAACAACCCCTTTACGCAAACTCTCTGGCGATATGCTTTGTTCCGAAATATTGAAAACCGAATTCCAATCTATATATCGGCTTATTATAAATGCTAAAAACGAAATAAATACAGTGACACCTCCCATCAAAATGTAAGAAGATGATATATATTGCCGGGCACTTTCATAGTTTTTCAAACTCAAATCGGCCGTCAAATGATTCCGCAAGCCATTGCCTATTCCCAAATCAAAGACTTGTATCCATGATAAAACAGAGCACATCGTGAACCAGCACCCTAATACGGTATTGTCATCGAAATAGTTCAGATAAAGAGGAAACAAGGCAAAAGAAACCAAAAAGCCGAACCCTCGAACAAGGAAAGAGCCCAGTACATTGTTAATTAGGTTCTTATTACCTATGTATTTCCCTTTTATATCACTAAACTCTATCACGGAGAAACAAACTCAATTGTTCTACAAACCTATTATCCAAAGACTGTACCACCGCCCGCGTGTCAAAAGGATTATCCAAATCCACATTCAATATGGCATTTGCTATATCGCTGGGTTCTTGTTTCTGATAATAATAAATATAACCCGAAATTCCATAAGCTCGCCGTACCGCTTCTATATCGGCAGAAACGACTTGCAAACCATTCGACATATAAGATAATATTTTCGACGGAAACGAGGTATTATTAAACGCCGCATCAGGATTCTGCGTGCTCAGGCCAATCTGACACGTCTGTAAAAAATCTATATATGCACTCCCTTTCAGTACCCCATCATAGGAGACTACCGCACCGCCTTTGCCCGACATCTCTTCACACAGCTCTTTAATCGCCTGTATCTCTCCCGGATTCCCAAATCCAAGTATATGAACTCTATATGTAGACGGCAAGGACGCCGCCACACCCGCAGCCGCCATAGCTCCGCCTTTATTGGGATCAAGTGTACCAGAATAGACAACATGCACCTTATTGTCTCCGTGCCGTTCGCTCATCACAGGCACACACCGATAAGTCCCATAAATAACTAAATGAGGCTTCTTTTGCCTGTTTACTTTATCATTCAGAAGATCGGTCGAAAACACAAACTTATCCGCAACGTCTATCATCTTGCATTCCCAACGTTCCATATACCGAGGAACAGGAGAAACATCTTGATAAATCTCTTCTACTTCGAGAATCAGTTTGAATTTCTTTATTTTTTTTGCCAGCAAAATCACATTGTAATAATACAAAGAATGGTATACCCATATAGACTCTCCTTTTTTAACACAAAAAAGAAGATAACTCAATAATTGCAATACCCCCCAAATAAGTCGCAACAAGACTAATATTTTAGATCGACAACGAAACGACGAGAAAAATCTCGTTTTCACATGAGGCTGTCTCTCTTCAACCCGAGACTTATACCATCGAAACGTCCCGCTTTCTATACATGCCGATGCCGAAACTACCTCTACGTCATATCCGATTCTTACAAGAGATTCAATGATATAATCCATTTTATTAGCCGCAGCAACGCTATAATTCCGCGCTATCCCAGAATCGGCAAAATCATAAAATGAAATATATTTAATCACCGGTCGCATATCTTTTCCAAATATCCCCCCGGTATAAAAACCGTAGCGATTGAAAATAAATTTTCGAGACGAACCACCACTCGACGATGGCCTGCAATGCGGATTAACTCCCCTTCGATTCCGGCAAAAGTCCCTGCGACCACACGTACCCGATCTCCTCGTTTTAAATCATGGGGAAACAATTCTATCTCATTTTCATGACGGTCTACCAAATAGATAAAATCCTCCATTTGCTTATCGGGTACACGTAAAAGCGAACGAGTGGAAAAATCCCGCAAATATCTCATAGGATACCCATATTCGTTAATCAACTCAATGCAACTTTTTTTATTTCCTCGAACAAATATCAACCCGTTCACAAAAGGCTCTTCTACTTTTTTTCGCTTCCCGTTAATCTCCTTTACGACTTGATGGAAAGGTACAAAATGCTCTATACCCATACGGGCAAGAAGGTCTTTGATCTTACGTTCCTGCCGATACGTTTTCGCTACATACCACCCGATACTGTCGTTTTCCACCATTGCTATTTTAGTTTAGGCAAAGCCTAAGCTTCCAGACAACAATACGTTATCCTCGATAAAATCAGCCTCTCCCTCGAACTTTTGCACTTCTTCCTCTTAAACAGAGTTATAAAATACAAATTCTATTGTACAAATATATGTAAAATGCATGGATTATTTAGAATTATTTATTTAGTTATTATTACTAATCATATTATATATTCACGACATTCTATCTATCTAACTAAATATTAGAAAATTAAATCCCGATACCTCCTTATAGGAGATATCGGGACCATCATCATCTTCACTAAAACAGATAAAAAATAAGAACGTTTTTTAGGGTTAGCCTATAAAATATCTTTCACAAAAGTTATCTGATAGAAAATATCTTTTGAACGTCTTCTTTTTTAGGCTCCTGCGAAGGCACACTATCGGTTTTAGCCGGTTCTTCATTCATATAAACCGATGAAGTCTTGGGTTCTTCTTTCTTGGGTTCCTGAGACGGCACACTGTCTGTCTTAGCAGGTTCTTCGCTCATACAAACCCAAGCTGCCTCTGATTTAGGCTCCTCTTTCTTAGGTTCTTCGGTTGGGACACTATCTTTCTTTACAGGCTCTACATTGGAATCTTGTGCATACAAACCAAGAGTAGATACTCCCATCATGAACACAGCTACTGATAACATTAACTTTTTCATAATTCTAACTTTTTTAGTTATACATTCTATATTCCATTCTTCGACTATAAAACAACAATCGTTATGCCAACACTTCCAAAGAATACACAAACAACTGATTATAAATAAATTAAATAAATAGAATACAAAAATCTTATGTGGAAATTTGTAGAATAAAAAGAAAAAGGGTGTGGAAAAATTCCACACCCTTTTATCCTCAAATACAGTGAGAGATAAGTGCAAAGGCAAGCGAAAATAAGATTTCCGACTTGACTATGACGAACCGTATCCTATATTCTACAAATATATAAGTTACTCGATTTGATACAATTTCAACTTGTTATACAATGTCTTTCTATCTATGCCTAACATTGCAGCCGCTTTACTTTTATTACCCGAACATTTCTGTAATGCCGATACAATCTTAGTCCGCTCACTATCCGGATCGTGTAAAATATTTATCGACTTGTCTATATTCATGTCTATGCCCAAATGTTCCACACGTATGGGATTCCCCTGAGCAAGTAAAGCCGCCCTCATAACAGTATTACGCATTTCTCTTAAATTTCCCGGCCAAGTATATTGAGAAATCCGTTCCATCGCTTCCGGCAAAAATCCGGGAACAGGCTTTTCGAGTTCTCGATTGGCTTGATCCAAAAAGAAATTAGCAAACAACGGTATATCCTCACCTCGTTCGCACAAATGCGGCATATAGATCGTAAATTCATTGATTCGATGATACAAATCTTCCCTAAATGCACCTGATTTTATAGCCGCCTTCAAGTCTTCATTTGTCGCAGCAATCAACCTCACATCGACTTTTACTTCCGTTGTAGTCCCAATGGGCTTCACTCTGCGTTCTTGCAACACACGTAGCAACTGTACCTGAACATCGTAACTCAGATTTCCTATTTCATCAAGAAAAATCGTTCCCCCATCAGCTTCTATAAAAGCACCGACTTTATCCTCAATCGCTCCTGTAAACGAACCTTTCTTATGCCCGAAAAATTCAGAAGCAGCCAATTCTTTCGGAATGGCTCCACAATCGATGGCGACAAACGGTTTCTCCGAACGTTTACTTAATTGATGTATCCGTTTAGCCACATATTCCTTTCCTGTCCCACTGGCCCCATTGATCAGCACAGACATAGAGGTCGGAGCCACTAACTTCACATAAGTATACAATTGACGGGCAGCTTCACTCTGCCCCTCTAAATAATTTGTTTCTTCCGGTACAGATTCAGACACAGGAATCTGTTTCCCAGTCTTGACACCCGCATTAAAAACCTCGTTTATCTTTTGCAATAAATCTTCCGGATTCACCGGCTTAGATATATAATCTCTCGCACCGAGTTTCATCGCCTGAACAGCCGACGGGATAGCCGCGTAGCTCGTCATTACGATCAAAGGGACATTTACACTCCGATTGCTCACCCATTCCAACAAATCGATGCCGTCTCCATCAGGCAAACGTAAGTCGCAAAGCACCAAATCGACCGAACTTTCAATAAGAGTTTTTTTCGCTGCTGCAATTCCCGAAACAGATGCTACCGAAAATTTTTTCTTGGAAAGCCACGTCTGCAACATAACAGCAAATGTCGTATCGTCTTCTACAATGAGAATATGCTTCATAATTATTCCTCCTTTGCCAATACCAATTTAAGGCCTGTACGTATTTTCTCAGCACAGACCAACAACTTATCAAGATTTCGAGACAGCTCATCGGTCCACTTATGCGCACCTTCCTCTTCCAATCGAGACAACACCGGCAACATATCCGAAATTTTCAACATGGCGAAAATCGGTTGCCACTTATGAGCAATACGTGATACCACAATCCCATCGCGACGAGCCGCGGCCCCTTTCAACTCCTCTATCTGGCTATTTATCTCCTGAAAGAATGTCTCCAATATTTTCCGGCGAGCCTTCGCATCATCTTCGGCAAAAGCCGTAAGAGCCGCAAAATCATACGGAGCCTCTCCTCTTTCACCCTCATCTTCTATCTCACGGGGAGTTGCCTCTTCATTCCAAATCCCCGATAAACAAAAAGATAATTGCGCCAACGAAAAAGGCTTGTGTAAAATTCCCGAAAAACCTTCCGAAAGGAATTGGTCTGCATCGCTCCTCGCCGTAACCATTACAACCGGAAGCTTTCTCGCCAGAGCGATATGAGACTCCCTCAAAAATTTCAAAAAACTCACTCCGTCCATTTCCGGCATCTGCATATCGGTAAACAAAGCATCGAAATGCTCATGTTCCAGATAACCCAAAATCTCCTCGGCCTTCATGCAGGCAACCGATTCTATACCCAATTGTTTCAACTGATTCTCAAAAAGTGTCAATTGTAATTTATCGTCATCGAGCAATAGGCAACGTTTCCCCGAAAAAGCCTTCGTATCGCCGGTCTTCTCCGAGACTTCTTCCAATGGAATTTCCACGGTAAACGTACTGCCAACACCCTCCACACTGCGGACATCTATACGCCCGCCCATCAAATCGACGAGCTGTCGAGTAATAGCCAACCCCAATCCGAATCCCTCGACTCCCTGTGCCGAAGAAAGCCGTGTAAAAGCCTGAAATATATGTTCCAAATCATCTCGGGCTATTCCCCGTCCCGTATCGCTAACCGAAAAAACAAGATATCGAACACGCACAAACACATGAATCGTCACCGTACCCCGGGCTGTAAACTTCAAAGCATTGGACAACAAATTATCGACAATTTGCTTAATCCTTAACGGATCGCCCGAAAAATTGGCATCGGCCGATTTCTCAACTTTCAATACCAGATTCAGTTGTTTCTTATCCGCCACAGGTTGCATAGCAGATACTATTTTATCGAATAATACTTTGGGGCTGAAAGCAATATGATTTATATCCAATTTATGCGACTCCAAACGGTGAAAATCGAGCAAATCGCTTACCAGCGAAAGCAAATGATCCGATGATGCCTTCATGTTTTGCAAATAGAACTTTTGCCGTTCGGTATTATCCAGCCTCATCATCAACTCCACATATCCGATAATAGAACCGAGCGGAGCCTTAAAATCGTGCGTTATCGTCAGCATCAACTTTTCCCGAGCCTCCAACAAATCTTCGGCTCGTCTCCGAGCTTCTTCCAATGCCCTACGAAAACGATCGTCCCTTAACCAACCTTTCCAAACCAATACCCCAAAAATAACCGCCAATAAAATAGCACCGGAAGCCACAGCGACCAAAGCTCTCATAGACTCCTGACGAATCTGTTCATTTCGTTCTTGTATCTTCTCCGATACAATAAGTTGCTCTCGTTCAAAGCTATTCATCAGACGATTGATCTGACCGTTCAACCGTTGATTATCGTTTCTCAATCGCCACCGCTCCCGTTCGAGAGCCTGTTGAGACAACTCCCGGATCTCGTTATAACCGCTTTCCATCGCTTTCAAATCGGCAGCCAACGAATCGCTCAACGCTCCTATACGTTTCGATTCTATCCGAATGCTATCTAACCGAGTAGGTGATTTTCCCGAAATAGCATCGGCTATTCGTCCGAACACATTTTTACAGCGGCGTTTCTCTATCAGCGAATCGCTCTGTCGAACCAATCTTTGCTGACGATTCTGAATAAGGATCAACGAATCTTGCTGTTTCATCATATCCTCTATTTTCCGGTTTTGCTCCTTGGCCACATCAATCGTGGTTCCCATCAATCGCCGTATAACCGCATTTTTCCGATTCAGCAGACCGATAATACTATCGATTCGGGACAGCTGGACAGAGTCCGATGTAATACGACGTAACGAATCCACACATGTTACGGCATCATTCGTCACTCTCCTATATACCGGATAATCCGAAAACTGTCCCCAAACGAGCGATTGTCCCACCGTCTCCGCTCTATACAGAGCCGATAAAGCGGAAGACATCTCCTGACGTTTCAGCCTCATATCCGCCTCGACCGCTTTTATCGATACTAGCAAATTTATCTCATGATACACAAACCACGAAGATGACAACAAAACGGCAATAAGCAACAGATATCCCCAAAGAGCTTTATTACGGGTCGATTTTCTGGAATAAGATGCCATAATTCATTATTTGGCGGTGAAGATAAAACATTTTCACAAAACCTATTCACACTCGTCCTTCAATTTTTTATGCAATTACGAGACTTACTCCTATTCTTCACGCTAATAATATAGCGAAAAAAAATACTCCGTGTACATGCTATCATATTTATCCGGTTCATGCTCCATTATATACGTGCTTCCACTCCAATCGGAATTCATGCACATCGCAATAATCTCCCGTGCGGGGAAACTGTCGGCATCTTCTAATATCCCCTTTCTAAACATTACCTCCACAGTTTCCAACTCACCCGTACGAAGAGAAAAAACGAGCCACACACGTACGGATCCTCTCTCCAAAGGATAATCTCGCAAATACTCCTCCCTAATCTGCTTCCTCAGCGCAAAGACACGGGTCTCTATCACCCTATCCCGATAATGAAACCAGTCAGGCGCAACAGCTTTCTGCTCTGGAAATATCCGAGGATAATTCAAAGGCCGAATCATAACATACGTTTCGTAATATTCGTACAGAAGCAAACTGTCTGCCGATACGTAACTGTTCAAGCACTCGTCTTTGCTCCCGGCTGTCATGGAGAAAAAAATTCCCACCGCACAGACAACGACCGAAAATATTCTTCTCATTTCCATATTGAAATTTTTATTATCACTACTAAGACCTATTCGAACAATCTATTAGTCAAATATAGGAATTATTTTCTTAAATTTAAAAATATTCTTTCTTATTCTTCCAATGATTAAACCGCCGACAAATAGATTTTTGGCAGGATCATAAAAAGTCCGTTAAAAACAGAAAGAGAATACCCTGCATAGCAAGATATTCTCTTTCCTAAATAAACAATAAGACTTTATTAAAGTCGAATCAACTTTAAACAATCGATATGGCAATCATTAGCGTCTTCCCGTCCATGCGACATATTAAAGTCATATCCTTTCTTCTCAGGATCGATAGAAAGCGACACCGTATGTTCTCCGGCATTCAACCCTCGAAGAACAATATAATTGGAATCCAACCATTGTTTCCAATCGCCTGTTGCTTCCAAAATGAATGTACCGGCGTCGTTTCCGTCCACTGCCACCGAACGTATGGCGCACCATGTACCATGCGGCCCGTGTCCGTTAGCACCCCGAAGGGCTATGGCATAATCGCCGGCCTCGGGGACTTGTACCTGAAACTTCACATTAGCCGGACGTGCAAACAAATCGATAACAAAGCCACTCCCCGAAAATCCTTTGTGAAGATTAGAAACCGTTCCTGAATGAGAGCTCTGCTCCGCTTCACAAACCGATTGCCAAGTAGAATAAACAACCGCATTGGACATATCCGATGCAAATCCTTTTTCATCGACAGCATAAACCGAATAAAATCCATCGGGAGCCCCAATTAAATCGTAAGGAGAGGTTACCAGTTTATCCACCTCAGAAAAATTGGAATGAAGGTAGTACTTCATATTTTCCTCTTCCTTCCAACTTAGAGTCGAACCGTTCAATACCAAAACAGGTTCTACCGGCGACCAACATTTCCCGGGTCCGGCCTTCACCAAATTTATTTTGCCTTTCGGTTCATCGATCATCATTTCTATCTCGATCGAATATTCCCCCTTACTATCGGCTGGAAGGACAAAAGGCAATGCTTGTTTCTCGCCATTGACTTTCAACGATTTCACCCGATTTCCCTTTCCAGATACCTTTATATCTATCGTCGCATCGCGATAGCGGAAATCCGACAAAGAAAGCCAGCCGTTCACTATATCGGGTACGACAGGATTAAATGCGATTCCTCGTTCCGTCAAATTCATGCCGAACAAAACTCTATACACCAAACTGATATAGGAAGAAACCGACCACAGTTGCCTATCCGAATTCAAAGCTGTACCCCGATCATATCCGGTGTCGTAAGTCATATTCTCCTTATGTGTCAGGAAAAGAGCCGAAGCTCTCGTTAAAGAAGCCGCCATGTGTTCCACTGCCGATATATTGCCCACCTGACGAGCCGCATACATATACGGTGTTTGCCAAACCGGCCAAACACTTTTATTGTGGTATGCAAAATCGTCGGGAATAGAAGGATAAAGAACAGCAGCCCCGTATGGATATAGCGGGAAATTACCGACCATACGGCGAATTTGCTCATCGGTGCTCGCTCCCAAAACAGCACACAGTCCGTTCGACATGACACCGACCCGTTCCGAAGCCTTATACCCCGAAATTTCGGGATACAAGTAACACTCGTATAAACCTTTGTCTTCGTTCCAGAAATGTTTGTTTATCGAATCCTTCAACACATTCCTGAAACTTTCCCAATATGTTTTCTCACTTTCTGGTTTACCGAGTATGCCGGCCGTCTTCGACAAAAACTCATACATGAACATGTGCAGCGCATTTGTTCCACAAGAAAACGAACTGCCTATCGTCACATTGGTAAACCAATTCGGATAAGTATGGGTACGCCAGTCCATCGAACAAGTCTCCCCTTTGAACAGCCCTATGCGTTTATCGAATGCTACATGAATGTCCTTTCGAGCCGTATAGCTCAAACCTTCATAAGCACCTTCGAGCCACGAACTATCTCCTGTGTACAGATAGTACTCCCAAGCAGCGAGTGCCCACACCACACGGTCGGTCGATATAGGCCATGAACCTCCGCTACCTGTGTCCTGCAAGGCCTCGCGAGGATTACGAAGAGTCTGCTTATCGAGAGTTTTCCGAGACACTTCCGGCATAATCCATGCATAGCTGAACCATATACTGTACACGGCATCACGAGTCCATGTATCGGGCCAAAGAGCGCCGGCCCTAAATGTGCTGTCGCTGCGCACATCCATCAACATCTCTTCCAATGCCATATTGTACAGAGCCTCTATCAACAAATTGTTTTCAGTGGAAAATTTCGGAAAAGACGAAATATCCTGAGATAATTTCCATACTTTCTCTCCGTGATAATCGGAGTGTATCTCGGTTGGAGAAATAGCCTTAGCCGTTCGTATTCCCAAAAAAGAAGCATCCGTAACTCCATCGGGAGTAAAAGAATAAGGCAAAGGAGTACCCTCTTCTCTCACCCAAGTCCAATGGGCAGAAAAATCGGTATTTCTGTTTGCGTTATCCTGCATGCAAAGTGTACCATCTTTTTCCACCAAATGCAAATTCGACTCGGCCGAACGATTCGAAATTGTGTACCAGCCGCTATTAGTTTGAGTAACAAAATCGAAATTCCCGTAGTACCATTCGGCAGATTCGGTAACCGGTTGATCGACCACAGAACAAACGACCTGCCCATTATCGAGAGACAAATATCTACCACTCTTCTTATTTACGATACAAACATGATCGCCCTCAGCAGCCGCTATTTTCCACAAAGACTTATCGCCTTGCTTTTCACGGCTGAATTTACATTCGCCGTCGTCTTCATACAAATATTCTCCCGTCGCCCTATTTTGAAGTGCCCAAAAAGAATACACCTTCTCATCTTTTTGGTTACACGAAGAAAAGATACTCCCGGCAATAAGAAACAGAAATATATATTTCAAATAGATTTTCATACAGACTCAATTCACTTATTGAACGATTAATTTAGACGAAGAAACGGCACCTTCACTTTCGCAACAAACAAAATATGTTCCCTGAGCCCAACCATCGACCGAAACGACAACCGTCGACATGCTACCGTCGGTATCGATTTCCTTAACAAGTTGTCCCATCATACCGTATATTTTCACTTTCGTCACATCGTTACCTTTCACGGTAAAAGAATCCCCAGCCCGTACTAAGGTAGGATATACACTGACATTTGCCACGGCATGCTCCGATTCGATGCCGGTCGTTCCTTTACTCTTTACAGCACATACACAAGTAGGATTTATACCCGAAGGCATAAGTACAACCTTATCGAAAGTACCTCGACCATTATCGCTGCTATATCCGTTATTTGCAGTTTTCGTCGCACTATGGAGATTAAAACTAACTTCCTCGTCATCGACAGAACACAACCCCATATCGGCATACCCGTCACCGTCCACGTCGCACAACACAGGTATATCGTACGATGTACCGAAAGTCACCTGCACATCTTTTGAGACAAAATCGGGAGTCTTATATTCCGTATCTGACGGAGTAAAAGAGCATAACCAAGAACCCTTATCATAGCACACTATATCGTCCTGCCCGTCTCCATTCATATCTCCGGCAACCAATAAGTCTTTATCGCTAATTCCGAACTGTTGGTTTACATCAGGAGCCATCGCTTGGAACGTAATCAGCCACCAAAGGCCAAACTCATTATCGCGACGGATACCCACATCGCCGATACCGTCACCATTAAAATCTCCGGCCAATTTTTTATCTCCTTCCGACATGCCATATATGACTGTTTGAGGGTCTACGAAGTTATTATTCCCATCATTATAATAAAAAATCCAATTAATGAGATTATCGTTTAAATCGAGCTCACAAAGGTCGAAATACCCATCGCCATTCGCATCGAACACAAATACTTGCGAAATAGCTTTATCAGTCGTTTGTGTCGGTAACGAAAAATCTACCGTTCCATCTAAATCAAAATCGAATTTGTAACCGTCGGCTTGCGACCAATATACCAATCCGTCCTGACTCCATGCACTCATGGATAAGCATAAAGCTGTTAATAAAAAGACAATTTTTCTCATGGTAATCACTTTTATTGTTATACATTATTTTAATTTGCGATGCAACGGATCTGCAGCACCGTCACATCAGTTTCTTTATCTATGACCTGTATAAAATATGCACCCGGCATCGAAAGTATCGTCTCGGATAATAATCGATAACTATCTACAATGCAGTCTTCCATACCAATTACCCGCCCCGACAAATCGGTAATTTGTAGACGGAACTCTTTCCCCCGATAAAAATCGGAAACCTCAATGCATATTCTGCCGTTTTCAGTCCAACACTTTATTTTATCGTTTTTTTTTTGATTATCGATTCCACTGTTATAATCGGGCGACATAAAAATCAAGTTATCATAGTCTGCACTATTTCTATCTACCGGTCCGTAATGCACATCGGTTACGATCGCATTTGCCCATTCCGCACCCCACAGACCAATCACATCGCTCAAAATATCCCGCTCATATTCTACCCATACTCCGTTCTGCGGTTTCACAGGAGTCAATGTGATATAAGCGATATTAGGCTGACTATAACCTATGCGATAATACAAGTCCCTCGATTCCCACACAGACGATGTTTCAGACGGTTTCAATAGCCGGAATCCGAACCATGAGGTAGTCGTATTATTCGAACGAACAGCAAGTTTGAACCGGTTGAATTTTTCGATAGGAATCCGAATTGCTCCGTTGTCCGTCGTATTGAACCGAATATCACCGGCAGTCACGCGAATAGCGGATTCTCCCTGATAAGCATCTGTGATTTCATACCACTCGGCCACATTCCCGCCGAACTCGCTGGCTACTACATAAGGTTTCCCCTCTTGCATAACAGAGATATAGGTAGCCTCATCTTTATTTAAAGTCTCGACTTTCGCATCATAACCGAATGTAAACAATTCTGGCATACTTCCTACCCCGCTCGGTTCCGAAGGGAGCTCTTGCGATTTTGTCGAAGTCAGTACCAACGAAGCAAATACCGACACCGATGGAAGAGAAACCTCCACTTTATTGCCGTTCAAGGAATAGGGAACTTCGTTTCTTCCGTCGATAGTAATGCAATACAGTTTATCTGCGACAAAACCATCGGGTAAAGTAAATGAAACCGAAACCTGTGTAGAAGAAGGAACTGTATTAACTTCGTCCCAACGTAAATCTCGGCTGTTACCATAGTTCACAAGATCCACGACAAAAGCATCTATCTCACGTGTCCTTTTATCATAACGCTTTTTCAACGTCCCGAGCACTCCGCTATTACTCCCCGAAACCGTAAAGTCTCCCCGGACATAATCGGTAATAAGATAAGCAGGGTTCGAATAATAGAAATAAGCACCATAAGCAGCGACAAATTTATTCCACTGGGCGATACGTTCGAGTACGCTTGCCGGATAATTTACGGCATGAAACGGTACAGGATCGGTAAATCCGGCAACACCGTCGACCACCTGCGCAGACGGGTATCCTCCTGCCGAAAGACAGGTAGCGAATTGATAATCTATGTTTTCAACCGGCCAACTGGTCGATAAATTCATTTCCGTCGGAGGATAAAAATTAGCGAACACAGGTTTATCGGGATAACGCGATTTAGCATCATAAATATCACGATACAGGTCACTATATTTTGTTCCCGTACCATACGGCCAAAGTTCCATAAACTGATGATTAACTACCGCTCCCGTCGTCAAATGGGGCACATTTCCACTAGTCGAAGGAAGTTGCAATGCCGTAGTCGTAACATCACTCCTTACTTCCTTAACAGCAATATCCAATTGGGTGACAAATTGTGCCATTTCATAAGAAAAATTTCCCGTACCGGCCAATCCGTCACAAACATACGTTTCAGGCAAACCATACCAGTCCCAACGATAACCGTCATAATTATATTCCTGTTGAGCAGCGACGGCCTGCGCTATGAAATATTCATTAAAGCTCTTATAATTCTTTCCGTTCACCTCATAAGGAGCGTTCACATTCTCGTTAGTAGACATTAAATACAGATAAGATCCCCCGTATGTCATGAAACTTTTATCAGCCTCATTTTTCATGGCCCAACTGGGGTGTGCAAGAGCAAAAGCTGACGTACTGGCATAAATACCTGTATAACAAATTGAACGCCCTCCTATCGATCGAAACTTCTCTACTTTCTGTTTCATCATAGCCTTGCTGGTCCACAAACGGTCATCACCGACATACGTATTCCATGTTTCGGTCTCCGGTGCAACCTCCTCATGAGCTCTCATCCACGGGTGATATTCCAATGTATTGATACCCGCATATTGCAACGCAGCAGCCCATTTATCCACATCAAGAGAATTATCGAAAATACAAGTCCAGCCATGTCGCAGATTTACCTCTGATCCCACCTCTTCCTGCGTAGCCAAAGGCAATGATTTAGGACGGGACAAATCAATGTCTGCCGCCGAAACAGCCACTACATTCTGTACTGGAACAGTAATCTCCAAATCAGAAACTCCGACACCGTTCAGATCGGCATAATGTTCATATTTAGGTTTCTTTCGATCATATAGATTAACCAATACGCGGTTCTCCGATGCTCGTAACAAAGCCATATCGTCATACCCATCGCCATCAAAATCGCCCACAAAAGGAATATCGCCCGACGTTCCGAACAAAACTCCATTAATAGCCAAATGGCTCTCGAACTCTGGATACCCCGATATATCGGCGAAACAAACATACCAAGTACCGGAAGAGGGGCGATATACGCAAATATCATCTACTCCATCGGCATTGAAATCGCCCGACAACGGAATATCGCCCGATAAACCGAATCTCCCCTTTTCATCGAACTGTCCGTCACATGGAGCATAATCTATATACCACGTAGCCAAAGAAGAGCCTGATCTCATCACGGCAATATCGGCTTTCCCGTCACCGTTAAAATCACCTACCGCACATTTATCGGTAGCTGTTTCTCCAAACGTTATAGCCTCAATCTCGCTCCATTCATTATCGCCGTTACCCAGTTTCCATATCCAACGTATCTCTTCGCCCGATGTATCTATCTCACAAATGTCGGGAATTCCGTCGCCATTATAATCGGCAACCACCGCCCCGCCCAAGAATACCGAACCGTACGTTTCCGAAATAGTCGACTGATTTCCAGCATCGAAGCTCCACTCCGAAGCGGTTCTATACACAAGATCGTCATGAGCATAACTCGCTCCTACGATAAAAGCAGAAAACAATAATGTTAGAATTCGTATTTTCATGATTTACATTTTTACATCAAACAAGCTTTTCACTCAATACTTTTTCTCTCTGTGGGAAAACTAATCCCGATTTTAGTACCCCGGATTATTAGGCAACAAATTAGGATTGGCATCTATATCGTCGATAGGTACTGGCAACAGCAAATGCTTAGGTGTAGTAAAATTAGTTTTACCTATACTTTGGAAAAATGTCTTTGCATACTCGCCATCGTTATCGTATCGAACTAAATCGAACCATCGGTGTCCACCCTCGAACGCTAATTCCATACGACGTTCATGCCTGATAATTTCTCTCAATTCTACTTGGTCGGTAGTGGTCACATTAGGCAAACCAGCTCTCACGCGTACTCGATTCAACGGACCGCCATCATTCTCGGAAGATGCCAGAGCAGCCGCTTCGGACGAACGCCCCAACTCATTTAACGCTTCTGCTTGCATCAACAAAACATCGGCAAATCGCAATACCGGGAAATTAAGTGGGCTATCCATCGCCCGGTCGACACCTATATTTTCACACAAGAACTTTTTCACGTTATGCCCCGTCTGCGAACAAGTAGGATCATAAGACCAGCCTTGATAGACATCTCCTTCACACCAAACAGAAACCGACTTACGCAAATCGCCTGGTTCATAACTTTCTACAAATTCGGGATAAACAGCAAACCAACCGAAATTTCCCCACGGTCCTCCGATATTGATACTTGCCAAAGGAGCCATATACTCGTGATGCCACCCTCCTTGTCCCAATATATCAAATTCACTGTATGCTGTCACATCTTTTTCATACTGAACCTCAAATAAACTCTCTGGACCGTTTTCGCGCAAATCGCTGAAATTCCATTCATATTTCCGATTAAGAGAATAAACTCCAAGATTCGTCACCGAGTCGATAGCAACCAAAGTTTCGTTATACCGTTTCAATGTCAAATAAACTTTTGCGAGTAACCCGAATGCAGCCCCTTTCGTCGCACGTCCTATGTCGGTCGTATTTTCATAAACAGCCGGTAACATCGATGCCGCATCAGAAAAATCATCAATGATGTGCTGGTAAACTATATCTTTCGATGTTCTCGACACCTGCAAATCATCGCTTGCAGTCTGTTGCTTGTCTATCCAGGGCACATCGCCGAACAACCGTACCAGATTGAAATAATACAACCCTCTTAAAAAATGAGCCTCTCCCTTGTATTGGGTTTTCTTTGCATCAGAAATCTTCGGAGATTTATCGATATTCGTCAAAATCCAATTCGTTCGACTGATTCCCGCCCAGGGTCCGCGCCATAATTCCTTAGCCCCGGAGTTATCGCTGGTCGCTGTGAAGTTAGACAACTGCGTCGTTTCAAGACCGTTTCCACCGGCTTCATTTCCAACACGGCCCTCTCCGGCGACAATATCCAATGTCCACATTCGCAAATTATACATATACGAACTCTGTAACCGCTGATACATAGAATTGACACCACTCTCTATCTCTTCGGGAGAACCCTCCTCGAAAAAGTTTTCGGTAATGATTTGGTCGTTCGGCAATATTTCGAGTTTATCCATACAGCCCGACAAGACAGTCGAAAGAACGACAACAGATATAGTAGATATAATTGTCCTTTTCATGATTCGAAAGATTTAGAATTTTACAGATGCTCCAAACATATAGACTCGGGAAGTAGGATAAATTCCATAATCCAATCCCCAAAGACCCACCTCGGGGTCAAGACCCGAATAATTGGTCAAGGTCCACAAATTATCGAAACTCAAATACAACCGTAATGATTTGGCCCCGATCTTTTTCAACCAATCCTGAGTAAAACGATAACCGAAAGTAAGATTTTTCAACCTCAGATAAGAACCGTCTTCTACCCAACGAGTCGAAGCTCTGTTATTTCGGTTCGGATCGGCATAAATGGCACGAGGCATTGTATTGCTGGATCCTTTCCCATTCCATCGATTCAATGTAGAGGTAAATTGGTTATAAGTACTCTCCATGCCCTCATGAGACACTCTTACGCCATTCCATATATCATTCCCGTACGAACCCTGGAAAAATATACTCAAATCAAAATTCTTATATCCGAATTGATTGTTAAACCCAAAAATAAAATCAGGTTGAGGATTACCGATAACTGTTCGATCAAAATCATTGATTACATCATCACCATTCACATTGACAAACCAAATATCGCCCGGTGACGTATTGACCTGAGAATTATGCGATGCTTTATCAGGAGCGCGGTTTTCCATAGGAACACCCGCAAAGACTTCGTCCAGCGTCTGATAGATACCACCCATCTTATAACCATAGAAAGAGTTGATAGGCAGACCTTCCCGAATCAAACTTACACCGCTGAGGATTTCGGGACCACCCAATTTCAAAACCTCATTCTTATTGAAAGTCATATTTAAGTTGGTTTCCCAAGTAAATTCTCCGACAAAATTGCGAGTATTCAAATTAAACTCGATACCCTTATTCCTCACCTTACCGATGTTCACAGGAGGCCAATCGGCTTGTTCCAAAGATGTTCCACTAGTTTGAGGCACAGGCTTCTTGGTAAGCATATCGTTAGTATTCTTTAAATAGAAATCGACATTAGCGACAATTCGGTCATTCAAGAAACCTATATCCAACCCGACATTGTATTGTTCGACAGACTCCCACTTAATAGACGGATTGGATAGTTTGTACGGATATATAAGCGATACTTGTTCCGACTCAAATCCTCGTTGCGAACCGAAATTATAAACGCCGTTCACTTCCAGCTTATCGGCAAATGCATACGCATCGATATTCTGGTTACCGGTCAATCCATACCCTAAGCGCAATTTCAACATCGATATCCAGGGGACATCTTGCATGAAGCTTTCATTAGACACATTCCATGCTGTTGAAAACGAAGGGAAATACCCGAATCGATTATCGGCTCCGAACTTGGAAGAACCATCGGCTCGGAAAGTTGCCGTCAAGAAATATCGGTTGTCATACGAATAATGAACACGTCCCATATACGACATCAACGCCCAAGAATAAGAATTACCGCCCACATCAGTAGCTTTCGTCGCATTATCCAATTCCGTCGTCATCTCGCTGGCACGTCCCGTACCGGCAGCAGACATCCATTCCTTCTTATACTCTTGGTAAGACGTTCCTATCATGGCATTCAATTTATGTTTGCCGAATACCTTGTCATAAGTAAGTGAATTATCCCACAAATACAACTCTTCATAAGCCGAAGACAATGATTGCGAGGTATTGGTCTGCTCTTTATTACCCCATTTGTATTTAGGTATATAATTGTTATTATACTCATATCCCAGTTCCGCACCTCCGGTAGTTTTAGCAACCAAACCGTCGATGATCTCCCACTCGGCCGAAATATTGGATAACATTCTGAATCCTTTCATACGATACTTTTGTTCGTTTACGATAGCCACAGGGTTCAAAGCATCTCCATTCAACTCGGCATTCCCGGTAGGACCGTTATAATTACCTTCGTCGTCATAAATAGAAATGGAAGGCAACATGCGCATGGCATTCTGAATAACAGTCGATATAGGCTGAGTACGGCGATTCTCGGCACTTAGGTTTACGTTTGCTCTTACCTTTACATTGCTCAATATTTGTGACGATATATTGGATTGAAGATTCAGTCGATTAAATTCCGAATTTTTCATAATACCGTCTTGTGCATAATAACCCACCGATGTCGCATGATTAATCTTGGAATTACCGCCCAAAATAGAAAGATTCACTTTATGCATCGGAGCCGTACGGAATAACGGAGAAAGCCAATCCGTACCAGCACCGAGAGATTCAGGGTCGGCAAACAACGGATTCAACGATAAACCCGCATTCGACCTCATTTCATTATGTAAAGCAGCATATTGTGATGCATTCAGCATATCGAACATCTTTGCAGATTGTTGAATACCGAAACTATAATCTAAATTAATTTCTGTTCTTCCCTCTTTGGCTTGACGAGTAGTAACCATAACTACACCGTTTGCACCTCGCGAACCGTAAATAGCAGTGGCGGAAGCATCTTTAAGGACATCGATAGACTCTACATCTGCCGGATTTATATACCACATACCGCCATTTACGGGAACCCCATCGATAACATACAAAGGAGACGCATCGTTAATCGTACCGACACCGCGAATCAAAATAGAAACATCTCCGCCGGGAGCTCCGGAATTTTGAACCACCTGTACACCCGACATTTTTCCGGCCAAAGATTGTACCACATTAGAAGTCGAATTCTTTACGAGTTCGCTTCCCTTTACAGAAGATATAGAACCCGTAACATCTGAACGTCTCATCGTTCCATAACCTACAACGACAACCTCATCGAGTGCTTTGGTATTTTCTTTCAAAACGATACGTACAGGTTTATTCCCTTTAACACTCGTTTCCACGGCATCATAACCGATATAAGAAACTCTAAGTATTGGATTTTTTTGATCCGATTTTATCGAGAAATTACCGTCCATGTCGGTCACAGCCACATTTTTACAATCTTTCAAATGGACTGTCGCACCTATAATAGGTACACCCGAAGCATCTATAACCTTTCCCGAAATAAACTGTTGCGAATCAGCGGCCGAAACTTTGCCGGGACCGCCCTGCTCTGTCTGCTGTGCAGAAATCCCAAACGGTTGGGAAAACAAGAGTACCATACACCCCATGAGGCAACATACTCTCAAACCTCTTTTACTTTGTTTTTTCCTTGTCATAGCAACGTGTTTTTCTCTATGTTATTTTTTCATTTTGCAAAAATGGTATTGGGTTAAGAAATATCCTTATGTGATGCTAAATTAGATGTTCTGGTAATACTGCCTTTCCAACATATTAGCCAAGAATTATGGTATCTTACCATAATAAATCAAACCAATCTATTTTTTGGATATTTACCATTATTTTTTATCTCAAATGACGGGGCTTTCCTCCTTTTCTCCAATACTCCTCTATCTTCTCCAATGTCACGCCTTTGGTTTCGGGAACATAGAAATATCCCCATATGATTGCGGCAAGAGCTACTATCGCATAAAACCAAAAAGCACCTGCCGGATTCCCCAAGTTTTCTCCGTCCAAATAAATTTCAGTACCTTCTACAGTGAACGCCTTCACTATTTTGAAGAATGTAAACGTTACCACTGTATTGAACACCCAAACCGATAACGAGCCCAAAGAGGAACCGAGACCTCTTACCTTCTGAGGAAATACTTCTGAAATAATGAGCCAACCGAGCGGGCCGATACTGATCGCATAAAAAGCGACGTAGACGAACACGAGAATAATAGACAACCATTTGCCCATCTCTCCGAGATAAGAAAAATGAGTAAAACAGATACCGAGTAAAAGAAGAGAGACAAAAATACCTGTCAAACCTGTAAAATATAGTTTTCTTCGGCCCAAGCGATCGACAAAATAGACCGAAACAATAGTGAACAACAGATTGACGACCCCAACACCGACCGCCGCCCAAATAGCCGAAACCGCCCCATCGAAACCGGCCATCAAGAATATCTTGGGACTATAATAGATAACCGTATTGATACCTACGAATTGTTGAAAGAACATAATCCCCACACCGATAATTACGGCATTACGCAGCCACGGTTTCATCAATTCTTTAATACCCGACTTATCTTTTTCACTTTTTATCAGCTCATTCTTGATGGTTTTGTACGAATCTTCCATTGCCTCATTCCCTTCGATACGAGCCAACACCGATTTTCCCTCTTCATCTCGACCCCGGCTTATCAACCAGCGTGGACTCTCTGGCATAAATGCCATACCTATCAACAGAATTAAAGCCGGAACGACTCCGATATAAAACATAGGACGCCAGCACGACATATCGCCTTCATCGGCAAACATCAAATCCGATAAATAGGATGCCAACACTCCTATCGTGATCATTAATTGAAACATCGAGACCAAACTGCCCCGTTTATTAGCCGGTGAAATCTCGGCTATATAAAGAGGTACTGCAAAAGACGATACCCCGATCGCTATTCCCAAAAATAAACGGGCTATAATCAACTGCTCGATACTGGGAGCAAATCCCGACCAAAGAGCACCGATCGTAAAAATAACCGCCGAAGCTAAGATAACTACCTTACGTCCCAATATATCGGTTATCTTTCCACAAAACAAAGCGCCAAGAATAGCACCCACCAATCCCGCCGAAGTAACTAATTCCACCATGGAATTATCCAAACCGAAATCTTTTTGGAAAAAAGGTATAGCCCCCGATATAACACCGGTATCGAATCCGAACAACAGGCCTCCGGTCGCAGCGATAACAGCTATTACATAAATAATTGTATTTTTCATCATATCCAATTTTAATTTATTCTAAAATCAAGGTTCATAATTCTTCCAAACCTCTTCTTTCAATCCGGGGTTCGGAACATATAAAAACGTATCTGGCGACTTCTCGAAAGTTCGGTAAATAGACTCCCCTTTTACAATACCCAGTTCCGGGTATTCGGCCGGAGATTTACAAATAAGTTCCGAGGGCTGATAACAAGGATTCGCCTGCCATTCGATCTTTCCTGCATCATTAAAAACCGGGAACCAAGCAATTCCCTTATGGCGACGCACGCCATCATACTCGAAACCATACTCCCTATCGCACCACGCTCCGAAAGTAAGAGGTTTATCAGGATTAGCACTAATAGTCGCATGAGCCCAATATGGAGGAACGATAACCACATCGCCGGCCTTAGCATACACGGCAAAACAACGACCGGGATTATCTTCGGCATATTCCTGCATGTAAATGATAGCCTCTCCTGTCCATATTTCGTAAACCTCAGGAGTAGACCAACCGCTATATTTAGAAACCCAATGGATATGACCTTGACTGCGAATAGGCTCTTTACCCAATCGACCGGCAGCATAGGTCACGACCCCATAAAGCAAATGCATCCGTTCGAGCATTTCTCTGTGTTTACATTTCCCCACGTCCATAGCTATGGAATAAACGATTTCAGGGCCATCGCACTGAGGGTCGGATAAACTTCCCCGAATATCTCGCAAATAACGATTCTCCACTTGGGGACCGAACACATCTGCACCATATTTAAATCCCATAGGATTTACAGTAGGAATTATATCAAAACCGGGATTGAATTCCATATCTTTTCATACATTATGTTTAACAAAAGCTTTTATTGTAGCGCACTGTTTTCCTTCCGACTCTCCATAAGGCCGTATCGTATACTGTTTCACCGATTCCGGTATAATAAATGTCTCGGCATAATGTACGACAAACGGATCAAATTCGCCGGTGGGACTTTCAACGATAGCTTCACGTCCCTCGACAAGATTCAGCACATTCACACTTCCATCTGTTTTGTGAAGAACTGGCTTGGTAAACCAATGCCGACGAGTTTCTATAAACTCACATTCATGCAAACCGGTATGTTCTTCAATCCAACCGTCTCCTTCGGCCACTTTATCTATCTTATTATAAATTTCACGGCGAACCCACGGCTCCGTACGATTCCATTGGATCACATGTTTGCCATGCCCAATATTGATTGGTCGGGGACGGCCGTCCAATCCCAAACGCCCCCAATCCCACAACTTGAAAGTGAAAATATAAGGAGTAGCACTGATTTCGAGAACCATACTGTTACGCCCCGAACAATGAACAGTACCCGCAGGTATAAGTACATGGTCGTGCTTTTTCACTGGATAATTCCCGACATACTTTTCTGCATCGAAATGCCCTGTATGTTGTGCTTCGGTCAAGGCATTTATCATCTCCTCCGGTACGATACCTTCCTTCACTCCCAAATAAACCGAAGCATCTTCTTCGGCATCGAGAATGTAATAGCTCTCGTCTTGGGTATAATGCATACCGAACTTTTCTTGTATATATTGTGTCAGCGGGTGCACCTGTAAGCTCAAATTACCGCCGTCCATCGTATCCAAGAAGTCGAACCGAATAGGGAACTCGTCCCCGAAACGTCCGTAAACCGGATTACCCAACAACTCACGCGGATAAGAAAATACCAAATCGATAGACGGTATTTCGAAACGGACTTCTCCGAAGCCCAAATACAAACTATTCTCCTCAGGAACACAATCGAAACACCATGCAAAATTGGGAGTTTCACGATCCAAATCGCATATTTCCTTCATCCATTGACCGCCCCACGGACCCGGATCGAAAAACGGAACTACTCGAAAAGGAGATTTCGAAGCCTTTTTCAAACCAGCATCCACGATTGCCGCAGTCGCCATCTTAGGATCGCCCATCACATTCGTATCCAAGACATAATCCCATTTGTTCATCAACGTTTTCTTAAAACGGTCGCAAATGCGCCAATCTACGAAAAAGCCTCTTTTATATTGCAACGAAGCCCGTTCCATGCGATTATCTACACCGACATTCGAAATTTCGTTTCTCCGAAAACGCATCTGTATTTCCCAACGAGCCATATCGGCATATACCAATACATCGCTTTCGGGCATCACGTAAGCAGCCCCTACTCCATATACGATTACAACACCGGCAGATATACCGGCAACCTTTTCACGCAGCTCGGCAACCTTCTTTTCATCGAAATAACAATCCATATGATAGCGAGTCATATAACCGAAAATCTCATCATCGGTTATATCGGACTTCAAAAACGAATTGATCTCTTCCGAAGTTTTCATGGCCGAAGAAGCATCCAACCATAATGTATGGGGAAGTTGTCCCTTCAACGCCGATTTTACCTCCTCGTCATAAACACCTTGATAACATTCGACAACCAATACCTTCACCGGTTTATGAACGTTTTCCAACGACTTGTTCAACTGCGATACAATTTCCGGCCAACCTTGCCAACAAACATTTTCAGATGTTTCCGATACTTGTACGACCGGATACTTATCATAATTAGATTTATAATTTGAATACTTTTTCATTTCTTCTCCTCTTTACACTTGTCAAATAATAATTCAATCCCAATAAAGCGGCATTGTCTCCTAATTCGGAAAGCACAATATGCACCCGGTCGATAGGAGTCCAAGCTCGATCCTCGACCCACTTATTGATATAAGGCAAAATAATATCCGCACTTCTCATGATTCCGCCACCCAGAACAACCACCTCAGGGTCATAAGCATGAATGTAAGAGACAATGGCTGCTGCCCATACATTCATACACTCTTCACAAATAATAATAGCATTCTCATCGCCTTGTCTCATTAAACCGAACAGTTGTTTAAAATCCATATCGGATGCCGCAATCTTAAAATCTGGCGATACACGTTCGTTAGACCGAATAATATCCGGCAAGAAAAATGAAGAAGCCATAGCCTCTACACAACCTATATTTCCACAGCTGCAACGTCTTCCACGATAATCGACAACTATGTGCCCTCCTAAGGAACCAGCTTGATGATGATGACCCACCAACGGTTTGCTATCTAATATAACACCTGTTCCTATTCCTGTACCGATAGTCATCATTACCACATTTCCCGTACCTTTCGCTGCACCGTAGAGCCACTCTCCGATGACAGCAAGACGGGCATCGTTTTCCAATACGAAAGGAACGCCCCAACGACTATCGGCCCAATGACAGAGATCGATATCACAAGCATCATCATACTTGTCGTTGGTAGAAATCACTCTGCATTCGACAGGATTCACCATACCCGGAAACGCCAATCCGATAGATGCCAAATCCGTCGAAGATATTCCTTCCTCAGACAACAATGAATCAATTGCATGCTCCATCTTGGGAAGCATGTGAGATAAACCCTTCACCGAATCCGAAGAGATTGTGGTAAACCGAACAATCTCAGAATCCAATATCAAACCTATCTTTATGATAGTTCCTCCCAAATCTATTGCGACGCTATAATTTTCCCCCATAACCTTATACTCCTATCAATTGAGGCTTCCCATCGACCTCCAACAATCTGGCTGCAAAGCCATGATCGGCAATTTCCCGATAATTATGCCCTGCATCAGACGGCCAACAAGCTGCAAAAGAAAATAAAGTATTTCCCGTATTTGCCATACGGTGAGCCACACCACCCGGTATATAATGTAGGCTCCCGGGAAAAACCCGTTCGGCCCACACTCGACGCAACTGGTCCATCAAAATCAACATACCCTCTCCTTCAAGCCCCCAATAAAATTCCGCCCGATCGATATTCGCATGGAAATGTCCCTTAGTCATGAAGTACTCGTTTCCCACTTTTCCCGGATGCAAATAAGTAATCCCGAAATATAATCCGCCGGGAGTACCCTCCTGTTCCGGCAAAAAACTACTCACCTCATAAGCCAGTATATTCTGCGGCATACGAGAAAAAGCATCGACATCGGCAAAAATACCACGCAAATCTCCCAGAGTACGACTCACATTCTCGACTCTCTCTCCCAATAATCGGTTCCCCGTAAAGAATAATCGGGGAAATACAATTTCCATATTCTCCATTATTTTTCATGTTATTATCGATATGGCAAAGATAGAGTGACAATTGGCCTGCTCTATTCACTATATTTGCCGAGAATTTTGGTATTTTACCAAATACCGATTAGAGGAGCATAAAAATGATAATATTCTATATCTATTAGGAAGCTTTTTTGGAGGTTTTTAAGCGATACATAAAAAACAAATTAAAAAACACTTTTTATAATCGAGTAGTACTCAACGTATCAAAAAGTCAATATCAATTACAAGAAAGACTTCCCAGTCCTCATAAATAATCTATATAAAAAGCTATTAAAAAGGTCAAATCGCCTTTTTCTTTTTCACCCCATATTTTTCTTGGTATTCAGAAGGAAGCATGTTGGTTGACTTCTTAAACTGCTCTATAAAATTCGACAAATTATTAAATCCGACCTCCATACTCAAAGTCGAAATTTTCATTTTGCCTTCTATCAAAAATTTCTTGGCATGCCCTATACGCATATCATTCAAATACTGTACAAAAGTCTTTTTCGTACGTTCCTTAAAATACCGACAAAAAGCAGTAGGAGTCAGTCCGGCAACAGCAGCCACCTCTTCAAGTTTAATCGGCTTATTAAAATTTTTCACCAAAAAACGATAAACTTTATTGAATCGCTCAAAATCCGAAGAATTGACCGACTGGGTAAAACCTACGCTCGCTAAAATTTCATATTCGTCGGCTTCTGCCATCATTTCCAAAAGTGTGAGTAAATTAGTTACCCGCTCGATTCCATTTTGATTAAACGTGCGTCGAATATATCGCGCGATCCGTTCACGCGATTCACCGGTAAATTTTATTCCCCGTCTCGAACGTTCTATTAACTCACGAATATTCGCCATCTCAGGCAATCGTATCAATATACCCTCGAACAACTCTTTACGAAAATAAACACAATGACAAGTCGCCCTTAAACCAGAATCCGAGTCGAAAAATTCTTTATCGTTTCTCCACTCATGCGGCAACTGAGGACCCATCATACAAACATCGCCCTCTTCATATCCTCCGATATGATCACCTACAAAACGAGTGCCCCACCCTTTTTCAATACACATGATTTCTATTTCGGGGTGATAATGCCACGGCACGATAAAATGGGGCAAATCTTCCCGATAGAAATTGATATAATTATCGACGGCAAAAGGAAGTTCTTGATACAAAGGTTTCATAATATAGCACAGTTATTAAAAGCAGTTCATCTAAAATCACACATCGAGAGCCAAAACAATATCCCAACCAACTTTGTCGGGGTATAAGCCATTTTTTATTTTTAACTTATAAAAAGTGATAGTATGGCAAAGATAAACTATAATATTATAATAGCGAAAATAAAAAAGAAGCATTAACAATGCCTTTTTGTACATTTGTAGATACGAAGATGAGATGCGATTCGACATAGTCCATTCGGAAATAAAATTTCCGTTTGCCTCTGCACTCACCTTTCGCTATCTTTGTCATTCAAAAATTATTTCTAAAAACAAATACCTATGAAAATTTTATTTTTTCAATACCCCTCGTGCAGCACTTGTAAAAAAGCAGCAAAATGGCTAAAAGATCACGACATTGATATAGAATCGAAGCACATCGTCGAAACACCGCCCACTGTCGGGGAACTAACCGAATGGATAACCCGCAGCAATTTACCCTTACAAAAATTCTTCAATACGAGCGGACAAAAATATAGAGAATTAAATTTGAAAAACCGCATTAGTACAATTCCCGAAAAAGAACTGATAGAACTATTGGCTTCCGATGGAAAACTAATCAAACGTCCCCTTCTCGTAACAGACTCACAGGTCTTGGTCGGATTCAATGCCGAGTTATGGCAAGACGTTTTGCTATCCGAGACGAAATAATCTCATACTCAAAAAAATTAGGCGCATGCCTATTTGCACGGTTCAAAAAGAAATACTATCTTTGCGCCGCTAATGCAAATAATAACCAATTAAAAAATTTCAAATGGCAACAAAAATCAGATTACAACGCTTTGGTCACAAAGACTACGCATTTTACCAAATTGTAATCGCCGATAGCAGGGCACCACGTGATGGTAAGTTTATTGAAAGGATAGGTTCTTATAATCCGAACACTAATCCTGCTACAATAAATTTGAATTTCGAAAGAGCTTTGTATTGGCTGACAACCGGTGCTCAACCCACCGACACTGTACGTAATATCCTTTCCAAAGAAGGTGTATTGATGAAAAAACATTTATTGGGCGGTGTAAAAAAAGGTGCTTTTACCGAAGAGGTTGCAGAACAACGCTTCGAAGCATGGTTGAAGAACAAAAAATCGGCTATTGACGCTGAGAAAGCCAAAGTTTCTGCCGCAAAAGACGCTGCTGCTAAAAAACGTCTAGAAGAAGAAACCGAAAAGAACAAAGCAAAAGCCGAAGTTGTCGCTGCTAAAAAAGCAGCCGAGGCTGCCGCTAAGGCAGAGGCCGAAGCCGCTGCAAAAGCCGAAGAAGAAGCTAATGCCGTTGCAGAAGCTCCTGCATCCGAAAGTGCTGAATAAATATTTTAGACAGCATATTGAAACGGAGTATCCCTCACTGGATACTCCGTTTTTATTTTTCTTCTTCCCAAAAGTATTTTAACGGCTCAGTCGTTAATTAACGGGGATCGTTCATGTATATTCTCTCCCCTATTGCGAACACTGTTCTCCGTAATACTACGGGATATTTCAGTTTTCATTATCGGAGATATTTTAGAACTCCTCCCTTGTCGTGCCCCATAACACTATCGGGCACTCTCCCTATCTCATCTGCGATGAGCACAGGGAGAGATGACCAAGCTCTTATCACCTCCCCCTGTATTTTCTACCCCTCCGTCCAGAGGAAACCGCCCCTATATTTTGCGCAGCAAAACACAGGGGGGAGAGGGGGAGTAACATGGCCAAACAATCGCCAATCGGTCTATAATAGTTCTCTTAACACGATAAAAAAGCTCCTAAGAACATCTCACCTGCACGATTCTTATCGTATTCATTTTCTACTTTCTCAAAAAAAATAAAAAAAATTCACTTTTTCACTAGGGATAACCCTCGATTTAAGGTTAATATTATATAGCGCATAAAAAATGCTCAAAAATATGTATATACATATCATGAAAAAATAAAAACATATCATTCAATTTTCAGAATTACTTTTTGTTTAATTAAATATTTGTTTATCATGAAAAAACACTACATGTTATTCACTTTATTGTTTACTCTTCTGCCTTTTCTTAATAGCTATGCCGAAGAGAACAAAGCTCTTTCTATTCCTCAGGCCAGTACAAATAATGTAAACGGCTATCGCTTGCAAATTCCCGAAACCATTTTAGGCGACCGCTCCGGTGGGGACACAGACCGTACCGGCAAATCATTCACTATTTCAGCTTGGGTGAAGATGGATCGATTCATGAACAGCGGTAGCAATAACAAAGGAAATGTGATTATGGGACACGGCGCCCAAGCACACACAAATTATAACGGAAGTTTGATTTTAGCCACCACTGAAACGGGAACTCTTAAAATCATTTCTGGTGCAAGTAATACGGTAACTTCCACTTTGAATACCGCAGTAGCATTAAACGAATGGACCTACCTCACCCTCGTCTATGATAACAGTAATTTTGATGTTTGTGTATACAAAGATGGAGTTCTCGTAACGACAAAAAATAACACCAAACAATTGGAACTTTTTGGAGACGATCCCTGCATCTTTTTCTTAGGAGGATTCGGGTTTTCGGGTCTCTGCGATGAATTCCAATTCTTCAACAAAGCCTTGACGGCTCAGGAAGTTGCACAAGCCTACGAAAATCCCCAAAACCTGTCGAGTTTAACCGTATGGTATGACTTCAACGAAGTTACTCCGGGTACAACTGGACAATTCTCCAACAAAGTCGTCGATTCTGCCCAATCTTCTACAACCGCCAAATATACTAAATTAGGTGGAGGACAAACAAGTTCCGACGGAGGATATATCTCGCAAACCTCTTTTACGGAATATGCCCCCACATTAGCCGAAGGGCGTACAATCACTGGTAGTTATACAGTTACATTACCCACAGAAGTACAAAACGGGACACTGAGCGTGACCAACGACGAGACTCCTCTTTCGGCAGGAGAAAATACCGTAGCATCGGGGACTACTTTAACCATAACGGCGACACCTGCCGATAATTATCGTTTGGAATCCCTGAATATCAACGGTCAACCGATTGAAAACGGTGGGACATATACTGTAACGGAAGATGCAACTATTACTGTTTCATTTGTCGAAATCGTTATGCATAAAGTAACAATTACCGTCGACGAAGGAGTAGATTATCAAATTACAGCAGGAGAAGAAGTTATCGAGAACTTAGAATCGATAGCCTCTGGCACAGAATTAACCATAACATTCAATTCATTGCCAGAAAACAAGAAGATAGAATCCGTACTGATTAACGAGCAACCAGCCGAAGCAGAAGAAAACGGATCATACATTTTCACGGTAACAGAAAACACGACTATCATTGTCAACTTGACCGATATTACTTATTACACGGTTACGCTACCGACTCTGGTAGAAAATGGACAACTAAGCGTAATGAACGGTTCCGAGCCTCTTACCACAGGAGAGAATACTGGTATAAAAGAAGGCACGGTATTGACAATTACGGCTACTGCCGATCCCGGTTATGAAATTCTCTCCCTCCAAGTAAACGGAACCGATTTCACCAACGGAGATAATTACACGGTGAACGAAAATACGACTGTCACAGTCTCATTCCAAATCGAAGGCCCCAAAGCTGTACTAGTCCCTGCAATAAGTGGTAATAATAAATACCAATTCCGTTTTGATGATAAAGTATTAGGCGAACACATAAATGGAGAGAATAATTCATGGAATAACGGTAATATAACAGGTTCAGACCATCGTGCCCGTAATTTCACAATGTCCGCTTGGGTGAAAACAGTCAGCACAAATGGGCAAGTAATGGGACACGGACAAGCACCTTACTATGGAGCCGTAGGAACATTTGGTGTTGTACTCGAAAACGGAGTCCTAAAATTGAAAGCCCGTGCATGGGAAGACAAAGGTAACTGTCCGGGAATAGCCGATGTAACGACCGAAGCAACCTTGACCGCTGATGAATGGGCATTTATTACCGTGACAGTCGATGATTCCAATAAAGAAATCAAACTATACAAAAACGGAAAATTATTAGGAACCGGCGATTTAGGAACAATTGTAGAAGGTGGAGAACGAGAAGGGCATGGTATAGGTCTATTACAAGACGAGTGTGTATTCTTCGTGGGGAACGGTGGATTCTCCTGCTATGTGGACGAAGTTCAGGTATGGTCCAAAACATTGACCGAAAAAGAAGTAAAGGAATCCATTCGCGGCGGTTACGACCAGGAGAATATGCCCGAAGAATTAGTGGCCTATTACAAAATCGAAAATGATTCGGAAGCCGAATTGGAAAACAAAGGAACATTCGGTAGCTGTCCCGCCGGTGTAGTAGAAGGTACAACCGAGGTACATACTGGTGCTCCCCACTGGGGCGCAGAAGTTTATACTTGCGACTTTATTCAAGTACAAATCGTAGCCGGTCATACATTCCCGACCAATAATCTCACCATCACTCAACCCACCGAAGGGGGAACATTCAAAGTAGTTAATGCTAAAAATGAAGAAGTAACAAGTGGAGAGGTAGACCAGTTCAGCGCATTGACAGTCATAGCCGAACCGGAAGAAGGATATGTATTATCGCAAGTATTGGTAAATGGCGAAGTAAATAGCGGAACGACTTTTGTCATCGAAGACGACACAGAAGTAACAGTGGTATTCTCCAATAAAGTAATCGTAACCAATACAACCGCAACCGGTGGTAACGTCGAAATGTTCGTTAATGATGCCGAAGAAGCGACCGCATTCGGTTCCGAAATTATACGAGGATCAAAGCTAACTTTCAAAGTAACCGTAAACGAAGGATATGAATTAACGTCATTCCTCGTGAACGAAGAAGAAAAGATAGACGAACTTGCAGAAAACATATATACAGTAAACGCAATTTCCGATAATATGACAATATGTGCTGTGTTCTCGAAAATACCGACATGGAGAGTTACTTGCAATATTACCGGAAATGGTTCTGTCACCATCTCCGACGACGAAAGTAATGTATATGCCAGTGGTTCCGAAATTCTAAACAACACATTTGTCAAACTAACTTTTATCCCCGAAGAAAATTATAAGATAGAAACTTTCACTTCTTCCAATGGAGAATCGCTGTTAGACCAAATTAGTAACAATATTTACGAAATAGGAGCCATAGACAGCAACCATACTTATAACATAACATTCGGAACGATTGTAGGCATAGACAAAGAAAGCATAAAGTCTATATCGCTCTACTACCAAGCCGGAATACTTTATGTAAACGGTATCGACGAAAATGCGACCATTGCCATATATAATTTGACAGGCAAATTGGTTAAAGTTACGGAAGAAGCCCCCGTAAATGTCGCCGATTTGACGAAAGGTTGTTATATCGTTAAAATAACGATGGGTGATACCGATAAAGCCATGAAATTTATCAAGAAATAAAAATCTGTAAGAGAATAAACCACACAAAGAGAGGCGATGCATAGCTTGCAGCATCGCCTCTCTTGTTTTTTTATCGAAGAAATGAACAAGCCAAAACTAAGAAGCTGTTTTAAATTTATTCCGAGACAGATTGAGCCCTATGTTGAAGCTGATTGGAGTCCGAGACATGCAGTCAATAGCGGGCTATTGACAAAAAACAAGGGATTCTAGATGCGAGACAGGGGCTCAATATGGCCGGAACATACCTGCTTGCAATGATAATATTATTTCTCAATAAATTTAAAACAGCTTCTAAAAAGAATATTTCACGACTTCGCTTTATACTACGACATATTCCTACCCATATCACACCTGCATCAAACATAAAGAGTAGAAATAAAGTCTTTTGCCGATTCATGAAAATTTTGTAGATTCGTGCACACATTAATACATTTTATATCATGAAAAAAATATCATTACTCACTTTCCTTTTGGGTTCATTTTTTCTTCTACAAGCCCAACCGCACACCAAACACATCGCGCCCATCGATAATGAAAAATGGTGGGGCTGCTTCGTGGGAATAGGTAACGAAATGCCCTTTGCATCGAATACGCCCCTCTATGATTTGACAAAAGTCAATTTCAACAACGAGGCCTCTCCCCTGCTCCTATCTTCGCAAGGACGTTATGTATGGAGTGACGAACCTTTCCGTTTCCGCTTGGTAAACGACACGCTCGTTATCGAATCAGATTATGAATCCCCACAAGTGACAACCGCTGGGAAAAACCTTCGCGATGCCTATCTTCATGCCTCAAAAACACATTTCCCGGCAAACGGAAAAACTCCGCCAGCACTCTTTTTTAAAGAACCACAATACAATACATGGATAGAACTCATGTATAATCAAAATCAAGAAGACATTCTGAACTACGCTCATAACATCATCGAAAACGGATTCCCCAAAGGAATCTTGATGATCGATGACAACTGGCAACGCTATTATGGGAACTTCGAATTTAAAGCAGAAAAATTCCCCGATGCCCGTGCCATGACAGACGAATTGCACCGGCTCGGATTCAAAGTCATGCTTTGGATTTCACCCTTTGTATCGGCCGATTCTCCCGAATTCAGAGACTTGGCAGCCAAAGGATTTCTCCTGAAAAACAAAAATGGCACACCTGCCGTTGTAAATTGGTGGAACGGATATAGTGCATGCTACGACATGACCAATCCGGCAGCTGTCGAATCACTAAAACAAACCCTAAACGAATGTATGGGAAAATACGGGATCGACGGGTTCAAATTCGACGCAGGCGATATAGCCATCTTGGCTAACGGAGAGTACGACTACTACGACAAGAATGCCGACCAAAACATTTTCTCCCAACGATGGGCCGAACTGGGACTTTCCTACCCTTTCAATGAATTTCGAGCCGCTTGGAAAACCGGAGGCCTGCCATTAGTGCAACGCATAGGAGACAAAGACTATTCGTGGTATGCCGTATCCATGCTTATACCCAACATGGCAATTTGCGGTATGCTCGGTTATCCCTATGCCTGTCCCGATATGATCGGAGGTGGGCAATTTTCCTCTTTTCTCGATATTAAAGAAGACGAATTTAACCAAGAACTCATTGTACGATCATGCCAAGTCCATGCCCTCATGCCCATGATGCAATTTTCAGTTGCCCCGTGGCGAATCCTCAATCGTGAGAATATGGAAATCTGTGCACGATACGCACAGCTACATCACACGATGGGCGACTACATTTATGAATGTGCCCGTCATGCTGCCGAGACCGGAGAGCCTATCTTGCGCCACATGGAATACAGTTTTCCACATAGCGGATTCACCGAATGCAAAGATCAGTTCATGCTCGGTGACAAATATATGATAGCCCCCATGATTACCGAAGGCACTCATCGTACCGTTAATCTTCCCAAAGGCACATGGCGCGACGATCAAGGAAAAACATTCAAGGGTCCGAAAAAAATAGAGATAGATGTCCCCCTCGATCGTCTCCCCTATTATGAACGAGTGAAATAAGAATTGGGATAATGTAAAAAAGAATCCATATACATATATGGATTCTTTTTTTATAGTAAACTTATCGGCTATCCACTACAATAACTAACCTCAATGCTTTTTTCTTTGAACTTCGAAATTCGATGAATATATGGCTTTTACCGTCAACTGTGGCCGAACGACCTCTTTACACCGAGAACACAAATACAAATAGGTATCCTCCTCCAATTTATATCTCCACCCCTCCCCATAAGAACTTCCACAGACAACACAGAAGAAACGCTCTTCAATCCTCCTACCTCTTTTCCCATAAAGTAAAGTCCTGACTTTTTGAGGTGTTTTTCTTTTAATGACTCGTTGCGCCTCTCGATTTATACGACGGTTTTTCTCAAACATATTGGCAAAAGACACTACGGCTTTTTGTACTCCCGAAAGATGTGGGTGCACCTGTTTCTTGTTTGCTTTTTTACCAGCCATCGCTCTTTTATTTTTCACAATATTAAAAGACTTCTCAACAACGATATGAAAGAAAGACTTTAAAAACACTCAACAGATACAACAAACGGACAGAACCTTTTCAATTCAGTACTATCCGTTAGCATTCACTGTCTCTTAATGCTTATCGTGGAGCTGGAGGCTCATGAACTAAAATCGATATACTACAACATATCAGCAAGTTACATTATAAGCCATTTCACTGTCCAATGAAAAGTCCAACAAACTCAACTAATTCTATTTAATGACCTTCTCTAATGCAAAACTATGAAAAACAAAGAAATTGGCCAAATTTCCAGCAATAGAATTTGGAGAATTCATTTTTATCACAGATCTTTGCAACAACATTCACGGCAGGGTGAATGTATTAATATTGATTATAAACACTTTGTCCTGCCACAAAGTAAAAATAAGGGGCTATGAGCAATAATGAAAACCATTATGGATACGCTCCTAATGCGTCTGTAACCAGTTCAGAGAATTGCCAAGTTACAGGAAAATTAGGAAAGGACACTTCTTCAATCCTTTATGATTTAGTTGATTTGGAGCAAATCTTCAAAGTAACTAAAAGAACATTATTTAACTGGAGAGCCAAAGGTCTCATCAATTTTGTCAACTTCGGGGGCAAACTATACATGACCCATGAAATGCTAATGGCTTCCATTGAATCCAGAAAGGAGGGATTATGTTGAATAATCTCCCTGTAGTAATTCCATCTCTCTATGCACAAGAGACAGTAAGACCTGTTAATAAGAAACAAGAAGAGGAATTTAATTCAAGCATAGAGCAAATACAAGCTTATTTGACAAAACATTATGAGTTTAGATTCAATTTAATCACCCAAAGATTATTAGTAAAAATTAAGGGGGTTGAAGAGCAATTCCATTATTTGGAAGATTATGAGTTCAACAGTATATTGAAAAGAATTAAAACTCAAAATGTTAGATGTTCAAAGGACACATTATTGATGATTTTAAAATCAGATTATGTTCCCCAATTTGATCCATTTAGAGATTATTTAGATAATCTACCAGAATGGGACGGTATTGATTACGTCGATTTATTAGCCCAAACTGTAAGAACCACTCAGCCTTTACACTTTGCCAAGTGTCTCAAAAAGTGGATGGTAGCAATGGTTGCCTCCTTGATTGATATGAATGCGATGAACCAAACAGCCATCATTCTCTCTGGCGCACAAGGAATTGGAAAAACCACATGGTTCCATACAATATTACCAATTGAGTTCCAAGAGTATATCCATGAGGGGTATATTTTGACTAAGGACAAGGAAACTAATGTTAAAATTTCAGAATGTGTACTTATTTTGATGGACGAACTTGAAAACTTGTCCGATAAAAGCATGGATGGAATTAAACAGCTCATGACCCAAAAGGGAACAAGCATGAGAAGAGCCTATACCACTATCAGTCAATATTATAGAAAGAGAGCTTCATTTGCAGGTACAGTCAATAGGAAGCATTTCTTAAAAGATTTAACAGGTAATAGAAGATTTTTATGTTTTGAAGCTAAAAGCATTAATTTACAGCACAATATACCTATAAATCAGCTATTTGCACAGCTACTCTATCTTTATAGAGCTGATTTTCAATTTTGGTTTGATGAAGACGAGATTGAAGAACTTAACAGAATGAATGCTGAATTTAGGGATGTATCAGTTGAAGAGGAGGCTTTCATTAATCATTTTGACAAATGTAGTATTGAAGAAGAAGGAGAATCTTTATTCTTAACTACTACCCAAATACAAAAGTTGTTAGTTCAAAAAACTGGTCATAAGACACTTTCTATCCAGGCATTGGGTCATGTTCTAAGAGACATGAAAATAGAAAGAATAAAAAGAGATGGTGTATATGGCTATCTTGTAAAATCAAAAAATTAAGTTTATCATTTTCAAACAAGCTACCTTGCCTACACTTACTTTGGGTAAGCAAGGTAACTTGTTTTTTAATTATTACTGCTGTCCGCTAAAAAAATGATTGTAAGCATATAAGTTACTAATATTAATGTATTTATATAGGTCTAACTATATTAATGGCTTATTTGGGGTGAGAAACAATAAGTGCAAGCACAGACTGAGTTATTATTGTAAATCGACTATTTTACTATTCTATTAGAAAAACACATAAAATTTCTATCAAGATCCTTTATAATCAGCCAATTCATCACAATGTCCCCGTACATACTCTGCCATTTTTGTGTTGGGGTATCTTGCCACTACCGCCTCACACATGTTCCATTTATATAATGCACATGCTGCCCTTTCCGTATCTGTAAACAGCAGGAAAGCTTTTTTCTTTATCATCTCGGAATACTTGAATATATTGTCATGTAAATTAATTTGATATCGGCTATAAAAAGGATAAAATATCCAGCATCCTTCATAATAAGAAGTGAGTTTCCAGCAATGTCCTATGGAATTTTGTAACCCTCGGGCATATTCAAGCATAAATTCCGCCTTGTCGTTGAGATTCCGCGCATTCTTTATACTTTGTTCCAAAGCATACATCTTTCTTGCAAAGTCAAGCTTATAGGATTTTCCTGGTTGGTTTCGTATTCTATTATTGCCGACGGTATTGTACTCAAGATTGCTGAATGCGTCATATTCAAAAGGTGCATATATGTTCCTGCTCTTGATAAAGTCGTCAGATACCAATGCGAGATATTGTATGGCCTCTTTATACCTCATGCTTGCAATCAGTTGGGTACCAATAATTTCGTAAAGGTAATTCATGTCGTTGTAACTGTATTTGTATAAAAAACAGTCTAATGGACATAATGGTTTTTTCATTCTATATACTAATCGCTTGATATATTTTACCCCAATGGAATCCAAATTAATAAAGAAGTTCGTCCTATAATCATACGCATTGTATTCATAATGATAGCTTTGCTCATTAATTGTTCTCCTAACCTTTACTTTTTTTGAATCCTCTTCGTCTCCCAGCATTTTTAATAAACGGTAATCGGCATAATTCAAAAATTGCAATGCGCGGACTTTATAACCAGAAGAAATACATTTAGGCACTACCTGTGAAATGACTATTTTGCACATCATGTCGTTCCAATAATATAGGTCAAAATCATTAGAAAAAGCTATCTTATCGTCCAACCAAAGCAATTCTCCATAAAGATAATTTTCCAGCTTGCTGTCGTATTGCGGAGCATTCTTGGCTGTCAGGTAAAGGTGAAAGACACGAATGGCATCTTTTAAGTCTTGTTCAGCTTTGTACTTTGATGCTTGGTTTATGAAATTCAATGCTTTTTGCGAATTGTTCAGCTTGTCATAAGTATAAGCGGCTGTATAGTGCCATGCCGCCAGATATTTGGGTGAGGTTCTGGAAATAGCTTCTACTGAGAGTTTATTTAATGCGCGAAAACACTTGTTACGACGAATGTTATAGTCATCGTTTGTAAATCTATTGTCCAAAGCCTCAAAGCCATGAATTATATTTTGTATAATTGGGAATATCCTTTCATCATTGATGTCTTTTTCATATAATAACAACAGCAAATCCAAGTTATCATAAAGTTGTCCGTCCTTTTGCAAACAGAACAGATAGGAACAAATATCACCTACTTCAATGAATATCTCCTTGGCTTTTTCCACTTCTCCCAAATGGAACAATGCCCCCGCCACATATCCTTTGGCCATATTCCGAATCACCTTTTCCTGAAAATATTGATTTCTCTCTATCCAGAGGTTCAAACATTCATCGTACTGACGCATGGATATAAGACATCTTATCATTTGAAGGGTATAACGGTCAAGAAACCTTCGGGAGCCATATGCCTTTGCTTGTATCATGACTTCCATCAACATACTGCATTCATCATCTCCGTCCACGGGATAATACCATTCGGACACTTGTTGGCTGCGTATCATTTCGCATCTTTTTGCAAGAAGCAGATATGATATAGCTTCCAAGTCATGATGTCTGGTGAGCCAATCTGCAAAAGCATTGTCCCCTGAATAATGAGGGTTTCCTTCGGTTATATTGGTATAAAGCTGTTCCAGCTGTTCATAATCCCACTGGTAGACTACCGCCTTTATATCAGAAACGGGTATTTCCATTGAAGTTTGTTTTGCCCAATAAAGGCAATTTTCTTCCATCTGCTTTCTGGCATCTTGTTTCAAATCAAGCTGTGGCAATTTTATTCCTTCCATGTTATCGCCGCAAACACGGAATGTGTAGTAATATTGTTCAGGTATATATAGCCTGTCAGAAGGACCGCAGCCTAATGCATATTGATAGGAGAATATCAACAACAGGGTAAGGAGAATTTGTTTCATAAGCAAGTTATCTTTTGTAGATTGAATGGATATCCTCTTCAGAATACTGGGAAATGTTCAAAGAGTCAAGATGGTACAATACTATACAATGGGGCTGTTGATTGATTTTGGAATTTACCAACCGCTTTACTTTCAATATTTCTTCCAAAGGAGATGTTTCCAAACGGATTATGTCACCTTCCTTAATGAGATGACCTTCCACATAGTGCTCTCGCGAAACAATATATTTCCGTTTATCGGCTTTTCTATAATACAGTGTATCTGTAAAATCTGTCTTGTGAAGAATGGACTTGAACTCACCTTTCCGCATCCATATTCCCCAAGAATAGACAGGGAAAGCAAAATCCAACGGCAAAGCATATTCCAATTCTGTTTTCAGATAAGGTTCCACATCTTTATAGTTCAAGATGGAATTTCCATCTGGATTGTACAATGATCCTGTATTATACAGCATAAGTACCCCACAATCCACAGGGGGGCATTCCTTTTTTAACTGGTGTAAACGGATAGTGGCACTAAGTTTTATTCCGTCTTTATGCAGCATGTCTCGCAAAACCTCACACAGTTTGAAAAAAGAGACTTGGGTACTTTCTGTCCAGTCGCAATCTACCTGAATCTCATGTATATCTCGTATCTTGTTTCGTTTTGCCATGGCCATAATCCTTTTATACATCAACCGTGCAAACGTGGTATCGGCTTTTATAGCTTTGGTTGTTATGTAAACAGTAGGGACTACTTCTATGCCGACTGGCACGGTATCACGAAAAATAGTCGTGGCAATGGGTATTGCCTTAAACACACCATCCCTGTCTTGCCCATAGTCGACATCAAAAAATCTAATGTACATCTTTTGGATATCATGTTTCCCAATAAAAGACTTGGTATGATTATCCAGTTGGAATTGTGTCTTCCAATAGTATATGGCATTACACGCTCCCGCCTTTTCATGTCCGCTTGACGTTTCTGGCGGCGAGGAACAACCGGCCACGCATATCAATGTGGCAAGTATAGTACTTAAAATTATTATTGCTCCCTTTCTTTTCATGTTCCGTTTGTTTTGAAAGTTTTCCGGCTTCAAACTATATATACCCGAGTTCCGCACTTCCTGCCAACTTCTTTAAAGGGCAGAGATTAAGAATCATATTCATATTAACACAACTGGTATTATATTACACGTCAATTATTGATAAACAATAAAAAAGTCAATAAACCAACTATTAACCAACAATGGCAAAGTTTGTATTAAGCCAAAGGCTGCACTTGTAGGAGTCCTAAGTTTCTTGTTTCTGTTTCATAACTGTTTTGATTATGTAGTATAACAGTCTTATCCAATTTCTCATCAAGAAAGAAAAACAAATTAAATGAATAATTGCTAATCATATTCAGGCTTATAGATGTTCAGCATTTATTGGCTTCATAAATCATCAATTGAACTGAGAATATTTGCTAATCCCAATAAAACTGCCGATGTATTTCTTTCATACCGGTCAAAAAGACTATCCCTACGTATTTCATCGGTCCATGCATTTCTTGTTTTAATCCAGTTTCTTAATAAAGGTTTTAATTTCTTATTTTGTTGAATAGCATTTTTATATACTTTCTGATAATTTTTGTCTTCTCCACATTCATAATATTTCTTTATAGCTGTACTACAAGAACTTATAAATAAATCTTCGGCACAAGATAAAAATACACCAGAATCTTCCCCTAATATTTCATTATCGCTTAAATCATTCAATTCTTTATTGTTCATTTTTATATGGCATTCCCATACACTGCAAACTCCGGCACTACTAATAACACCACTAATACTACCTTCCCAATAACACAAATCTACACAACAGAAAAACAACTTTATGAATTCCTTTTCCAGGTTCTCCCATGCTTCTTGTTCCTTGATGAGTAAACTTTTCTGCTTGTCATTCTCGCACAAATCTAAAAGTTCTATCAATGAATTATATTGTTTGAATATAATCCATGAATAATAAGTGCTATTATAAACAATCCTACCCATCGTTGACTCGTCTTTATCTATATCCCATAGCCTTTCTGCGTGATTCAATACAGTATCAGCCTTCTCATAGCCTGTAATCGTATCACTACCCAATTTATTCCTATCATAGTAGTCGCATAACTGCTTTCGATATGCTTTCATCCAGTTTAGCGTTTCTTTAACGTTAACACTTTCATTTTCGCCTTTACTTCTTGTATATCTGTACAAAGTATCAAGCAACAACACCAGCTCCGGATTGGTATTGCATATTTTGTCGGAAGTCCAAAACATTAGCCCGTCGTGATCCTGTTTATCCGTAGGATTAATTTTTACATGGCTGATGGAATCGCTTAATTTACCAACAGCATCATTGAGAGGTGTGGAATCCTCAATTATCAAAGACGCCTGTAAGGTATCAACAGGAATTGTATCTGCTGATCTTTGTGCTTTTTCAGAACAACTTACTATACTTGTCAACATGGTAAATACGGCACACATAATCATTACGGTTTTCTTTTTCATTTTTGGTGTATCTTAAATATTTATTGTTTTCTAGTTACGAATCAGATTCCTTCAAAGGGAAATACAAACACCTTAAAAGGGCAATAATTTGTCAAGTACCGCCTGATAATAATCGTCACTGCCCCAAGGTGGCAGTAATAACTGTGTTGTATGGCTTTTCTCTTCAATAGTTTCATCTCGAATGTCATATTCACAAATATCTTTGTATAATCCCATCTCATTTGATTCTATCCAACAGCATTCGACCTTAGCATAAGTACCATGTAAAACCAGTTTAGGGTCTAGAAACTCATTAATATTCGGCTCCCATTTGAAAGTGTTTAAGTACTCATCTGAATACATCCATAACAACTCACAGTAACTGGACACATAATCGTTTATTCCATGTAATATTTTGTCCGCATTAGTCAATAGATACATTTGCCACACAAATTCGGGAGATTCTTCGGGAACAATGTATGGGAATAAGCATTCCATACGTATTTGGGGATAGGTTTTATTTCGAAGGTAGTATCCCGAGGGATAATCCAATTGAAAACCGAGTGTGTAGTTCCCTCGAAAATGTATTTTATCCAATAAAATGTGCGTATACTCAACAATACATTGCGTATTTTTATCTGAGTGTACAAGCTTTTTACGTTTATCACCATAAATAATACCACTGCTGACAGACTGTAAAAAATCAGTAAAGGCTCGTCCTTTAACTCCAAAATTCATATCATAAATACATATCATACAAAAAATCTTTGATTCTTATTTCAGTATCCGACGGCATATTTCTATTCCTTTTTTTAATAATTCAAGGCCGGCAAGCTAAATATCTCTCTTTTGTCAGGAAGAAATGTAAAGACTGAGACTTTAATCTCAATAAATATTTCCTCACTTGACATTGTTGATAGTGAGTTTTTCAAAATCAACAATCCATTTGTTCTCAACAAGGAACTGAGTGCCTAGTACACCATGAATTTGTACACCTGTCTCTTCCTGCACCTGCACGACTGCTTCTGAGGCATCTAGTATGGCAAAGAAGGAGGTGTAACTCATACCCTCGAAATTGAATATTGCTTCAATAGTCGGAGCTTCATGTTGTACTCCATCAATCCCTATTATGTTGCGTCTTTCCTCCAATACCTTGAATCTGTCTTTGAAATGTTCATATACAAAGCTGAATAAGGTGTTATGGGTTGAACCTGTGTCAATAAGAAAACACAGATTGTCAGAGGAAATAATAAGCGGTAAGCCTGTCCCTAATGTCAAGGAAAATTTCATATCGCTTTTTGCATTTCAATTATCACTAAGAGCTTTGGCTACATACCACGCTACAGCTATCCCAAAAATCAAGATTACCACAGAGCCAATAGGCCCCTCTTTCGCATGTGCCAAAGCCGAAGGAATACCAGCAGCAATGACTAAGAATGTTATGATAAAACACCCTGTGTTTCCTTTTTTCCCATTGTCTTTATTGCTCATTTTACAAAGATTTAATATCGGATATTTTGTCATCTTTTTACATCTCTATCAATACGGAGCCTATTACATTTGCTATGAAAGATGCCTTTTCTATTATCGAATTTGGCTTGCAGCACTGTTCAATATCTCTATTCAGTAATATGTTATCGTATTCTTTTTTGTAACTTCCCTGCAATATGTCACCGTGTATTTTCATCAGCGGCTGTATCATTTTTGCTGACAGATATAAGAATTGGTCGATAAGATAATCTGCGCTATTGTTGATGTAATGGTCTTTGAAAACAGGATTCATCAACATTACAGCCTTGTTCAATACTTCTTGCACTTTGGGCTTAAGATCTTTTCTCGCTACACATAAATGCAAAAAAAGATTCAATGCGCCAACTGCTGTGTCGATGGGTGTATTTGCTTGTTTATTCAGATACTCTATGATACAGTAAAATCCATTTTCCGCCCAAACCTCGCGGATGTCATTATCATTTATCCAATCGAATCGAAGCATCATGGTAAAGCATTCTGCTAGTTGGTCTTTATTCGGATAATTAATGATTAATTTCCCTCCGCCAATTTGATTGAAGTTGGAATACAGTTCATATAACTGTTGTTGTAAGGCGGTGATGTCTTGACGCTCATACAGCTGAATGGCGTTCTGAACTTGTCTCTTAATTCGTTCCATTTTTTCTTTTTTGTAGCCATACCACAAAAAGAAAGGTGCAGACTTTACCTGTTGCTATTCTGAGGTATCGCCAAACACCTATAACCATACAACAAGGAAAGCCCACACCCTATGGAGGGAGCATTCACTCTCATGCCGTGATGGTTATATTCCTCTAATTGGCGATTTTCAGAATACATCAAGCAGAAGCAAACACTTCTTTTCTAATATGACTTGTTAAACTTTTATTTCATTGTCCCGTTATTTGTTTGTTTCCACAAAGTTACGATTATTCGGAAACAAACAATACTCTGACAACTACTTTTTTCAAAGTAAACTAAGACATATCAGACTCCATAGGAATGGGCCGTTCCTTAAACTATATGCAAAAGTACTCTTATTCCTCGTAAAAGTAGGGTATGTAACCCTTTCTTAAAAGGGCACAACCTGTTAGCTTGAAAAAATCTAAATCGAGGTATGGGCTGTTTCCGGTCCACATCTTTGCCAGAATGCGGAGAACTATCCATATGATGATTAGTTATCCAACTACTCTCGATAAGGACATACTTTTTCACAATTATTACCTGATACACTAAACAAACAGTGTCAGGAAGAGGAAAAGGATATTGATATTATCAGCATTCCCAGACTCATTAAAGCCAATCCTCTTCCTGACCATAATAGATAACCTCTTTTTTAAGGGAAAATGTACACCTAACCCAGTCTTTATATATAAAAATTTGGGGTTAGATGTACAAATCAGGATTTCCTACCATAATGGATAGGTTCTTTCAGAACCTCTTTATGACCAGTCATTTTCTATTGAATGAACCAAGTGTATTCCCCCTCTCCATGCAAGGCTTGGTTCAGCCCTTCCGAAAGCCGAGTGGCATGGTAAGCCCGATCCAAAAAGTTATCTATGTAGGAAGATTTGTTTGCCCCCGTAAGCAAATTATACACATTCCACATGCTGATTTCCTTACCATTGTCTGGAAGGGAAAAGTTATCATCTTGATAATATGCTCTCGCCACCAGCCCTATTTGGGTATCGGTCATAAGCATTGGGGGAAGTTTTTTCTTCTGCTCAGGTGGAAGATATTGGTATAATCTGCTCTTGCCCAAAAATTGGGCAAACTGCTGTTCTGTCATATAGTTGTCCTTGAAAGCGCCCATGTAATAAAGGTGCTTGGCCGCATTATACGATTGAAAGAGCTTTATTGCCGAAGTAAACAGTTCTTGGCTGCTCATTGCCCTCACTTCTGACTGGAAACCGTCTGTGCTGACACACATATTGCAGCATACCATGTTCTTGAAGCCTATGAAGAGTTTGAACTTTTCCATTCCCTTTTTGCTGTAAAGGTTCTCTTGGTTATAAGCCCTTACGCCGCCTACCGTAAGGTTGAGCCTGTTCCCGGCAATATCCTCGTGTATGGTGGGGATTTCAAAACAAAACATCATTCTCTCGTAATAGATGGTCTTGTCTTCTTCCAGCAAGTCTTTCGCGGGCTTGTGAATGGCTTCGGGTATTCTGCCCTTGATAATATGGCTTACTCGTATTTCAGGCATTCTGACTCTTTCATTAGGAAATACCTTGCCGGCTGCTTCCCATACAGTCTCTATAAAGCAGGGATGGGAAATAGTGATTTCATTGTCCTTGCTGAACACCGGAACGATACAATCTTCTTTCAGATGTTCAATCGTGACTTCTTGGGTATTGGCTTCAATGAAAGGTAGCCTTTTGACTTCTCTTCTTGACAAAATCGGTTCTACATCGACAATATCCTGTCGTGACATTCTTAATGTTTCGTTTTTCCTGCTTGGATAAATTTCATCTGACCTGACCGGCTGTAACTGTATCGTTTCCATATTTTACGAAATTGGGTGAATAATTGATTGGTTGATTGTTTGTTCTCTGGTCTTGAAGAAAGGCCTTCTTCTGCATAAAGTCAGAAGTGAGTTGCTGATACCACTCTGGATATTGGTGATAAACGGTGGTCAGTTCTTCAATGGATTGACTATTGTTTATCTTGCTTCTGATCATTTCGACGGTCACCCCGTCATTGCACCAGTCGAGAATGATCTGCCCAGTAGCTGGGGTAATCATAAAGTCGGGCTTGCCTGCAAAAAGGTTGGTCCTGTCCTTGCTCGCCATGCACTGGTGCTTCATGTTGATGTCGAATACGATGGTGAACTCATAATCTATTCCATCTCTCATGACGGCTTTCAAACCCACTTTTTCAGGCACCATCTTGCCATTCCTCTCGTTGAGCACATAGTCCTGTTTGCAACGCATGGTGCAGATGATGTGCCTGTCTGACTGCAATATCTTCTGCATGAAGGCGTTCATTCTGGGAGTAATCTTCTGCCAGTTGGTGAAACTGTTGCCGGGCAGACCGGCATGATATTCCAACAAATTGTCCCAGCATTGGGAGATGGAATCTAGGATAATGACTTGCATTCCTGCGTTTTCACAAATTTGTATGGCCTCGATGTAGCTCTCCGGTGTAAAATTGTCTTGAAGAGGAAGTACATTGTAATTTCCCAAATGTGCATACAGGTCTGCACTCCCGTTCTCCGAATCTATGACTGCGATCTTAGTCCAGTCTTGGCAGAGACCATTGGCTAAAAGTAGGGCTGAATAGGTCTTTCCTGACCCGGCACAGCCTTGAAGTGCTAGCTTTATCTTCGCTTGCTTTTTCGATGATTTTCTTAACTGCATAGTTTGTTTGTATAGAGAATTTTTTTAATTTTGTATTAAAAGATTTACATAATGGATACTGATACTATAACACTTGACAAACTCATCTCTGACGGAGAACTTATATTGTCTCAAATTTATAAAATCGAATATCCGAGTAATATTATATGTACGTTTGTGGATTATGAAATCCCCGAATATTGCAAATATGAACGATGGAAAAGTCTTGTGATAAGATTTTTATCTCTTAATTTTCCTGGTGATAGATGTATCAAAGATTTTGAAAATGCAGCTATTGAGTTGAAAAAGCAGCATAATTCTCCTGAAATATTTGAACGCATGATTGGTATTTTACAGTCATGTATATTATTCCCATCATTACCCCAAAAAGAAGAAACAAAACCAACTATTGATAAATCTGTAAATGTCAATGTTCATCAATCGCAGGATCAATCTCAGACTCAGAAGCAAGGTTTTGCCATAGACATTTTCCTTGAAGCTATTAAGGATGAAATAACAGGTAAACAACTTAAAGAATTAAAATCCATAGCTCAAGAGGAATCTAATCCAGAGAAAGCCAAATCCAAGATCCTCAATAAGGTGAAATCTTGGGGCGAAAGCATTTCAGCTAGTATTATAGCAAACATCATAACTAATCCGGTTATTTGGAATAAATTAGTATAGAATAAGAAAAGGTCAGAAGTCCTATCGTAGACAACTAACCTTTTTCTTTTGCTGCCAAGCTGTTGAATTATAGCACAGCTAAAACATGCGCACCTCCCTCACCTCGCTGATGAAGCATGAAAAACATTTCCCCGTCCTCAGGTGATACCACCTTTGAAATTACAGGGTCAGTAAGTAGACCTTTGTTGAATTTATCGCTTACCGCTCCTGTCTCGATACCAAAGACGATGAAACATTTCCCGCTTTGGGGGTTCTGTTTCACTTCGATCCTTTCCACTCCCTTTTTTGCTTTGAAGTCTGCAATAGACATGGTTTCAATAAATTTTAATCTTTCCATCATTTTTGATTTTAATCGTTGTGGGAGGGGACTATCCCCACCCTGAATGATGGGGCGGGTGTTTTGATGGTGTAACTCTTGCTCTTGATTATAAGATGGAAGAAAAAAATAAAAAAATTTTCAGTAAATTTAGTTATTCATTAATTAATCTGCATTAATGATAAGCCCCTATTTCCATCATTGGAAGTAAGGAGTATAGTTGATATCTCATTCATAACATTTTTCCACGTTCAACATTTCATGTTCTATCGAAGCATCTAATATTCTTGCATAATGCTGTGTCATTCTAATACTAGAATGGCCCAGCATTTTAGATACATTCTCAATAGAAACTTGATTAGCAAGAGTAACAGTTGTAGCAAATGTGTGCCGAGCGAGGTGAGTTGTCAAATCTTTATTAATACCCACTATACCAGCTATCTCCTTCAAATAAGCATTCATTTTTTGATTAGATAATACAGGAAGTAATTTCTCATCTTTATAAGGTAATGACGCATACTTATCAAGAATCTCTTTAGCAGGTTTCAATATGGGTATATGGCACATTACACTGGTTTTATGCCTCGCCTTTCTAATCCACAACCTACCATTCTCCTCCGCTATATCACTGGTAGTCAATGAATATACATCAATATATGCAAGTCCTGTATAACAGCAAAATAAAAACACATCTCTTACTTGTTCAAGCCTGACAATACTAAAATCCTTATCAGCAAGCTTTGTAAGTTCTTCTTGTGTGAGAAATCCCTTATCAACTGGTTCTATTTTTAATTTCAACTCCTCTATAGGAGAAGCAGTTATAAGTTTTCTTGAAACAGCTAAGTTTAATATTTTCCCAAGATTTCTAATATATTTTACTGTAGTATTATTGTTGTTATGCCTTACTGTCATCAAATAATGTTGATACTTTTGAAGTATTTCCACATCAATTTCACTAACAGCTAAATCTTCCACCTGATATCTGTACAGTAAAAACTCATGAAAAAGTTTCAAAGAGGTTTCATGTCTCTTATAAGTAGCCAATGCTACTGATATACCCACTAATTCTTCCAACTCTTGATTATGCTCAGCATAAAGAGCTAAAATACCAGTTTTAGGTTTGGGTGCATTAAGGTGCTTATATCTGTTTAAAATTTCTTTTGCACTTACCTGCTTACCCTCTCTCTGAATTTGAAGAGTCAAATCATGCAAAGTATATTCCATTTGATCAAGAAATGAATTTACTTGCTTGTTAACTAATGTATTTCCCTTTGCTCTACCCTTAGTTGCTACCCACTGGGTAGGCACCACACTTTTCCCTGTTGCAACTTCGGCTGAGAGCCTGTTAAATGTAACTCTTGCAAAGATAGATGCAGTTCCATCCTTCAAAAGTTTTTTCCTTTTAATAAAGAATAAAATTGATACCATATTACATCACTTTTAATTGTTGTCTTAATGATGCAAAGGTCTTAATAATTAGAGGATTAAACAAGTGCAAAATACTGAATATCAACGAAATACGATGAAACTAATTGGACTTTGAGATAGACTTTTTTAAGTCCAACGATATATCCAATTAAAAACTTTCCTTCATATTCATTTTAGTTCATTATCTTACATAGATTAAAATCCTGCAATTCAATAAGTTGCAGGATTTTTCATTTTTTTTCATCAAACTTTTGTGGAGCTGGAGGGATTCGAACCCTCGTCCAAACGAGGAACTAATGAGCTTTCTACATGCTTATCTTCGCTTTGATTGTCGGGTACAGACAAGACCGAAGCCACCAATCTGCACCTTAGTTTCTAAATTTTCATCATCAGCTCGAAACTGGCCTCTGACTATTTCCGATATTATTGCACCACCGTTTCGGAACGCTTCGGAACAACAGCAACCGGGTGATGTCTTGTCTCCACAACTGTTGCGGAGATTAAGCTAATCTACTGTACTTCGATTAAGCAGCAAGAGCGTAGTTATTTTCGCCAGTTAAATTTTTGTTGTCTGATATTATAGAGCGGGGCAACAACGCTCTGCATGCTTACCCACCACTTCTACCCGCTGTCAAAACCGGTCAGCCCCAGTGGTAGTTTCCCGGTGTTTTCTATCCGGGACGGCAAAGATAATATTTTTTCAATAGAAAAAGACCTGTTTTTTCAAAAAAATAGACATCTCTCTCTATAATAGTCTTTCCCGCTCCTTACGATTCAAACGCTTGACAACCATATCATAAGATTTTTTCACCAACGTCCTGACCATCTCGTCCGAAACATCTCGATTAAAGTAAACGCTAATCCAATGCCTTTTATTCATATGCCACCCCGGCTTTACTCCCATATAACGAGCCTGCAATTCGCCCGATTCCACCGGGTCGCACTTAATACAACAAAAATCGAACACTTCAACATTCACAAAACAAAACCATTTATCGCCCACATAGAAACACAAAACATCACGGCTATATCGGTCGGCAACATTCACGAAAGGCATCTTCTCTTCTACACCCTTCAACGAAAGACAATATTCCCTAAATTCTTCTACATTCATTTCACATCTCGACTCCTCATCAGCTTTTCAACAGCATAATAAGTTTTATAGATAGATCGAAAAGAACAATCTTGGCATTAGCATTCTGCCCGACATCATTTTCGGCATCGCTCAAATGTTTCATGATAGCCTGTACATTACGTTCATGAATAAACGGAGCGAAACGCGAAGAAAATTGAGCCTCTTCCCGATTCATATAGGTCAATGCAGGAACATGCAAATTATAGATGTAATTCTCACGTATCATTCGTTGGGCATAGGAAAGAAATCGACGCAAACGTTCGCGTCCCAAATCGGCCACTTCCTCGCTCCATATCTTCAAATCCTTTATTTTCCGAGCATAGGCCAATCGCATGACCTGTACAAAATAATCGAAAAACAATTTATTCTCCTCATTCAATTGAAGAGACTCGCAAGCCTTCAAATAATTACCCTCTGCGACATGGGCCACCGAAATAGCATCCTGCTCCGTTATCCCATACCGGCGTTGCAACGCCTCGGCTATAACCGACGTGGACAAAGATCGAATCTCGATAAGCTGCGAACGCGAACGTATAGTCCCCAGCACTCTATCGGGATTATTGCTGACTAACAAAAACACACTACCAGGATAAGGCTCTTCCAGCAATTTCAACAATTTATTGGAGCAAGTGTCGTTCATGCGTTCCGGCAGCCATATAATCATTATTTTATACGGAGATTCATAGCTCTTTAAAGACATCTTCCGCAAAATACTTTCACTCTCTTCTCCATAAATTACGGCCTGCTTGTTATCGGCATTAATATACCTCAACCATGAATCGATCCCGAAATAGGTATTCTCCTTCAAAAACTCAGTCCATTCGGGCAAATAATCGTCGCATATCCGTTTCTTCTTATCCACTTTGACCATCGGGAATACAAAATGCAAATCCGGGTGAGTCAAAGCCGTATGTTGCCGGCAAGACGGACATACACCGCAAGCATCCCCATTCTGACGATTCGTGCAATGTATATACCGGGCATAAGCCATAGCCATAGCAAATTTACCGACACCCTCCGGTCCACAAAGCAACTGGGCATGAGCCACATGATCATTGTCAACAGAACGTAAAAGTCTTCGCTTTACCTCCTCCTGTCCAATAACGTCTTTAAAAAACATTGCGCGATCCCTCCGTTAATAAACCGACTTCGCCACTTGATAAACACTATCGACCGCCATAAGCGAATAATAGTGAATACTGGGTACTCCCTTCGCTTTCAATTCGAGCGATTGAGCTGTACACCAATCTATCCCTACCTGCTTAACCTGCGAATCGTCTTTACACTTAACAATCTCCCGAACCAGCATATCGGGTATATCTACGTGAAATACACGAGGTAACAATGTCAATTGCAAAGCCTTCGAGATAGGTTTCAATCCCGGGACAATGGGTACGGTAATCCCTGCTGCCCGACAACGGTCTACAAACGAGAAAAACTTTTCGTTATCGAAAAACATCTGGGTAACTATATAGTCGGCTCCTGCATCCACCTTTGCCTTCAACCATTTCATATCCTCGTCGGGATTAGGAGATTCGTCATGTTTCTCGGGATAACCCGCCACTCCGTATGAAAATTGCCTTGTACTGACCAAATCCATTCGAGTGCCATCTATGAAATAACCCTCATTAAAACGATTCACCTGCTGCTCCAATTCAATAGCATGTTCATATCCACCGGAAGCAGCAATAAATCGATTCTCATGCTTAGCCTTATCACCTCTCAAAATAAGCAAATCGCATATCCCCAAAAAATTCAAATCTATTAAAGCATATTCTGTTTCGAGAGCTGTAAAGCCACTGCATATGAGATGAGGAACAGTGGGTATCTGATATTTATTTTTTATAGCTGCCGCTACCGCTACTGTACCGGGACGACTACGTTCCGAGACCCGGCGAAACAACCCATCGGGGGTATCCTTATAAACCAATTCACTGCGATGTGTGGTTATATTAATATATAACGGCGCAAATTCCCGTAGCGTGTCTATCGCTTTAAAAGATTTCTCGATACTGCTACCCTTTAATGGAGGCAATATTTCAAATGAAAATCCTGTACTCCCGCTATTCTTTATCAAATCGGAAACCTTCATTTATTTTTCATTTAATCGGGTATTAATCTAATACCTATTTTAATTCTTACCACTCGTACAACAATAGACAAAGATAGTGAAAGGTGAGCGCAGAGGCAAACGGGAATCTCATTTCCGAATTAGCTATGTCGAACCACATCCTATCTTCGTTATGACAAAGATAATGTAAACCAAGAGCAGAAACAAATTTATTTGGATATACCGAATACAGTCCATCTTTAACAAACTCGTCCGACACCGCAAACGAAAAATGTGAAAAGGATAAAACAAACAAATCCTTTTCCCCTTTTTGAATTATTCCTATCTCATTCTAATATAAGGAAATATCCGGGAACAGCGAATATTTGTTTACAGTCTCGCCAAAAATGTTAAAGACCGTATACATTTACGACTAAATCGATTTACATTAGTTAAAACAAATTAAATCCAAGAAAATTATTGTCTAAATATTATGTTTGAGAACATATTTACCCCTATATTTGCAATGTGTTTTTCATGGTATTAGATTTAAGGTTAACAAAGATTGGTTGTCGTGAGACAATCAATTTTTTTTGTACCTATCCAAAAAACTTATAAGCCTTTATTTCACAATAAAAAAAACCGGAAGCAAAATATCAATTCTGCTCCCGGCAATCAACACCTATTTACTTAACTATTTCTATCGGACATAAGTAGAAACACTCTTCTCCTGAGTTCCAGAAATTGCATCCTCTCCTGAATCCTCCTTCTCGAAATCACAAGTACGAACTTCCGTTCCATAAGGACTACGTACTTTTATTTTCAACCCTTTCAAATCGGGATTTTCCAGTTTCAAATCCTCCAATCTAAACGAAGCCACCCCCCATAAAATATGGTCTATCTCAGGATCATTCAAACGATTATGACGCAACTCCAATTGTAAATAACCGTCTCCATCGGGATTAGGAGATAAAGAATAATTCCTAACCAAATTAATCATGTGTTTCTCGCGACCAAGACCACGCATTTCGAACTGAACCGTCAGATACTTATCGCTCGTCCACATATCCAACACATTCACAGGATCGTTACCGATACTATCGGTCGTTTCAGGAGTGATGGGAATAACATTCTTAACCAACACAGAATCTATATCATTGATAAGAATATAATAATCATATCCCTCCCGCTGTCCTTCGAGAAAAGAGAAGTTCACGATTACCCGTTTTCCATCTTTCAACAAATAATTAGGCAAACGACTGCCATTCGACGGGAAAAGTGTTTGCTTACTATCCAACTGGATATATGGCTCACTCCCGTCTTTTACGACCATATCGCCCACCGCATAGGAAAACGGAACGTATCCGCCATCGTCATCATCGTCACAAGACGACAGCCCGCACAATGTCACAACACCTAATAATCCTACCAATAAAAACTTTTTCATTTTCATATTCGTCTGTTTTTTAATTTATCCACTTTTATGAGGTAAACGTAAACCATTCAAAAATACTGCACCGAATTTTGTTAAAGAGTTAAAAACAATTTTTCTATCACCTATCATGCAGTATTTTTACATCGTTGCATTTAATAAATAACAGGAATCATCGAAAAATGAACGAAGCAGAGCTGGTAGAGTGTTGCAAGCGGAAAGATATGACGGCACAGAACGAGCTGTATCAACGCTATGCCGGTGAAATGTTCGCACTTTGTATCCGTTACTCCGGGAACAGAGATTTCGCCAAAGATCTTTTACATGACGGGTTCCTTAAAGCCTTTACCTCTTTGGATAAATTTTTCTACCGAGGCGAAGGCTCATTAAAAGCATGGTTGAGCCGTATTATGGTAAATACAGCATTAGAAGCGATTCGCAAGCAAACACAACATATCGAGCTCGACATCGAAACCGCTCCCGAAATAGCCGACCCGGAATATGAAGACGACGACAAAATCGTAAAAAACATACCTCAGGAAACGCTTCTTCGATTCATTTCGGAATTGCCGGACGGATACCGCACGGTATTCAATCTGTTCACATTCGAGAACAAATCACATAAAGAAATCGCAAACCTACTTCATATAAACGAAAAAAGCTCCTCATCACAATTACATCGGGCACGAACGATATTGATGAATCGAATTAAACAATATTGGGCACAATATGAAAACGGATAAAACTAAAAATTGGACAGACAGCTGGAAAGAGCAGCTCGATGAATATTCGGTTACTCCTCCGCCAGAAGTTTGGGAAGAACTTTCCAAAGAGCTCGCTCCACGTCGTATCCCCCTTCGGAAAAGAACCATTTGGTGGGCAGCCGCTTGTATTACACTTTTGTTATGTACTTTTATCGGGTTACAATTCCTCCGTCCGACTACCGACTTAAACAATCTCCCGCTTCAAACAAAAATATCCGGCTCGGAGCAAATGGAAGTATCTCGAATGCAAAATACTGTACCCTCGATAAAACAGAAACCACTCGATATAATAGCCCAATCTTATAAACCGATACGAGCACCGCAAACACCCGACCGTACCGATGTGGAAAACCATACGCCATCTCAAATAAACGAATCGCGACACATCGAACAACGGGAATCTTCCGAACCGGAAAAATCAACTCCGGAGAAAAAACGAGACAACGCACAGACTGGCTTATTTTCATCGAGAAATGAGAATACCAGCATGACAACCATACATACGCATACACAACCCAAAACCAAACCCAAAAGCACTTGGTCTTTGGGCGTATCTCTGGGGAATAACCTAATCGCGTCAGCCGACAATCGAAATGGATTCAGCAATTTAGCCCCTTATGCCTCTGCCGAAATGGCAAGTCTCCCCTCCGAAAAAAATCTTTCGAACTCCGAAGGGCCGGTGACAACACCCTACCAACATATCATGCTGCAAAATATCAATAGCCAACCCAAAACAGACATTAAACACCACTTTCCCGTATCGGTTGGAATTACAGTCCAGAAAGAACTGAACAATCGACTGGCATTAGAAACGGGACTTGTATATACCTATCTTTCGTCCGACTTGACTGCCGGAGGAGCTGCATACTATACACAAAACCAGCAACTACACTATTTGGGAATACCGTTAAAACTAAACTGGAATTTCTTAAAAAAGCGCTATTTCAATCTCTACCTATCGGGAGGCGGAATGTTGGAAAAATGTGTTCACGGAGAACTCTCCGCACAATACGAAATGAACAATCGTCCGCCGTTTTCCAACGACGAGACTCTGCACATAAACCAATTGCAATGGTCCGTATTGGCATCGGTCGGAATATCTTTCAAACTGGCATCGCATATAAGCCTCTATGCCGAACCCGGTATTGTTTATTACTTCGACGATGGATCGGACATCTCGACTATTCGTAAAGAAAAACCCTTTAACATCAATCTGCAAGCCGGACTTCGATTCAATTTCTGAATTTCCGCTCAATTTTTACACTTCTCTCCAAACAAAGCATTCCAATCTACATACCGTCGAAAAAGTAGAATACCGACAATCCTCTTTTTTATTCAAAAATGAATAAATATTTATATATACAATAATTACTGTTTATTTATTCAAAAATAGAAGAAAATAAAGGTAATATATATGCATTATGATTACCTTTGCAAGCTCGAATAAAAAGAAAAAATAATATGGACGAAAAAAACAAAATACCCACTCCCGTCATTTCACTGATTCCATTGTTCGTTCTTGTCGCACTGTTGGCTATGGTTATCCCTATCTTCGGTGGAGATGCCCTTTTAGGTGGAAGCCAAGTATCGCTTCTGATCGCTTCGTCCGTATGTGTAGGCATAGCCATGATAAAATACAATTATAAATGGAGTTCTCTCGAAGAAGGCATGGCTAAAAACATAAAGAAAGTGACACCGGCCATCATCATCTTGCTACTCATCGGAGCCATTTCCGGCACATGGATGCTCAGTGGCGTAGTTCCCACACTCATATATTACGGGTTACACACCCTCACCCCTCAGATATTTTTGGCATCTTGCTGTCTCATCTGTGCCATCGTTTCCGTCGTTACCGGGAGCTCTTGGACAACCATCGCCACCATCGGTGTCGCCTTGCTCGGGATAGGAAAGGCACAAGGATTCGAAGCCGGGTGGATTGCCGGCGCTATCATTTCGGGGGCTTATTTCGGTGATAAAATCTCTCCGCTATCCGATACGACAGTACTCGCTTCGTCCACCACCGGGACGAAACTTTTCACACACATACGCTATATGCTCGTCACGACAGTACCCTCGATAATCATTACGCTGATAATTTTTACGATTGCCGGATTCTTAAAGGGAAATGTCGCTCACGAACAAACAGCCCTGTTTGCCGATACATTAGCGCAAAAATTCAATTTATCGCCCTGGCTTCTCCTCGTTCCTGTCATTACAGGAATCCTTATACTCATAAAACTTCCCACCATTATCACACTGTTTATATCCTCGGTCATTGCAGGAATATGCATACTCATCTTCCAACCTCATATTCTCCTGCAAATCGCACAAGGTGAAACCCTAGACTTCACCACCGGATTCAAAGCCTTGATGACTTCCGTATTCGGCAGCACCTCTTTATCGACCGGACAACCCGAAATCGATGCGCTCGTCGCCACCCGGGGAATGCGAGGCATGATGGATACCATTTGGCTCATTATATGCGCCATGTGTTTCGGTGGTGTCATGTCGGCAAGCGGTATGATCCGTAGCATTACCGACGTTTTCGTCCGTTTCGTCCGTAAACCGAAAAGTGCCGTATGCTCCACCGTCGCCTCCGGACTTTTTTTCAACACTTGTACGGCCGACCAATACCTGTCCATCATACTGACCGGAAACCTCTTCAAAGAACTATATAAGAATAGAGGATTGGAAAGCCGGCTCCTCAGCCGTACCGTGGAAGATTCGGTCACTGTAACATCGGTATTGATTCCGTGGAACTCTTGCGGAATGACACAAGCAACCGTTCTCGGAGTAAGCACTCTCACTTATCTGCCTTATTGCTTTTTCAATCTGCTAAGCCCGTTAATGTCTATGATCATCGCCTTTACCGGATTCAAAATTAAACAAACCTTTTCGTCCGAACTATCCGGGAATAATTCGAAACCGATAAAACAAGCGGCATAAAAGCTGTTTCGATTTTTATGGGTACTGAAAAAACGAAACAGGTTACTCAGCCCCTGCTACTTTTCCGATTCAGGAAGTTGTGTCGTACTTAAAATAGTATCGGCCTTCTCCACGTCTTCGGCAAAGACATTCAGCCTGATGGCTCCCACTTCCGAATTTGTCAAAGGCAAGACACTCGAAAATATCTCGTTGGACAAAAAACATGGAACTCCGTTTGTCTCCAATACATCTTTTACGATATTCGCTTCGACCGGAGAATCGAATGTACGATATAATACGATCTCTTTTTCCATAGGGCTCCAATTTTTAGTGACTTTTGTCAAAGATGGTGAAAGGTGAGCGCAGAGACAAACGGAAATTTCATTTCCGATCTGGCTATGCCGAACCGCATCCCATCTTGGACTTGTTTCAAAGATAACAATTTTTCTGTAAAATAGGTCGAAGGCAGTTTTAATTTTTTCCCTCCAACGAAGAAAAGAGCAAGTTTACGGCCTCTGTATAATCTTTTACATTCCGGGACTTCGATAAACGCTTTCTCAATCGCTTCTCCATATCTGGTAAAAGATACTCCCAAAACGACATCATACGAGTCAACAACTGATGTTCTCCTTGCAATAGAGTTTTATAATCGGTAAAAACACGCTCGTGCAACGAAGCCACCCTGCAATAAAAGTTCTCACTCGAAAAATTTTCATTTCCATATTCCTCTGCCAGCCACGGTTTCGCCAATAATCCTCTGCCGACCATAAGCCCCGACAACCGGGGAAACTCCCGCTCCACGGCAACCATCTCCTCTACCGTGGTCAAGTCTCCGTTATAAACCAACGGAATAGGACAAGCATCGTAAAACCGACCGAAAGATTCCATATCCACACAACCCTTGTACTGCTGTTTCCCCAGTCGGGCATGAAGCGTGATTTGCCGCAAAGGCAAACTTTCAAGCAGAGGTAATAGCCTCAATGCCTCCGAAGGCTCCTCCCACCCCAATCTCATCTTCACCGAAAATTCCAAAGAGTCATACGATTCCAAAGGCCGCAACAATCGCTCTACCTCGTCAGGGAACGGCAATATACCCGACCCCTTATGACGATAAGCCAATATCGGGAAAGGACACCCTAAATTTATATCGACCCGAGTATAGCCAAGAGAAGCCATACAATCCACAATACGTCTCAGTTCATCGGACTCTGAGGCTATCGCCTGCGGAACGACCGGCACACCCCGGTTGTTTTCAAAGTCTATATCTCGTAAATCCTTCCGTCGGAAATCTCCCTTCTCGATTCTCACAAAAGGGGTATAATAAGCGGCGATGCCACCGAATAAAGCGGCATGTGCCTTACGATAAACCACATCGGTATAACCTTGCAATGGAGCAAAATACACAGGTAATGACATATGGCGAAAATAATACAAATTGAATACAAAAACAAATTCGGCGGACTGCCGAATAAAAATACCTCTTTTACCCCTCTTCCTCTGTGTCGCTTATAAAATCAGTGTAAGGGGCAAAAGCGGAATACATCTCAACCTCTCCCATGTCCTGTGGCATTACAGGGCATTCACCCCCTCCTCACCCTGCCGTGTCCCGCGGCATGGCGGGGTGGCACGAAGCAAAATATAGGAGAGACGGTACGTAGTAACGGAGAAGCCGAAACAACAATAGAACAAAGATGTCTCACTCCTCACCCTGCCGTGCCCCGCAGCATTGCGGGGTGGCGCAACACAAAATATAGGGGAGGTGGCCGAAGGACGGAGGGGTTAAAACCTGCAATCAAAAAACTCTTATGTAATCTTCTCAACCCCTCCGTCAAAAAAAGGGGAGTGCCATAGTTGCACTCCCCTTCCCTATTTACAAGTTTATCGAATAAAAAATTCTACTATCGACCGAGAAATCGGCTCTTACTTCCGAATCAGTTTATGGCAAGAGCTGTCGCCGTCTTTCTCCAACTTCAAGATATAGACACCCGAAGCAAGTCCCGACAAACGAATTTCGGTCTCACCCGTTCCGGCGACTTTCGAGAACACACAAGCTCCCGTCATGTTGAACACGCGAACCGATGTACCTGCGGCAACACCGCTCACCACGCAACTTTCTGCAAACGGGTTAGGATAAATTCTCACCCGGTCGGCCTGTTCTTCTTCCACGCCCGAAACATAATTGGTCTTTACGGAGATCGTCACATCTTGACGCATGGTATGGAAATACACGCCTTCCTCGAACAAAGCGGTTATATCCTCTTCGTTCAACATGACGGAAACCAATTCGTAACCGTCTTCGAGCACCGGTTCGGAAATCATCAGCATGGTTCCGTTCTTGATGTTCCCATCGGCCGGGACATCGGCCAAATCTCCACCGACATACACTTGTACATCTATGCTGCCACCCTCGATTTCATCGATAGTCAGTTTGAACATTTTATCGATTTCTTTGGCTTTTACAACAAGCATCACATCTTCTTTCATCGTCAGCGAATAGATACCATCTTTAAACTGATCCTTAATATCCGATCCGTTCAGCGACACATAAACCAATTCGTATCCTTCATCAAGTACCGGTTCATAAATTTTCAAGGTCGCATTTTCCGGTACTCTGCCACCGGCCGACACATCGGTCACTACCCCCTCATCTTCGAATTCCGCTTTTATCGTACCTCCCACGAAATCCTTAACCGTCAATCCATACGTTTTTTTTCGGATCGTCACGGTAACGTTCACATCGCCTTTCACCACATGGTTATACGTTCCTGAGAAAAACTGCTCCGTTATATCTGTCCCGTTCATCAATACGGAACCTACTTCATACCCTTCTTCGACTGTCGGCCACCACAAGATAAGCGTTTGCCCATCAAAAATCTTACCGTCCGACGGTACATCGCTCAAATCTCCTTTATCAGAAATAGCCACCCGCATACTACCATGCTCGAACGGTTCCACCGTCAGACGATAGGCTTTCTGGAAGGCCGCCGTAATTGAAGTGTTTTTCTTCAATACGAACTTATACTCATTGTTCGCGAGTTGGCCGGTTACATTTTCATCGTTCACGACGAGAGAAAGCAAATCGCATCCGCTGTCCGGAATAACTTTCACCGTTATCTCCACATTCCCGTTCACACGAGTTCCCGTCGTCAACGGCTCTTCCGAACCCGCCGCATAAAGTTCTATGCGCCCGTTCAAGGAATAAGAGAAATCTACTTGGTAAAGAAGACCGAATTCCGCAGAAATCACAATATCCCCTTCGCCTTCGGGTATAACATACGTATATCCCGATCCCGATTTTTCGATTTCTTCCCCGTTCACCCGTACGGCAACCAACGGCAATTTGGTCGGATTATCAGAATAAGCATCGATGATAAGCGTAGTACCCACGTCTACTTGCTGCCCCGACTGCACATAACTCGGGAAAAAAAAACCCGCAGGCCTATAAGCCACCTCCAAATGAGTACCGGGCTCTGCCGGAGCCTCGATAATCACTTTACGACTCGCCGCATTCAACTGCGCATCCTGTGCGCTCAAACTACAAAACAAAAAACAAAACAGTGTAGATAAAAAAATCGAATAACTCTTTTTCATGATATATTAATATTAAAAATAATCGCAAAAAAAATAAATTTTCTACCGATTAAAAATTTGTTAAAAGGACCGAACCCTAAATGATAGGGCTCGGTCCGCTATTGAGATCACCCTCTTAAAAAGAAAGTGAGAGATTACATCAACGATTCAACACTTTGACCGTACGAACCACCTTGCCCTCTTTCATCACCTTCACCACATAAACGCCTTTGGCTCCGAGAGAGATGCTCATGTTTTGACCGGCTACGACAGCGGCATCTTTCTGTGCGACAAGCATTCCCGAGGCATTGTACATGCCCACTTGGTAGTCTCCGTCCTCGGCAAATTCTACAAAGAGAATACCCTCTACGGTATACGTGCGCAACTCACCGGCCATGCTCTCTTCTACACCGTCTACATCGCCTACTTTGAATACAGGATAGCTCTTGGTATCGGCCCCGAGCGTATTTTCAAGAGTCAGAGTAACCGTATAATCGCCCGGTTTGCTATAAGTCAGTTTCGTGGAACCTTCGAGGTCGGTACCGGTCGATTCGCTGAGGACACCGCGTTTGGCTGTCCAAGTCGGACGAGTCTCTACCTTGAAAGTGGATCCCGGCACAAACGGACAACCTGAGATATACAGAGGATTCTGAGCGACTTGACGACCGGCGCCTTCACTACCAAGAGCTTCCGTCTTGAACGAACAGGCTTTAGCCCCTGCAACCGAACCTTTGGCTGCAAAGTAGTGGTCTTCATCGGCATCGGTTTCGAAATCCCAGTAAGCCATCACTTCTTGGGGAAGGCTGTTGGCATCCAGACCGTTCTTCACGTTTTGCACTTGCTCGGGAGTCATGGCTCCGTTCCAAACCAACAGATCGTCGATAATACCATTATTGAAAACAGGTTCCGATCCACGGCCTCCGGCAAAACAGAACCAATCTGAAGTCGTGATAGAATAATTCACATTAGCCCATGTTTCGGTCGTACCCGAAGCTCCATCTAAAACCCACGTTGACTCTTGGAGCACACCGTTCAGATAAAATTTGGAGCGGAATTGCGACTGGTCGTTATACTCGAATGTCAATACCACGTGATTCCATGCATTGGGTGTTACGACTGCGTTGGGGAACGTATATTTCAACTCGGGAGCGCCATTGTACGTAGCGGTCCGGAAGGTATAACTGTTAAGTTTACCCGTAGATGACAAGTCAGACCACATCCAGCCCCAGTTGTTCACCGGCCATGCGCTCGATGCGCGATTTTCCACACTGAAGAAACAAGACCCTTCGGGTATCGAAGTGAAACGAACCCAAGCCGACACGGAGAACGTTTGACCGTTACCGATAGACAAATCGGACATTCTTCCGCCTACCCAACCTTCATTGATCTCGATACCGCGCGAAGAAGCTCCATTGGCTTTCCTTCCGGTATAGCCCAACGTCAGCGCCTCGTCCACGTCGATCTTCACATCATCTTCTGCCACAGCTTCCCCGCCGATAGTCAGCGATTGAATCTCGGGCAACGCACCCACGGCTTCGCTGGTAATCTGCACATAGTAACCATAAGTGGTCGTTTCGCCGCCGCAAATAACTTGCAGATCATAACCGCCTATTTCTTTAATACCTTCCGATACGGTAAATACAGTCGTATTGCTTACCTTTTTTACGACCTCACCGGTGCTGTTGAGCAATTTCCAGTCGGCAGCGGCGTGACGGGGATCGACATACGAAATTTCAAAGCTCTCGCCCGGCTTGATGGTAGTTTTATTTATCTGTATATCGTCGGTAACCGTATATTCGCCCATACTCATATAATCGCTCCATGCGATCTCGGAATCGGACTTCATATCGACCGAAACGGCTGCGACACCGAAACGAATCTCCTGTTCGCCCTGCAAATCGGTAGGAACAGAGAAATACATACCGGCCCAAGAAGTAGTGATACCCATGAATTGAGGCTCACCACCTTTTTGTTGAGCATACAGTTTGAACATCGAAGCATTCACGTCGAGGTTATAAACCGGCTCACCCGGCAATTTGTCGTTATCCATGTTAAAGATCACCTTACCATCTACACCTTTGTAGTGAGATGCAAGAACTTTGGCAATCTTAATCTCGGGAGCCGCCGGTGTAGGCATAGCACCGCGGGTGATAGAAAATTCACCGAGGTATAAGTCGAGGTTCTTGGCATTTTCGAAATGGAGGGCAATCATAGCGATTTCCTTACCGGCCAACATAGCCAAAACACCACTCACTTTAAACGTCTTTTCCACCCACACTTCATCGTCGGCCTCATCGGCGACAGTCAATACCTTGAAACCGCTCTCGCGCAAAATCGTTTGCTCGTCGCCTTTGGCAGAAAGTGCCAAATTAACATCGGCCTGACCGCCTACCAATTTGTAACGAACCGTAATCACATCGCCTGCGGACAAAGCGAACTCGGTCTTGAACAAATGCAAATACTCATTGTCCACAGAACCGAAGAGGCGCAGACACGAACCGCCTACATAGGCATCGTCGTAAGTAAACTTGGCCTCCAAGCCATTTTCCACTACCTTGTCGGCCGTTTTACCCATAAAATCGGATGCAAACCACCAACGCCAAGTAGGCAAATAGTCCTGTACACCGATATTGTACCATTCGTTATCGTTCTGACGTTCGCCCATCCAGTTCAAGAAACGACCGTTACCCAAATTGAAATAAGAAATAAACGGTTCCTCGGAAAGATCCCATTTGAGCGAACTGCGTGCCGTCATGAAAGCCGACATACCGAACCACTTGTCATCGGGGTGATGGTTACCACGATTGTAAACCTCGATTTTATCGATGGGATTGCGGTTACCGTTGGTAAAGAACTGCTCGATCAGATGTTGATAATATGTTTGCTTGGCTACATCTGTACTACCGTTATTGGCACGGTCGGCCCACAACATATTATAATCGTGAGCGCCCCACAGACCGATAGAGAGATTATAGTCTTTGAGAGTTCTCCACGTAGAAGGATCACCGCCCTGCATGTTGAAGCCGGCATAAAGATCGAGCGAACTGCGACCGGGGGCATAGGTATCTACAGTAGATTGGGTCAACCCTCCCAATACTCCATGCCAATTGTAATTGAGAAAAAGCGAGGTGCGGATATGCTCGCCATCGCCGAAGGTATCGTTGTTATGATTACCGAGACCACTATCGAAAGTAATCTGTCCATTATCATTGGTTCCATCGTACCAGAAGTTCTCGACCACCGGGTTACCTTTTTCCGTAAGGTATTTGTGAACTGTCTCGTGCAATGCACGCAATCCCGACAAAATAAAAGAAGAACCTGTACTGAACTCCGAGTTATAGCCTAAACCGTCCACACCATGATAATGGAGGAATTTAGCCACTTTCTCTGCCTCTATGCCCACCAACGTGGAAAAACCAGAGGACCACTCTGAACTTATACCTCCCCAAGGAACGGAAGCCACACCCGAAACACCTACACCATTTTTATGGGCGACATCGGCGAATCCACCGGGGACCCACCCGTGTGGAGCCGTCCAGTCTCCGTAATGAGTAACGTATGACCAAGTACTGAAAGCCTCGGAATCGAACTTACCGTTAGGACGCGCATTGGTGTTACCATTGCTGGCATTTCCTACCGGAACCCAGAAAACGAGTTTTCTGTCGTTGGCCTCGGTGAGCGTCTCGTCGATCTGCGTGGCCGCATTGCGAAAACGTTCTTTGGGTTTCACACGGGAAACATAAAAGTTCTCGTCCTCGAACAAATCTTCGCCGGGAACCCAACTACTAACATACTGACCGAGTTTCGAACTCTCCGGCCACGTCATGTAATCTTCTTTCAATTCTTGTGCTTGCGAAGAAAATGAAAGAACTAAAATTCCAGATAATAAAAATAGATTTTTTTTCATGGAAAATTTTTTTTGGTTAATAAAAATTTGAATTATTCTCAAAAAGTTTTTTCTATCTTCAAGTTCCGCGGAGAGGAGGCGTTTTAGCGGCCTCCTATCCCGAAACGACTCTTTTTTTACAACACCACGACACTATCGGCTTCGATAGAGAGAGTGCGACTTCCCACATTACCCGTAATCGAGAACGAAACGGTTGTCTCGTCGCCGCTGCCCGAGATATCCATGCGGCCCATCACCTCGGCCCGAGCTCCGTCTATATCGACTACCGTACCGACAGGAATATCGTAATGTCCTGCATAACCGCCACCCTTATAGGCATCGGTCAACGTAAGCATGATTTGCCCATAACCCGATGTGGGCGAAATGAACACTACCAAATCGCCGCCCTCGTCATAAACCACCGAGTTTTCTTTCACGGTGTTGGAGGCGTTCAATTCCAAATCGACAGGTAGAGCGATCACTTTCACCTCGGCCTTCTCGGACGATACGCCAGCCACCTCGGCAGTAACGTCTGCCTTACCGGCCTTAATACCCGTAATCGTCCCCTGTGTGTTATCGTCGCCGGCTTGCTCGGCAGTGAGCACATCGGTAGCAGATGAAGTCCAAGTCACGTCATAAGGATTCTCTCCTCCCGACAAAGTTTTGGCATCGATACCCCATTGCACAGTCTGTCCCTCGAAAAGAGTACGCGCATTACCCGATTTCCACAAAACAGACAAGATACCCTCGGTGACACTCACCGGAACCCTTTTTTCCTTGCCGTTGGCCGTAAGAACCAGCTCGGTCTCGCCCAATGCGAGTCCCCTCAGCTCTATGACATTACCGTTATATTCACCCACTTGAACTTTGGAAGGATCGACTGCCTTGACTACCGGCTTGTGATAAGCATAAGACGAAGCGGGAATCACTCCCGTCGTAAGTCTCAACACACTTCCCACAGGCATGGAAATCGGATCGTGGTCGACCGTAATTTCCTCCACCGGATAACGAGTCTTAAAGTCCTGCACACGGAACGTCGCTACGAACACCGTGTCGGGAGTAATACAATGGAATTCGGCTTCGCCTTCCTCCGAACCCGAGCGCAACGCAAGCACGGCATCGAATCCCTCTCCTTTCACATATTCCTCGGTCTTGCCCGTAATCAATACCCCATTACTCGAAACGACTTCCCAACGATAGGCATCGTAGCCCGCCTCGATATCCTCTTTGGCGCCCGACTGCACGTTCATGGCGATACGCACGGTATCTTCCGAATTGATGTCCATTTCGGCCTCGTACGTATAGGCAAAGTACATCGACAATACCTCCTTACTGGGACGGGTATTTATATAGGGCATATTTTCGAAACCTTTGCCATAGAAAGTAGCCAACAACTGGGGAGCCAACATGATATCGCAAGATGCCGACTTGGCCGTGGAAGCATCACCGATGGAAAGGGTGACTTTTCCCTTCCCCGAGGCACGGGGAGCTGCATAGTGCACGGCTACGAGACCTCTCACGGTGTCGATCGTCATCACCGGATCGAAAGCGGTTAGCCCTTCGAGAGTAGGAACCGGCTCATAATCATAAAGAAGTTCTTTGGGAGAAACAGAGAACAGCACCGAATCGTGGGCCGTATTGTAACTACGTTTCGAAGTCATTTCGGTGAAGGTGCTGTCGTTGGGAATACACATCACACCGTCGGGCAAATTGCGCGACACGGTAACGGTAGTAAGGGCATATTTGCCGTTCTCCAACATGGCTTTGAGCCGGGTCTCTTTTTCCTGACCGCCATCCAAAGCCACCACAGCGGTATCACCCAGCAAGGCAGCGACCGTCTGGTCTTCTATCGACCAAGAGACAGGAGTCTCGATCACTTTCCCACTCACATTGGTAACCGTCGCCGAAATCCTCACCGTATCGCCCAATTTCAAATTAATGTCCATGGGATCGATGGTAATATACACCTCGGTCGCACCGTCGAGCGTAGCTTCCTCCTCACATGCGGTGAACGAAGTCACACCGAGGAAGCTCGCCAAAAAGAATATAAAGCTATATCGTTTCATGTTTCAAATGTTTTATAGATTAAAAGTTTACCGGAATTACCAATGTAAATTCGTTATCGGGGCTTTGCTCGCCTCGGGTTTCGGTCTGTTTATCCCAGAAAACACGCGAAGCGCCGGTGTTGGGTTGCCCGAGAGCCTGTACGAGCGAAGCGATCTCCAACGTATTGTTGGCTGTCTCCTCGATGGGAATACGACGTAATTGCAACTCGGTGTCGACGCCTTGGTCTTTCATGTTGTTCACATCGACCGGGAAGATACGGGGATATCCCGTGCGGCGGAACGTCGTCCATGCCTCGGCGCTCATGGGGAAGTTGGCGATATATTTCTGAGTGATGATTTTTTCCAGCATCACCTCCTTCGAGTCGCTCGCATCCCATTTCACACCCACTTTCACACGACCGGCTATGTTGTTCTCGTTGTTATACGGATCGACATAATCGATATCCTTCGCCGCAGTCTGGGCAAGATATTCGTCGATGACGGTTCCGTCGGTGATTCCATTCTCTTGGAAGCAAAGACGGATACCGGCCTCATACCAACTCTGAGCATCACGGCCGAGCGCATTCCAGCCCCTCAAAGCGGCCTCGGCAAGCAAGAAAATGCTCTCCGTGCGTTTGAAGAAAGACTGATGCATATACTTGAACTCACCCGACAAAGTGGCAAACGGCCCGTAGCCGCCTTTATCCTTGCCGGTAGTATTGCTGTTACGCATGCTGATACCCGCACGCACGCCGTAAACATCGATGGGAGCCTGTATACCCGTAGACTTCTCTTTAATAGGATATGCATTGGTATCGAACCAGCGGGTAAGCAGCGGGTGATTGTAACGTTTGAGAATATTTTCAAACGAAGCGCCCAAACGAATATCGTGCCACTCGTTACCGATACGCCACAAAGCACAAGCGTTTTGCTCCTGATAATAGGCTATATCCTTCGCATCAGTGTCGGTGAGGACACCGATTTCGTCGGTGACAGCTTGTTCAAATTTGGACTGAGCCGTACCCGGATTGATTTTCACCATGTTCATGGCCATACGCATTTTAATACAGTTGGCAAACTTCACCCACATGCGCCAATCTCCATTAGAGAGCGTCTTGATAGTCAAATCCTCGATCTTGGCGAACTCCTCGCGGGACGGCTGACGCTCTTTCAATATGCGTATAGCCTCGTCGAGATCGTCGAAAATCAAATTGTAAATGTCCTCGCCCTTTTCATAGGTCAACGGCGGAGTACGTTTCAAATTACGCCAGTCGCTAAAAGGAGCCGCGCCATAGAAGTCGACGATTTCGTGGCCTTGATAGGCTTGGATAATCAACGCCACGGCACGCCATTCGGGTTTACCCAATTCGGTAGCGTGGTGAATGGCATTGTAAGACTGTGTGAAAATCTGGTTATCCATAGGGCCTCCCAAATAATCGTTGGGGAAAGTATAAAGCGTAGGCAACGGACCACCGAAAGCAAAAGTACTCTTGGTAGTCGTCCAGTATCCTGCATAGTTGTCAATACTGTTCGCCCTGTAATATTGATACTTGTGAGGAGCCCACGTGCCGGTAGGTTCGTGCGAATAGTTGATCATGAACGGAATAGCTCCTTTCAACTCCTTCTCGAGAACAGTAATATCGGTAGCTCCCGCCCCCTCTTCGTTACTGTTGTCCATCTCCTCCTGCTTACCGATCAACCACGGATACTCCTCCTGAAACTGATCGCCGCAAGAAGTGAACAAACCTACTGAAAACACGGATTCGATAACGAGGAATCCGATCGAATATATTGTTTTTCTCATATTGATGACTATTTATATTAAATCGTTCTTCATTAGAAATTGAATTTCAATGTCAACGCAAAACTACGCGTCGTAGGCAAAGAATAACAGTCGATACCGGAGTAACCGTTGGCGGCCGATACCGAGATGTCGGGATCCACGGGAGAATCTTTATAGATAAAGAACGCATTCTTCACCGAGAACTGAGCGGTCATACCTTGATTCTTACCGAACAAATTGGGCATGTCGTAGCTCAACGAGATGTCACGCATGCGCAAACTGGTGGCATTATATACATGGTCTTCCATGGGAAGAGCACCGATGGTCGTATAGTAGTTCTCGACCGAAACTTTGTTCCCCGATCCGTCGGGTAGAGGTTTGAGAATATATTCCTTTCCGTTTTGCATAACCCGTTCTCCGTTCAAGCGGTCTTGTGCAGAACGTTCGGAAAGGCCGTATAGGTCGAGATCAGCCTCGGTCAATGACATCACCTTACCGCCGATACGGCCGTCTATCAAGAAATAGAGCGTGAAGTTTTTCCAAGTAAATGTATTGTTCCAACCGAGAGTGACAGGCGAAGTCATATTGCCCACTTTGGTCTCGTATTTACCGGAAGCCATCACGGGAACGGCATTCTCGTAATTACCGGCATCATTGATTTTGATATGGCCGTTTTCATCGCGGGCGAAAGAGTTGACATAAATATCGCCATAGCGTCCGCCTTCTACGTATTTAATCTTGAAAGCGTTGGGACCCATTTGCACTTCGTAGGGAGCGCCGCTCTCGGTTTTGTAAGTTTCGAGGATACGGTTGTCATTCCATGCGATATTGAATCCAGTCTGCCATCTCCAATCCTTATTGATGTTCCAGCGATAAGATGCTTGGAATTCCAAACCATAGTTGCGTATCTTACCTGTGTTGACCGGCTTCGATTCGCCATTGGCAGTGGTGACATACAAGAACTGGTTACGTAACGTCGAATTGTAATAAGTAAGGTCGAAGTTGAATTTGTTTTCGAACATCCAAACGTCCAAACCGGTCTCGAACGAAGTGGTCGTCTCCGGTTGAGGATCGTCGAACAAAGGAGGACGAGTACTGATCGTACCGTTGGAGAAATCGTAGCTCTGACGGGCGAACAAGGTGTTGGGAATGGGGTTACCTACCACCGACCAACTACCGCGCCATTTCAACTGATTGAGCCAATCCCGGCGAGGCAAAAACTTGTCGATGAGCACATTCACACCGGCCGAATAGTAATCGAACGATTTATATCCGCTCCCTTGCGTGAACTGTTGGAACGACTGTGCCCACTCCAAACGATAACTACCGTCGAGGTAAACTTTATCGAATAATCCGACCGAAGCCGTAGCGAAGAGTGCCGTGCTCCAATCCTTGTTATTCCAACTGTCCGAAGCCGATGTAGCACTTCCGTTAGGGTTGTTGGGACGGCTGTGTTTATTATTCTGAGGAACGAAAGCATTGGGCACACCGCAAGTATCTATCGCCGTAGTGATGCTCGTGTTACGATCGTAATGACGTGAAAAGCTGGTTCCCACAGCCACATTCACATCGATTTTATCATTGAAACGGTCGTTCCAAGTGAGCATGTGGTCATTATAAATGTCGCTCGAGCGAGAATCTCCATTGTAATATTTACCACCTACATAATCGAAGCCTACCCGGTTCATACCGGCATACTCCTCGTTCAGATTATTCTGAGTCACATAATCGACATTGAAACGCGTCTGATATTTAATATTTTGCCAAATCTTGGCATCCAAAGTAATATTTGCCAACAAACGGTCGCGCTTCAAATAATCGTTATACATGTTGGCCACCCAATAGGGGTTATTCAAATACTGGTCATACCAGTACCATGTCTGAACCGGTTGTCCGATCAATTTGGGATTACCTTTCTCCGGATCGCTCACGATATTGTCGGCCACCGTACCGAGGTGTTTATAGTTATGCTTGAAATAACGCATATCGATATCGGCCGGAGTACGGTACAAAGCATAGAGAGCGCTCAATGCCTTACCCACGACAGGAGCGTTATCGGTCTTCTGATGTATCCAGTTAAGGCTCGTGTTGATATTGATACGCTTGTCGAACAACGAGAAAGATTCCTTGAACATCACGTTATTACGGGTAAACTTATTGTTCGGTATCAATCCCGTTTGATAGGTATTATTATAAGAAAAATAAGTTCGGAAGTTTTCCGTACCGCCACTCAACGTAACGCCGTTGGTCGTAGTCACGCCTTTGTTGAAAAAGTCTTTTACGGCATTGCGTGCAGAATTCATCAGATACGGGGCAGAAGCCACCTCGTCGGCCGAACGTGTACCGATCTTAGGACCCCACGCCGACCATTGGTCTCCGCCACTGATACCGTAGATCTGTTGGGTACGAGGATACATGGCTATCGTCTCGATCGACGTGGTGCTCGACACATTCACCTTGACAGAACCCGAAGCCCCCGATTTGGTCGTGATAACGATCACACCGTTATTGGCTGCGCTACCGTAAAGAGCTGCGGCATTCGGGCCTTTCAAAATCGTCATGTTATCAATATCTTCGGGGTTGATCGTCGACAAGAGGTCATCGCCGCTACGTCCGCCACCGAGAATCATACCGTCGGTCGCCTGCGTACCCATACCGTCTTGCATAGGTACACCGTCGACAACGATCAACGGCTGATTGGTTCCGAGAATAGAAGTGGAACCGCGAAGCACAATTTTAGAAGCTCCACCGCCCGCTCCCGAATTATTGGGAACGATAGTAAGACCAGCACTCTTTCCTTGCAGCGAGTTAATGAAGTTATTATCCTTGATACGGGTCACCTCCTCGTTCTTGATAGTCTGGGTAGCATAGGTAAGCGTTTTGGACTCCCTCGATATACCCATCGCCGTTACCACGACTTCTTGCAAAACCCGAGTCTCCTCATTCATAACGACATCGTATGAGGAAGCGTTCGCCAACGACAAAGTGGCCTTTTGATACCCAACATAACTGAATTCGAGCACGGCATTGTTATTCGGGACCTCTACCGAGTAAACACCGTCTATATTAGTAGAAGCTCCTATCGAAGTTCCCTTCACCAATACACTTACACCGATTAGCGGTTCTCCCGTGACATCGGAAACCACGCCTTTAATAGTACGCTTGCTTGGCTGGGTTACATTTGCAGTAACCTTTCCTGCCCCTTGATCTATTGCATTAGCAAAAAACGGAACAAAAAAAGACAAAGAAAACGCCAAAAGCCCAATTTTACACTTCTGATTTTTTTTCATGCTTTTAGATTCACTCATTTAACATTTAACATAAAATTTATATTTAATATATTCCTCTCTCATATCTCATATATCTCGTACAAGCAAATATCACGAAACATTTTTACATACCGTATCAATAATATTAACCCTAAATCGAACTATATCCCTAGTGAGATTCGTAATTTTTTTCTATTTTTTTTGAACAAACAAAAAAATAAAACCACGTTTATTAATCTTTATTTTATTTATATTCAGATAAATAAACACACAAAAATTTTCTTAATACAATATATTTATTTAATATTATAATAGAGAAAAATCTATTCATACAATAAAATCTCCATTATCAACCTCTCACCCCTCAACACCGAATGAAAAATACTCCCGAACAAGACTTTTCGATAAACACGCACCGATACCCCTCCCCTGTTAAATTAAACAAAGCCGGGAATACATGATTAAATTTATTATATCTTTACTCAACTTAAAACAAGCAAAACATCATGCCCAAGAACAAAATAATTCTATTCTGTTTTCTGTTTTCATGGATAGGGCTACACCCTATCGCTGCCATTAGCTTGGAAAAAACAGCCATCGAACAAAAAATTCTTCAAGCCATACAAGGGAAAAATGCAACGGTCGGCGCTGCATTCTCGATCGATGGGCAATCATTTACATTCAACGACGAACATCGGTATCCGCTAATGAGTGTTTTTAAACTCCATGTTGCCATAGCAGCTCTTCAAAAAATGGAAAACGAATGTATCGCTCCGGACTCTTTACGCTTCATCGAATCGTCTCAAATACACAAAGACACTTATAGCCCGCTAAGAGAATTATACCCCGAAAGAAACTTTTATCTTTCTTACGCCGACCTCATGCGCTATGCCGTTTCTCAAAGCGACAACAACGCTTGCGACATTCTCATAGACTATCTCGGCGGTATCGATATCGTGAAAGACCGAATCGACAAATTAGGTATCACAAACTACAATCTCACCGAAACCGAAGAAACCATGCACTCTCGCATATCCAATTGCTATAACAATTGGAGCACACCTTCGTCTACACTTCAACTATTGGAAAAACTCTACAACGAACCGATACTGAATGAAACACATACCGAATTTCTAAAAAATATTTTGATAGAAACTTCTACCGGAAAAGATAAAATAAAAGCCGGATTGCCCGATAATATTGCCTTAGGACACAAAACAGGCAGCTCCGACCGTTTGGACGACGGAACAAAAATCGGCGACAACGATACCGGCGTAATCTATCTCCCGAACGGAAAATTATGCTTTCTCGCTATTTTCATCAAAGACTCTCGTGAGAGCGACCAAACCAATGCACAAATTATCGCCGATATCGCAAGAATCATTTACAATTCCGCGGTTCAAAAATAAGAAACATGAAACGCCCTTTCACATACATCATTCTACTTTATCTTTTAACCATCGGTTGTTCCGGGAAATCCGCTTCTGTTATCGGCGGGGCTAACGGATCTACCGAAATTATCGTTGCTGACTGTGATACCGATACGATTTTAACAGGAGATGACTTAGAAAAATTCGACAGTCTTTTCAACGCATGGGTAAACAATCACAACACCAACCCGATAACCCGCCTCAGCAGCAACACGAATGATGCGAAAAAATTGGAACAATTTCCGCAATTACTAAACATGGGGAAAAAAATCATTCCCTGTATCATCACCCGATTGCCCGACAAAAACCTATTTTGGACATTAACGCTATATGACGAACTGCAAGACATCGATAGCTTAAAGTCATTCGACTATACCCGAGGCGAACAATTCAGAGCACAAGAAACCCTCCGGAAATATGTAGAAGCTAAGTTACACAAGAAGAAACGGGTATTCAATTCAGATCAAGAAAAAATAAAAGCTATTCGAGAATTGGCTAAGGAGTATGGCTGGGAAGAAGATTCTACGCTCTCTCCCCGCGAAAAAGACTCCATACTCCTCAACTTAGATTACGAAATCACAGAGGAAACATTCAAATTTTACAAAAATGGAAATAACGAGGAGTAAAATACTAATCATAATGGGCATTATCATGCTCATAGGATTCATCACAATAGGGTTTTTCATTTTTCCGATAGGCATTACCCTATGCTCCATAATCGGATTATGTTATGGAATTATAGGCAAAGACAAATTATTCACCCGATGGTCATTCATCGGGTTATCGGTAGGAATCATTTTTTTAATCTACACCTATTACGTTATACAAGGAATGTAAAGAACTATTCCCCAATATAAAATGAAAGCACCGTATATTATTGATATACGGTGCTTTCATTTTATATCATCGTCGTTTTCACTCAAACATATGACGCAATTTACTGAATATTCGCTGTTTAGCTGTGAGTGTAGGCTGTATATTGGGTGCAGTTTTCAAATCCTCGAAATGCTTCTTTTCGCTGGCATTGAGGTTTTCTGGAATGTAAACCGATACATTTACAATCAAGTCACCTACTCCATAACGATTAACCGAAGGCAATCCTTTTCCCCTAAGCCGGAATATTTTTCCGGGTTGAGTACCGGGATCCACTTTTATACGAGCCTTACCATCAAGAGTAGGAACTTCGATAGAACCGCCCAATACGGCAGTCGGCAAATCGAGCAGCAAATTATATATCAAATCGTTCTCGTCGCGCAGTAAATCGGGATGCGGTTCCTCTTCGATTAAAATCAACAAATCACCATTTACACCGCCATGACGAGCAGCATTCCCTTTGCCCGCCATAGAGAGTTGCATACCTTCGGATACCCCGGCCGGAATATTCAACGTGATTACCTCTTCTTCACGTACGATACCTTCCCCAGCACAATGCGGACACTTCTTCGTAATAATACGGCCCTCTCCACCGCAGTCGGGACACGTAGTCGTCGATTGCATAGCTCCGAGAAAAGTCTGTTGTACCCGTGTCACTACTCCCGACCCGTTACATTTCGAACACGTCGTATAAGCCGTACCGTTCTCTGCACCCGTACCGTTACAATGAGAACAGCTCACATACTTAGGAACCTTTATTTTTTTCTCGACACCGGTAGCGATCTCTTTCAATGTCAGTTTCACCTTTACTCGTAAATCCGAACCTTTATTGACATGACGACGTCCCCCTCGTGAGCCGCCCCCGAAGCCTTCGAATCCGCCGAATCCACCACCGAAAATATCGCCGAAATGCGAGAAAATATCCTCCATAGACATACCGCCGCCACTGAAACCGCCACCGGCAGCACCACCTAACCCTTGATGCCCGAACTGGTCGTAACGAGCCCGCTTATCCGCATCACTCAATACTTCATACGCTTCGGCTGCCTCTTTAAACTTTTCCTCAGCCTCTTTGTTTCCGGGGTTCTTATCCGGGTGATATTGGATAGCTTTTTTACGGTATGCCTTTTTTATCTCCTCGGCCGTCGCATTTTTAGCGACACCCAGCACTTCATAATAATCTCTTTTTTCCATTGCTCCCTGTCCTATAATTTATTCCCCTACCACGACTTTGGCAAAGCGAATAACTTTGTCATTGAGCGTATATCCCTTTTGCACGGTATCTATCACTTTACCTTTTTGAGCCGGATCCGAAGCCGGGAACATCGTCACAGCCTCGTGATATTCTGTATCGAAATCCGCTCCCTCCGTAGGAATCTCCTTTACGCCGTTTTGTTCTAGATAGCTTTTGAATTTATTATATATCAAGCTCATTCCCTCTTTCACAGCCGCTAAATCATTACTTTCTTCCACAGCTGCCAATCCGCGTTCAAAATCGTCGATAACCGGCAGAATAGCTTTCATGCAATTCTCACCGCCATTCTTGATCAACTCCGATTTCTCACGCAACGTCCGTTTCCTGAAATTATCGAACTCGGCCATCAATAGCAAATAATCCTTCTGCATTTTCTCGATAGTCGCCTTCAAAGTTTCCAATTCGGCTGACAATCTGGCAGCCTCATCAGCCTCGACTTCTTCACCGCCCTCCTCGGAACCTGTTTCTTCCGAAACTTCGGGTTCTTGGTTCAACGACTCTTTCTTCTCCTTTTCAGAAGCCTCATCTACAATATTTTGCGATTTTTCGCATTCTTTCTTTTCGGCCATATTTATAATTTTTCTTTTGTTACATTTTCATTTTCATCACGCTCATATCATCATTACCAATGAGCACCATTATAGTATCAAAAACACTGCCAAACAAGCCCAAACTGCACTTTTGTCAGAGTGCACTGCCACCTTCCCAATGTTTTCATTTCTATCCATTACCTGCAAAAAAGCAATTCCCTTTCTCCAAAAGAAAAAGAGCAGGTTTGCCCTGCTCTTTTTATATCCTGTTCAAAAATAATAATTGTTCTTTAAACGTAAAAATCCGACACTAATCAAACTTCGGCACTATCTCGAATATCTCCACTGGCCCTTCTATTTGTACTTCGGAAACTCCCTCGGCCAACTCGACCTTAAAAAACGACGAATCGATAACCGACTCAACCGCCAACGAACCATCGGGCCTAAACTGTCTCAAATGCACGACAGGAGCTCCATTCCCCGCCTCCGGCAATTCATTCACCAACAAAGTATATCCCTCGGTCCGAGGAGCGACCCCGAAAGAAAAAGTTCCATTATTTCGATAACTTGTGCCTATTTGCTGATCAAACGCATAAAGAGCTTGCTGTACATCGTCGGACTTTAAGCTGAAACCCAAATGTTCCACTCTGGGAGGATTCACTTCGAATGAACGAACCGATGCGTAATTCGTGCGAGTAGATTCGAGTCTTTTCAATCGAACATATCTGGCCTTTACAGGCTCCCCGTTCCAACGAACGATATACTGTTTATTCAACTCTTCCGTCAACGGAGTCCATGCTTTACCATCAATCGAATATTCCACTACGGCATGGTCGAAATAATCGACATCGTCCACAGAATTACGCCCCTGCAAAATAGAAACTTCGGTCACATCTTTGACACTTCCCAAATCAACCCCAATCCAATCGCCGGCTTTTTGAGCGATTCCCGATGTATAATAAGTCGTAGTATCGTGATCAAACATTAACTTGCTCAACGTGGTTTTCGCATTATGGAACGAACCTATACCCCTATAACAGATAGGAGTCTCGCCCGACAACCGAGTTAAAAAGCCGTATGCCATATCGTCCATAGCATTTTCATAAAATGGTTGCAGTTTCATGGTCCCGCTTTTATGAGCCTCATAATCTTCTCGATCCTTCTTACTCATCAAGTTCCGAATATACTTATTCCAAAAATCGGCATCATCTTTACCATCACGATAAACACGGGCAAGTTCCAAAGCCCGTTTTCCTCTCGTACCCAACTTCCCGAATTCTTGGAGCCACGGAGTCAACTCACTCATCAGACCTTTATTAGTGCAACCTTTTTCTATTTCGGCAGGAGCTTTCTCTACCTTATCGAATTCTGCCCAAAGAGCCTGAGCCTCCGTTTCATTCCAATCACCGATTCTGAAAGTCTTGGTTTCCCACGATTCATCGCGGCGATAACCGGTCTCCGTATCGCAAGAATGAATAGCGAATGTCCGGTAGGCCTCCCTTGCTTTCGGCATCAATTCGCCGAGTCCTCTCTCCCAATTATCGATAGGATTATAAGCCGCTATATTCCATGTATAATCGGCAACCCCGTATAAAGCCAATTTCGAAGCCTCTCCATGTTCCATCGGATTACTTGCTATTCCGCAAAGATCATTAGAATCCAACGAAGTATTCAAGCCATAAACAGGTCCTTGCAAAATAATATTGCGCACATAGTCGGTAACCGGATAATTCCACCAAAAATATGCCGGCCGCTTAATTCTGGAATTAACCCAATCCAAAGTCTCCGGTGTTAAGTCGCTGCATACTACGTCTCCTGTCCAAAACACTTCTATCGACGGATCAAGAGTTTCTCCATAAATAGCAAGACTTCCTTGCGGTGTGGGGTTTGCCCAAAGTTTGGAATAATCGGTCGGACAAACCGTTAAATATGCTACATCGCCTTTGGACTTCACAAAATCCTTAGTCAATCTATTCAAAAGCTCCGTCTGTCTCACCGGATTTGTCCCTTCGCCCGATATATCGTCGAAAAAGAGGGCGAAAGCCCGTACACCGAGGTCATACATCAAATTAAACTTATTAACGAGGTTTTGATAATCCTCCTCGTTCCATTTAATATCTTGTCCCGGGTGTATCGCCCAGACAAAATCGACCCGATTACGTTTACAAGCCTCTATCAATTCTTTGATATTTCCGGCCTCTTTTTCGGGATATGGAAGCCTCCAATTCGGACAACTGTGGTACGGATCGTCTTTCGGACCGTACAAATAACTATTCATCTTGAACTTTCCATAGAAATCTATCAAAGACATTCTCACCTCATGAGACCACGGCGTTCCATAAAATCCTTCTACTACTCCCCGGTATTTCAAATCGGGGTAATCGTCGATTTCCACATATGGTAATTCGCCCGTTACAGTCGCAGGACTCTCGACTAACTGGCGAAGGGTCTGCAAACCGTAAAAAGCTCCCCGCTCGTCATAACCGACGATCGATATACCATTCTTTCCGATATTCATGCGATATGCACCCGAAACAGGTTTTACCCCATACTTAGCCGAAGCCTTCGAACCAAAATCGACGGAGAGTTTTACCCCCTTCTTGTTAAAAGTGACAAAATCCAAATCCTCGGAAAATTTTCCATGCTTATCTTTTAGACACACTCCACCCGAAATATCGAGCCTCCCGGTTGGGTCGAGAACCAATTTATGAGGAGTAGGGTTAATAATTATCCCTTTATGATCCAATTTTTTACCCGGCACAGCAAAAACGTCTTGTGCTTCCGATCTCTGCAATGCCAAATCGAACTCCGATTCCTGTGCCGAAAAGGTTCCACACATCAACAAACCGATGCATACCATCAACGACTTTCTACAATCTATCATTTTCATAAAACTAATTTAAGCATGGAAATTTTACTATCTATCAAATAAACCCCATTAACGGGGTTATCCCTAGCGTTTTTTCAAAAATTTCTTGCTCAACCACCGTCTCACCGGCTCGTCATAAAGTTTCAAACAAAGATAGGCTACCAATATATTCCATACATAAACACACAAGGCTACTTGCCACGTTTCCCCGAATGTAAAATACTGGTTCTCAATCAACCAAGAATAGAACAAATACATAAACGGGTAATGCGTGATATAAAGCGGGAAAGAAATATCTCCCAAAAATTTACATATCCGCGTAGATGTTTTATCGGTCGTGTTTCCCGACGCACCCAATATAATGAGAACAGGAAATACCACGACTATACAAAATGCCTCAAAAAGACCATTCATACATATAGGTTCGACCCCTTCTACATAAGGAACACAAAACAAAACCAACAATACGAAAGAGCATATCCAGAATGCCCCTCTCACTTTCACCGGTTTGAAATTACGAGACAACAACAGTCCCAAAGAAAACGGGAAAAGCATTCGCAACAGTCCACCCACAAAATTCACCGAATCGAGCGTCCAGCCTACCCCTATCATGCCATACCCCGATACATCGAAGATAGCGAAACAAGCCAGACAGATTCCCAGTAATACGACAAAAACAGTTAACGCCTTAGTAGACAAACGACGAATAAACAAAGCATACAAAATATTACCGATATACTCGAAAAATAATGACCAACTGGGACCGTTCAAAGGAAACATTTCACCATTACCCCGAACTTCATAACCTGCACCCGGATAGGCCGGAATGAAAAACATCGCGAAAAGCAAAGCCCACATCACCATCGACGTAGCCACATGAGTCCCGTCCCACTGTTCGCTACCCTGTATACAAAACGTAATCACACCTAAAACTGCACCCATGACAACCATCGGGTGAAGACGAATCAACCGCCGCTTAAAGAAATTTTTTACCGTTAGACTCTTTCCCCAACGATCGTCATAGGCATAACCGATAACGAATCCCGATAAAATAAAAAAGAAATCCACGGCCAAATATCCATGATTGATGCTTTCTATAAGAGTACCACCGGCAAAAGCATACCCTTCAAAGACATGATACCACACGACCAAAAGCGCGGCTACACCACGTAATCCGTCAAGCAACTCATAATGAGGTTTGGTATCTGAAAACGCAGCAGAAGAAATTTGTTGCATAATGAATTGGTAATTTAGATTTTTGATTTTAGTGATGATTAATATTACGACAAAATTACAGGACTTATATAATTTAAAATTTGTCCTATGTCAAAAAATCCTCCGAAAGGTCATTTTCGGGCTCCCCTAAGACGACTGAGCGTCGAGAGTGTTATACCCAAATACGATGCGATATACCCAAGTTGAGCTCGCTGGTTCACCTGAGGGAATTGCTGTCTGAACTCCTCATACCGTTCTTTTGCCGATAAAGTCAAACGTTCCTTATGCGAGCGATGCAAACGCCGATACTCGTCTTGATGGATAATCCGTCCCCAATTAGCCAGTTCGATATTCGTTTCGAACAGCCGACGCAATTTATCCAGAGATATTCTATAAACGACTACATCTTCAAGGGTCTCCACAAATTCTTCGCTCATCTTGTTATAATAGAGTTCGTCCATACTGAACACGATTCCGCCCTCACACGAAAAAGAAGTCGTTATCTCTTCTCCGTTCACCAACCAAAACGAGCGAGTCATTCCCTTCCCTATAAAATAAGCCGATTTACAATACATGCCCGCCCTTATCAACTGATACTTCTTGGGAAAACAGCACAAAGTCATGCTCTCTTTCAATGTCCGTATCGTATCATCGGAAATCGGATATAAAGAATTTATCTTATCTATAATACCGGTCATGTAACAATCTTCGATCATTCTCTTTTTCAAAAACGATTTTATACGCTATACTTCACAAATTCCAGTCCAAACAAAACACCCCGGATAACAATCGGCAAGATCGACTTCTTTATCGAATAGGGCAAATACCGAAGAACCCGAACCGGACATAGATGCATATACAGCTCCCTGTTCATATAAACGATCCTTTATCTCTCCTATTTCCGGAAATCGGGCAAACACACTTTCTTCAAAGTCATTGATCAATCTACCTCTCCACTCCTCGACCGGACGGGAAACGGTATCCCTCACCGACTCTTCCGGCAATACCGGAGTAACCAACGAATAAGCCACCGACGTAGGCACGGAGACAGAAGGCTTTACCAATACGATTCGATAGGACTTCAACGACAATTCGATCGGCTCGAACTCATCGCCTATTCCTTTGGCTAATAAAGGTTTATTATGCAAGAAAAATGGGCAATCGGCTCCCAGAGAAGCAGCTTCCTTGTCAAGCTCGTCATCGCTCAACGGCAAACGAAAATAATCTCTCACCATCGCTAACAAAAAAGCGGCATCGGAAGAACCACCTCCTAACCCAGCACCAAAGGGTATGGCTTTATGGAGATAAATAGATATCGGGGGTAACGAAAAACGATGGCTCAATCTTCGCCACGCTTTCATCACCAAATTATTCTGGGGATCGCCGTCTATGACAATTCCCGACAAAGACAACTCCGTCTCCTGTTGCGACGTTGGAACAATCTCCAAAGCATCTTGCAACTGAATGGGATAAAATACTGTCTCTATATTGTGATAACCATCGGGACGACGGGCCACGATACGCAACCCCAAATTGATTTTTGCATTGGGAAATCTAATCATCTATATCTTTGTTTTTCGAGAATCTTTGCGAAAATAACCATTCTCAGTCACATAGGCAACTCCACTCTAAAAAAGAATAAAAATTTCATCGAAGAGAAAATTTATTATAATTTTACCGACATAATAGAAAAACAGAAACAAATGAAAAAAAGAACCCTCACCGCCGGTACTATCCTTTTATGCCTATCTGCAATCTCTTTCGGGCAAAATTCTATAAAAGATTTTCTACATCAAAATCCACAATTTTTCGGTAGTACGGCATCTGTTTATTATTGCAACGACACCACAGACACCCCGGCTCCAAAGGATTTCATACCGTTTCACATCGATCATATAGCTCGACACGGTTCACGCACCCACGATTCAAAAAGCATGGTTCCGAACCTGTACAAACTAATGAATAAAGCCGATTCTTTGAACCTTTTAACCCGGGAAGGCAAACTGCTGCGTAATCAAATTGACACTATCTACCATTTAATGAATCATCGCTGGGGAGACCTCACTCCGCTCGGAGCCCGACAACACCGGGATATGGCTCGTCGCATGTATCACCGCTTTCGTCCGGCGTTTACACCTCAGGACGGCAAAGTGACCCTTGTGGCACAATCGACCACGGTTCCACGCTCCATGGCTAGTATGGCGGCATTCGTCGCAGAAATGAAAGGCTATACCCCCACTGCGGAGTTTTCTATGGATCCCAGCAATGGATATGACAATACCCTGCGATTCTTCAAAGGAAAAGAATACCAACAATATCTCTCGAAAGGCTCATGGAAAAAGATACTCCGAGCCTATCAGGAAAAGCATACACCCACAAGGCTTATCGACCGTATATTCAAGAAAGGGTGGGAACAAATCATACCCGATCCTATTACATTCATGACCCACCTATACGCGTTAACCATCATATTGCCGAATACCGACTACGACATATCCCTATATCCGTGGTTCACAGAAGAAGAAAAATTCGATTTGTGGAGCGTAAACAATCTATCGCAATACCTGCGTAAAACAAACTCCATTCCCGGGAAAGGACTTCCTGTCGCCATTGCGAAACCTCTGTTAAAAGACATGTTGGCTACATCGCAAGCAGCGATCGACGGAAACGGTGTCGAAGCCAATTTACGTTTTGCACACGGTGAAAATACAATTCCTTTACTCGCCCTGTTAGGCATTGAGAATGCAGCCGTTGCAGAAGCCGATCCCGAAAAAGTAGCCGAGGTTTGGCAAGACTTCAAATACAATCCTATGGCGACGAATATCCAATGGATACTTTATAAAAATACCGATGGGAAAATACTCGTGAAAGTATTGTTCAATGAACAAGAAATAAAACTACCCATCGATTCGGAATATGCACCTTATTACGATTGGGAGCTATTCCAAAAATATTGTGAAAAGCAGATGGCGAAATACCCCGATACGACACCGGCCCTGTAATTAATCGGAAATATCTGCTTGTTGAAAAGTTCATTATAAGATTCGCTCACCAAATTTCCCGATAGCAGAAAGATTGACTACTTTTGTAGCGGGAAAGAATTGCCGCATGGAAACTCGAAGAAATTACACTCACCAGAAAAAAGCCTACGCTCCGAAAGTTTCGGAACAAGGCAAGCTACAACCTCAGGACAAAGAGCTCGAAGAAGCCGTGTTGGGGGCTCTCATGCTCGAAAAAGATGCCTATACCACCGTATGCGACATCTTAAAGCCAGAGTGTTTCTATGAGCCGACCAACCAGCTTATTTATAGTGCAATATCCCGGCTGGGTGCACAACAACGCCCCATCGACATGCTCACCGTCACCGAGCAACTGCGACTCGACGGAAAGCTCGATGAAGTCGGCGGAGCCCTCCGTATTTCCGAACTCACCGGACGTGTGGCATCGGCGGCGCACATCGAATACCATGCCCGCATCGTAGCCCAAAAATATTTGGCTCGGGAATTGATCGAATTTTCCAGCGAAATACTCAACAAGGCCTTTGACGAGACCAACGACGTAGATGACCTTATGCAGGAAGCCGAGGGGAAACTCTTTGAAATTTCCCAACGTAACCTGAAAAAAGACGTTACTCAAATAGACCCGGTACTGAGCGAAGCTATCAGACAAATTCAAATAGCAGCCAATCGAAGCGACGGATTGAGCGGACTGCAAACCGGGTTTCACAACATCGACAAAATTACTTCTGGTTGGCAAAATTCCGACCTCATCATTATCGCTGCCCGTCCCGCTATGGGAAAAACGGCATTCGTCCTTTCTATGGCAAAGAACATGGCTGTCAGCTATAACACGCCGGTGGCTATCTTCTCGCTCGAAATGTCCAATGTCCAGCTTGTCAATCGTCTCATCATCAACACATGCGAAATCCCCGGCGATAAAATCAAAAGCGGACAGTTAGCCCCGTTCGAATGGGAACGCCTCATGTCTCGTATCGAAATACTGAGGAACGCTCCTATATATATAGACGATACCCCCAGCCTTTCCGTTTTTGAACTTAGGACAAAAGCCCGCCGATTGGTTCGCGAGCACGGAATCAAAATCATCATCATAGACTACTTGCAACTGATGAACGCCAGCGGTATGTCCTTCGGGAGCCGAGAACAAGAAGTCAGCACCATATCCCGTTCGCTCAAACAATTGGCAAAAGAGCTTCAAATACCTATCATCGCCCTGTCCCAGTTAAATCGTAGTGTGGAATCCCGGGGTAACGACAAAGACGGTAAAGAAGGGAAACGCCCGCAACTTTCCGACTTGCGTGAATCGGGAGCTATCGAGCAAGATGCCGATATGGTTTGCTTTATACACCGTCCCGAATATTATACTCGGTCTAAGGAAGATGCCAATGGAAACAGCATCGAAGGCTTGGCAGAATTTATCATAGCCAAACACCGTAGCGGTGCGACCGATACCGTGAATATGAAATTCGTCTCTTATCTGGCTCGATTCCAAAATTACGACGAAGACACCCGACTGACCGATTTCAGTGCACCGGTAACCTCGAAGTTCAATACTCCCGACACGAGCACACCATCGGCAGCACCACTGTCTGGGAACCCCGATTTCCTGAATCCCCCCGGTTCGTCCAATAACGATATACCCTTTTGAAAAGAACTTTTATCTCCCGACCGATGTTATTCTTTCGAATAACTAATATAGTATGGAGAAAAAACGACAAAAAATCTGGACTGCGATAGGTGTAGGCATAGCTATCGCACTACTATTATATTGGCTCACATTGGCCATTTGGATAGACGATGATACCGATCCCCCTATGCCTCCTCCCGTAGAAGAAATATCGAATTATTAAAATATACTAAAATCGCTCCGGATAAAAACTTTTTGCAATACAAGTGTGTTTTATTATCGAAACCGGGAAAGAAACGGCTCTCCTTAGGGAAAAAGAAGCGAAGCGTCGCTTCCGTCGAGCCAAAATCTCCGGTCTGGAAGAGTTAATTTATACGATAATATTCTTGTTTTTTGTGTGTTTCATTGGTATTATATTATCCTTTGTTTATTCCTGTAATAAACATTATCCTCTTTCTTGTTTTTGATATATTTCAAGTAGTAAAGCCCCGTCGTGAGACGAGGCTTTACTATTTACATTCCCCCATCAACGTATTCCGAGTCTGTTCAATGCTTGCTGGTATCGAATTGCATTTCGTTGATGCTCTGCCAAAGTCACGGCAAAATTATGATAGCCCGAAAAATCCTCTTTGGCGCACATATAAAAATACCCGTTCGGTGTATGTGTCAGCACGGCATTGATAGCCTGTTTCGAAGGAATCCGTATAGGGCCGGGAGGCAATCCCGTAACCCGATAAGTATTATATGGCGATTCTATGGTCAAATGAACATTCAATATGCGTTTCAGCGAAAAATCCCCGTGGGCAAATTTTACCGTAGGGTCTGCCTGCAAAGGCATGCCTTTACGCAATCGGTTCATATAAAGACCCGCAACCTTTCCCATTTCATCACGTTTGTTAGTCTCTTCCTCTACGATCGAAGCCAGAGTCGCTACCTCCACAGGAGTCAATCCCCACCGCTTTGCCTGTTGCTCCCGCTTTCCTTCCCAATAAATGCGATACTCCCGCTTCATCTTCTGTAAAAAAGATTCGGGAGTCACAGTCCAGTAAAACTCATAAGTATCCGGCAAAAACAAAGCCGGGAGAGTCGCTTTCGTAAAACCTAAATCCGCACAAACACTATCGTTGTACAGCAAAGCCAACAACTCCTCTTTCGAAAAAAACAACTGCTCCGATACCCTTTCGGCCAATTGTTCGAGAGTGCGTACGTTATTAAATGTAACTCGTATGGGAGATTGGCTTCCCCTCGACAATTTCAAAGCCATTTGCCGAGCTGTCATACCGGCATGAAGCCGATAAGCCCCTACACGAACATCAGGATCGAATTTATAAAACGACAGCAAACGTTTTACTCTCGGGATCGATTTCTCATCTGGAATCACCGAATGCAAAGCACTATCGAGCTGAACATCATTCCACTTCGGATAAACATAGCACACCGTTTGTTCGGTAATAACAGGATCATACAAATAACTCTTCATTACCGGAATAAACAAACATGCGAGAATCAAAATAATCCCTCCTGTTATCCAAGCAAATATCTTTATACCTTTATTCACATTCGACATAATAATCCGATTATACACAGCGCAAAAGCACCTTGACGGGACAAAAGTAACGATTATTCCCGAAATAAAATAATGCGAAAAAGTTTGCTGTTTCAAATATTCCGCTTATCTTTGCGCTGCATTTGAAAAAATGGTGTCAACGACAAATCGTCCTTTGGAAGGATGGGTGAGTGGCTGAAACCACCAGTTTGCTAAACTGACGTACTCGAATGGGTACCGGGGGTTCGAATCCCCCTCCTTCCGCAAATGCAAAGTCCATAGCGTAATATATACACTATGGACTTTTTTTATTTGAATCGATTCCCCCATTGTCGAAATTTCAGAAACGGTCTTTGGAATATTGACACATTGGTTGTAATTTTGGAGCAATTTAAAATAAAGGTATGAAAAATTTCAAAAATATTCCTTTTGTCGAAATTTACACAGAAAAAACACCTTGTCGAAGAAACAAAATGCACCAATAAAAATGAATATTTTTAATAATATTCCAAGTATTTCAAATCTATTTCAAAATCACATTCAATTTTTGTAGCATGAATTTCAAAATCAAATCAAACAACGTTATGAATTATCAACGATTATTTCTATCGGGAATATTTCTCTCGCTATTCATGCTATCTGCATCCGCAAAGACATTTATCATCGGGAACGATTCGACTACGGTCCGCACCTCCGATACCGATTATGCCGATGAATTAGAAAAAATACGAATGCACATGCCCGATATAGAAGTCGGGAACGGTATATCTTTCCAACCTAAAAACAAAAGCTATAAACTCACGATGCGCATTCGCATGCAAAATTTGGTCGATGTCGACTTCAACGAGAAATTCGAGGCTCAAGATATCGACGCCCGCGTCAAACGGCTCAGGTTACGTTTCGATGGATATATCTATACACCCAAACTCACCTATTTGGTTCAGTTAGGCTTCTCGCCTTACGATATGAAAACGCTGCCCAATGGGAACAACAACATCGTACGCGACGCAATGATTTACTACGTTCCCAACTCGACATGGAATATCGGTTTCGGACAAACCAAAATACGGGCGAATCGCGCCCGAATAAACTCTTCGAGTGCCCTACAATTCGTAGATCGTTCCATTGTAAACTCCGAATTCAATCTCGACCGCGATTTCGGTATCTTCGGAGAATATAATCAACATCTATTCGGCTCTTTGGATTTAGCGGCCAAAGCCTCTATTACTACCGGAGAAGGCAGAAACTGGGGAAACAATAAAGGGAGTGGACTCGCATATACGGGACGCATAGAACTATTCCCACTGGGACGATTCACCGGGAAAGGAGATGCTATGGAAGGCGATTATGAACGAGAACAAACGCCCAAAATCCTTTTAGCGGGAGCATACAGCTATAACGACCGAGCTCTTCGGGCACAAGGTTCCAATGGGGACAAATTACTGTTTGACCAGACCCGTAACCTTTCTTCCTATTTTGTCGACTTCATCTTCAAATATCAAGGATTTGCTTTTTATACCGATTTCATGGGGCGTATATCATCTTCCTCTCCGCTCATTAAATCGGGCGAAAATGTAGAACAATATGTCCTCACTGGAATGGGGCTCAACGTACAGGCAAGTTATCTCTTTCGTTCCAATTGGGAAATCGCATTGAGAAACTCTACCATCATGCCGGATAAAGAAGTACAGCCTTATGCCAATTATCGCAGTCACAACCAATCGACGTTCGGTGTCACGAAATATCTGATAGATCACAGATTAAAAGTACAAGCCGACCTGTCTTACAATTACAAAAATGAATTTGTCGATTCCGATTATAATCGCTGGCAATTAAGATTTCAGATAGAACTCGGCTTTTGACAAATCGACATAAGCAACCTAACACCTAAACAGTATATAAAATGTCCTCTCAGTACGATTTCGACACAATTATCGACCGGCATCACACCGGAGCTATGAAAACCGATGTTCTCTGTGAGCGCTATGGTCGGGAAGATCTCATTCCTTTATGGATTGCCGACATGGATTTTGCGGTCGCCCCCTGTATAACGGATGCTCTCGTACGCCGGTTACAACACCCGGTTTACGGATATGCCGAGGCTCCTGCGAGCTATTGGCAATCCATTATCGATTGGCTCGACTACCTGCATGGCTGGAAAGTAAAAAGAGAATGGATCACCTATATCCCCGGGATTGTCAAGGGCATAGGCTTGGCAGTCAATGTATTTAGTAACCCCGGAGATAAAATCATCATACAGACTCCGGTCTATACACCGTTCATGGCCGTCCCCGAAAGTAACGGTCGGCAGGTTGTACATAATCCGCTCAAATGGAACGGCTCCCACTACGAAATGGACTTCGATCACCTTGAATCGATCATCGACTCCCAATGCAAGCTGTTCATTCTCTGTAATCCTCATAATCCCGGAGGAGTGGTTTGGCCGTTGGAAACATTACAGCGAATCGCCGAAATCTGTGCACGGCACAACATACTCATCATTGCCGATGAAATTCATGCCGATATGCCTCTCTTCGGAGCCAAACATCACCCTTTTGCCTCGGTATCCGAAACAGCGGCTCAAAACAGTATATCGTTTGGAGCTCCTTCCAAGACGTTCAACATCGCAGGCTTGGTCAGCTCCTATGCCATTGTTCCCAACGAAACGATTCGTAAGCGCTTCTTCGACTGGCTCACGGCAAACGAGCTGAACGAACCCACATTCATGGCGACCATAGCCACCGAAGCCGCTTATAACCATTGTAGAGAATGGCGCGAACAAATGTTAGCCTACATCGAACAAAATATACTATTTGTCGAAGAGTTTCTCGATTGTCATATTCCCGCCATCAAAGCCATCAGGCCGCAAGCATCCTTTATCGTATGGCTCGACTGTACACGGCTTCACCTCGAACACGATGCACTCATCGACCTTTTTGTCGATAAAGCCAGACTCGCACTCAACGACGGTGAAATGTTCGGCCCCGAAGGCAAAGGACACATGCGGCTAAACGTAGGTACGCCTCGCGCAGTTTTGCAAAAAGCGCTCGAACAACTACGTTCCGCCGTGGACGGGCTTAAACGATAGTTTACGAAACATGTCGAAAACAAAAAAACTTTCTTTTCGAGACAAATGCCATAAACACCTTTGACTCCGAAGAATATCTTTTTCGGAAAATATTTTATACTTTTGCACCCGATTGGTACAAAAGCCTTTTTACTTTTGTATCTTGAAATAATATAGAACATTCTGAAAGAACGACTTTATGAACGAACTTGCCACGAAGTACAATCCCGCCGACGTAGAAGAAAAATGGTATGCCTATTGGTTGAAAAACGGTCTTTTCAAATCGAAGCCCGACGGTCGAGAACCCTATACCGTTGTCATTCCGCCACCCAATGTCACCGGGATTCTGCACATGGGGCACATGCTGAACAATACGATACAAGACATTCTGGTACGCCGGGCTCGCATGGAAGGGAAAAATGCTTGTTGGGTTCCCGGCACAGACCATGCATCTATCGCCACCGAAGCCAAAGTGGTAAATAAACTTGCAGCGCAAGGTATTAAAAAAAGCGATCTTTCCAGAGAAGAATTTCTCAAATACGCTTGGGAATGGAAAGAAGAACACGGCGGAATCATCTTGAAACAACTCCAAAAATTGGGAGCATCCTGCGATTGGGACCGCACTGCTTTCACTATGGACGAAATCCGCTCCGAAAGTGTTTTGAAAGTATTTGTCGACTTATACAACAAAGGACTCATTTACAGAGGAGTCCGCATGGTAAATTGGGACCCCAAAGCCCTCACCGCCCTCTCCGACGAAGAAGTCATTTATAAAGACGAACACAGCAAACTCTATTATCTGCGCTATTTTATCGAAGGCGAGGATAAATACATTATCGTTGCCACCACACGACCTGAAACAATCTTAGGCGACACGGCAGTTTGTGTAAACCCCAACGACCCGCGCTATTCATTCCTTAAAGGGAAAAAAGTCATCATACCGCTGGTAAATCGGGTGGTTCCTATTATCATGGACGACTATGTCGATATTGAGTTCGGAACCGGCTGCTTAAAAGTCACCCCGGCACACGATGTAAATGACTATATGCTGGGAGAAAAATACAATCTGCCGAGTATCGACATATTCAACGACAACGGAACTATCAGCGAAGCCGGAGGACTTTACGTAGGAATGGATCGTTTCGACGTTCGCAAACAAATCGCCAAAGACTTACAAGAGGCTGGATTACTCGAAAAAGTCGAAGATTACGACAATAAAGTGGGTTATTCCGAACGTACCAATGTCGTTATCGAACCCAAACTATCGATGCAATGGTTTGTCAAAATGGATAAACTCGCAGCCCCGGCTCTCGATGCCGTCATGAAAGACGAAATCAAATTCCACCCCGATAAATTCAAAAACATTTATCGGCACTGGATGGAAAACATTAAAGATTGGTGTATCTCTCGCCAGCTTTGGTGGGGACATCGCATCCCGGCGTACTACCTCCCGCAAGGCGGATTCGTAGTAGCTGCCACACCCGAAGAAGCGTTGAAATTAGCCCGAGAGAAAAGTGGTAAGGCCGACCTTCAAATGAGCGATCTGCGACAAGACGAAGATTGCCTCGACACATGGTTCTCTTCGTGGTTATGGCCCATCTCGCTTTTCGATGGTATCAACAATCCCGGCAACGAAGAGATAAACTACTATTACCCGACCACCGATTTGGTTACAGCCCCCGATATCATTTTCTTCTGGGTGGCTCGAATGATTATGGCCGGATACGAGTATGAGCACAAACTTCCTTTCCGCAACGTCTATTTCACCGGAATCGTACGGGACAAAATAGGACGAAAAATGTCCAAGTCGCTCGGTAATTCGCCCGACGCTCTCGAACTGATAAAAACCTACGGAGCCGACGGTGTCCGCATGGGACTCATGTTGGCCGCACCTGCCGGAAACGACATACTATACGACGATGCGTTATGCGAGCAAGGACGCAACTTTAACAACAAAATATGGAATGCCTTCCGCTTGGTAAAAGGTTGGAACGTAGATGAAACCCTCCCCCAACCTCAAACGGCAGCCATTGCCGTAGAATGGTTCGACGCACAACTCAACCGTACGCTCGAAGAAGTCAAAGACCTGTTCGGGAAATATCGTCTGTCCGAAGCCCTCATGGCTATATACAAACTCTTCTGGGACGAATTTTCATCTTGGTATCTCGAAATGGTTAAACCAGCCTATCAACAACCTATCGACCGCAAAACCTACGATGCTACACTCCGGTACTTCGATGCACTGCTCCGTATGTTGCATCCTTTCATGCCCTTCATCACCGAAGAATTGTGGCAACACCTGTATGACCGCAAAGAAGGCGAAAGCATCATGACAGCACGCATGCCCGAGCCCCAACCGGTCAACATGGAAATCATAAACCGATTCGAAACGACCAAACTGGTCGTAGCGGGAATACGTACGATCCGCTTGCAAAAAGGCATAGCCAATAAAGAACAGCTCACGCTGCAAATTATCGGCGCACACGATCACTCGAACGATTGCATATTGACCAAAATGACCAATCTGGCAACGATCGAAACAATCGAAGAAAAAGATCCGGCCGCCGCTTCGTTCCGGGTACATGCAACGGAATATGCGATTCCTATGAGCAACGCCATCGATGTAGAAGCCGAATTGAAAAAACTCGAAGCCGAATTAAAATATGCTCAGGGATTCCTCAAAACAGTGATGGGAAAACTCGGCAACGAACGCTTCGTTCAAAATGCTCCCGAAGCCGTAGTAGCTATGGAGCGCAAAAAGAAAGCCGATGCCGAAGAAAAAATCAAATCGCTCGAAGAAAGCATAGCAGCCTTGAAAAAGTAGTAAAAGGCCATACAACAAATGAAAATCCCGCTCTATCTAATTTCGATAGAGCGGGATTTTCATACCCGAACAAAAAAAACAGCCCCACCCTTTACGACTCAATAGGAAATCAATGAGAATTGTCTTTTAGTTCCTCCCCTGTGGCATGGACATATAGGGAAGGTGGCACGGAATAACGGAGGGGCTAACTCAATGGAAATGTCGAAAAATACCGACAATAACGGAAACAGAGTCAGGCATCGGCTTCTCCCATTCCTCATCTCATCTGCAACAGATAAGAGAAGTAAACGAAGCATCGGAGAACTCAAAACCCCAGTAGAGCAAAAACGCTGGAAGATTTCTATACCCCTCCACTGCCGTGTCCCGTAGCCTTACGGGGTGTTTTGCATCGCAAAATATAGGGGAGGTGTCACAAAGTGCCGGAAGGGTTAGCTCAACGGAAATGGCAGGAAATATAAGGGAAATACCCGCAAGGAGAAAGGCTCAAATTCTACAATCACCCTATACACTCCCCCTACATCGCTGACCTATCCCGATTTGTCATCTCGCAAAAAAGAAGTTCGGCAACACCTTCTCACCTTACAATTCTACCGAAAAGAATAAAAAAAACCGTCCGATAAAAACCGGACGGTCGAAATATCGATTCGTTTCAAATATTAAAAGCAATAATACAAGCTGAAACTCAATTCATTACCCTTCAAAGACAAACCAGAAACACTATTTCCGTTATATTTATCACGATAGCCCAAGAAGCCATAATGAGCGACCAAGGCAAAATTATCGGTCAAGTTAAAAGATATACCCGGTTTGAAACCAATTTCAAAACCATTTACCGAGTCTGCTCCTTTATATTTACCGGTGGAAAAACCTAAACCACCATCAACCAACAAACTTAAAAAGTCTCTCTTAAAAAAAGTCCAACGGGCATACGGAGCGATATAAAACGAATTATAATTGTCCATATGCGTATAGCCAATCATACCGGCAACGGTCCACATATCATTAAAGGCATAACCAAATTCGGGAGCAATCGTAAAAGTTGTATTATCCTTTGCATCATCATGGGTTATACCAAACTGACCTCCGATAAAAAATTGTGCATTCGCAATTGATACGCCCAATACAAGGGCCAAAGTTAAAAACAATTTTTTCATTTCTTTTATTTTTTTGTTATACAATATAATTAGCAAAGATAACCATTATGGAGACACACCCATTATTCTATTCTCCTTCTTTCTTGTTCTTTTTTTCGCCACCACTTCTAGGAATTCGTTCATTTATTTAGTTCAAATCCCATCAATATTCCGTCATATTCATCGAGCAATCCACCGACACTTTTCAATGTAGAACTCTGAGACTTCGATGCAATAGTAGTCAATACCTTCACGAATCGATCCACATCGAAAAGCATTTCCAACGTATTGCCATTCTTGTTTATAACGGCATCCATAACCATTATGGGAAGGTAACCACCCACGGCAGTAAATGTAACCACGAATCTTCCGCTCTCTTCGTCTTTAACAATATGACCGTTCAATTTCGCATTACCATATTTCATTACAAAAGTAGTATCGGCAAAAGCAAATGAAACCCGCGAAGGCGTGATACCGGCCTTTGTATAGTAGGTCGCCAACTTTGTTTTCAAAGATGCAGCCACGACCTCACCTCCCGCCGATTTCAAGAAATCGCTGCTTTCGAACTTACAAGCAGGAGCCGAATATTTCCACGTACCGGCTAAATCGGCAACCGTCAACGAAGCATCTGTACCGACAATAGCACTCACAACCTTATTCACTGTCGATGAATTCAGTATGTCTCCAAACCCACCCAACGAAAGCTGAGCTTTCACAGAGGTAAAAAACAAACACAAGCAGCATACGATAGATAATCTGCACACCCATTTTTTCATAATAAAATCTCTTTACAACATTATTTATTTACAAAAACAATACATCTCGAAACAATCTAATCTCACTTACCGATATCGAGTTCTGTTCCATTGCAAAGATACGCTCCAAACAATTAAAGTGTTCCTCAAAAACAGATTTTCGACAAAAAAATTAAAAATAAGACAAATCACAATAAAAGCACGACCACATTGAACCAAAACACTCCTATATCGTTATTATAGGCAGAAAGGGCGCTCCGAAGGATTCCCGAAACCGTAACGGTAAAAGGAGGAGCAGCCATTACGAAGAAGGATATTCCTCTCAGCCCCTTTCTACTATAAAAAGACAGGTATCCGCCCCACAATAGGACGCATACCTGTCTTACTTTTTTATCGGAACAGTCCTTAAACCGTCGGACGACCTATACTATAATAAGCAAATCCCAACTCTTTCATCTCAGACGGATCATAAATATTACGACCGTCGAATATCACAGGTGATTTCATAGACCGGATAACCGTTTTCCAATCCGGCAAACGAAACTCTTTCCATTCCGTTACAATCAACAAAGCATCCACATCGGCAACCGCTTCATAAATATTTTCGGCATATTCCACCTTATTCCCTATCCGCCGCTTGCATTCCGGCATAGCCACCGGGTCATATACCTTTACATGAGCTCCTGCATCACATAACTTATCGATCAATATCAAAGCCGGGGCTTCGCGCATATCGTCGGTCTCCGGTTTAAAGGAAAGCCCCCACACGGCAAATTTTCGTCCCGATATTTTCCCGTCGAAATAGCGGAACAATCGGTGATAAAGCAATTCCTTTTGCGACTCGTTCACCCGTTCGACAGCTTTCAAAATCTGCATATCGCAATCATTCTCTTCTGCCGTCTTTATCAAAGCCTTCACATCTTTCGGGAAACAAGAGCCCCCATATCCACAGCCGGCATACAAGAAACGGCTGCCGATACGATCATCGGCTCCGATACCTTTGCGCACAGCCCCTACATCGGCTCCCACCTCGTCGCACAATAACGCAATTTCGTTCATAAAGCTGATACGAGTCGCCAGCATAGCGTTAGCCGCATATTTAATCATCTCCGCCGAAGGTATATCGGTAATAATAATCCTGTACTTGTTGATCATGAAGGGCTTGTAGAGCTTTTGCATCAAAGCCTCCGCCCGCTCGCTTTCGACCCCAACGACCACACGGTCGGGACGCATAAAATCGGCTATCGCATTCCCCTCTTTCAAAAATTCAGGATTGGAAGCCACATCGAAGTCAATCTTTTCGCCCCTCTTATCCAACTCGCTCTGTATAGCCGCTTTCACTTTTCGGGCAGTCCCCACCGGAACCGTACTCTTGGTAACGACAACAAGATAATCGGTCATATACCGTCCCACACTATGAGCCACATCGAGCACATATCTCAAATCGGCCGATCCGTCTTCGTCAGGAGGAGTACCCACCGCACTGAACAAGATTTCCACCCCTTCGAGACAAGCCGATAGATCGGTGGCGAACCGCAAACGTCCGGCTTTCATATTCCTGATAACCATCTCGTCGAGCCCCGGCTCATAAATAGGTATATCACCACGCTCTATACGAGCTATTTTCTCGGCATCTATATCCACACAGACAACGTCTACACCTATCTCGGCGAAACAAGTTCCCGTAACCAAGCCCACATAGCCTGTACCTACTACCGCTATTTTCATATATTCCAATTTTTTATCGCCCCTCTCCCACCGTTCGTCTTTAACGAGATAGTGGGGAGTACCCGCAGAGCGAGAGGGTTAAAAATAAACTTGACTATCTTCACATTTTGCAAAGATAGTACAAGCCGAGAACAAAATGAACAAGTACAAACGATCTTTTTTAACCCCTCTCCTCCGGAACTTTGTTCCTTCGGTCTCTCCCCCTATACTGCTAACGCAGCACCCCGCAACATTGCGGGGTATTTATAATACAATTATATAGGTAGAATGCACGAAAAGGTTAGAATATAAAAACAGAGATATTACCCACATTCCTCCCCTGCCGTGCTCCGCAGCATTACGGGGTGTTTTTGCACAGCAAAATATAGGGGAGGTGGCCGAAGGACGAAGGGGTTGAAAAAAGCTATCTTTACATATAAAAATACAGAATAAATTTAAATACTATAAAATAAAAAATAATCGATTTTTTACAAAATCCGACCCTAAAAAAATATTAGCAAATTCCCCGGATTTTGTAGCCCAAAACTCCTATATCTCCTTAATTTATATTATTATACTTAACAAAACTTTCTATTGACTGTTTCATCTAAGAAAAAATTTATACCTTTGAACCGATTTTCATTTGTGCAAATAAGTGTATTTACACAATGAAGCCGCTCATAAAGAGTTTATTAATATCTCTTTATAGGTGAAATAAAAATAAAATAAGCATGAAATTAAAAAAAATTTTCCTGTATAGCGCAACCATGCTATTGTTAGTATCATGCGCAAATGAGGATAAGCAAGGGTCTTCCGGATACGGTGCAATCAACGTACAAGTTTCAGCCGATTATAAAGTAGTTCCTGCAACCCGCTCCACAGCAGAATCAGCCTCGACAATCGAAAATCCCGATGTAAGTGAATTTGCCTTGAAACTAGTCTCTTCCGACGGTAGTTTTTCTCGGGCATGGGATAGTTTGGCCGATTTCGACCCGACCACCAAAATACCGGTCGGAGCCTATACGATGAGTGCCTTCTACGGAGATATCGATATAGAAGGATTCGAAAAGCCGTTCTATCTCGGAGAAACCCCGGTAGCCGTGCGTGACCGGGAAAATAGTTCGGTAGAAATCAATTGTACATTGGCTAATGTAAAAGTAACCGTCGAGTATTCCGACGCTTTCAAAAAATACTTTGCCGATTATTCGACCACCATTCACTCTACCGGAGGAGAATACATCGAATTTTCTAAAACCGAGACGAGAGCAGCCTACGTAAAACCCGGGAAAATCACGATTCAAACCCACTTGAAAAAACAAAATGGGATCGAATCTACTTTCGAACCGGCAGCCATACCCAACGCAGCCGCTCGTCAGCACTACAAAATAAAACTCGACATCAGCGACAACAACGCCGGTGAAGCACAACTCAACATCAGTTTCGACGAGACAACCGAAACACAACCTATCAAAATAGACATATCCGATGAAGTAATGGTAGCTCCCGCTCCCTCTTTCCTCCTGTCTGGTTTTGAATCCGGTATTCCGGTTGAAGCAAAAGAATTTAATTATCCGGCCGACAAAAACGTAAATATATCTCTCACGGCCAAAGGAGGATTGGCCGGGTGTACCCTTACGACCTCTTCCCGTAGCCTCGAAAGCAAAGGGTGGCCGCAAGAAATCGACCTCATAAATATGAGTGAAGACCAAGCAGAAATACTCCGTCGATTAGGGTTGAAAATCAAGGGATTCTCCGAAGTTGGAAATAAAATGGGATTCATCGACTTCACAGAACTATTCACACAATTACAAATTATCGACAATAGCGATCAACACATGTTCACTATTTCGGCAAAAGACCTGTACGGAAAAGTTAGCGAATCGCCTATTTCTTTATCGGTGAAAAACCTTCCTTTAACATTCACCCTACAAGAACCCGAAGCCGTTTTTGTGGGTAGCTCTTCGGCCATAATTCCGGTATTATACGATGGATCCGATATCGATTTGGTTCAATTCAGTTACCTTAACCCCGAAGGCCACAAAGTAAATTGTACCTCGACAGTTCTATCGGCCGAGGAAAATCTATACCAAGTTAAAATATCCGTCGAAGCCACAAACAAACCGGTAAAAATAGAAGCCTCTCTATCCGGTGGATTAAAGACGGCTGCGACTTCCATTCCTGTTCTCACGCCCGAATTCACGATATCAGCCGAAGAATACGACGTTTGGGCGAAAAAGGCGATCGTTAAGCTCACAGCCGCCGATCCGCAATACCAAGATGCAGTGAACTGCTACGCTGTGCTTTATACCAACAGTACCGGACAATGGGTCCAAGCCGCCTCTACACACGAAGGCAATGTTCACACCCTCACGGGATTGTCCCCCGACACACGCTACCAGATAAAAGGGACTTGCAACAACGAACAAGAAAATGTCAATTATCACGGAGATTGTACAATACGGACAGAAACAACAGCCGGCGTACCTAACGGAAGTTTTGAAGAACTCACACAGACAATATCGATACAAGATATGAATCAAGGGGGTAAGTATTCCGTTTGGCCTGTGGATTATCAAAACACTTGCAGCTTTACAATTCAAGAACCCACAGGTTGGAGCAGTGTAAATGCAAAGACCTGTAACACTTCCGCAGCAAATCAAATGTCATGGTTTGTAGTTCCCTCAACATATAATACGACTCTGTCTTGGAGCTCATATCGCAGTTTTGGAATGAGCACACAAACACCCGATATTTACAAAGGCCTTTCCGCACAAGACGGAAACAATGCAATGGTAATACGCAATGTTGCATGGGATGCTAATGGAACCACACCCAGCAAAACAGGAGGAGCTTTTAATACGACTTATTACAATACAAATGTTCCCTCTATGAGTAATCGTTCTGCTGGTAAATTATTTTTAGGCAGTTACTCCTATTCCGGTAATTCCGAATCTTATAACGAAGGAACCTCTTTTTCATCTCGACCTTCGACGATGAAAGGGTGGTATAAATACACTCCCGATAATAACGATGCCTCTGAAACAGGAGTGATCTCGGTAACATTGTTAAATGGAGAAACAGTACTCGCGTCCGGGACTATTAACCTTACGGCAGCATCAGACTATACCGAATTTACAGTTCCATTGGTTTACACCGTTACCGACAAAAAAGCCAATCTGTTGAAAATAATGATTACGTCGTCCAATCATGCTTCCTATTCACAAAGTGAAGAAACCGCAACGATAAAAACGACCGACTACTACTCCCAATACGAATCCAATTCGAGGGGAGCGACTCTGACAATAGATAACTTAAATTTCATTTATGAATAAACTACATAGCGATATGAAAAAGATATTCTACATAGCTCTGACCATAGTCTTGGGACTGGCAGGCACATCTTGCGACCGTGAGAAACTCACCTACGACTCCGAACCCGGAGAAATTTCAGGGAAAACCGGAACTCTCGATCTTTCTTCTTTCGATGCCATACCCAATAATGACATAAAAGAAATCGAGAAAAAACCGGTAAGCAGAGCTGTCGACACAGGCGATTTTACAGTACAAATATTCCGCACGGACAACGGTAGTGAAACGCTCGAAAATAATTGGAAATACAGCGAAACGCCCGAAATAGTTACACTAAACGTCGGTAATTATAATTTAAAAGTATTTTCCCACGAAGTTCAACCGTCCGAATGGGAAAAACCCTATTACTATGCAGATAAAACTTTTTCTATCGAAGAAAGCAGAGTGACACAAATCGATACGCTCGTATGTACCCTTCAAAATATAAAAGTCACGGTTTCCTACTCCGAGGATTTAAAAACACTGATGGGTGAAGATTGCAAAGTATCGGTCACCGTTGGAGAAGGAGCTCTCGATTTTATGAAAAAAGAATCTCGTGCCGGTTATTTTCGGTCCGACGAAGAGAGCAATTTGCTTATCGCCACCTTCTCCGGTACGATCGACGGTTATGAAGAAGTCAATCGCATACAAGTAGACAATGTAAAAGCCGGCGAATGGCGTAAAATACATTACGATATCAAACGACCCGAACCGGGAAGCGAGACAGGAGGCGTCACACCGTCGGTTACGCTCGATGCCTCATGTGAAATAATCGACCATTTCGGGAATGTCACGATAGACGAAGAAGTTATTGAGGACCCCAATCCCATCGACCCCGGCACAGACCCTGATCCAGATCCCCAACCTACCGATGCTCCGAAAATTACGAGCTCGACTATAAAATTAGGGACTCCGGTCACTGTAACCGAGGGATTACAAGTAAGCGTAGATATTACAAGCTCCGATAAGAACGGACTTACAGGACTTGTAGTCGATATAGAATCGCCGACATTGACTCCCGACGAACTTGCAGGTATGGGATTGGCTTCGCATCTCGATTTGGTAAATCCGGGCGACTTGAAAACAGCCATCGAAGGATTGGGATTCCCCACTGGATCGAACGTCTTGAACCAATCGAAAGTAACCTTCGACATCAGCGACTTTATGCCGTTATTAGGATTATTGGGCGCAGGGACTCACAACTTTATCATAAAGGCTACCGACGCGCAAGGAACGACAACAGAAACATTAATACTCGTAACAGAATAATATGAAACGCTATATAAAAACATACTTTACTTGCGGACTGCTCCTTGTAGGACTGCTATCGGCTTGTAAAGAAGAAGACATGACCCTCGGCGAAGGATCGGTAAGGCTGAACGTAAAAGTTTCCGACGAGGTGGCTGTCGTTTCCCGTGCTATCGACCCGGGCATATACGCCTCCATGCAAACCCGCATATACAGCAGTAAAGGGCTCATTCGTTATTACGATAGAGAAAATCTCATGCCCGACATACTGAACTTGGCAAGCGGACAGTATCATGTCTTTGTAATAGCCGGAGACTCCGTCCCGGCGGCATTCGATACCCCCTATTATACAGGATCGGCCGACTTCGCCGTCCAAAGCGGAGAAACGACCTCGGCCGAAGTAAAATGTACTATTGCAAATACGTTGGCGACGGTTGCGTTCTCGCCCGAGTTAGCAAACGTTGTAACCGACTATAAAGTAAAAATATTTACTACGACCGGCGAGCTCTCATTTACAAAATCTACCGTAGATTCCGTGGGATACTATATGCTCAATGGGAAAGACCGCAACTTGGCATGGAGTTTCGAAGGGAAAAAAACAGACGGTAAAAACTATACCCAATCGGGAGTTGTCGAAAACGTAGTTAAAGCGACGAAATACGCATTCACATTCAGCTATAACGCCGACAACGCAGCGACCGGAGGTACATTCATCGACGTCAAAGTAAACGAATCGACCGTAGACTCCACCCATAATGTAGTGATTACACAACGTCCGCAAATTGTCGGAGACAAATTCGATATAACCCAACCGCTTTATTACGAAACGAACAGCGGAAAAGAAGCTGCGATTTGGGTGAATGCCGCGACCAAATTGAAAAATGTAAAACTTTCTTGTGAGCAATTCCCCTCCTTAGGGCTCTCGACCGATACCATCGATTTCCTGTCGGCCTCCGAAAACATCATCACGGAATTTCAAACCAAAGGCATCGGCGCTAAACACATCTATCAAGAAGATAAAGACCTTTCGAATGCCAAAATCACACTGTCCGAAAGTTTTATAAAATCGCTCCCCGACGGAGAATATATCTTCACGATAAAAGCCGTCGATACAAATGAAAAAGAAAATACTCGGGTTTTGACGATAGTCGTATCCGATGCCATAGTCGTTACGGAAGCCCCGGCAAGATCCGGTATCTGGGCAAAGAAAGCCACGCTATCAGGGACTTTGGTAAAAGAAACATCGGAAACTCTCTCTTTCCAATATCGCAAATCCGGTTCGCAAGAATGGATATCCGTTCCTGCCGTCCTGTCGGGAACAAGTATGTCTGCCGAGGTAACGCAACTCGAACCGGGAACGACATACGAATATCAAGCCGTTGCAGGAACACAAGCCTCGGTAAAAACAATAACGTTCACTACCGAAGAAGCGACGACACTGCCCAACAGCAGTTTCGAAGATTGGCATACCCCGGACAAAGCAATGGTAATATACCCGCAAGGAGGGGAAATGTTTTGGGATAGCGGGAACCACGGTTCTGCGACGATGAATAAAAACGTGACTACACCCGACGAGACCTACAAACACAGCGGTAAATACTCTGTTAAATTACAATCTCAATTCGTTGGTATCATGGGTATTGGCAAATTTGCTGCCGGAAACCTGTTCACCGGACAGTTTATCGGAAGAGACGGTACGAACGGTATCCTCGATTTCGGACGAACATTTACCTCGCGACCGTCCAAACTTCGCGGATATATTAAATACACGCCGGGAACCGTAGACTATTCCGAAACAGATGCTCTTACAAATGGCGCGACAGATATAGGCATTGTCTATATCGCACTTGGAGACTGGGATGCCCCGGTACGTATCACGACAAAAGATAAAAACTTGTTCGATAAAAATGACGAAAAAATAATCGCCTATGGCGAACAAGAATTAACAACCCAGACACAAGGTCAAGACGGTGGTCTCTTGGAGTTTGAAATTCCGCTCGATTACCGTTCTCTTACCCGTATTCCCAGCTACATTGTAATCGTGGCCTCTGCCAGCAAATACGGAGACTACTTTACAGGTAGCACGGGTAGTACCATGTGGCTCGACGATTTAGAATTGATTTATGAATAAACTCATCTCTGCGATATGCTCATCTCTGCTTTTGGGGGTAAGCCTTACTACGGTTCACGCTCAGGAGTTCGACCGAGGTATTGTACTAAATACATTCATACCCAAAGGACAATGGGTAGTAGGTAATTCCATATCCTATTCCGAATATAGCAACGACAACTACCAGTTCCTCGTCATCGAAAACATGGACGGTATAGGCTACACATTCAAAGTGAGCCCCATGTTTTGCTACATCGTCAAAGATAATTTGGGATTGGGAGGTCGGTTTGCCTATGAACGAAGCCTGACGAAACTCGACAATGCCTCCATCAAAATAGGTGACGATCTCAACTTCGACATGGACAACGTGTATAGTCTGAGCCACTCCTATTCGGGAATGGCGATCATGCGTAACTACATCAGTATCGGGAACAGTAGCCGCTTCGGACTTTTCAATGAACTGCAACTCTCTTTGGGTGGTGGAGAATCGAAAATGGTAAACGGGTCGGGAGAATCTCTCACAGGAACATTCGAGCGTTCGTTCAACTTCAATATCGGAATAGCGCCGGGGCTCATGGCATTTCTCAATGACTACACAGCCATCGAGGTAAACGTCGGCTTATTAGGTTTTAATTACAGTCATGTCAAACAGACCACCGACCAAGTTTATACCGGTAAACGGTCTCAAAACATGGCAAACTTCAAAGTCAACATCTTTTCTTTGGGTTTAGGTATCGCTTTTTATTTATGAAAAACTTAAAATACATATTGATTTTAATAGGAATACTCATTCCCGGGCAAATATTGCTTCATGCCGAAGTGCAAGATTCGACAACCGTCATTCCCGAGACAGCAACCATCGTTCCGAGAAACACTTCTGTCGCCACGTCCGAGCCCGATACGATCGCCGAAAAACACGGGCTCAGCAGAAAAAAATACAAACGGGGATTGAAAAACTATCTGCTCATTCCCCAAAAGCAATGGATCGCAGGTTTGACTCTCTCGCACGGAGAATTCGACAGTAAAGACAATAACCTCCTGATCTTCATCAAAGATTTTAATTTCAAAGGCAACATAACTACCCTGAACCCATTCGTAGGCTATTTCATCAAAGACAACGAATGTATAGGTATAAAACTCGGATACAGTCATTTAAGTGCAAACTTAGACAATTTGGATATAGACATCGACGACGATATGCAATTCAATTTGGGCGATATACGTTATTTAGGCGAGACCTTCTCGGCCGCTCTATTCCATAGGGCATATATCGGAATCGACAAAAACAAGCGCTTCGGCTTCTTCAACGAAACGGAATTAGCCTTTTCAAGCGGTTCGAACCGCTTTGTAAGAGGGAGCGACGAGTCATTGAAAAATACCAAAACAACGACATCTGAAATCAAATTGGGGTTAAATCCGGGATTCTGCGTATTTATCATGAACAACATCAGTACCAGTGTTTCGTTCGGAGTAGCCGGATTACGATACGGAACGATCAAACAAACGACGAATAACGAAGAAACCGGAAGTCGTAGATCGAGCGGAGCCGATTTCAAAATAAACTTGTTCAACATCAACATTGGCATGTGCCTGCACATATAGAAGTAAAATGAAACGAAACTATATACATATCATATACTCTCTTTTATGTACACTCCTCTTATCGGCTTGTATTAAGAACGATATTCCCTACCCTCGCATCAAAGCGCAGATATTAGGGATCTCCGCCGACGGACAAATCGGTACAGCCGCTATCGACAACGACAAACGCATGGTAACAATGGAATTGTCCGATACGGTCGATTTGCGACGAGTACATATCGAAACCCTCGATCTCACCGAAGGAGCCGTATCCGATCTTCCTTCCGATTCGATTATCGACCTCTCCAAAAGTTACACGTTGACCCTCTCCATCTATCAAGACTACACATGGACGATAAATGCCACCCAAAATATCGAAAGAAGTTTCAGAGTAGAGGGACAAATAGGAGCACCGGTATTCGATGCCCATAATCACAGAGCCATTGCCTATGTCAATAAAGACATCGATTTAGCGAACATAAAAATCACCGAACTCGTTTTAGGCCCTCAGGGAATAACCTCATATTCTCCCGAAAAAGAAAAACTCACCGATTTCTCTTTGGGATACCAAAAAGTCATTATCGTATACCACGGTATTATGGAAGAATGGACCCTATATATCGTACCATCTGAATCCGAAATATCTACCGACGGGGTCGATGCTTGGACGAATGTAGCTTGGCTACACGGTAGCGGAAAAGAAGATGCCGAAAATGGATTCGAAATAAAAGAAGCGACAGCCGGCACATGGGAAAAAGTGCCCGACGAATACGTCACACACGATAAAGGAAGTTTCACCGCTCGCATGATACATTTGAAAGCCAACACGACCTATGTATGCCGAGCCGTATCTGGTGACTTGACAGGGAACGAAATAACATTTACGACCGGAAGCGCAGCCGAACTTCCCAACGGAAGTTTCGACGATTGGAACAAAGTAGGAAAAGTCTGGAATCCATGGGCCGAAGGAAGCGAAAACTTCTGGGATACAGGCAATAAAGGAGCCACTACATTGGGTGACAGCAATACACAACCCACCGACGACACTTGGTCGGGAACCGGACAAGCAGCTAAATTAGCGACCAAGTTTGTAGGAATAGGTTCCATCGGGAAACTGGCTGCCGGGAATATGTACACGGGAAATTACCTCCGTACAGAAGGAACCAACGGAGTGCTCAACTTCGGAAAACAATTTACCCAACGCCCCACACGGCTAAAAGGATATTTCAAATACACCTCGGTCGAGATAAATAAATCGAACGACGAGATGAAATATCTTATCGGACAACCCGATACCTGCCAAATCTTCATAGCACTCGGGGATTGGAGCGAACCGGTCGAGATACGCACAAAACCAAGTGACCGCAAACTATTCGATAAAAACGATCCGCATATTATCGCTTATGCCGATATGTACAGCGGAAAATCCGTAACCGAATACACACCGTTCACTCTTGAACTCGAATATCGAGATACCGACCGGATTCCCACCTATATCGTAGTAGTAGCATCAGCTAGTAAATATGGCGACTATTTCACCGGGGGTGACGGTAGCGTACTCTTCTTAGACGATTTCACGCTCGAATACGATTACTGATTTCGGCAGGTTCCCAGTGAATCCGAAAAACCGAAAAAGGGAAAAAACCACATCTGACACTCCGCCTCTACACCGAGGCCGATGATAGAAAATCTCGTATGATTTTTGCAGACAAGGCAATAAGACTTCTCTTGGAAAACAAGAATCCCATCACCTTCGCCCCTGCCCTATCCCGCAACATTACGGGGAGTCACAAAGCGATAGGGAAGATACCGAAGGAACGATAGTCCCTAAGGAGAGGGGTTAGAAATAGAAAAACATAAAACTGTTTGCACAATCTATTTCTTCTTCTCCTTCGCAAATTTAATCGGCACTCTCGGTCGAGACAAAGCACGAATAACCAACCACACCCCGGCGATAACGAACGGAATACTCAACAACTGCCCCATATTCAACAACATAGTCTCCTCGAACACCTCTTGATTGTTCTTGATAAACTCGATACAAAAACGAGGTAGAAATATGCCTATCAAAAAGGTCCCGAAAATAAGACCCTCCCGTTCCTCCGCATTACGTTTCCAATACATATACAAGAGCAACCCGAACAGAAGCAGATAACACAAAGCCTCATAAATCTGGGTAGGGTGCGACGGTTCCGTAAAAATAGGGGCAGCACCCTTCATCCACTCCGATAAATTCTGTATGAACCGGAATCCCCACGGCAAAGTCGTCACATGTCCGTAAATCTCATGATTCATCAAATTACCCGTACGAATAAGCGCAGCGACCAAAGCGACCGGAACGACCAATCGGTCAAAAGTCCACAACATATTCCGGTGAGTAACCCGTCGGGAATATAGCCAAATGGCGATAATAATCCCTATCGCACCTCCGTGACTCGCCAAACCGCCTTCCCACACTTTCAATATTTCTAAGGGGTGCTGCGAATAATAATCCCATGCATAAAACAAGCAATGTCCCAAGCGAGCGCCCAAAACCGTCGCGATTACCACATAAATAAACAACGAATCGAGCCATTTCAGGTTCACCTGCTCATGACGAAACATGCGTTCCATCATGTTGTAACCGACAATAAAACCGATAGCAAAAAACAATCCGTACCACCGTATCTCGATAAAGCCGTCGTAAAGAGCCGGATTAGCAGTCCATGTAATAAATTCAGTCAACATATTTTAGTAAAAATAAAACCCTACCGATATTGGCAGAGGCAAAGATAGTACAAGGTGAGCGCAGAGACAAACGGAAATTTTATTTCCGATTTGGCTATACCGAACCGCAACCTATCTTCGTATGTACAAAGATAGTACACGCCGAATATAAAAACAAATCTATTTGCTAAGACCCAGCCTATATTTAACCCAACCAAAGATACGAAAAACAATAGAAGGAAAAATGATAAAACCATTTCCCCTTCTATTGTTTGTTACAATCCCGTCGAATAAACAAATTCATTTAGCTTATACCAACCGACGCACCAACTCGTCTCGATCACCATACAGTAAATCGATAACAGGAATTTCGATTAACGTATAGCAACCGGGACGTTGCAACATAGCGGCACGAGCCGTACATACTAAAACCTGAGCTGTCAATGCCGGATTATTGATAGACATATTGAACTCGAACCGCTGATTCTGTGTCTTTCCCGAAACACCCTTCCGGGTCATGTTCACCCCATGCCCCATATCTTTCAAAGCATCGACACTCTCCACCTGCATGACATGCGTTTCATCATGGGTGAAATAATCGTCGGTCTTTATAGCGTGAGCCACCTCTTCGAATGTATAACCCTCTCCAAGTTCGATATAAACCATACGACGATGTATACCCGTTCCCAAAGGTATAGTCATCGATAAAGCCGCTTTTACTCCGGCGATAGCCTTCACGGCGACCGTATGTCCCATACTCATACCGGGACCGAAATTAGTATACGTGATACCTTTGGGGGCACAAGCCTCCATAAGGGCTCGCACGACCGAATCCGTTCCGGGATCCCAACCCGCCGATATAATAGCGACCGAATTGTATTTCTTCGCTGCCGCATCGAGCGTTTTGCGCAAATCGCATATCTGTGTGTGAATATCGAAACTATCCACGGTTCGTATACCCTTTTCGAGAGCCTTGATAGCGAAATGTTCCACTTCGCGAGTAGGCGTACAAAGAATAGCGACGTCCACATCTTTCAACTCGTCGAGAGAAGACACTACCGGATAAGCCGACAATTCCATGGGAACCTCCGAAACACGACGACGGACTATACCCGCTATTTCAAAATCAGGAGCGACTTGCAAAGCATCTAAAACAAAATGCCCTATATTGCCATAACCGACAATGGCAGCTCTAATCTTTTTCATATTCTATTCATTTAAATTACGAGGCGTAAAGATACAAAAAATCCGTAAAAGTCAATTCTTGCATATAAATTTCTAACAATTTCCCCAAACTCCATACAAAAAGAGCTAAACATTCCTTCTCGCTTTTCAGTTTGTAAACATCATTTCCCCATGAGAAGGTCCAAAAACAGTTCGAAAATTTCGGGAACCCGTCTCACCCCTTCGTTAAACCCCGTTATGAAATACAATGACATATTACGAATAGAAAGGAAAGCCCTTTTTGAACAAAAAAACATCGATAAAGTAGTACACAAAAAGCTCTCTTTATCGTCTTTATAAAAAAGAACTTACATCTGATTACCAGTTAAACGACACTTCAACCTATGAAATCAAGAAAAAATCTTTGGCAATACACCGTAATACTGTTCATTCTGAATATATTTTTTATAACCGCTCAGACATCTCACAATCAAAACATCTATGCCGATTTCAATTTCAGCCGAAACGATACGACTCACGACAAGTGGACGAAATCGATCGAAATAATCACACCTCGATTACGTACAGTTATCACCGACGACACAAAAATCACATTGAGAGCACCGGGAATGAATCGAGTATATGCTTATTGTTGGCAACAACCCACGACAGGACAACCCAATAAATGGGGGCACGATGTAAATCTCACCCCGGGAGGAATTGAAACAAAAGGAGCTGAAAAGGTCTCCTTCGTCTTTCCAGCTCGGGACTTCCCCTACGGCCCTACAAATATCCGCATATACGCAAGTAACAACGAGGGGAAAAAAGATGTATTTGAGTTACAGCTCTACAACAAAGCCGGTAAAAAATGGAATTACGGTATACCGGATACCGTTCCCTCTCAGGCCAAAGTACTGAAACTCGTATTTGAAGATGACTTCGATAATGAATTATCCATATCCAATGACGGCAAAAACGCCCGGTACTGCGCTCACAAGCCCCGATACGGAGATTTCAGCGGTTGGCCATTTTCCGATGTCGACGGTTCTGATAATCCTTTCGAACAAGTCGACACCTATTTGAAAATTAAAGCCCGTAAAAGAGCCGGAACAAAAGGAAGCTCAGGACTAATATCGTCTGTAAATATGGACGGTGAAGGATTTTTCACAAAAGCCCCCTGTTATCTCGAATGTAGGTTTACCGCCCAGTCTGCACCCGGTACTTGGCCTGCATTTTGGACTCTCACCAGTATCGACCGAGGCCTCAATGGAGACGAACTGGATATTGTCGAAGCCTATGGAGGGGTAGGAAAAGGTAACCCCAACCACCCGGGCTACTCCATCACGAGCCATTTTTGGGGACAAAAAGAACCCGATGGGACATATAAAAAACGCTTTAATAAACGAGTTCCCATCATAGAACTGGGTGGAAAATCATATTGGTCCACCACCTTCCACACCTATGGTCTATATGTAGGACGAGACGAAACGATATACTATTTCGACGGTATCGAAGTACTGAGGCATACAACGAACGACATATCAAAAGAAAAACCGCTTTTCTTCCTGATAAACTACGCAATTGGAGGAATAAGCGGTTGGCCTATCGACCTCGAACGCTTCGGGAATGCATCGGATATGTATGTAGATTACGTACGAGTATTCGCCGAAAACGACATTCAATATTCCATACCACTTCCCGAAAAAAAAAAAAAAATAAAAATCACAAATCCCATCAATCATGAAAAACAGACTGTTATCCTACGGAATCATTTCCCTCGTTCTCGGTTTGACATCATGCCATACCAACGATTCTGTAAAATTCCAATTCGACAGCAAGAAAATCGTGTCGGGTAAAAAAATCGCGATAAAAGACATCGTACCCCAACTACCTGCCGATTGGGACGAGTATGACTATGTAACCATAGAATTTCGTTCCACCACGCCACAGCGATTTCAATTAGGATTCACCACCGACTCAGGATACAACGAACTACGACTTATATCATATGTTCCCAACGCATGGAACAAATTAACCATTCCACTGAGATTTTTCAGAGAACTACCCGTTGCCAAACACGATATAGCAGCAACTTCCAATCAACCGAGAATAACAGGCTGGATCAACTTGGGAGGGAAAAGAGGCTCTTTGACAGGAGTAGATTCAATAGGCATACGCATGAGAGCCCCTATCGATAACCCTACGATCGAACTGCGATCGATCGCTTTGTCAAAAGACGATCCCGGCGACAGGTACTTAGAGAATAAGCCCGCTTTCGACAAGTTCGGTCAATGGAACTTGGGCGACTATGAAGGAAAAATTTACTCCGAAGAACAACTTCAAAAAGAATGGCTACAAGAAGAAACCGAAATTAACGAAACAGAAAATTTCAACTATTCCCGTTATGGAGGCTATTTGAACAAACGAGTAAAATCGACGGGCTTTTTCAGGACAGAACAGATCGACGATCGTTGGTGGCTCATCGACCCGGACGGATATTTGTTCCTCTCCTATGGGGTCGATTGCGTCGCCCCCGTCGGAGACTACTACACGAAAAACACCGACAAATGCACAAATATGTTTCAAGAACTTCCGTCCAGAGAACTTTTCATCGAATCCGAGAATATATCGCCCGAAACACATACAGCCTCTTTCGGTATCTGGAACCTATATCGTCGATACGGAAAAAATTATCTCGACCGAGCTGCCGAAATGACAATCAAAAGAATGGACAAGTGGGGATTGAATACCCTTGCAAACCGGTCGGATAAAACTATATATGACAAGAATCGAAAAGCATTCATTCTACCTTTGGAAAACATAGGGTTCGAAAACGAACTGATGGGATTGATGGACGTATATGACAACGGAATTGAAAAAAAGATGGACGAAGCGATTGCCCGTAATGTGGCAAAATACAAAAACAATCATTGGTTAATAGGCTATTTCATCGGAAACGAACCTGCTTGGATTTCGAAAGAAAATCGCCTGTGTTCCTTAATTCTGAATGGAAAAGATCGCCCCATCAAAACAGAATTACAAAATTTTCTGAAAGAATCCGGCGATACACCCGACACCCGCAAAACTTTTATATACAATACATTCGAGAAACTCATGAAAGCCATATCCAAATCGTTAAAGAAGAACGATCCCAATCATCTGAACTTAGGAATAAGATGGCTACATAGAGCAATTAGACGACGAATTGCTACGAATTAGTAAAGAGTCGTTCGATGCTTTGAGTTTCAACTGCTACGCTCTATCTCCCGACCACGAAAAAATGAATCATGCTTTGGAAATCTCTGGGTTACCGATGATTATCGGGGAGTACCACTTCGGGACAGTCGACAGAGGACTCGCACAATCCCTGTGGCAAGTGAACTCACAAAAAGAAAGAGGAGATGCTTTTCAGTATTATACCGAAAACGCCTTTGCTCACCGAGGGCTCATCGGTACAGGCTGGTTCCGATGGATCGATCAGAACATCAACGGACGCACCGACGGGGAGAATTACAATTGCGGTTTTATCGACGTTACCGACAGGCCCTATCCCTATATGGTCGATGCGGCTATCGAAGCAGCCAAATCGCTATATGAAATACATTCCGGTACAAAAACACCTTTCCATCAAGCGCCTAACGCCGTTGGACACTCTCCCATACCCGATCTCTGGGAATAAATAAAACTTCTATTCATTCTCACAAATCCATGAAGAATCCGGAATCTTCATGGATTTATTTTTTACCAATAAACAAAAATCAATCGTGTAACCCTCGTTTCCGCAGATAATCGAGCAAATATGCCGGACGGTCGGTCTGTATGATACGACAGCCGAGTACATCGATCAAATAACCGTACCCCTCGTCAGGATTGGCAAGCGACATATCGTCGTCATGTCCTCCCGCCATTGTGTCCCACAAAGTATTATACCAGATAAGGGACTCCCCTTTCAACGAATCGGCAAGCATTCGGGGCAATGGGTTGCTGTCTTTGACAAACAACAATTCGAAAGCGACCGGCCGCATATCCTCGACAAACACATCTATCTGTCGTTTTGCATCTTCTTTATCGAGATTCACAATAGGCATATAAATTACCTCATCGAGATATTTCCCGAATCGGGCTTTCACTTCTTTCGCCGGCTTACCGCCTTTCATGATTATCTGTTCGGTCGTACCGGTCTTTTGCAATAATTCATAAACTTGGTCGAAATAACGGTCGGCTTTATCCAAGTTAATCATTATTTTCCCCTTTGCGGCAAGTAAAGCCTCTTCCAAAGTGGGAACCTTGTGTATTGTTTTGATATTGCAACCGTTCTTTAACCGTAATGTTTTAATAGAATCGAGCGTCCAATCCGAGACCTTACCCTTCCCGGTCGTCGTACGATCGAGTTTAGAATCATGCATCAATATCAATTTTCCATCTTTCGTCCGCTGTAAATCGAGTTCAACGACATCGACCCCCATGCGAATTGCACTCTCGATAGCTTCCAACGAATTCTCAGGGAAATTACGCCAGTCTGCTCGATGCGATACCACGATTACAGAGTGGAGATTCCGATTCAACAATTTTTCCCGAATTTGGGCTGCTCTTTCTTGCGCCATTGTCGGAAGCATCGCTAATGCAAACAGGATCACTCCGACCGAAAATCTCGAATGTTTCACCTTCATTTCAATTTATGGTTATTATTTTCTTTACGATAATTGTTATATACCCATATCATAGATTTCCCGCTTACGAAAAAAAGCAGAAAACGACGTAAACCCAACATGAGAGATAAACTATTTCATTAAATATTAGAAATCCAGTGATAAAAACATCTATTCATAATACTCAATTATAATATTTAACGATTAGTATTATCGTTCTTAAAATTCAAAGTTACAGAAATTTGTTAGACAGCATACAATTTTACACAAAAAACTTACCCCATAAATAAGGTTTCATAAGAGTTTTTTGTACATACCTTTCCTTTTATACAGACATATTTATATTGAAGTGATTTAAACTTATTTCATTCTCTTAAAATCGTATCAAAATGTTAAAGCACAGCGTACAAATAGAATTATTCCCTATATTATGGGTGACCAAACTCATATATAGTGAAAGTCCTATGTACCCTATGCTTGACAAAGATACGATAAAAAATGAAAGCTACCAAATTTTACCAATCCTTTTCTGGATGCTATCAGAAAGTGAACGGAATTCGCTGGTTAGGGAGATTCTTGTCTTGGGACGAAGGAAATTATAATTGGTTGTCTTGCGCCGACCGTGGCGGCATCGGCGAAGATGGAGAAATGACAGAATCGATCCGTTTTGAAGTGGCGTTTTATGAAATGGGAGCCGATGGTTACCCCGGCAAAGAAGTCTACCGCAAAGAATTCGATGTCTTGGGCAAATTCACCGGAGTGAGTGCAAGCGAATATGATGATTTGGCACGTATTTACGAATTTTCGGTTGAATTGGACGAAACAATCTGTCTAGAAAGCGGTTTCTTTTCGGTAGCAGCCGCCAAAGTAGACAACGAAACGCATAATTGTGCTTTCAGTGTGTTCACATGTAGCAATGTCCCCGGAATAGGTTTAATTTGGATGGAGGCTTACGAAGAATATATGACCTCTCAGTTATCCATGTGTTACTGTTTAACGGGCGACGGCGACTACATTGCACAAAAAGCATTGAAGTTCGAACGTTTATTATCTCCTTTGGAAACAGCAAGCGACAAATATGAAAAGGTACAGGTGGAAGTAATGAATATCGGTGAGCAAGCTATATCCGATGCGAAACTTCAATTATATTTAGACGATAAATTACTGGCAACCGAAGAACTGGGTGTGACACTAGCTTCTATGGAGAGCTACAAACACACGTTTGACCAACGGATCGATTGTTCGCAACCGGGTAAACATAATATCGAAATACGCAATGTCACGGAAGGCGATGAACAAACAGCCCATCAATCCATGTTTTTCTCTATTACAAAAAGGGAAGAAGGGATAGTTTGCGAATCGTATTCGACGGATGCAAGTTACGAATACATTACCTCAGTCAAAATTGGAAGCATTAGCAACCCAAGCGAGGGTAACGTATACAGCGATTTTTCTGATATGAAGACAAGCATTAAACCCGGTGAAGTGCTAGATTTGAACGTAGAGTGTGAAGGCGGAAGTCTATATATAGGTGCATGGGTAGATTGGAATGGAAACGGTTCGTTCGATGAAGCGGGCGAGTTTATCGGTTATCTTCCTAAGGGAACTATTAAAGTATCCATTCCAGACGAGGCGGTAGTCGTGCCGGGAGAAAGACGCCTACGAATCATAGCTTCTTATGAAGACATTCTTAGCGCTTGCGGTCAATATGGTTATGGAGAAACAGAAGACTATACACTGGTCGTGGAACATTCCGACAATTCACCGATCATTATACCCGGATTAAGTATCATCGATTCGTACCAATCGTTCGACGTACGACCGGTAACGCTAGAAATAAAGAACGAAGGTAGTGCAGAGCTTACAGGAACAGCATCGGTACTTTATGCTCTACCTCACTCTCCGGGCAGCAAACAGTCGGCTTTTGCTACAAAAAATAGCAAACCTTCTTGGAGATTTACAAAATCTGCAAAATCCCATTCGGTTAAAGCGAAAGAAACCGAGTCGCAGGCAGAATTCGTATTGCGCTATGACAACGGGCTCGAAAGCGAAGTATCGCTCAGCGGTGGTTCTTCGGCTGTATATGCACAGTATTTTCCGGGCAATATGCTTGCTGGATTGTCGGGTATGCAAATCAGTAGTGTCGATGTATATATAAACGACGTACCTGACAAAGCTCAAGTGGTAATTTTCGGTCAAGGCTCACAGTCAAATGCCGGAAATGAATTGATGAGACAGACTTTTTCCCCAATAGCACAGTCTTGGAATCATATTGTGCTCGAACAACCTCTGACGATAGGGAATACCGATTTATGGATAGGTGTTAATATAGATGGCTTTGAACCGACAGACTTCGTGATTGGTATCGACGGCGGTCATGTACAAAATGGCTTCGGCGATATGGTTAAACTTGGCAATACATGGTGGTCAGCAGGAGACTTAGGTTTAAATAGTAACTTCTGTATTCGCGCGAATGTAACGGGTAATCGCACCCCGACTATCAACTGGCTCTCGCTTGATAAATATGAATTCTCTGTCGCTCCTTCTGTGATGGAAACGCTCACCGTATCATTAGATGCAACCCAATTACAGAGAAATACTTTATATGAAGCACAAATCGTGTTAGCCAATAACGATGCTGTAAGTAGAATTGTGAAGATACCAGTATATCTGAATAACGACCGGGAGTCAAAAGTAGAACTCCAAACATTAGCTTCGACAGTAGTTTATACATATGGAGGCTACTTGGTGGTACAAACTGACAAAGCTTTATCGAGTATATCTTTGGTGAATATGAACGGTGCTGTAATGAAAATGCAAAATGTCGATGGTTATACGACGAATATGAGCCTTGACAATTTGCAAACAGGCATTTATATTTGTTGTATTGTACATGCCGATGGAAGCCGAGAGAATGTAAAAATACCGGTCGTTCGATAGCCCCGGAAGATCATAATAGGTTAAAAATCGTATCAGCTTATTGATAGAATAAGCTGATACGATTTTTTTATTGATCGGGTATAAAACTCAGTAGAAATTTAGTAGGGATAGACCCAAATTTTAACGAACGAAATGGATTGTATTTACCCTCCTCCTCTGTGTTTTTGCAATGCAAAAATATAGGGGAGGTGGCACGAAGTGGCGGAGGGGTTGAAAACGGTATCTCATCAGCCGGTTTATATCAGACATATACCCTTCTTCCCTATATTCTGAAAATAAGAAAGTCGACTCTTTGAATAAGGATTTATGTTCTACTATCGGAAGGATATTTTAAACCTCCTCCTCTGTGTTTTGCAACGCAAAATATAGGGGAGGTGTCCGAAGGACGGAGGGGTTAATCTCATAATCAGAAATTACTATGAAACTTTCCTCAACCCCTCTCCCCCAGAAACTACCGTTTCTGGGGGAGAGGGGTTGGAATATACACGGAAAACCATACACGACCAAGTGAAGACTGTCCATGTGGTTTTGTCTGATACGCACAAAAGCATGATAAACATACAGATAAAGAACAACTCGATGAGCAGTACAGCAAAAGCATACAATAATTGCAAGCCACATTCGACAGAAACTATGTGATTACCCCTATTGCTTTGTATTATCTCTTTTGCCCCCCATAAAAAAAGAAACCCCGTTTTACCGGGGAATAAACTGTTGTACCTCAAAAGACGGATAACGATGTGGAGTATAGCGGACTCGAACCGCTCACCTCGACACTGCCAGTGTCGCGCTCTAGCCAGATGAGCTAATACCCCCTTAATGCGGTGCAAAGATAAAACTATTTTTACGACTGTACAAAATATTGAGAAGTTTTTTTACCTTCACGATAGACCGAGGCAACAGGCATTCGGCAGGAGCCAAATTTATTTGGCTCCTGCCCCCATTTTTTTTACCTTTGTCAAAAGAATAATATGGTTCTCCGAACAACAAGATAACCCCATACCACTATGATTATATTCAACACCACATACCACGCCGATCACTCTCGGAAAGATGAATTTATAAGTTGGTTAAAAAATTTCTATATTCCGGCTGTACTGGAACACGGAGCTTTACAAGAACCGCAACTGACCCGTATTTTCGCTGAGAATGAGGAAGAAGGCATAAGTCTTTCCCTGCAATTCAAATCGCCCGATACCGATACGCTCGAACGTTGGCACGAAGAGTGCGGAGAAACACTACTCTGCGATATGCAAAAGAAATTCGGCAAGCAAGTATTGGGATTCAGTACCCTATTGGAAGTAATCGACTTATAAATGAACACGACAAACGATAGAATTATTATCGGCATCGACCCCGGGACCAACGTCATGGGCTACGGAGTCTTGCGTATCGTCGGTAACACCCCCGAACTGATGACTCTGGGCGTGATTCAATTAAACAAATTCGAAAGTCACTATCTGCGATTACGTCGCATTTTCGAGCGGGTCTTAGGCCTCATCGAACAATATCTTCCAGACGAGATGGCTATCGAAGCTCCATTCTTCGGAAAGAACGTGCAATCCATGCTGAAACTCGGACGAGCGCAAGGAGTCGCTATGGCAGCCGCGCTCTCCCGCGACATTCCCATTACCGAATACGCTCCGTTAAAAATCAAAATGTCGATTACCGGAAACGGAAGTGCATCGAAAGAACAAGTCGCCGCCATGTTACAGCGCATTCTGCATATCCCCGATGAAAATATGCCACCCCTTCTCGATGCCACCGACGGATTGGCCGCCGCTCTCTGCCATTTCTACCAGACCAACCGGCCTCATCTCGAAAAAAGCTACAACAGTTGGAAAGACTTCATCAACAAAAATCCCGATAAAGTATCGTCTGGAAAGAAATCCGACCCAAAATAACAGGGAGCTATCATTTTATCGAACGACAAACGACCGGCATCTCCTCACCTCGATTTTCTTTCAAACAAATATACGTCCGATACAACGGCGTGCCCCTCTTGCCTTCTGTGACACGAATCAGTAGCCCACGAACATTATATCTAAACACAAAAGAAAATTCAAATATTTTCTCTACAAAATAAGGTCAAAAATAGAATAATCCACTGCATACTCCACTTCAAACAACAAATATTTCGGTAGACAAAACAACAATTATCCCTATATTTGTAACTGCGAAGATAGGACACGGTTCGGCATAGCCAAGTCGGAAATGAGATTTTCGTTTGTCGCTGTTCCCAGCTTTCCGTATCTTCGGCAAATGCGAAAAGCAGACTACGGTTCGGTAAAAAACGAACATATTCATTTTATCCGATTCTTATCTTTCGTTATATGACAATCATAGACCGAGATATATGCAGACATTGAAACAACTACTCGACCAACGCATTCTCATTCTCGACGGAGCTATGGGAACGATGATACAACGTTACGGACTGAACGAGCAAGATTTCAGAGGTTCGTTGTTCCCCGATTCGGCAGTGGAATTAAAAGGGAACAACGATTTGCTCTGTCTCACCGCGCCACACCTCATCGACGAGATACACCGTGCCTACCTCGAAGCCGGAGCCGACATCATCGAGACGAATAGTTTCAATGCCAACGCCATATCGATGGCAGACTACCGTTTGGAAAGTCAGGTAAAGGAAATAAACCGGGCAGCCGCCCGCATAGCCCGGAAGGCTGCCGACGACTATTCAACACCCGATAAACCCCGATTCGTGGCCGGTTCGATAGGGCCCACGAACAAAAGCTGTTCCATGTCCCCCGATATGGAGAATCCCGCTTTGCGAAATCTCGACTTCGACACACTCGCGACAGCCTATCGGGAGCAAATCACGGCCTTGATAGAAGGTGGCGTGGATCTTCTGCTCATCGAAACCATTTTCGACACGCTCAATGCCAAAGCCGCCCTTTTTGCTGCACAGGAATCTATGAAAGCGACAGGACGAGAGCTTCCTGTCATGCTCTCGGTAACAGTCACCGAAAGCGGGCGAACGCTATCGGGACAAACACTCGAAGCCTTTCTTACGGCAGTCTCCCATGCCGAAATTCTCTCGGTAGGTTTGAACTGTTCGTTCGGAGCAAGAGAAATGAAACCCTATCTACATCGGTTGGCATCGATCTCCCCCTATTACATCAGTGCTTACCCCAATGCCGGACTGCCCAATCGGTTGGGCGAATATGACGAAACGCCCGCATCGATGGCTGCACAAATAAAAGAATTTATCGACGAGGGACTGGTAAATATCGTGGGTGGTTGTTGCGGAACGACACCCGAGCACATAGCCCGCTATCGGGAAATCACACAAAATGCCTCGCCCCGCCGTCCCATCGCGAAAGACAATCGTCTGCACATCTGCGGGCTCGAAGGCCTCGTTGTCTGCCCCGAAAACAATTTCGTCAACATAGGCGAACGCTGCAACGTGGCAGGCTCTCGCAAATTCCTGAGGCTCATTCACGAAAAGAACTATACCGAAGCGCTCGACATCGCACGCAAACAGGTCGAGGCCGGCGCACAAATCATCGACATCAACATGGACGATGCTATGCTCGATGCCCGCAAAGAGATGGTAGACTTCTTGAATCTCATCGTCTCCGAGCCCGATATTTATCGGGTTCCTGTAATGATAGACTCTTCCGAATGGGAGGTTATCTCCGCCGGCTTGAAATGTCTGCAAGGAAAAGCCATCGTCAACTCCATCAGTCTGAAAGAAGGAGAAGAAATATTCCTCGCGCATGCCCGTGAAATCAAACGGTTAGGAGCAGCGGTAGTCGTCATGGCTTTCGACGAAAAAGGCCAAGCCGATACCTATGAGCGGAAAATCGAAGTCTGCGCCCGGGCTTACAAACTCCTCATCGAAGAAGCAGGATTAGCGCCTTGCGACATTATATTCGATCCCAACGTATTGGCGATAGCTACCGGAATCGACAGCCACGACAACTATGCGGTAGACTTCATTCGGGCTACGGCTTGGATACACGAAAACCTGCCGGGAGCGAAAGTGAGCGGAGGCGTGAGCAACCTCTCCTTTTCGTTCCGAGGCAACAATTTCATACGCGAAGCCATGCACGCCGTCTTTCTTTATCATGCTATCCGCAACGGGCTCGACATGGCGATTGTCAATCCCGCCACATCGATTACCTACGACGATCTGCCGACCGAAACTCTTGCGCTCATCGAAGATGTCGTATTGAACCGTCGGCCGGATGCGACCGAACGCCTCATCGACTTCGCCGAGAAACATCGGGACGAAGCAGTCAAAAAAGAAAACAATATCGACGAAGACCGCCATCGGCAACCTGTCGCCGACCGACTGAAACAAGCTCTCGTCAAAGGCATATCGACACACCTCGAAACCGACCTCGCAGAGGCCGTCCGTCAATACGGCTCGGCACTCGCTGTCATCGAGCAACCTCTCATGGACGGCATGAACCGGGTGGGACAACTTTTCGGCGACGGGAAAATGTTCCTTCCCCAAGTCGTCAAGAGCGCCCGCACCATGAAACAGGCAGTGGGCATATTGCAACCACTCATCGAGCAGGAAAATACCCGCAATGGAGAAACCTCCAAACGGGGAAAATTCATTGTAGCCACAGTTAAGGGCGACGTGCACGACATCGGTAAAAACATCGTCGCCGTCATTCTCGCCTGCAACAACTTCGAGGTAATCGACCTCGGCGTGATGGTTCCGGCCGAAAAAATCGTGGAGCGAGCCATTGCCGAACAAGCCGATTTCATAGGGTTGAGCGGACTCATCACCCCCTCCCTCGAAGAAATGTGCCACGTCGTTTCCGAAATGGAAAAAGCAGGACTGCACACACCGGTCATCATAGGCGGAGCTACCACCTCGAAACTCCACACGGCCGTCAAAATCGCCCCGTGTTATAGCGGTGCGGTCATACATGCCGGCGACGCATCGCAAAATCCGCTCATCGCCGCACAACTGCTCAATCCCCAAACTCGTGAGGAGTTTATCCGCAGCATACGCACCGAACAAGAAGCACTGCGCAACTCCTTGAAACCGGTCGATTTAGTCACCCTATCCGAAGCCGAAAGATACGCCCCCTGCATAGATTGGGACACATATACCGCCCCCCGGCCTCGACAAATGGGATTGCACACCGTCCCCGTCACTGTCGGCGACATACGACCTTTCATCAACTGGCGGGCATTCTTCTCCGTATGGAAAATAGGCGCAGGCTATGCCTCCATAGCCGACATGCAAGGGTGCGACCACTGCAAAGCCGTCTGGCTCGCCTCTTTCCCATCGGCCGAGAGAGCCAAAGCCGCCGAAGCCATGCAGCTCTACAAAGAGGCGAATCGTCTGCTCGACACCCTCGAAGCAGAAAACAACACCTCTCCACAAGCCTGCTATCTACTTGCCGAAGCCGCCTCTTACGACAATATCATACGACTGCGGCTACCCGACGGCGATTTCGACATACCCTGCCTGCGGCAACAAGTGCGTAAATCCGAAGCCAATGCCAGCTACTATTCTTTAAGCGACTTCATTCGCCCCGCCAACGACGGGAAACCCGATTATGCCGGACTATTCGCCATCACCGCCGGAAACGAGATACAACGTCGCATAGAGCTCTTGCGTAGGGACGGAGACGACTATACCGCCCTCCTGCTCCAATCTCTCGCCGATCGTCTTGCCGAGGCCGCCGCAGAATGGCTGCACCGGCAAATACGTCGAGAATTTTGGGGTTACGCCCCCGATGAACCCGACCTCGACTTGCAGTCCCTCCTCTCCGGCCGGTATAGGGGTATACGTCCGGCAGTAGGCTATCCCTCCCTGCCCGACCATTCCCTTTTCTTCGATTGGGACAGAGCGTTAGACTTCTCGCGTATCGGAATAACCCTCACCGAAAACGGCGCCATGATGCCCAATGCCTCTGTCGCCGGACTCTACATCGCACACCCCGATGCCCGCTACTTCCACATCGGGCACATCGACGAAACCCAGCGCGAACACTATGCCCACCAAAGAGGCTTCACCCCCGAAGAGACCGGCAAATGGCTATCGGTATAATAATAGAGGGGTACTCTTAAACTCCTCCCTGCCGTGTCCCGTAAACCTTACGGGTTGTCGTAATGCGATATAGGTGCACTTCTCTGCAATGAATAGAGGGTTATTTACCCTCCTCCTCTGTGTTTTTGCAACGCAAAAATATAGGGGAGGTGACACGCAGTGACGGAGGGGTTAATTTAATATAGAGGTTAGAAAATGTCGGCAAGGAAAGCAGTGTTTTCGTAAGGAAATATAGAAGGAGTGCTGAAAGGCGGAGGGATTAGCCCCCACAAGCAAAACTTTTGTAATCTTACCCAACCCCTCTCCACAGAAACTACCGTTCCTTCGGTGTCTCTCTTATTGTATGGCTACCGCCACACAGAGGAGAAGTACAAATGCTATCCTTATACCGAAACTGAAACGCCACTTTCAATCCCCCTGCCGTGTCCCGTAGCCTTACGAGTTGTCGTAATGCCATATAGGCGCACTTCTCTGCAATGAATAGAGGGTTATTTACCCTCCTCCTCTGTGTTTTTGCAACGCAAAAATATAGGGGAGGTGGCACGAAGTGACGGAGGGGTTAATTAATAGAGGGATTAGAAAATATCGGCAAGGAAAGCAGTGTTTCCGTAAGGAAATATAGGGGGAGTGTCCGCAGGACAAGAGGATAAAACAAAAGGCACACAAATTCCAAGAACAAACCCTCCGAAGAAAGTTCAATCATGCCATAAATCAAAGATGGCAAGACCATACATTTGCCTAAAAAACAGAAGTATGGAAACACAAGAACAAATTTTGAAAAAACAACGGTTGAAGATAGAAACACTCCGGTATCGAATCCTGTTACGATACTACGAGCTACTGCTCACATTAGATGTAATGACACAACCCAACGAAGTGAAAACATTGATGGGGTATATCAACACACTCGAACGCTACGCCAAAAAGTATGAAACAAAACCCGTTAAAAAGAAATCGGAAAAGCGAAAAGAGTATATCGACGAAATACCGGTAACCGATGAAAATACCGGAAGCGAAGAAACGGATTACACGCCCGACAATCCGGGCAACCTTTTCGACTTGTTGGAGGACAGCGACGAGATGTACCCTCCCGAAGCCGATGTGTTACCCACCGACATAGACGACTTTTTAAGAGCCGGTTATGCCCGTTATCTGAAACAAAAAGAAAATAAAGAGAAAAACAATCCGGCTCACCCGCAATTAGAGGATTCTCAACCTTGAAAAAAGTGTAAAGACCGAGAACAAAATGCGAGAAATAATTGTTATCTTGCAATAGATATAACAGTATAAAATTATGCCACACCGTCTTTTCGTTCTCCTCTTTGGAATATTATTCATGGGTCTCCTCCCCGGTTCGGCTCGACAATCCCCGGACAAAATATGGCATAAACTCGATTCCATTCAAAACTATCGGACCGAGTTCACATATACAGTGACATTACCACTCACCGATTCGGAAATAAACTATCGGGCAGAACTCTCCTATCGAAAAAATCCAATCGACACACTTTGCGGATATTCATACTTAATCGATTACAAAGCCGAGAACGATACATGCCCGTATGCCAATTTTATGGCTTACGACAACGGCGATTACTTCCGGTTCGACCGTGATCGGCTACGAGAATATCATCATCGCGAAGACAAAGAACCGTTCGCACATAAAGGTAACAATCCGGGAGTACACCGTTCGGGACTGTTCACCGAACTTTTCCCGGTTGAAATATCCCGACAATTAAAAACATTCGTCGGAAAAAAAGATTGTCTCGTACAATTTTTCCCCGACACGCTCGTGCAGGACCGTCTGTGCGACGCCATACTCGTGAATGACTCCATAAAGGGCGAATTGTCCCGAACCATACTCTATACATTCGACACCCACGACGGAATGCCCATATATCGGGAAACCGAAAATAATCCGGGTCATTTAGGTTCGCAAACCGTTACTGTAAAATATTCGGGAAACGATACGGATACGAAATTCCCCTCCGACTATTTCGGTGAGACCAACCTGCTGAAAAATTACGGAGAAATATTCCTCCGATTCCGCGAAGGCACTTATGCAGCCTCCGACCGGGTAGGACAGAAAAGTCCGGAGTTTTCCCACAAATGGGGTGAACATCGGTTTTCTTCCGATCAGTTGAAAGGACAAAACTGCCTGCTCTTATTCCTCGACGAACGAGGCGAATTTTGCAAACAAGCCCTGCAAATAGCCGAATCCGTATCCTTGCAAGAAAATCTGACGCCGGTTATACTCTACATAGAGAAACAACCCGAGAACATAGAAAACCGTTCGGGAGCCATCATACTGGAATATACCGGAAAAACAGCCAGCGAGTATGGCGTGACAGGCTACCCCACCCTCTTCCTGCTCGACCCCGAAGGCACGATACGATTCGTAAAAATAGGATATTCCCCGCTACTGGCCGAAGAACTCGAACTCGCCGTCAGGCAAATACTACACGACCGGCCCATACAAGCGCAGAAAAACAAATAGTTTCATCTATAAATTAACAACAATGGAAAAAATCACTTTCAAAGGCACACCCGTACACACTTACGGTAAATTGCCGAAAGTAGGAAGCCAAGCTCCCTGCTTCACACTTACTCGATCCGACTTGACTGAACTTTATTGTCACGACCTCAAAGGACGTCGCATTGTACTGAACATCTTTCCAAGTCTCGACACTTCGGTCTGTGCTACTTCGGTGCGTAAATTCAATGAGCTGGCAGCATCTCTGGACAATACGACCGTCGTGGCCGTCTCCAAAGATCTACCTTTCGCCCAATCACGCTTTTGCACGACCGAAGGCATTAAAAACTTAATTGCCGCATCGGCATTCCGTTCGCCCGAATTTTCAAAAGATTACGGTGTGGAAATGGTAGACGGCCCGTTAGCCGGACTATTGGCCCGTGCGGTCGTAGTCATTGACGAAAATGGAAAAGTCATTCACGCCGAACTCGTCCCCGAAATCGCACAAGAACCCGACTATGAAGCCGCTATAAAAGCGTTGAAATAAACTTCGACCCACACAACTGAATCCCTTCCTCTATATCGAATGTAAAACGATATAAAGGAAGGGATCACAATGTTATTCTGTTTCAGACCTGCTGTTTTAATACCGACAACCTCTGATCGTTTCTATCAAACGTACAAAATCATCTGGATATACATCACCGATATTACCGATACGGAATGTATCTGCCTTAGAAATCTTCCCCGGGTAAATAACAAAACCCTTTTCTTTCAGCTGCACATAAAACGATTTGAAATCAAATCCTTTATGTGGATAAAGGAACGAAGTAATGATAGGCGACTGTACCTCATCGGGTAACAAGGTTTCGAATCCGAGTGTACGCATACCGTTTACCAATACATCGTGATTTTCACAATATCGTTTATAGCGTGCGGTTACGCCCCCTTCTTCCGTAAGCTCTTCCATAGCTTGTTTAAATGCCCGCACCACATGAGTAGGAGAAGTAAAGCGCCATTTACCATGACCTTTCTCCATCGTTTCCCACTGATCGTAAATATCGAGAGAAAGGGATTTAGACACCCCACGGCAACGCATCAGTTCAGATTTACGAGCGATGATGAATCCAAAGCCGGGAACTCCTTGTATACATTTATTAGCACTACTTATCATAAAGTCGACACCCAACTCTTGCAAATCGATGGGAATGCCTCCAAAACTACTCATTGCATCTACAATCAGTCGCTTGCCATACATCTTGACTATGTGAGCAATGTCCTCTAACGGATTGAAAATGCCCGTTGTTGTTTCGCAGTGAACTATGGCTACATGAGTAATATCGGCATTGTGGGCTAAATAGTCGTCTACATAACTTACCGATATCTGCTCTGTTTCATCAAAAGCCAACAGATCATAATCTATCCCATGATATTCGGCAATGTTTCCCATGCGATCTCCATAAGCTCCATTGCTTAATATAAGGAGCTTATCTCCCGGCTTAATAGTACTTCCTATAACTGCCTCCACACAATATGTGCCGCTACCTTGCAACAAAATGGAGGTATATTCATCGGGTTGCCGAGAAGACAATGCCACAAGCGAATTTCGTATCTCTTCCACAATATGTACATTGTAATCCTCGTCCCATGTACACCAATCGGTCATCATAGCTTCCTTCACAGTTTCGGTAGTAGTAAGAGGACCGGGAGTTAATAATATGTACGGTTTCATATCAATTAGTTTTTAAAAATTATTGGAATCATTCATTCTTCGATTTATATCTTGTATTACAGAGGGCAACCCGGTAATGTCGTCCACTACATAATGAGCTCCTGCATCTAACATACGAGTACGAACAACAGCTTTCCTGTTTTCCAGTTCCGCCATAGGTAATTTAGAAATCTCGTCTTCGGTAAGCCCCAATTCATTACTACCCAGAATAACACCCACTGTCCACACCTTCGAATTGACACCTTCTTTAATATCCGCTATCGTATCGCCATATTTTAATACACAGTCGACCGAAGAGACAGCCAAACCTATCATGTTTTGGTAAACCATATACGGGTAAGGACGCCCAGCAGGTAACCGATCTGAGGTTACACAATTGTCTATCACATAACCTTTCCGAGCCGCAGCAGGGACTACCACGTCCATCATTGCTTGGGTATATCCGGTTGTCGAGCCAACCTTGATGCCCTGACTCCGCAACTGCATAATGGTTTCGACGACGCCGGGAATAGGTTCCGAATAATCTTCCAAAGTAGCAAACAATACACGCTGAAAATCATTATAACGACCTTGTACATCACTGTCGTCATAATCTCGTCCAAACTTCAAGCGAAAATCCTCGGCCACTCGTTCTATCGCAAATAAAGCTCGAATTTCTTCTATTTTCGTCAACCCCATAAATGCCCGCGTTTCTTCCGGGGTGACCTCCAAACCAATGTTTTTGAAACTTTCGACAAAAGCAGCAACGGGAGCCATGCAACCATAATCGACGGAGGTCCCTGCCCAATCCATGATAATACACTCTACTTTCTTCATGATTCTTAGTGATTTATGATTGTTTTTATTTATTTTACCTGTTGAGTATTCGCTATCTTGGGTGATAGTCCGAAACAGTTTTGCGTAATAAATAATCTGTTCTTTCCAACACAAACTGTACGTTCACGGCGATAACGTGCCAGCAAATAGACGAGTGCCCCCATAAACGCCATAGCACAAGTAACTCCTACATATCCCGACATCAGATTATAGAAATGCAACCAATCGATATTTGGCTTAAAACACTCTTTCAACACCAATACCAATACCGTACCCATATAACCGATAAAGTCAAGTGTTATAATAAAAAAACCTACGTTTCCTCTAATACGGAAACAAGCGATGAAACGTTCGAAAAAGAGCGTTTGAAAACTGAGATATACCGTATAAAGGGACAAACTTTGCAGGAACAGCCATGTAGTAGTAGACAATTCGAGCGTATTGTAATTGAAGGCTATGAAACTAAGTGTCAATGTACCGCAAGTAACTAATACAAGCAGTGCACACAATACTTTCATATCGTTCTTTATCAATGACATTATACCAAAAACACAAAAAATAACAAGTGTCACTGTCGCATCTATTTTGGCAAAAGCCCACGAAGATAAACCGCTGGCCTCCACATTAATGATCTTTACTAAAAAATCTTCTTTGATATCCTGTAAAACAGTGATAAACAAGTTCGCGAAAAATAGCAGTAACAATACCGGCATAAAACTTTTGAAAATATGCATGCGCCCCTCCCGGTTCAACGTCACTCGCTCGGTTCGTAACTTTTTGTCTTCCTCTGTCGGTTGAGGAAGACGTGTCATCAACCAGCCCAATAACGATAACAAAGGAAATGCAAAAGCACCGATGAAAGCAGGCATCCAAAACTCACTAATATGCAGATTTTCCATAACAAACAAACCAATGGATTTTGCCGTACCCGAACTAATAGCGATACTCAATCCCATAAGACTGGCCAACAGGTCGGTGACACGGCGACCTTCTAAAAAACTGAATATCACCCCCCACATGCAACCCAATGAAAGTCCATTAAAAAAGAGAGCGAATACATTGAATGGCCGGGGAAGCAAACCAAACAACACAAGAGATAATTCGGCAACGGCTACCGACAAAATGATAAATCGTAACCGGTTTTCTTTTTTCAGTTCCGAAATTACCTTAATACCTATTAATTTCGATAGAAAGTAACCAAAAATCTGTACAATGCTTGTTACGGTTTTATAATCCATGCCAAAAAAATCGAGTCCATCGAATGTTGCCGCCGTAAACGGTTTACGTAAAGCATATACTAACGAATAAGACAACAAAGCCGCACCGCCCGCCCAAAAGATAAAAAGTACATCGGATAACTTTCGGTTAGAAGAAATACCTTTTTTTAGTCCGTTTATATTCATCAGATCTCTTATATTCTTGATTTCATCGACAAATGTAACGCAACTTCAAAAGCCCAAAAATGAATTTCTATTATTTATAAACACCATATTTTCAGAGTTTTATAACGTAACATTAATGAAATATTTATGCAATGAAAACATAATAAAAGTTTAGTTTCTTTGTATAATTATTTTAAGGTTCGATAGAAATTTCAATGCTTATGAACGATTTGCTTGACATATATAAACGAATAGAGTATTTGCGGAATCAAGGTGTAAAAATGAAGGAAATCGCCGACTATACCAACATGGCAGCCAGCGTATTATCTTCTTTATATTCCAGCGTATTACCCACCTATTTGAGTGGCATCAATAAAGGAGAAAATGAAGAAGATGCGTTGGATTATGCCCTTTCACAAGTGAACAATATATCAAAAAAGAGGTTGTTAGGCAATTTACAAGAACTGAAAACACAACTTTTCCGATTGGAACCCAATACCGGTGCAGAAGAAAAAGCAAATCCTTTTTTAAACATGCTAACCGAAGAAATGCAAAACTCGGTGCAAGAGGTATATAATTACAGCGGAATTTATATCAGTTACAGTTTATCGTCCTCATCGCACTCATTGAAAGTAGAGCCTTATCTAATCTCTGCTTCCGAAAACAACTCTTACGTAAGAGTAATGCACATGAACACATATAATACGACTCATTGCGGCATAGGTATGTTCAGCAATCACCAAAATGCCTACATTATGTTCAATGAACGGGAAATGCCGCAAATGGCTTTATTTACCATTTATCTACAATTACCTATGTATGATTTTCCCCATATGCTGAAAGGTCTCTATCTATGTTTAGATTATAACCGCAATCCTATTGCACGGCGCATCCTTTTCATCAAGCATTCCGACAGTACTAACATCGACGATTTCCTGCTTTTAAAAGGTCGCCTCGTATCACCCGAAGAATTAACAGACGAGATACGTCCTTATTACGATTATACTTGTCAACCGGGAGACTACATCAAAACATGCAATGTCCCTTCTCCATTACTGAATGCAAAAGATCTGGACAGAGAAAAAAGAATGTTGGAAATTTAGTATCCGGTACACACGAAAAAAAGTTTTTATCTCTCTGTTCCATTGCTTCGAAGAGTGATTAAAAACAAAAAGTTTAAGAAAATCGATTGATAATCCTCGCTATTTCAAGCACATCGGATTCGTTTAGATAAGCCGACATCGGCAGACTCAATACCTCATCGGCAAGCTGTTCGGCAATAGGCAGAGGCAATTGATTGTATTCTCGATAACACTGTTGTTTGTGTGGAGGTATGGGATAATGAATGAGAGTGCCCACCCCTTCCGATTCCAAATAGTTTTTCAGCCGGTCCCGCTCGGAACATCGTACGACATACTGATGCCAAATGTGTTCTCCCTCACCTCCCGGTTCGGGAAGTACGATTTCCTTGCCATGTATATGTTCGGAATATGCCTTTGCGACAGCGACCCTACGGCGATTATCCTCATCGAGATATTTCAATTTCACCGATAAGAATGCAGCTTGCAAATCGTCCATGCGGCTGTTCACCCCCTTATAAAGATTCACATACCGCTCTGCCGAGCCGTAATTACCCAATGCTCGGACCACTTCGGCCAGTTCCCCGTCATTGGTCGTCACTGCCCCCGCATCGCCCAATGCGCCCAAATTTTTGGTCGGATAGAAACTCAATCCGGCGGCATTGCCCAAAGCTCCGGTGTGAAACGAGCCCTGCAATCCCGCCACCGGCGAAACCGCACCGAAAGCCTGAGCGTTATCCTCTACAATTTTCAACCCGTAACGGGCAGCTACGTCTTTCAGACATTCGTCCCAACAAACCCGACCGTACAGATGGACGACCATAATCGCCCGCGTGCGAGCTGTTACAGCCCGCTCCACCAAAGAAGTATCGAGATTGTAAGTGTGTACCGACGGCTCGACGAACACAGGTACTAGCCCGTTGTCGGTAATGGCGAGAACCGAAGCCACATAGGTATTCGAGGGCACGATAACCTCGTCACCCGGCTGCATGACTCCCATCTCGATGTATGCACGTAACATTAAACGCAAGGCATCCAACCCGTTTCCCGTAGCTACCGCATAGCGACAACCCAGATATGCACATAATTGCTCTTCCAACCGGGACACGTACTTCCCCCGGATATACCACCCGCCCTCGATAACTTCGGCGGCGGCAGTCTTCATCTCCTCCATATAAGGAGCATTGGATTCTCGTAGGGATAATTGGGGATATTTCATCTATCGGCTAATTTCTTTAAACTCTTGATAATCGCGAATATAATCCGACTCTTCGTAATAATCGGAAGTCAGCACCAAACAGACCGACCCAGAAGAGAAATTATTGAGTACCCGCCAGATACCCGGCACGATAAGCAGCCCGTAGGAGGGTCGGTTCAAAGTCACCGTACGGGTGGAGATGCCGTCGTCGAGAATTACATCGAACGATCCACCGGCCGCCACCAACAACTGGTAAAGTTGCTTGTGTGAATGACCGCCCCGTTCCTCTCCGCCCGGCACATCATACAGATAGTACACCCGTTTCACGGCAAAAGGCAGGTCGATGTCATTCTCCACCACAGTGATGTTTCCATTCTCTCGCTCGTGCTTGGGCAATCGTATCAGTCGGCAATCGTCCACCGAAGCTCTTTTACTCATCATTCCTTCCTTTCAATAAAGTGCGGTACTCTTCAAAATCTTCTATATAATCGCCGGCATCGTACAAAGTCGACGACAATACCAACGCCAGCGAATTGGTCGAGAAGTTATCCAGCTCGCGCCACATCATGCGGGGCACATACAAGCCGTAATACGAACGTGCCATGTGATAGCGCCGAGTCTCCGTGCCGTCATTCAACACGATATCGAAGCTGCCCGACAAGGCCACGATAAACTCCTCCTGTTCTTTGAAAGCGTGGCCGTTGCGATGCTCGTCGCCCGGCACATCGTACAGCCAGTAAGTACGCGCTATCTCGAACGGAATATGCCGTGCACTCTCGATGAACGACAGGTTTCCCCGCTTGTCTGCCACTTTGGGCAACTCGATCCATCTCACCCGGTCAAAGCTCATCGTTCGCCAGTCTTATCAAATATTGTCCATACTGGTTTTTCTTCATCGGCTCGGCGAGTCCGAGCAAATGTTCCTTGTCTATCCACCCCATGCGATAAGCGATTTCTTCCAAAGAGGCCACTTTCAGCCCTTGTCGGTGTTCGATGGTCTCGATAAAGTTCGATGCCTCGTACAGCGATTCATGCGTACCGGTATCGAGCCAAGCGAAACCTCGTCCCATCAACTGTACGCCAAGAGCCTGCGATTGGAGAAAGACCTGATTCACCGAGGTTATTTCCAATTCTCCCCGTGCCGATGGTTTCACCTGCTTGGCAACCTCCACGACCCGATTAGGGTAAAAATAAAGACCGACCACGGCATAGTTGGAACGAGGCTTTGCCGGTTTCTCCTCGATACTGATCGCCCGTCCGCTTTCGTCGAACTCGACTACACCGTAACGTTCGGGATCCCCCACCCGGTAACCGAACACCGTCGCCATTCCTTTATCGGCATCGGCAACGGCCTGTCTCAGCATGCGGGTAAAGCTCTGCCCGTAAAAGATGTTGTCGCCCAACACCAAGCACACGGTGTCGTTCCCCACAAACTTCTCCCCGATGATAAACGCCTGCGCCAGTCCATCGGGCGATGGCTGCTCGGCATACTCGAAACGCACGCCGAACTGTCCGCCGTCTCCCAACAATCTCTTGAATCCGGGCAAATCGGTAGGAGTGCTGATAATAAGTATCTCACGAATACCAGACAACATCAATACCGATATGGGGTAATAAATCATAGGTTTGTCATACACCGGAAGCATCTGCTTCGATACTCCCCGAGTAATGGGATACAATCTCGTGCCGGAGCCTCCGGCCAATACTATGCCTTTCATCGTTCGTATCTTATTAGGGCAATCAACGATTGCCGTACATTTGTTCGTAATATTTCTGGTAATCGCCGCTGACTACTTCGTCCACCCAATCTTGATGATCGAGATACCAACGCACAGTTTTCTCTATCCCCACGGTAAAGGGGGTCTCGGGATACCAGCCCAATTCACGGGCAATCTTCGACGGATCGATGGCATAACGCATGTCGTGCCCCGGACGGTCGCCCACGAAAGTAATCAAATCCTCGTTAATATTCTTCACATCGGTCTTCAATACCCTACGATATTCCGGTTCTTCCCGCATGATACGGGCAATAATACCGATGATGAGCTTCACGATATTGATATTCTGTTCTTCGTTGAATCCGCCCACATTATAGACTTCGCCGATACGGCCGCGTTCCAATACGGCATCGATAGCCTTAGCGTGGTCTTCCACATAGAGCCAGTCGCGCACATTGTCGCCCTTACCATAGACCGGGAGTTTCTGACCGGCCAATATATTCTTGATAATCAGAGGTATCAATTTTTCCGGGAAATGATAGGGACCGTAATTATTGGAACATCGGGTAATATTCACCGGCATGCCGTAGGTTTCGTGGTAAGCCCTCACGAACATATCGGCACTCGTCTTCGAAGCCGAATAAGGAGAACGGGGATCGAGTGGTGTCGTCTCCGTAAAGAACCGTTTGCCATAAGTATGCAGGTCGGTACGTCCGGTCACCACTTTGCGCACATCGGCATCGGTAATTTCCAACGGCTGCGGGTCGATATAATCCTTAGACAACGAGCCGTAGACCTCGTCGGTCGATACTTGCAAGAATTTCTTTCCCTCGGCATAGAGAGGCATCCCTTCGGAATCTTTTCCCTTATACCAAGCCTTGCGGGCGCAATCGAGCATATTCTGCGTGCCCAATATATTCGTTTCCAAGAAGAGCTGCGGATTGGCTATACTGCGGTCTACGTGCGATTCGGCCGCAAAATTGACCACATAATCTATATCGGTTTCGGCAAAAATGTTCGCTACCAATTCGGCATTGCGTATGTCCCCCTTCACGAACCGCACTCTCGAATCGGCTATTTCGTCTTTAATAGTACCCAGATTCCCGGCATACGTAAGTTTGTCTAAAACGACCACATATATATCTTCTTCGTACTTTTTCAACAAATATTTCAAAAAGTTCGCCCCAATAAATCCGGCCGCACCGGTGACCAAATATCTTTTCATAACCTGAAATTTAAAATTCGCTGCAATTTACAACTTTTTTAAGAAATAATCCAATACGAAATATTTAGAAACTGTTTTAATTTTTTTCAAGCGACATTCGAGAACCTCTACGAGGGTATTCACTCAGACTTCCCCCTCCAATATAGTAATACTTTTAGCAGTCGATGGGAGAAATTCACCTTATAAATATATAATTAATTATAGTATAATATTACTATTTATGAGATAAATCATAAAAAACCAATTTTCTCACTAGGGATTAAACCTTCATATTAGTTATAAAATATATAAGCGATTACATACCGTTAGAAATAACCCATAATAAAATTATATAAAAGACAACCGTTCGTTACTAATATCATTAAAAAATAAACAAACACATTTAATTACCCATTAAAAACACTTTATGTATGAAAAAATCTTTATTTAATCCGTTACTGCTTTTAGCAGGTCTACTTGTTTCAAATCTATCCGTAGCACAGGTTACTCCTATTTCAGGGGTTGTCGAACCCGAAATAAGCACAGCGGAATCCCCCAAATGGTATACAATGATGTCGTCCCACCTCACGGCTTCCGATCGACAAAACCGATTTATGAAATGGGACGGTTCGAATTTATGTACCGACCAGCTAACCACACCGCCAACCGATGCTGCTTACATCTGGCGTTTGGAAAAAGCGGACGGAGGCGACAATTACTGCGTACTGGTTCATTCGAGCGGTATGCGCATTGTTGTTCCAGTAGAAGCTACCGCTATCAACAATACGATGTTAGAGATGAGTGCAGACGAGGGTGCTGTTTGGGTACTGGCCACATCTGCTTCCACAGGACAACAGCAGTGTGCCGATAAACAATACTGTCTGGATTACACAGGGATTTCGGAAGCCGCTTATCTGAACGCCGCAGATACGTCATGGGATTACGGTGTAACCGTTTATGAAATGGGAACACACCAAGCCTCGGGCTGGTTTTTCTATCCGGCTCAATACACCCCTCCAACGGCTACCAAAACCGTCTCAGTAAAATCGGCAGACTCGGCAAAAGGATCGGTATCCATAGAAGGAAAAGAGTCGACAAGTGTAGAGGTTCCTGAAACGGAAGCTCTTATCGTAAAAGCGACCGCAGCCGACAACTATATGTTTTACAGATGGGTGGAAGAGGGAACTGAAACTGTTATAAGTTACAGACACACTTATTCTTACGAAGGGACAGAAGATAAAACTCTCGTCGCCGAATTCGTCGAAAAGGATTATCCCATCATGACCCGTTTCTACGTCACAGACCTTAATCAACAGAACCGTTATTTAGGCTCTGTTTCTTATACCGCAGGCGATAATACCGAGACTCTGTTCACCTGCGCAACCCAAGAAGAACTCCCCTTCACCGAATATAAAAAACTACATACACCACAAGTAGAAGGAGCTGTTATCGACAAGACCGAAAATCCGATCCGCCTCGAAGAGGGTGTTGAAAACTTCTCCATGAATTTCAAGCAGTATAACGAGGATATCACCTATAACAACGGATATAGAGACATCGTATGCGAGCCTGAAATCGTCTGGTCTTACCAAACACTCTACATAGACTGGAACAACGATAAAGAATTCAGCGGCGAAAACGAGATTTACGCTGCCGTAGGCAATAACTCAGGCGACAATACTTTCGACGATCCTGACGGCAATGTTACAGAAGGTTGGGACAGAACGATAACCGTTCCGGCCGAAACCGCTCCCGGAACCTATCGCATGCGCGTCGTTTACATGGGGCCCGATCCCTGGTCCAACGACTGGCCCTCGAAAGTCTTTACCGAATTCTATAACGAGATAAGAAACGGTATTGCCTATGATTTCGAAATCGCCATCTCTCCGGCATCGGGAATCGAAGGAATAGCTTCCGGTAAAGTTTATTACGATGCTCACGCCGGACTCTTGATTTCCCCCAATCCCACCCAAACCACCGTTTATAATTTGTCGGGACAGATTGTCTTGCAAGTAGACAATGCAACGGAAATCTCTGTATCGGCCCTCGAAAAAGGTGTGTATATCGCAAATGTAGGCGGAGAAATGATCAAATTCATTAAATAACTCTGATATAAAAGCATAGGATAAAATTATATTGTCCTATGCTTTTGTATTTATATCCAATAGATAAGACATGAATATATTCTTTAAATTTCTGGCAGCGGCCACCGTTGCTACAATGACAATACCGGCAATAGCCGCCGACGATTCGAGTAACGACTACATTTCATCGAACCCTTTCGAAACCATGATACGGCTGGGACGTATCAGCGAAAAAAGCCCCATATACCAAATGCCGGCCGGATCTGCCAACGGAGGCTATATCTCTTCGGCAACGACCTCGGGCGATGCAGTCATCTACCCGTTGGGATATGCAAAACCGAACTCTCCCGGCAGTTATTTCGCCATAGTGTCGAAAGAGACTTCCTTATTGATCGCGGGCGAAACTTTCGAGTTCAATGCGACTATGACCGTCGATCCGTCGAACTATACCCTCTCGACTTACACCGACTGGAACCGCGACGGTGTATTCGAAAAGGAATCACGACCCGCCCAAGTAGCAGCCTCCACCAAAAGTTTCGTACAGACCATAGCGATACCCGAAAACGCAGAACTCGGAAAAACTCTCATACGCATAAGAATAGAATCGACAACCCCCTCCTCGGCCGATGCCTCGATTAGCGGACGGGTATATGATTTCGTAGTGTATGTTTTGGAAGCATCGGATAGAACCGACCGCTTTATAAGCGTATCATCGAACAACGACGAACTGGGAACTGCCATTATCGAAACACCGGCAAACGACGCCGGCCGTTACGAAATAGGGACACAAGTCACCGTAAAAGCTATTATCAATGAAAATTCGGAGTCTGCCATAGAATTCAAAGGTTGGCAAGAGGGAAATGAAATCGTGAGTGAAGAATCGGTCTACACATTTACCGTAACGAAAAGTACGAGCCTGATAGCCGTATTCGAAGCCGCTGTTCCCGTATTAGCCACCCCCGAAATAAGCACGGCCGAAGACCCGATTTGGTATCAAATCATGAATGCTCACACCGACGCCAACCGAAAAGAGAGATATATCGCCTATGATACGAACACAGGTGGGGATTATTCCACCGCACTGAGGGTGGAAAAACCGGCGAACCAAACAGACAAATTTCTCTGGCGGTTGGAAGATGCCGGAAATAATCGGGTATATATCGTAAACAAAGGGACGAACTTGCAAATATCCGGGTCGAAAGTCTTAGAAAAAGAATATTTTACCGCTTCTACTCTCGGGAGTCAATTCACAATCGAATCCAGCGGTCATGAAAACGGGAGCTACTCTATCAAGTACGAAGGCGACAATTCCTATCTGTTAAACGCCCAAGACGGTACATGGGGAGTCGTTCTATACAACGCCGGTATAGGAACAGGTTCGGGGTGGTATTTTTATCGAGTGCCTTTAAAAACCCCCACAGGAATTGAAAACGGAGACAGAAGCGTAGCACCCAAAGCCCACCTCTACGACGGACGACTGAGCATAACCGGACTGGACGGACGCAACACGATCAAAGCAGTGAGCCTCTCCGGCCAACTGTTAGGAAATTACTTTTCTGCCGATACCGTCTTCGAAGGGGAATTGAAATATCCCGAAAGATTTATCGTCTTAGTCATCGAACCGGAAAACGGGAAAACGACCACACTCAAACTTCTCGATAGCAAACTTTAAACACCTTTATAAAACGTATGAATACCAATAAATTTATATACCCTGCAAGCAGCCTGCTCCTTACTTCGGGTTTGTGCTTCGCCCAAGAAAGAGATGCTGTCGCCACAACAGAACGCCCCAATGTCATTTACTTGCTTTGCGACGACATGGGATACAGCGATATAGAGGCCTACGGCCAACAAATGATATCGACTCCCAATCTGAACAGGCTCGTAAATAAAGGCATGAGTTTCACTCAATTTTATGCAAGTACAGCCGTAAGCGCTCCATCAAGAGCTTCGTTGATGACCGGGCAACACACCGGACATACCAAAATACGGGGAAATAAAGAAATACAACCCGAAGGACAAGAGCCTCTCGATCCGAACGTAGAAACGTTGGGACATCTGTTTCAACAAAACGGATATGTGACAGGTTGTTTCGGTAAATGGGGTATGGGTTATCCCGGTTCGGGCGGAGAAGCTAACAAGATGGGATTCGACGTATTTTACGGATACAACTGTCAGCGTAAAGCGCACTCTTACTACCCGGAGTATTTGTGGAACAACCAAGAAAAAGAGTATCAAAACGGACGTTATTCGCAAGATGCCATACACGAACATGCGATGAAATTCATCGAAGACAACAAGGACAAGGCATTTTTCGGTTATTTCACATATACGATTCCCCATGCCGAACTGTGCCAACCGCAAGACAGTATCGTCGATATGTATAAAGGTAAATTTCAAGAGCCCCACCCGTGGTACGACAATGGAGATTATGGCACAGCAACTAATCCCCGCGCACAATTTGCGGCTATGATTACCCGATTGGACACGTATGTGGGACAAATCATCGATAAACTGGAAGAGCTGGGTATCGCCGAAAAGACTTTATTTATATTCACGAGCGATAACGGCCCTCATAACGAGGGAGGAGCAGATCCGACTTTCTTCAACACAGAGGAACGACTGAGAGGATTGAAACGAGCTTTGTACGAGGGCGGTATGCGCGTGCCTTATATCGCCTATTGGCCGGGGACTATCGAGGCCGGCTCTATAAGCGACTTGATGGCAGCCGGCTGGGATATGATGCCTACTTTCGTAGAATTGTTGGGTGAAGATACGGATTGGCGCGAAGAGGCGATGGACGGATTGTCCATACTCCCTACTCTGACCGGAAAGGGAGAACAACGGCAACATGACTTCTTGTATTGGGAGTTTCACGAGGAAAACGGACGCCAAGCCGTAAGAGCCGGAGATTGGAAACTGATTCGACAAAATATCAAAAACGGAAACCCGACTCATGAGTTGTACAACATTGCCGAAGACCCGCATGAAGACAATAATTTAGCTAATACTTATCCCGACAAAGTGGAAGAGTTGAAAGTCATTATGGATCGGGAGCATATACACTCCGACATATTTAACTTCGGACGTTGATTTACCGGTCCTGTATAATATAAAGATAAAAATAGCGGCTTCTCGTAAGAAGCCGCTATTTTTATAACAGGATCCCACAGGTTCGACAACGCTGTTTATTCGATATTTTTATTCAGTTTATTCCATTCCGAAACCGGGGGAATGATTCCCATCGCTATCACCTCATCACGCAAATCGCACAAATGCTTATAACTGCGCTCCAATTCTTTATCTTCTTCCGGCGTACCATACACCGGGTTATAATGTACTCCCGAACGATCGAGAATCGTCTCCATCGCCATAAGTATGTGGTTGAATTTCCCGTCAGACAAATAAACACCTGCCGGCCACGTGAAAGGATTTCCACCCATTGCCGCAGCAATCATCTCGATAGAAAGATAGGCCGGGCTCTGAAAAGAAGAGCGTCCTCGCAAATCGATAATGTGTTTGCCTCCTTGAACGACTTGCTGGCGTATCTTCTCCCAGTCTTCGGCCGGTAATTTTTCCGTTCCGATAAGCTCGGCGAGCGGAGTTCCTTTTACTTTTGTCGTCGAAGCAAAAACCGCCATTTGCTCGCCATGCCCTCCATAGGTACGGCAATTTTCGATTTCATCGGCTACCGCATGGAAATATTTTGCCAACTCGCTCCGCAAACGCGTACTATCGAGCGCCGCAAGCGTGGATACCTGAGACGGTTTCAAACCCGAATAAAGCAATACGATCAACCCCGTAATATCGGCCGGATTGAAAACGACGACCACATGTTTCACATCGGGACAATAGCTGCGTATATCCTTACCGAATTGAGCGGCAATTTCGGCATTTCCTTTCAATAAATCCTCTCTTGTCATTCCTGCTTTGCGAGCAGCCCCTCCGGAAGATACGATATACGAAGCTCCCGTAAGAGCTTCTTTCACATCGCTCGTGAAGGTTATATCTACCCCTTTAAATGCACAATGACGTAATTCCTCGGCAACACCTTCCAAAGCCGGAGCATAAGGGTCATACAAACATAAATGGGGAGTCAAACGCATCATCAATGCAGTCTGTGCCATATTCGAACCGATCATACCGGCAGCACCCACGATCGTGAGTTTTTCATTCGTCAAAAATTCCATATTCGTTATATTTAAATGATGAGTTTTCTTTATTCCGTTACAAATATAACAAGCGAAACCTGATTTTGATTATCATTCTTTTTTACCATTCATAACAAAAGGTTATCGGCATAAACAGCCCTGCGGTTAAAACCGGACACAATACATTCATTATAAGATATATACATATTAAATCACAATCATTTTATCCGTCACGCGACCCATATAATTTTCTGCCGAGAGGTTTGGAAAATCGACTGTATTTTCCTATATTCGCATATCGTTATCTCGAATACGCGATTGAAGATATCATAATAAAAGAATACCATGACTTATTACAGCGAAACACCGAGAGAGGGTATCAGCCTCCCGGACGGTACATTCAAAGGAGTTCTCAAAGATGGCAAACCCAGTTGGGGCACACTTACCGACCTCTGCGGGATTATATACGAAGGAGAATTTCAAGACGGAAAAATACAAGGCAAAGGTATAATGACATTCCCGGAAGGACAACGATATGAAGGAGATTTCGTCAATGAAAAGTTCGAGGGATCCGGTATGTATACTTGGCCAAACGGAAACCGATACGAGGGCCAATTTGCAAACGGCAAATTCGAAGGTCGCGGTATCTACACGTGGGCAAACGGAGAACGCTACGAAGGTGATTTCGTAAACGGGGAACAACATGGGAAAGGCGTTTTTACATGGTCGGACGGCAGTTGTTACGAAGGAGATTACGATCACGGGAAACAGACCGGGAAAGGGATCTATACCCAGAGAGACGGAGAATATTACAGAGGAGACTTTGTCGACGGCTTACCCTCTGGAAGAGGTTTCTTTTTCTGGGCCGACGGAGATCGCTATGAAGGAGATTTTATCGAAGGAAAACGTACCGGAAAAGGTGTTTTCATTCACAAAGGCGGGGACTGTTACTACGGCGATTTCGTAGAAGGGATAAGTCATGGAAAAGGAATCTATATATGGACTGACGGAGAGCGATACGAAGGCGACTTCGTAAACGGGCAACTTACCGGAAAGGGTGTATTCTTCTACAAAAACGGAGAACAATACGAAGGTGATTTCGTCAACGGCTGTAAAGAAGGCTATGGAACCATGTATTACCCGGACGGTCGATATGACACCGGTCGATGGCATGACGACAACTTCATGGGATAAAAACAGAACCCAAGAACTTGTTTTAGTTACCCGCCTTGCTCTCCGCAGAATACCCGAATCTTTCAAAAACATGAATAATTTAATACACTTTTTTTACTCGGTTTGCTAAATAATCTGTACTTTTGTACAAAAATTAGGAAATGGGAAAAGAAACATCTGAAAGAATACAGACTTCCGTGCTCAATGCAGCAGAGAAAAAAGTTTTGGTTTGGCTGGCTCAACGACAACCGGCATGGGTTACTTCGGACTTCCTCACATATACCGGCGTAGTAGGAGCTCTCGTATGCGCAGTGGGATTCGTATTGGCTCATATAGATAAAAACTACCTGTGGATTTCTTCTCTCGGGTTGGTAATTAACTGGTATGGCGACAGCCTCGACGGCACTCTTGCCAGAGTAAGGAATGCACAAAGACCCGTTTATGGATTTTTTATCGACCATACGCTCGATGCCGTCACCATCTGTATCATGTGTATCGGAGCCGGTCTTTCGCCCATGTTCAGGCTCGATGTAGCGATGCTGGTATTAGTGGGCTATTTGGTTCTTTCAATTTATACGTATATCTCGACAATCCTAAGCGGTAAGTTCCTGCTCACTTACGGCAGCCTCGGGCCAACAGAATTCCGATTGATCGTTATTCTCATCAACACGGTGTTCATGTATACTTCCCTCTCGGAAATAAAGTGGACCATCGAAGGGCAAACATTGGGCATATTCGATGTAGCCGGATTGTTCATTGCCTGCTTCTTGTTCGTGGCATGGTTGGTTCAATTCATCACCGACCGTCGCATTTTGTCCAAACAAGATCCATTGAAACCCTATTCTCCTAAAAAATAATAAAGATACGGTGTTAAAGCTGCGTATTTACCTACAATTCGTAGTCAGTCGGCTATTGGGCACAGGTGTCGATACCTTGATACTGTGGATATGCTCGACTTTTATATTCAGCAGCTACTGGGAGGTATATGTCCTTTCCCCTATCATCAGTTTTGAATTTGCCGTATTGAGCAATTTCCTATGTTCTTATTTTTGGATATGGAAAAGTAGAATCGGCCGTCGTTCGACGTCTGATTTCTGTATTCGTTTTCTCATGTTCAATCTTTCATCGGGAGCCGGCTTCTTAATGAAAATGTTTTTTCTACTCATTTTCCAAAAGATATTCGGCTGGGACGTTATCTATTGTAATCTTGCCGCCCTGCTTATTTCGGGATTGTTCAACTATTTCGTAGCGGATATGCTGGTATTCAAATCACGCAAACGGGTGAAAGTCGAAAGTTTCGACAGCAACGATTGCTGAATAAGCACCCTACATAAACCCATAAAGCTCTTCCTTTTCGGTGAATTAAGCCTAAATCTCTCTACAAAATTCGCCTCCAAAAAGAATCTTATTTCTATTTCAAGCCCGTCTCGACTTGTTGCTAAGCAGGGGGAGCTTTTGTATATTTATTTCTCCCTCGTCCTGTGGTACACTCCACCTCATTTATGATAAACAAAAGGTGGACGAGACTTAACTCCACTGCCGGTATTTTCCAACCTCTCCGCCCTTCGTACATCTACCCTATCGTACATACATGCGCAGAAGAGGGAGACACATTTCCTATTTCGTTACAGTCCAACGAGGTTTTTATACAACAAGACAAAACATTCTAACCTTCTCCCCTGTGTTTTTGCAACGCAAAAACACCCCGTAATACTACGGGACACAGCAGGGAGGAGGGTAAATAACCCTCTATTCATTGCAGAGAAGTGCACCTATATCGCTTTGCGACACCCCGTAATGCCACGGGACACGGCAGCGGAGGAGTGTGAAATTTTAGTAGATGGGATAGGGAGAGAATTAATAAAGTCGTATAAAAACGAAAGGGAAGCAAAAAATTTGCTTCCCTTTCGAGTGATTGAGTTGGGATTCGAACCCAAGACCCACAGCTTAGAAGGCTGTTGCTCTATCCAGCTGAGCTACTCAACCGACCTTTTATGAAAAAGTGCTGCAAAGTTAGGGATATTTCGGGATATTCCAAATATATGTATCCTATTTTTTGTAGCCCTCATATAAAATAGAAGTATCAGAAAGGATACCCCACCGTGAAATGAAACGCAGAATCTCGTTTGAAGTTCTGCGATGCGATTGCCCAATGGTCTTGTCCGGCCGCCGGATTATAGGCTTTCATTCCCATGTCGAAGCGAAGTAAGAAATAGCTGAAATCCAGACGGATTCCCAATCCATAGGCCAACGCGATTTCCTTATAAAACGAATCCAGTCGGAACTGACCGCCGGGCTGCGATTCGTAATCACGAATCGTCCAAATATTACCGGCATCGATAAAAGCTCCCAACTCTACTTTCCAAAATAGTTTGGTGCGATATTCAAGATTTATATCGAGGCGTATATCTCCACACTGATTGATAAATTCGGACACAGAATTATTGCCGTTATAACTACCGGGACCGAGCGTTCTTACCGACCACCCCCGCACACTGTTGGCTCCACCCGAATAGTAGCGTTTCTCAAAAGGTAAAATATCGGAATTCCCATAGGGTATGCCTATTCCTCCGCCTACATGAAAAGCGATAGAGTTTCTCTCGTCAATCAAATGGGTAAAACTATAATCGAAATCGAATTTAGCATACTGGGAATATCGGATACCAAAAATCTTGTACCCCCCATCGGGCTCCTTCGAGGTAAGTTTGGAAAAGGCATTGAGCACGTTGCCCGCTATTTCTCCCGCAGCCCTCAACGTATAGACATTGGTGCGACGCTGCACCGGATTGGAGGGATTGAGATTGGAGCAATAAAAGGTATATCCCATACGCATGATGAAGTGATCCTCGTAACTGTATCGTAAAAGCGGATTATCGGGGGCTATGTTTTCGAGAAATCCGTCGGTCTTACGAGGCAAATAGACATAATTTATATCCAACAGGTCGTAGTTGTGACGGTAGAATCCCCGATTGGTCGTCCACTTATATTTCCAAGCTGCTCCCCAAATGACTCGCGTATACTCGGGACGTTGCTGGAAATTAAGATTTATACTATATTCGGTGCTGGCCTTCATACGCCGCCGAAAATCGGTACGCAAAAACGGGAAAAGAAATTTGGGATAAGTAACTCCTATCTCCCCTCCCAACTCGGTATATCGGTCGTTGATGAGTCCGCTCAAATCGCCCGACAAACTTTCATAAGCACCGCGTACCTTAGCCGAAAAAGTTTCGGAACCCTTGAAGATATTACGATGTTGATAAGTAGCTCCCACGGCAAAACCTAAATCGCCCTCGGAATTAGTACCTTCCAATTCGAGCGAGACAGACTGCGGCTTATCCTTGCTGAGCAAGATATAACAATCCAATTGATTTACACCTTCGTCGTTCCGACCGGCCGGCTCGAAGCGAATATTGACATATTTGACAATACGCAATCTCCCGAATGCCGTATAGGTATTGTCCACATCTCGACTACTGAACAACAACCCCGGACGAATGAAACAATTCTCCACCAATGTTTCCCGTCGAATATAAGGGCGATCGCCTTCCACGAAATAATAATTCTTATATGTACCGGCATTGGCAACATCAATTTGGTCGGTCGCCGTCGGGTCATAAGACAACACAAAATAGATTTTCCTCATATAATACCGTTCGTACGGACGATACCCCGAAGCATTGGCAACAGACTCAGGAACGAGGTTCATAGTGAGATCGACTGCTTTCGAACGGTCGGCGGTATCCGCCGTATAGGTAATCAGTTCTTTATTAAAAGCATAAAAGCCATCACGCCGCAACATATCGGAAATACGTTGCCTTTCCTCGTCCAACACATTTCTATCGAAATTCGATCCTTTCTTCAAAAGCGAATGAGAGACATATTGCCGCTCAACAAGCCGGGAAATCGTATCGTTTGAAATACGATAGTCTATATCGTCTATGTAATGCGGCGTATTTGCCGAGACTCGATAGAACACGTCCATACGTTTACCTTTCGAAACCGTATCGACATCGACCCGAGCAGCCATGTACCCCTTATTATTCATGGCCTTCTCCATTTGCATACGAGAATTTTCTATCAAAACCGGGTCGTAAATTATCGGGGGTGTACCGGCATTCCTTACCCAACGGTTATACCATTTGGTCGAATCGTTTCCCGACAAATTATATAGCCCGAGCGTAAAGCGGAACAACCCGAACATACGGTGATTAGGCTCTTGACGCAAATAGGATTTCAAATCGGAAGGTTTCACCGACTTATCATCGGTCTCTATCTTTACATGGTCGAGCAGATAGCTACCGTCCGGGACATGGCGGGTAGGACTACACGCAACCAGAACAACACCGACGATCGCTCCTAAACTTGCCTTTATAACTCGACGAATTTTCAACGCTTCTCCGATAACTTGATTCTTTCTCGATGGATAAAACCTTGCAAATATACACTTTATTTTTTTCAATTCCAGCCATTCATTAGGCAGAAGCAAGAAGACAAAAATTAACCGGGTTTCAATCACACAGTTATACGATGTTTTTTATTTTCATTTATCACATTAAACCCCGTAAATACAAGCAATTTAAAATAGCAAACATATATTTTCTTTCAAATTATTTGTTTATATCACAAAATAGTTATACATTTGCAACATCATAAACGATATTTATGTGATAATTATGTTACTACACGTCATTTCTCTATCGGTCATTAGCGAACTTCTTGTCGTGAGTCGGTAAGGTGGAAAGGCGTATGTAGTTACTTCTCATAGAATGTTAAATTAGAGTAATTGTAAAAACCTTTCCACACTGCGGAAAGGTTTTTCTTTTAATGAGTACAGATTATGAAACATCAATTGCGGAGTGCGACGAGCACTGGCGGAAGGAGAATGGCAGGAGCGAGAGCTCTATGGAGAGCCAACGGCATGAAAGAAACGGAGATGGGAAACCCCATCATCGCAATCGTCAATTCGTTCACCCAATTCGTTCCCGGCCATGTACATCTGCATGAAATAGGGCAAACGGTAAAAAAAGAAATCGAGAAATCAGGATGCTTTGCCGCCGAATTCAACACGATCGCTATCGACGACGGCATAGCTATGGGACATGACGGCATGCTTTATTCCCTTCCCTCCCGCGACCTCATCGCCGACAGCGTCGAATATATGGTCAATGCACACAAGGCCGATGCGATGATTTGTATCAGCAATTGCGATAAAATCACGCCGGGCATGCTCATGGCGTCCATGCGGCTCAACATTCCTACCATCTTCGTATCAGGAGGTCCTATGGAAGCGGGGCATCTCGATGGGAAAGGACTCGATTTAATCGATGCCATGGTCGAATCGGCCGACGAAACCATAAGCGACGAACAAGTACGCCGAGTAGAACATGCCGCATGCCCTACTTGCGGTTCCTGCTCGGGCATGTTTACCGCCAACTCCATGAACTGCCTCAACGAAGCCATCGGTCTGGCTCTCCCCGGAAACGGTACTGTCGTAGCGACCCACCGCAACAGGGAACGGTTATTCATACAAGCTGCCCGACAAATCGTGGAGAACTGCCGGGCTTATTACCAAGACGGCGATGAAAGCGTATTGCCCCGTAACATCGCTACTCGCGCGGCATTCCTCAATGCGATGACTCTCGATATTGCCATGGGGGGCTCTACCAACACGGTATTGCACCTGCTCGCCATAGCCCAAGAGGCCGGAGTAGACTTTACGATACAAGACATAGACACCCTGTCCCGCAAGTCGCCGGTGCTTTGCAAAGTAGCACCCAATTCGCACTACCACATACAAGACGTGAACCGTGCGGGAGGTATTCTCTCGATTCTCGCCATACTCGAAAAAGAGGGGCTGATAGACGCATCTGTCCATCGAGTAGATCGACTGTCCTTAACCGAAGCCATCGAACAGTATGCGATACGAAACGGAACATGTCCCCCCGAAGCGGAAAGGCTTTGGAAAAGCGCACCGGGCAACCGGTTCAACCTCGTGATGGGCTCTCAGGAAAACTATTACGACAAGCTCGATACCGACCGTTCGAAAGGGTGTATCCGCGATTTCGAACACGCTTATGTCAAAGACGGTGGACTGGCCGTACTTTTCGGTAATATCGCCCAAGACGGCTGTATCGTCAAAACGGCCGGAGTGGACGAAAACATTTTCCGCTTCAAGGGAAGAGCCAAAGTATTCGAATCGCAGGAAGAGGCTTGCGAAGGCATACTCGGCGGGAAAGTAGAGAGCGGAGACGTGGTCGTCATCATCTACGAAGGCCCCAAAGGAGGCCCCGGCATGCAAGAGATGCTCTACCCTACCTCGTATATCAAATCGAAACACCTCGGCAAAGCCTGTGCCCTCATTACAGACGGGCGTTTCTCGGGAGGGACATCGGGACTTTCCATCGGACATATCTCGCCCGAAGCAGCCGCCGGCGGAAACATAGGATTAGTGCGGAACGGCGACCTCATCGAAATAGACATTCCCAACCGCAGCATCAACCTGCTTATCGAAGAAACAGAAATGGAACGTCGCAGAGCAGAAGAAAATACCCGGGGAAAAGAGGCATTCACCCCTCGACACAGAACACGAAACATATCGAAAGCCTTGCAAGCCTATGCTGCCTTAGTAAGCTCGGCCGACAAAGGTGCTGTACGAATTATCTAAGAAACAGAGTCCCAATTGTACAAAACGACTATGGCAACAGAGAAAATAAGCGGAGCGGAAGCGCTCATCAAATCGCTCATCGCAGAAAAGACAGAGTATATATTCGGATATCCGGGAGGAGCCATCATGCCCGTATTCGATGTTCTCTACGATTATCGAGACAAATTGAAACATATCCTCGTGAGGCACGAACAAGGAGCGACTCATGCCGCACAAGGGTACGCACGAGTATCGGGGAAGACCGGAGTCGTCATGGTCACCTCGGGTCCCGCCGCCACCAATATCATCACGGGGCTCTCGGATGCCATGATGGACAGCACTCCGCTCATCGTCATCACCGGGCAGGTCGCCTCTCCCCTATTGGGCTCGGACGCTTTTCAGGAAACCGATGTCGTAGGAATCACCCAGCCGGTGACCAAATGGAGTTACCAGATACGTCACAGCGAAGAAATAGCTTGGGCGGTAGCAAGAGCTTTTTACATCGCCGGGAACGGTCGTCCAGGTCCCGTGGTTCTCGACATTGCCAAAGATGCCCAAACGGGAATGACCGAATTCGACTACAAACCCTGTCAATTCATTCGCAGCTACAACCCTTATCCCGACATACAACCCGGCGAAATAGAGGAAGCCGCCCGGCTTATCAACCAGTCTCGCAAGCCGTTCATACTCGCCGGTCAGGGGGTAGTTATCTCCCATGCTGAAAAGGAATTGTCGGAACTGGCCGAAAAAGCCGATATACCAGTAGGTTGCACTCTGTTGGGATTATCGGCAATGCCGACCGGCCACCCCCTATACAAAGGCATGTTAGGCATGCACGGCAGCATAGCCGCCAACATCAAGACCAACGAATGCGACCTGCTCATCGCCATCGGCATGCGGTTCGACGACCGAGTAACGGGCGACTTGAAACAATATGCCCGACAAGCCAAAGTAATTCATATAGACATCGACCCGTCGGAATTTAACAAAAACGTGAAGTGCGATGTATCAGTACTGGGTGATGCCCGTGCCGTATTGCAAAAGCTGAACGAAAAAATCGTTCCTGCCAAACACACCGAATGGATAGAATCTTTCTCGGTGTGTGAAATGGTGGAAAGAGAAAAGGTCATAGAACCGGAGATACACCCCCGGAAACCATTGATGAATATGGGAGAGGTCGCCCGAAAGGTATCCGAAGCCACAGGCAACGACAGTATTCTCGTGACCGACGTGGGACAAAACCAAATGCTATCGGCCCGATATTACCGGTTCAAAAGATCCCGCAGTATCGTTACCTCCGGCGGATTGGGCACTATGGGGTTCGGCCTTCCCGCCGCTATCGGAGCCAAGATAGGCAATCCCGACCGCACGGTCTGCTTTTTTACCGGAGACGGAGGACTGCAAATGACAATCGAAGAATTGGGTACAATCATGCAATATGGTATCGATGTGAAGATCATTATTCTCAATAATAATTTCTTGGGTATGGTAAAACAATGGCAAGACCTGTTCTTCGACCATCGCTACTCCGAAACCCCAATGCTGAATCCCGATTTTACGGGCGTGGCAGCAGCTTACGGCATAGCCAGCGAAAGGGTCGCCACCCGCGAAGAACTCGACTCTGCCATACGACGTATGCTCGACCACCGCGGAGCTTACCTGCTCGATGTACAAATAGACCCGGATTGCATGGTATTCCCGATGACTCCCGCCGGGAGCTGTGTAACCCATATCATGCTCAACGCCACTGAAAAATATTAAGACCGATATGACTCAACAGACATTATATACCGTAACCGTTTATTCTGAAAACCAAGTAGGATTACTGAATCAGATTTCGATTATCTTTACACGCCGACAGCTCAATATCGAGAGCCTGTCGGTATCGGGCTCGGCTATCGAAGGTGTACACAAATTTACCATCACGACATACAGCGACCGCGAAACGATGGAAAAACTGGTCAAGCAGATAGAAAAACGAATAGACGTATTACGCGCCTTCTTTTATACCGACGACGAAATCATTTTTCAAGAGGTCGCACTTTACAAGGTTCCTACCGACAAACTATTGGACGACAGGAGCATCGAAGATTTGATTCGCAAACACAATGCCCGCATTTTGGAAGTGAACCGCACATATACCGTCATCGAGAAATCGGGCCACCCCGACGAAACTCAATCTCTGTTCGAAGAACTGAGTCGATACGATGTCATGCAATTCGTCCGGTCGGGACGTGTCGCCATAACCAAATCGACCGTCGAGCACGTAAGCATATTCCTACAAGAACAACAATACCGACAAAACCAACTATGAAAGAAAAAGAAGAACAATCCAAACGACAAACAGAACCGGTCTACTCCAAAACTTATACCGTAGAGCCGGCCGAAGGAAACGGTCAACAGGAGTTGCCGCTCACCCTGCTCGCCAAACGAATACTCGAAGTGGCTACGTTACATGCCGAATCGTGGGGCGTGGGATATAGTACGCTCATCAAAAACCGGCAAGTATGGGTACTCTCCCGGCTCACCGTCGAAATGTACCGTTATCCGCTCATCAACGAGCATTATACTTTACAAACATGGATCGAAGGGTATAACAAGCATTTTTCATCGAGAAACTTCGCCATACTGGGAGAGGACGGCTCTCCCTGCGGATATGCCCGCACGATTTGGGTCGTTATCGATTTGGATAGTCGCACATCGGTAGATATAAGTCAATTCGAATATATCGCCGAGAACATATCGGACAAAGCATGTCCCATCGAAAAGCAATCGAGAGTACGCGATGTACATGACGAAAATGCAGTAATCTATCCTGTGACTTATAACGATATAGATTTGAACCGACATGTCAACAGTGTGAAATACATCGAGCACGAACTCGACCTTTTCCCTTTCGAACGGTATGACAAACAACGTATCCGACGGTTCGAAATAAGCTATGCCAACGAAGCTCGATACGGTTCTACCCTGCAACTGCTGAAAGAGGAAGAAGCTCCGGATTATTTTACCTTAGAAATACGGGACGACCAAACCGTGTACTGCAAAGGAAGAATCATATTTGAAAACAGATAAAACCAATTTAATTAACCTCTAAACAAAAAAGAAAATGGCAATCATGAATTTTGGCGGTGTTGACGAAAACGTAGTCACCCGGGAAGAATTTCCATTGGAAAAGGCAAGGGAAATCCTCAAAGACGAAACCATCGCCGTTATCGGATACGGCGTACAAGGTCCCGGACAAAGTATGAACTTGCGGGACAACGGATTCAATGTCATCGTCGGGCAAAGAAAAGGCTCGAAGACATGGGATAAAGCGGTGGCCGACGGCTGGGTTCCCGGCGAAACGCTTTTCGAAATCGAAGAGGCTTGCCAGCGTGGAACAATTATCGAATACCTTCTTTCCGACGCAGCTCAAATAGAGGTATGGCCCAAAGTGAAAAAACATCTTACCGCCGGTAAAACGCTTTATTTTTCTCATGGATTCGCCATCACCTACAAAGAGCGCACGGGTATCGTTCCTCCTGCCGATGTCGATGTAGTACTGGTTGCGCCCAAAGGTTCGGGAACCAGTTTACGGCGCATGTTCTTGCAAGGTCGGGGGCTCAATTCGAGCTATGCTATTTTCCAAGATGCGACTGGGCACGCCAAAGAGAAAGTTATAGCTCTCGGTATCGGAGTCGGTTCGGGATACCTTTTTGAAACTACTTTCAAACGCGAAGTTTATTCCGACCTTACCGGAGAACGGGGAACTCTCATGGGAGCCATTCAAGGTATTTTCGCCGCACAATACGACACACTGCGCGCACACGGACACAGCCCTTCGGAAGCATTCAACGAAACGGTCGAAGAGCTTACCCAATCACTGATGCCTCTTGTCGCCGAAAACGGTATGGACTGGATGTATGCCAACTGCTCGACAACAGCCCAGCGAGGAGCTCTCGACTGGTGGAAAAAGTTTCGTGATGCTACCAAACCCGTATTCGAAGAACTGTATGAAGAGGTAGCCAAAGGGAACGAAGCTCAACGCTCTATCGACACGAACAGTAAAGAGGGATATCGCGATGGACTGAACAAAGAGTTGAAAGAGTTGCGAGAAAGCGAGATGTGGCAAGCCGGTGTGACCGTTCGAAAATTACGCCCCGAAAATAACTAACCGGCAAATAGATTACCATATAGAAAAGAGATTATCCCACTCGTTGGGATAATCTCTTTTCTTATACCCGAACGTATAGAATAAATAACCATAAACCTCGAAACTTTTTCTTCGATAAATTGTATTGACAATACCGGGAATTTCCGGGAAATAAAAATATATCGGAATATGAAATCCTACGAAACCCTGACTGTCGGCCAAATTGTCGCCGACAAATACGAAGCAGCGAATGTATTTGAAAAATACGGTATCGACTACTGTTGCCACGGTTCCACACCGTTGCTCGAAGCCTGTAAAAATGCAAATGTAGAACTCGACCAAGTCCAAAAAGAACTCGAAAATACTCCATCGTCTGCTTACGGAAACATCGATTTTACCAATTGGCCTATCGATTTACTCATAGACTATATTCTCAAAATCCACCACCGCAACATTCGCTCGCACGGGCCAGAATTATTACATCTCTTGGACAAAGTTTGTAATGTCCACGGAGATCGCCACCCGGAACTATACAAAATACGTACTCTCTTTCACGACTCGCTCGAAAGCCTTTACAGCCATCTCGACAAAGAAGAACTGGTTTTATTCCCTTATATCTACGAAATGTTTAAGGCCAGAGAAGAGCACAAACATTTACCCGATTTCCATTGCGGTTCGATCGAAGCTCCCATCTCGGTAATGTTGTCGGAACACGAGGCTGAGGGAGAACGATTCCAGCATATCAACCGATTAACCCAAAACTACACAGTCCCCAAAGATGCTTGCAACAGTTACCGATTGGCTTTCGACAGATTGAAATCTTTTGAAAAAGCCCTACACCAACACATTCACCTCGAAAACAATATAGTCTTTCCACGAGCTATTGAAATGGAAAAAGAATTAAGGAAATAGGTAACCATGCAAATCAATATAAAACGGGTATACGATCCTCCAAAAGTATCGGACGGCTATCGTATATTAATAGATCGCTTATGGCCCAGAGGCACGAAAAAAGAGGCTCTGAAATATGATATCTGGGAGAAGAACATTGCTCCTTCTCCCGCATTACGCCGATGGTTCCATGAGAATCCGCAAGAGCATTGGGAGGGATTCGTATCGCTATATTCAAAAGAGTTGGAAAACTCCGCCTCTGTAAAAGATTTCGTCGAAAAAATAAAGAGCCACGATCGAATAACATTATTGTATGCCTCAAAAGATGCCACCCACAATCATGCTTCAGTACTAAGACAGTTTCTACAAAATCATCTACACTAATTGCCGCATAAACTACCTGCGCCACTACTAAAAAGAACGATGGAGAACGAAGTTGTCACTTGCCGATCGTATATAAAAGTAGTATGTTTCCAGTATTCTTTCCCATAAAATAAAACGGGAAAAATCCGAAACTATCATAAATAACGAAGGGGAGCAATGCTCCCCTTCGTTATTTATCGACGACGCTGTTGTTTGTTTCGTTGCTTCTGTTGTTCTCTCAACGCAGCCTGCTGCTGGCGTTGCGCTTCTTCCAACCGAGCCATGAAACCGCTCTTCTTGCGAGGTTTCTTTTGATTCTCTTTCAACTCGGCAAGAACTTTCTCCTCATTGATACACTTACGGAATACATAGGTTTGAATAATCGTAATCAACAACGACAAGAAATAATAATAACTCAACCCGGCCGAATAATTATTAAAGAATACCAAGAACATGACGGGCATCAGATACATCATGAACTTCATACCCGGCATCTGTTGTTGTCCGGCGGTATTCTGCATATTGATTTTGGTGTATATCAAGTTGGTAATAGTCATCAACAAACAGAAAAGGCTGATGTGATTACCAAAATAGGGCGTTATCAACGGTATATAAGTATCCCAACTTACGATCGCATCATAGGTCGACAAATCTTTCGCCCACAAGAACGATTCACCCCGAAGCTCGATAGAAGACGGGAAGAAGGTGAACATCGCAATAAGAATAGGCATTTGTAAAAGTAACGGCAAACACCCGCCCATAGGATTCACTCCCGCCTTGCTGTACAGATCCATTGTCAAACGCTGACGCTCCATCACTTTATCCTGCCCCGGATACTTATCATTAATCTCCTTAATTTGAGGGGCTAAAACCCGCATACGAGCCTGCGACTTATAAGATTTATACGTGAAGGGGAATAAAACGAGCTTTATAAATATCGTCAACAACAAAATGATAACGCCATAATTGCTGAAAAATTTACCCAAGAAGGTGAATACCGGTATAACGATGAGCGTATTTATCCAACGGAAAAACTTATATCCCAGTGGAACGAGCTTATCCAAATCGAGTGTCTGGTCTCCCGAAAGATCGTCGTCATAAGAGGACAATAACGGATAAGAATTCGGTCCGAGAAAAATATTGAATCCGGCAACCTGCGGCTCTTTCGAATCATAATCTATCGTACTCTCGGCATGAAACTGTTTCAAATATCTATCTTCTTCCAAAGACCGAGAGGTAAAAATTCCGTCGTTAAATTTTCCATCGGCAATAAAAGTAGTAGAGAAGAACTGGTTTTTAAACCCAATCCATTTAAGGCTCGTAGTCGCTTTCTCTTCATCGTTACCCGACTCGCTCAAATGCTCTACATCGTCTCCTGCAAATTTATAATACAAGGCACTATTTCTCTCCTCAAACATACGTCCTTGTTCTTGACGGCGCATTTTCTGGTCCCAAATAAAATCCCAATAAACAGCGCTCGACGGAATTACCCGATCCATATCTTTCTGCCAGATATCCATTTTCAACATATAGCTGTCTTCCGGCAAAGAATATCGAATGCCCATCTGGCTTCCATTGGCAAGCTGCAATGTCATATTTACAGCATTACCATCGATTTCGGGAGTAAAATATAAATCGCGTGTATCGATCACGCGCGCATTCGTACGAATAATGAATCCATAGTCGTTTTCGTCTCCGGTAAACAGAGTCACATTCGTGGAATCATAGGCCATGTAATCATTCAAAACAGCCTCATAAAGACGACCTCCTTTATTAGAAAACTTCAATGTCACCTTATTATTGGACAAAGTAGTAAATTCTTCCGAACCTTCGGCACAAGGAGCGAACTCGCCGAAACGCGCTATCAAACCTGCATTTTTTAATGAATCGGCAACTTCTCCCGAAACGGTATCGGTCGAAACGGGTGTTTCTGCCAAAGCGGCCTCGGCCATACGTTCCGCTTCCACAGCGGCAATCGAATCATTATACCGACGCTGTGCCTCCAATTGTTCGGGTGTAGGCTGCATCCACCAAGAGAAAAGCAGCACAACTACGACCATCAATACAAGACCTAAAATCGTGTTTTTATCCATTCTTCAATTTTGAGATTACTAAATTATTTTTTTGAAATCGCAGCTTTAATAAAGTCAACGAAAAGGGGATTCGGATTAAGAACCGTACTATTGTACTCGGGGTGATATTGTACTCCCACATACCAACGCAAAGACGGAACCTCGACAACTTCGACCAAATGAGTTTCGGGATTCTCGCCCACGCAACGCATTCCGGCATCTTCAAAAGCTTTACGATACTCATTGTTAAATTCGAAACGATGGCGATGCCGTTCGCGAATATGGGTCGTTCCATAAGCCTTAGCAGCAATAGAGTCTTCGGCCAATATACAGTCATAGGCGCCTAAACGCATCGTCCCACCCATATTGGTTATGCTTTTCTGCTCCTCCATCAAGTCTATCACATTATGCTTGGTCGTCACGTCCATTTCGGTAGAGTTAGCATCGGTATACCCCAACACATCGCGGGCATACTCGATCACCATGCATTGCATGCCCAAACATACGCCAAATGTCGGAATATCGTGTTCACGAGCATATTTCAAAGCGATGAATTTTCCTTCGATACCTCTCTGCCCAAATCCCGGAGCAATCAACACGCCATCTAAAGAAGAAAGCATAGCGTCCACATTTCCGCTATTTAACTTCTCGGAATGAATATATTGCAAATCGAGTTTGCGATCGTTATAGGTAGCTGCCTGAAACAACGATTCATTGATAGATTTATAGGCATCGGGAAGTTCTACATATTTGCCGACCAATCCGATACGTACGGTCTTAGTCGCATTTTTCATGCGATGCAAGAAATTCAACCACGGCTCCAAATGAGGTTCTCCATTTATGGGTAAACCGGTTTTTGTCAATACGATTTCATCTAAATGCTGTTGATGCATTTTCAAAGGGACTTCGTATATAGACGGAACATCTATCGACTGAATCACTGCCGCAGGATCTACATTGCAAAACAATGCCACCTTCTTACGTAAAGCAAGAGATAACTCATACTCGGTACGCAATACCAATATATCGGGTTGGATACCTACCTCCTGCAATTGTTTTACCGAATGTTGGGTCGGTTTGGTTTTCAATTCCTTAGCGGCAGCAATATAAGGTACATAGGTCAAATGAATACATACACAATTTTTCCCCATTTCCCAACGCAACTGACGTACGCTTTCGAGATAGGGCAAAGATTCGATATCCCCGACCGTTCCCCCGATCTCCGTGATTACGAAATCGAACTGGTTCTTCGATCCTAAAAGTTTAATGTTACGTTTAATTTCATCTGTAATATGCGGAATAATCTGCACCGTCTTTCCCAAATAATCGCCCCGTCGTTCTTTATCTATTACATTTTGATAAATACGCCCTGTTGTAATATTATTGGCGCGAGTCGTAGGAGTATTGGTGAATCGCTCGTAGTGACCCAAGTCAAGGTCGGCTTCGTGTCCATCGACCGTCACATAACATTCTCCATGTTCATAAGGGTTCAATGTTCCGGGATCTATATTGATGTAAGGATCGAACTTTTGGATAGTTACTCTATAACCTCTTGCCAAAAGCAATCGAGCCAACGAAGCCGAAATAATACCTTTACCCAACGACGAGGTTACCCCCCCCGTAACGAATATATACTTAGTCTCCACGATAAAATATGGTTTATGTGTTACATTTACAAGTCGCAAAATTAGGAAAAATAATCCACAATCTATCGCAACATTCAACAGAATTATCACTTTTCATTTGCTATGAAGAGAAAAGCCCATAACAGATAGAAACACTTTACAATTTTTACCCAAAAGAAAGACTATCGGTAAACAATTTGTATCAAATAATCATTATCTTTGCAAACAGATGCGAAAATAGGCTGCATTCGGCAAAGTCAAGCAAGCTTGCTTTTGCCCTCATTGGCACTATCTTTGCAAACAGATGCGAAAATAGGCTACGCCTTGCCATAATCGAATAAACCTATTTCTACTCTCTACTTGTTGCACTATCTTAAAATATACAAACATATACTCTTATGAACTCACGAATTACAGCTATTCTCATAGGTCTTCTTTCTGTAACCGGAGTATTCGCAACGACTGTCATAGAACAGAACGATAGTATAACGAACGAAATCGTATCTGACAGTATAACAATGGCCATGCCATCAGATTCTATAACCATACAGGTTACCGATACCGACTCGATCGCTCGCCAGCAAGAGGCCGACAAGAATTTACTTTCATTATTGGAAACAGACTCAACCGAGCAGATTTTACCGGTTATCAAAATGTTGCGTATGCTCGAATATGCTGACAGCATAAGAGCTATGCAAGGGTCGGGCGAAATACCTGTCAACCCACTTTTCTTACCTATCGTGTTCGAAAAACAGATGTCTACTCCTTTTCAACATTTACCCTCGGCCGAAAAATGCCCATTCAAACCAAAGTCTCTTTCGGTGGACGATAAATGGTTACAAGACGAGATTCAAGCCGAAAAGACCCGAAATTTAGCACAGAACTATGTAATCGTCAATTACCCGAAACTTATACATTACAATACAGACAATCTACCGGAAGTGCCTAAACAATACGTGATCGAAAACGATCCGGCCAAACATATTCTCTCTATCAAAGAAAAGCCGCTGATTATAAAAAATGACGTGGGAAAAGAAAAGATCAAACTAAAACGATGGATAATCAATTTCCAATCGTCCATACAATTTTCCCAAGTCTATGTTTCGGAGAATTGGTATCAAGGAGGGACGAGCAACGTCAATCTGCTAAGCGATCAACAATTCTCTATCAAATATAACGATCCCAAAGAGCAACGTATCTTATTCGAGAATTTAGTACAATGGAGATTGAACATCAACAGTGCCCCGGAAGACACATTGCATTCTGTAAAAATCAGTGAAGATTTATTCCAGATAAACTCGAAATTCGGTCTTAAAGCCTACAACAAATGGTACTACACTGCTACCATGAATTTCAAGACACAATTTTTCACCAGTTATGCCGCTAATTCCAACAACAAGGTGGCTGCATTTCTATCTCCTGCCGAGTTGAATTTGGGTTTAGGTATGTCTTATCAATATAAAAACGATAAAAAACGTTTCGAGACATCAATATCGCTCTCTCCGCTTTCCTACAACTTGCAATTCATCGTTAACGACGACATGGATGCGGCCAGCTTCGGGATCAAATCGGGGAAAAGCATGAATCAATACGGTTCCTCCTTCGAAGGGCGCATCAAATGGGAGTTCTATCATAACATGGTTTGGAGTTGCAGACTGTTTTATTTCACCAACTATGATCATGTACAAGGGGATATGGAAAATACATTCGACTTTATCCTCAACCGTTTCTTCTCTACTCGTTTGTTTGTTCATCTGCGATATGACGACGCTCGCGCGCTGAACAAAGACTTCGGACATTTCCAACTGAAAGAATTACTAAGTTTCGGATTCAACTATAAATTCTAATGAGAATCAAACTCATAGTTTTACTATGCATCGGTATGCTCTGTTCCTCATCGATAAAAGATGAAGAAGGGCGTTATGAAAGTAAGCCTCCTTATCGTAGTTTCATTCTTGAAAATTATACCGAAGAAAGTGCCAAACATTATTTCGATACAGCTCCAATCGACAGTTGGGAAGGTATTTGGCTCCTAACAGAAAATGGAGAAAGAGTCGCTATCGAACGGTTTAAAGACATTCGATTTTCCGAAATCTTTACACACCGAATCGTTAAATTGGATTCGTCGGTACGCAGTGAAATTCCCGTCGGAACTATTTTAGGGTACTTAACTCGCGGAGTAAATCCTAACACTTGTTTCATCTGGCTCTATAAACATAAACTGACAGGCGCAATACTTTACGCCCCCAAAAGGTTTTCGGCCAGACTGACTTCTGACCTCAACGGCATTTTATTCTCAGGAAACAGCGCTAAAAAATTAGAAGACTTATTCGATCCCCGGTCGGGATTCATTAAATTATATCCCAAGCAAATCTCGGAGGATTCTGAAAATCGGGAAATCCGATATCTGTAAATTCAGAACTTTCGGAAAACAAAGCGTTCATCTTCACCCCGGGTCAAAATCATTTTGGAAGAGGTAAGTTTCTCAATGTAAAAAGTATATTCTTTGTCCATTTCCAACTTGAAAACAGATAAATCAGGTTTAAATTCAAACCAAGAGGGTTCCATTATTTTAAATTTCAGTATGTCATTTTCACGAACATAACTCCCGAAATAATTTTCTGTTGTATTTTCTATTCCTCCCCGATGAACCAATTGTAACTTTATGACACTACTCTGAAAATTATAGTAAAGGCTATCATGTGGGGTCATTGTACCATTCTCCCACATCTCAATCAATTGCCATTTCCCGAAAAGAGGACCTATATACCCATCATTATGGGTACAAGAGGTGACAACAATCCCCAAAAACAGTCCTATTAAAATACGGCGAATCATTATCTTGTTCTTCATTTTCCAATTGTTAAAATTCCACTTTTCCTGATACCGATAGCAACACCCCATTTATCTCCATACAACTCGCCCCAATCTCCGGCCAAAGAAGCGGAAAACGACCACCCCGAAAGTTTTATCGGAGAATAAACACATTCTATCAGCCCCGACATATCGTGTTGGGTATCGGCTAACGGAAGAAAAGTCGTTCCCCAAGAGGTTCGATACGACGCTAATATTTTATATTTCCATTCGGGAGCAATATAACCCGACGCTCCTAAATGGACTCCTCGTATTCTATTATGCTTGTATCTCATATAACCATCTGTATTGTACAACAAGGATTTAGCCATTGCCGTACCATTGGAAAGGCCGTAATGCGCCCAACCGTTATAGAAATAGTTATTGTAGTAATCATCGGCTCCCGTGGCTTCTATATCCAATTTAGGATCATTATAATCACTCGGACACCAATTCAGAGGCCCACTTTGATTGGTCATATCCAAATATTCTAAAACGACATTCGACAGCCAGTTTTTCTTACCGCTCTTATATTCAAGCCCCCATAGACCGTCCCAACCATTGAACTTCCCCATTCCCGATGCATCGTCGTAATACCATTCGAAGTAACCTCTTACAGAAGAATTGTCTTTGAACCTGTATTCCGCCGATAAATTCCATTGTCCCACATGGTTTCCATAATAGTAGGCCTGATCTCCTTCATTGGTTTGGCCATCACCAGACGACGGAAACAAGATTTTAAAAAAATCTTTCAAGCGGGTCGGACTTTTCATCGTGAGAGAATCTATCAAAACGCCCTCTTTATAATACCGTTTTGTGCCTCCGAACTGTGCTGCCAGTTCGGCTCCGATCGTTACGACAAAGGGTTTGTCGGGATTGGAACGAAACGAAATGGATTTATGGTGATATAAAGCATCGGTCGTAATATACTGATTATAATAATTGTAATGGTCCCTTAAAAAATCGTTGTCCATAAACTTTCCATACGCGAGTTCACCCTTAATCTGTACCCAGCCTTTCGTAAACGGAATATCTACAAAATCGATAAATCCGGCTCTAACTTGGGGTATAGGCCGTGCATTGCCTGACCAGACCAACCCGCCGGAACTCAACTCGAAATTTACTACTTCATCGGTAAGCTCCCGACAACCTGCCGATATAAAAATCATGCGGTATTTCATGCCTATATAGGCTTGTTGTATGAGGAAAGACGACACGCCCGGATTATACGTTTTCAGGTTTCCGTCTGAATAATAGGATACCGGAGATGTAGAAGACATCAATCCAACCAAATCGATACCAAACTCATAGGAAAACCGTTTGTTCATCTCCAAGCCTTTAAAAACCGAGGCTCGCAAATATCCGCTTTTACTGTGTGTTACCAACCCATGCTTATTGGCAGACAAATAATACGGTGCAAAAATCCCGTTTCCGGCATTTCCGACCATCGACAAAGAATAGTAATCTGTCGAATGTTGGGCAAAAAGCCCGAATAAATTTCCGATAGATAAACAGAAAACGACTAATAATCCTACTCTCAAACGATGATACATAATGTATGAATATTATTGATAATCGAGACAAAAATAATATATAAAGCACTACGGCACAACTCCCCTCTCTTTATTTAACAAAAAAGGGGGAATAAAGTGTATGAATATACATTTATTCCCCCTTTATACCGAGACTAACCTTTTTAGAAAGAGACCCCTAAACGGAACCCTATATTGTTGCGACCATCGATATCATAGGTCAATACTTTACTCTTATTAGTAGCATAATTATAATACAAAGCTACGTGGAAACCATAACGGACACTCGGATTCGGGAAAATACTCACTCCGATTTCGGGAGACACGGTAAAACCCCATGTATCATCATAAATCTCCCAAGCCTGCAAATAAGAAGACATGCGACTATAATTGGCGCCCAATTTCACCGTTGCATAAGGTTCTAAAATTCCGTCGGTCGTAAAGCGATATTTTGCCAACAGACCAAAGGGTAGCTGAAACAACGAATGTTGCTGGTCGGTCGTAAGAGCCGAATTGCTCTTTAACATCAAAGTCTGCCTGTCTATATATTTATTATTCGTGTGATAAGAAATAAAAGCTCCAATAGCCATTTTAGGCATTACATAATAACCACCTTCAAAATTCATACCCCATCCACTGGCTTTATCGGCATAACTGTTCCCAACAGGAGCGTTAAACTGCCAATCGACATTAAAATAAGTACTCGAAACGGCTTGTGCGTTTCCCCGGGTCGACACGGCTACCATACAAGTAGCGACTACCACCCATAACGATATGTGTTTAATAGTTTTCATAATTCGTTTTCTTTTTATTAATATATAAAATGGGGTAGCCCGTTATTTATTCGTCAAGTAAGGAGACTGAACAAACGACTGGTCTATCGCTTGGATTATTAAATTTCTATTTAATCTAGGGGAGCCGCTCTTCAATCCGGCCATATAGGAATCCCAAAGAATCGTTAACCGTCGATTGCTACTGTTTTTATTCGTTAAGTCGACTAACTCGGCCAAAAATGAATTCACACTATAACTATATACTACGGGATAGGGATAATACCAACTGTTCCAATATGATCCCCAATATCCGGGGCCCCAATATCCGGGATATCCCCACCACCAATAATCATTGGGATAATCGACGAAATAACGTACGTCTTCAATATAGCTTACCTGTAACCCTAAATCGGCATCTTCTTTCGAATCGACCAATGTGAATCCCCGAGCAGCCATATTATCGGCAAATGTTTCGAGAATATAATCGGCATCTTCATTTGTCCAATAGGTCGCTTTTTCATTATTCGTAATGAGTAAGACACTATCCGGCATATAATAGGTGAGATATTCGCCGAAGTCGGCCGATTTATCATAATCGGTAAACACCACATAATCATCATCCAGCTTGGAAAGGCTGGGCTCTTTTTGGCATGCAGCTAATACCGCTACGACAAAAAGAATTGGGATTAGTTTTTTCATATCAGTTTTGTTTTGATTGTTATGTAATAACACCATTGTTATACTCCAAAAACAAAACCGACAAAAGATAGTTCGAAAATAGCGGAAATTTTTATCGAAGGAATATTTTTTATTATCGGGGTTTCTTACCTAACCGATATACAGAATCTACCTGAGACGCAATATAGTCCCAATTATAAGGAGATAAATCATAATGACGTTCTTCCATTTCTCCCTCTAATTTACAAGATAATTTCTCTTCCAACGAGCCGATGTTCCCCGTGACGAAAAAATCGGAGGCATCAAGGCAGGCAAGCCTATTTGCCGGAATGTCGCTGACCAATACCGGCAACCGATAACTCAACGCTTCGAGCAGCACAATGGGCAGTCCTTCATGAAAAGACGGAAGGACAAACAAACGCGCATGGGAAAAGAGCTCATTCAATTTAGCCCCCCTTACGAAGCCTGTGAGAACGACATGGTGTTCTTCTGCCAGCCGTTTTAAAGAGACCGAATAATGATCTTCATGGTCGGCATCACCAGCTATGACCAATTTGCAGCTCGAATCGGAAATACGAGCAAATGCTTTTATGAGTAAATCGAATCCTTTCTCCTCCACAAAACGTCCTACGGCCAAAACATATCGTCGAGGTGTCAACCCCAACGACCGAATATAACTGTCGTCTTTTGCCGGCACAGGCTTATTCACGCCATTATAAATCAAGTGCGCGTCCGTGCGATCATACTTTTCACGTAAAATATTATCTATCACAGTAGAAATTACAATCACTTCGTTGGCATAATTCGCCCCCATTCGTTCGCCCCATCTGAGCACAGACTTAGCCGTCTTATTCCACTTCTGCCTATCATAATCGGGACCGTGATGAGTCATCACCACTCGTAATCCCAACAACCGGGCCAACGGGGTTAACAAAGCCGGGCCGATAGCATGGATATGTAAAACGTCAGCACCGACCCAACGAGCATAAATAATCGCTAAAAAAGTGTGAACAATGGCTTCTATACTTTTTCTGCGGGGAGCATAAATATCTTTTAGATGAACGCCTCTATACTCCTTAATCTTATTTTGGGGAGTGACGTAACACGAACGACGAACAACCGTCACATCATGTCCCATAGCAGCTAATCGGGGATATAATTCCTCACAGTGTGTTTCCACACCTCCCTGAATATCGGGGATACCACGAGTACCGACTACAACTATCTTCATCGCAACACTCCCCTCCCCCATTTACTCACGTCCTAAATTCCCCTGCATGGGATCTTGCCCCACGTCGTACCATTTCTTATCCAGACAAACAGGTTTCCCTAAAAGAGAACGTAATTTATTTTTGATAATCCACCCCATGGGGTGACGGGCATAAGCAAATTTCTTCATAACCGGAGAGACCGTGCCGACCATCCAACAATTCTTCGGACATTTGCGTACTAAACTACGCACATGTTGGGCTTGTTCGCTGTTCCAAATATCCGAAAAAGAGTTCGCCTGTCGAATGTTTCCCATACTCTCTTTCCAATACTTAGCTTCCAACCCATTACAAGGATAAACTTCGCCATAAGGATCTATGAAACAATTCATCAAACCTGCTTCACACGGCAACATACGGCGATTTCCTTCGATATAGTTTATCAATCCCATATTAAAAAATGCCCGTGCCCATGATTTGGGGTGTTTTTCCCTCATTTGCATATTGATCAGCTCGGCAAAGTTACCACAAACGGTATCGCGATTGGTAATCACATTGTCATCTTTGTGAAAATAATACGAATTATGAAACGCAGCGGTAGCGAACTCCATATTCAAGGCTTTGGAAAGACGATATAGGGAAAGCATATCTTCGGAATTATTATTCGACACCGTTATACCGAACCCAATATCCTTCACGCCCATTTCCCTAAGTGACAAGAGAGTCCTCAACCCTTTATCAAAACCTCCGGCTCTTCCCCGTAATTCATCATTCTTTTGGGATAAACCCTCGATACTGATACGTATTCCTATTTTGGGGAATTTTCTCGCCAACTCCAATACTCGCTCCTCGAACCACCCCGACGTGGAAATAACAACTCTGGGGGCTTTTCGAAAAGCGACCTCCACAATCTTATCTAAATCTTCACGAATAAAAGGTTCTCCCCCTGTTATATTGATAAATTTCACATGCGGCAAAATCTCCAATTCTTCCGGTTGAATTTCCAGCCGCGGATCTGTCGGATTTTTCCAGATATTACACATCTTACACTGCATGGGACAGCGATAAGTGGTAATAATGCTTATATCGGTAGGCGCAAAAACTTTCATTTCTTACAAATATCGTGCAAAGATAAACCTTTTTCACCGGTCTATCAAAAATTTTATATATCGAACATCTTGTTTTCACAAGTCATACACATTCTTCAATTCCGCCCAATATCGTTCCTCCGAGAATCGTTTTTGGGCTCGTCGTGCAATACCTTGTGTATCCACGTTGTCCTTAGACATCATAGAAACAATAGCCGAGGCTAATTCTTCCTTATCTCCCATGCGGAACAACATACCATCGCCCTCACGTATCAGTTCCGGTATTCCACCGACTTCGGCTCCGATAACCGGCGTTCCCATACACAAAGACTCTATCACACTTAATGGATTATTTTCATACCAAATGGAAGGGACTACCATCGTCTGCGCATGTTTCACCAATCGTACTATCTCCATAGACGAAAGGTGTCCTAAAAAAATGACATTTCCCGAACTATATTTTGCCTGTAACTCATTCAGCAACGGCCCATCTCCCGCAATATAAAGAGGGAATGGCAAAGACTCTGCCACTTCGAGCAACATGCGTACACCTTTTTCCTCGGACAAACGACCTACATAGCAATAGTAGCGCGACTTTTCCCTTTCATTTATCTCTGTCGAATGAAAAAAATCCAATTTATCCCGTTCTATAAAATTACAAATTACGGATAATTTCGTGTAATCATAACCGCAAGCTCTCATCTTCTGTGCCATAAAAGAACTAGGGCAAACAAAAGTATCAACCCAGCGTTGCAGTTTTTTCCGATCCCACCATAAGGCTTCTCCATAAGCCAATGCGCTGGCTATCCGGCTTCCTTTCATACATTTCCGACGAAATACTTGAAAACGATCGGTAAAGCAGGCTTCACAAATTTTCCCTTGACAAAGGCAGTTATACGACGGACATAACAATTTATAATCGTGCAGCGTCCAAACAGTACGACAGCCATATTCTTTCGCCAATTTTACGACAACCGGAGAAAGATAAGAATGAATATTGTGAAAATGGACTATGTCAGGACGAAAATCATTCAATATCTTCTTAAACGATTTTTTTATATCTCCTAATCCAAAGATACGGCAAGTCGCTCTTGTTTTATTTTTAAGTCCATCGGAAAATGAAATTTCCGATGCAAAATAGCCCGACATTTCACTGGGCAAATTCTGAGAATAAACCATAGAATACACGGCCACTTCATATCCGAGACGACGTAACAAGGCTTCGAGATTGATCATACAAATACAATCTCCCCCTCTCGGATAGTAAAATTTATTTACCAAAAGGATACGTGGCATTCGCTTCATGGGTCGTGTTCAGGTTATTTAAATATTCGGGACGTAAATTTATTTTTTATCCATACCCATTTATACAATAAAATGGGACAGACTATTCCCGTTCCTACTATAAATAACGTAACGAACACAAATTCTATTATATTTCCGCCCGACAATATATATGTTAAAATTGACTTTACCACACCCATAAATAAAGTGTGAAACAAATATATAGTCATGGACATAGTTCCTATATACTTCAACCATTCTACAAATGAGACAGTTAAACGAGATAATGACTTGGATATGCCCAGAATCATAAAACTACCGGTGATACCGAGGAGGACGGCCAAAGTTTCGTTCCAAAATTTATCGGGAATAAATTCATATATGATCGAGAAGCCGATCGTAATTACAATCCAAAGAATAGAATACCGGTATATCGCTTGCTCTATCCATGATTTTCGGGCCACCCACATTCCTGATACAAAGAAAATCGAATTCAAACAAAACTGTTCAATACAAAAATATTCAGGAGCCGTATCCCAAAAAGCGAGCCCCAGCGAAAGAAGAGACAATAGTACCAAGCGATTCCCTGCCTTGAAAACCGGGGCGATACAAAATATTAAAAACAAAACATAAACGAACCATAAAAAATACCCGGCTTCCGGCAAATAGAACACTCGATATAAAGCTCTTATCGAAACCGGGTGATCGACTTGCATAAACCCGTCGACCAGTATTTTAATCCCTATAATTGTCCAAGAGAGAATAAAATAGGGAAACATCAATCGCTCGAACTTCGAGCGTACAAACCGCCAATAGCCTATCTTTTTTATAGAACGCTCATAAAAAAAACCAGCGATCATGAAAAAAAGAGGCATGTGGAAATGATAGACAAAACTTACAAATCCGATATACCACGAAGGAGCGGTATCTGGGATATAATGCCCAATAACGACCAATACAATCCCTATTCCCTTTGCTATATCGAACGTTATATCCCGAATCTTTCCCATCAGCTATTATATTTCGAAGCCTTCTCAAACGAATCTATAATTCGTCGAGCGACCGCATCGACAGTAATTAAAGAAGCATATTCCCTGCAATTTTCCACATACTCGTCATTTCGCTCTATCATTCGAGCTATATCGTCCTCGTTCCAGTCATTTTTAGAGATTCCTAACTTTCGCTTCTCTACTATCTCACTATCAAACGGCACACGATTCGTAACTACCGGCGTTGTCATCGCCACAGATTCCATAATCGCCAGCATATTCAACTCTCGCAGAGAATCGAACAAAGAAGCCTTCGAATCCCGATAATACCGAAACAATTCTTTATGAGGCAGTTTCCCCAATAGGACGATTTGCCGCTCTCGCCCCATTTCTTTTATTTGTCGGTCATACTCTTCTCTCAACACGCCATCGCCGGCTATATACAATATGTAATCTCTGTATCGAGGATATTTTGAAAGAAAAGCATCGAACTTACGAATAACAGATATGACATTCTTTTCCCAAAATAAACGTCCGACAGTCAAGAACTGGCTCTTTTTATTCGACATCTCTTTCTCCAATGTCACTACTACCCCATGTCCTATGGGGTCGCCGACACGAGGCATATATCGCCGAATGAACCGCTGCGAGACATACGACCGAGGTATAATCCAAGCCTTACGCATAAAACAACGAGCTATTATATTATACCAAATGCGAGAAGGCCAAGTTTTCATCTTGCGATTGTGAGCTCCTAATTCCTGCCAAATTACAGTTTTACGAGGGACAATGAGCGAAGCGAACAACGACGGTATAGAAAAAGTCTCACTTGCTAAAACCATATCGACATCACCTTTTCTTTGCTGTAAATACCTCCATACTCCCGGTAAAAAAGGAAGCACACTCGGTTGAAATATTTTTCGTCCAATCGACTTCAAAAAGACGACTTCAAAATCATACGTCTCCTCTCTATCTGGTGCATAGTCGGCTGCCGCTATCAATGTGACAGCATGCCCGGCTCGATGATAAGCCAAACACAAATCATAGATCATCGTCTCTTTTATAGTAGTTACATGTGGTATAACTCCTTTTTCATGAGTAAAAAGAATGGGATTGATAACTATGATTTTCATACGTAAAGTCTATTTATTACCGCAAAGATAGCACAAACGAAAGCAGAAACAAATAAATTTGTCCCTGCCAAGTGTAACCTATATTCGCAACATGCTGTAAGTCTTCGTATAAATAAGATTACCAACGAACTCGTTTATTTATGCCAAAATTTTATTCAATTAAACAGGGCTTTTATCTTCATTTGTAATTCCTGCCGAATCGATTTGGGTTGAATACAATAGCTAAGAATCACAACCACTGCAATATAAATAATTTGCAATATAATCGAATCGACCCTATAAAATACTATCGCCCCTCCTATCAAGAACAAAATCGGATAAATGATTTCCATCGATACCTTCACCGGGAAAAATTTCCACGTATCGATTATCCGGAAACCAAGCATAAACAGATAAGAAAGAATGGAAGAAAGGACAATTCCCCAAATACCCATAAAACGAATGAAAACATAATTCATGATTAAATTCAACCCCGTTGTAATAATCACTCCCGGCAGATTTCTCACGGTCTGCTTCGAACATTGATAGCCCAAATCGTAAAAAGATGCCAAAGCAAAACAAATTACCGAGATGAACATCGGATATAAATATTGCAAACTCTCTAAATAACGAGAATCCACCAGCCATGAATAATTGATTTTCAGCACGAAAACAAAAATCAGCGCTAAAACGGACAATATGAGAATATATGTATTGAATATTCTGGAAAAGAACTTCGACCGGTCTGCCGCCCCGTACTGTTTAATAGCAGTCTCTTGCCATGCTTGATATACGATCACCGAAAATGTCTCTAATATAGTAGAGAATTTCATGGCTACCGCAAATATACCATTGGCCTCCAAACCTAAGAAATGTTCTATAAACAATCGACTGGAACTTCCCAAAAGCCACCAGCAAACAGCATTCGGCAACAAAGGCAAAGAATATTTCAACAGAGCTCTATTCAGAGACTTATCTCTAAAACTAACGATAAAATAGCGTTTAAATACTCGTGCCCGAAATTCTATAATAACCATTGTCACCAAACGGGACAATATATTGGAACAAAATATGCCCGCAATTCCCATTCGTAACCAAGCAACAAAAATCAAACTGTACAATCCTATCTGAAAGGCGGTCAATATACCGGCCAAGACAAAAGATTTATTTTGTCCCAAGCCTCTTACGATTTGGACTTCGACCTCATACAACGAAAGCGTGATTACAAATGCGACAATCCAACCCCAATCCCGTATATCGTAAAAGAAAGAAAAAACAATCCCCACCAACAATACCAACAAAGAGGATTGGGCCATCAATTTATAGGAGAACGAAACGACTCCTTTACGAGTATATTCGTCTTCATTATCGAGCAAAAAACGAAAAGTACCGTCTCGCAATTGAAACGTTATAAACCCCATTGCCAAAAACGTAAGAGTCAGGACAATATCATAATATCCAAAATCATCGGGGGATATATAATATGTATATAGAGGAACCAAAAGAAACGTAATCAACTTGGAGCCAAGGTTTCCTATGGCATAAATAAAAATATCGTTTATAAATTTCGTACTTCTATTCATTTCTTCACCATCGCTTCTTTTAACACCCTTGTTTCTTTCTCTCTTATCACAGAAATATCTCTTACGACAAAGCCCAACAGTATCATTACAATAATCCCTGAGCCTTGCACGAAAGCACTACCGGCAACCGACTCAATGAAAATAAACAAAATGATCATCAAGCCTATTTTATGGAGGTGCACCGCATAAGGAGAACCTGTAATAATTTTCAGTTTCTTATATACCCATATCCAAAAATAAAAGAACAATACAATCCCTACCATTCCAAATTGTACCAACTCCGGGAAATAGGTATCGGATACAAACGGACAATCGCCTTCCAACAGTCCCCAAACCCCATCTAAATTGTATTCTTTATACAAAAGCGAATAGCCTATTATTCCCGAAGAATAGGTGGCATACGATGCCAATCCAGAACCCAGAAAGAAATGGTCCATCAAAGCCTGAGGAGCCCTGATATATAGTGCAGCCCGAGCAAAGGATTCGTCCATATTCTCCTCCCCGGAAAACAAACCGGAAGAAATAAAATAATAATTGATTTTATCCCAAGCTACATATAAGACGCCACAGAAAACCAAAGCCATCATCGCCCACTGCTTTAACTTTACTTTCGACAATTGTCCCGGTTTGTACCACAAAAAGAGATACAGAGCGGCCACATAAAACCCATAAAATTTGGAGCGTGTACTAAAAAACCCCACAGACAAGATAAACAGCATGATAATCTTGTCCTTACGGCTCATATCCTGGCAAGAGCAATAATAATATATCAAAAATAGTACCGTGCTGATAATACCATAATACGCTACATGAAAGAAGAAAGCCTCTCCCATGCCTACAAGGATTATTCCCAGCATCGCCACACTGAGAACAACGCATAGTTTTTTCAAAAAAAGTTTTTGAGCTCCCGTAAACCTTACCCCCATGGCATAAGCTACATAAAAAGCGATGAAGGGCTTGATTTGAATAAAAAAATCATAGAATATCGCCTTAGGGGTATTATAATGAACGCCAACCAACGAATACAACAGGTAAAACGTCATTATACCTACGACCCCAAAAAGACCTTTATAACGCCGATGGTTCTTATTACTTAATATATCCAGTACACATAAAAGAGCTAAAAGCAATGTAATCAACTCGTCGGAACTTTTAAACCACATCAATTGATAGGTATAAATCCCCGCCACAAGCATCAGAATAAACAGCCCATAGAATATTTTATTCAAGGAAATCATCGCTTATCCCCTTGTATGTTTCACCGAATACCCATAAGTCTTTTTTATTTCCGTATCGTTCAAGACGAACATTACATTTTTCAAAGAACCCTCTGCTACAAAATCCTCGACGTTGAATACACTATTCTTATGCGTATAATCAGCCCTGCAAACATATAACGTGGCATCGACAAAACGAGTCAACGAGAACGTATCAGCAACTCTCTCCACAGGAGCTGTATCGACAATTACATAATCATATTTTTCTCGAAGACGAGCCATTAAACTATCCAATTTTTCGGACAATAAAAGCTCGGAAGGATTCGGTGGAACGGGGCCGGCCGTTATGACATCAAGAAAGCCTTCTTGTGCCACATGATGAATCAAATCGTTCTCTCCACCTTCTTTATTCGAAACCAAATAATTCGTCAACCCAGTAGTCACCGAAAGCCCCAAATAATCAGCAATTTTCGGATTCCGCAAATCCAAATCGATCAAAACCGTACGCTTCCTCATTAAAGCTATCGAGTAAGCCAGATTAAGACTGACGAACGATTTTCCTTCTCCCTGTTCTGACGAGGTTACCAACAGAATACCCTTTCCTCCACCCGGCAACATAAATTGTAAATTAGACCGTAATAAACGGAACATTTCAGCGGCAGGAGAAACACTGTTTTCTCTCAAAACGACATAGCCCGAAGCAGAGCTATGACAAATTTCACCAGCAATAGGCAAATCTGTCAATCTGCGCAAATCATTTTTGTTATTGAACTTAACAGAGAAAACAGTCTTTCCATACAAGTAGACAACGGGCAGTACCAATCCGATTCCACAAGCGATCAATAAAAGAGTCAAAGATTGCGGTTCAACCGGTTTATTTTTACTATAAGCCGGATTGACAATCCTACATTTAGGCGAAGTCGCCGCCAATGTCATAGCACTTTCTTCTCTTCTCTTCATCAAGAAAGTATATAGCTCATTCTTAATAAGCTGGTTCCTTTTTATATCCATATACTCTCTCTCTTGCTCAGGGAAGCCCCGCAACCTAGCCCGAAACTCTTGCTCTTGTTTTTTCAAATCGGTACGGGCTATATCCGAACTTTCTTTCGCTTTCGACACCGTATTCAATATATTCTCACGCATGACATCTATTTGAGCGGTAAGTGTACGTAAAGCCAAGTTCGAGTCCTTTGCTGTACGAAGCAAACGCATTCTCTCCAATAACAATTTATTATATTCATTAATCGCCTCGGCCGCTCCCCGATCGGGCAAACCGGTCGTAACAGGAACCAAAGAATATTTGTTTTCCGGCTTATTCAGGAAACTATCTACCATCGAAATAATCGAATATTGTGTTTCGGCTTCCAACAGTAACTTGCGATATTGACTGTTTGCTTCAAGAATGATTTTGGCTTCGGCATCTATATCGGACAAATCGTTTTCCCTCTTATACCGTTCTACAATATTCTCGGCGTCATGGAGTTCTTCTTCTACCGTTATCAAACGCTCGTCGATAAACGAAAGCATGTTTTGCGCCTTCAAGTTTTTATTCAGCACAGCATCCTCGTTATAACATTCTATCAACGTACTGAGCATATCTTTTCCTCTTTGCTTATTCGATTCCCTTATTTTTAATGAAATGCCATTGGCTTTTTTATTCGACAAATCGATATCCAGCCTTTTCTCCAATATTTCAGCTTCGCCGTCATACCCGTTGACATGAGCGACGAATTTCAACTTCTTGCCCGGCTCATAAAATTGGGTCTTATCGATAACAATCCCCTCTCCATAATCTACTTTTATCGGGAACGATGCCGCTTCCATTTCGGCCAAAGTCGTAAAGAACCCTTTCTTCAACAAGACCTTGATTTTATCATCAGAGCCGCCCGTTTGAACTTTAACGACAAATCCACTTGACAATGTATCCGCCATCGATTCGGGAATATCTACGGTAAAGGGTGAATTACGATAATACTCTTTCTTTTTGAAAAAGTTTTTTTTGCTCGTATATGATATATTCAAATCGAGTCTTTGAACCATTTCGCGAATTAAAGAATGCGACGAAATAACCAATATCTCGTCATTCACCGAGCCACCACCTATCATACCGTCTAACGAGAATCCACCACCAGAGATTCCTCCCATCAGCGAAGACAAGCCTCCACCGCCTTTTTTCTCATCTTCATTGACAAGAATATCGGCAGAAACTTCATATACAGGCTTGGCAATCTTCAAATAACAAACTACCAACGCTACACAAACGACAACCGACCCTGCGAAGAGATACCATTTTCTACATGCGGCACGCCATAAAGCGACTATATCGATATTATCATTTTTTCTTTCCGAGGTATATTTTTCTTCCATAAACAAAATCTTTTCATTACTTAATGAACAACGCTATCGCCAACGATGCCAACACCGAGATGGCACTCACAACAGTACCCACCACAGATATGCGATATTGTGCCAATTGATTGTAATTCGAATTATTTCGCTGTGCTTTATTCGGCATAACGTAAACGACATCGTTCTGTCTCAAATAAAAATAGGGCGATCCAAATAGAGATTGATCGGTCAAATCGAAACGATGGAAAATCCGTTTGCCATTTTCTTCCCGCATCAACAATACATTTTTCCGTTCGCCATAGATAGTCAAATCGCCTGCCGCACCTATGGCATCGAGTATCGACATACGTTCTGTTTGTACCGATATTTGCCCCGGGTTTTTCACTTCGCCCAGTACAACGACTTTAAAATTCATGAATTGTACCAATACGAAAGGATCTTTCAACTCAGGACGGATTTTATCCTCTATAAACTTCGACAGTTCATTGCGGGTCATTCCTTCGACACGAATACGTCCTACTATCGGGAAATAGATATAACCGTTTTTATCTACCGTATAGACTTGCAAATTAGGGACAATCGTCAGCTCTTGCTTCCCCGGCTCAGAATAGGAAACAGCCGGTAAATTATAAGGAGCGGCCGCATCGGGGACCACCGACGAAACCGTTATCGATAGCATATCGTCGGGAGCTATTCGCAATTCATAATTGCCCACCTCCATCTTTCCGCTCATCTCTTCGATATCCAAATTTTCAAAATAAGCTGTCTTACTGGTTGAGCAGGAAGAAACCACAAGCAATAAGACAATAGCTCTTAACACATTTATTTTCATCGCATTATCCTTTTCCGCCCGGATTAGCCCGGCATAATTCTATTTTATAACGTTGTATCACGCCCTTTTATTATACATATCTCAACATCTTTTTGAACCTTTATTACAATTTTTTCTTACAATTTTTCGCCATTCACGAAAAGTTCTCACATACAGCTTTTTAATGTTCTATTTTCTATCGGCCTTCAATAAAAAAGAATATTAAAATCATTTCAAACGGTCTGTTTGAAAAAGTTTATGTACGTTTGTAATTTATTTTATCACATGTTATGGATTTAAACTTTTCTTGGGATTTTTCCACCCCAGAAATATATTGCTTGGGGGCATTGATTCTGATTTGGATTATCGAAATAATCTATCAGTTTTATCTTTTCAATCGCCCCTTTCGCGTTTATCAAAAAGAGAAAAACGGGAAAATAGAATATACCCACCCATATCCTGCGGTATCGGTAATCGTTTATGCTCAAAACGATGCCGAAAACCTCGTTAAATACCTGCCGAAAATTCTTAATCAGGCATACCCCGAATTCGAAGTCATCGTAGTCAATGACGATTCGACTGACGATTCCAAAGACATACTCTCTGTTTTGGAGACACAATATAAAAATCTATACCATACCTACGTGCCGGAAGGATCGCGCAACCTAAGCCATAAAAAACTGGCCTTGACCCTCGGTATAAAAGCGGCCCGATACGATATAGTCGTATTCACGAACGCCAATTGCGATCCAAAAAGCAACGAATGGTTGGCCGCTATCGCCCGAAACTTCGTTCCCGGAATCGATATTGTTTTAGGCTATACGGCCATCGAACGAAAGGAAAAAGAAAAACTCTCTTTCTGGTATTGCTCTTATGACCAACTGTTATTCTCTATCCGATATTTATCTTTCGCCCTCATCAATCGGCCCTATATGGGAATAAGTTCCAACATGGCATACCGTAAAGAACTATTTTTCAAGAATAAAGGGTTTTCCAAATTCCTACATCTGCACTACGGAGACGACGACCTGTTTATCAACGAGATAGCTACCCGAACCAACACCCGAATAGAAGTATCCGAGGCGGGACAAATGACCGCGACTTATCAGGATAACTACGACGCATGGAAAGAGTTGAAGCTACAATACGACTTTACTTCCAAATACCTTCATACCGCAGCCAAATCGATATTCGGTATAGCCAAGTTCTTCGACTATGCCTTCGATATTCTGTTCGTTTGTCTATGGGTAGAGGGCATCATACATAATTGGGCAACCGCTGTTTTGGCCTCGATACTGGCCTTGTCTTTATTCTCGATTAAAGTCATCGTCTATCGACGGGCTGCAAAAATACTCCGCAAACCGAGACTTTTTTTCTCCTTACCGCTCTTTTCTTTCATACAGCCATGTATAAACCTTTATTTCAAGGCAATAGGCTCTGTAACGAGAAAAAAGAATTTCACGTGGCGATAATACATAAAAGAGAGGGCCGCAAATTGCAGCCCTCTCTTTTATGTATGCTATCCATGCAGAAAAAGTTTATTTTACCATAATTTTCTTTTTTTCTGCCATCATAGGAGTTTGCTTTTTCGGAATCATCACTGTCAATACGCCGTTGTTCTGATGTGCTTCAATGGCATCCGTATTGACATTATCCGGTAAAATCAAAGTCTGTTGAAATTGCGAATACGAAAATTCTCGGCGCAAATAACGTCCTTTTTTATCCTTTTCGCCTTCCTCTTGTTTGTGCTCTACCGTAACGACCAAATGATTTTCTTTGTCGACCGTTATATCGAAGTCGTCTTTGGTAATACCCGGCGCTGCAATTTGAACCTCATATTCCTTTTCCGTTTCTACAATATTAATGGCCGGAGCCGCACTGCTAGTTTTAGCGATCCACTCATTTCCGAAGAAATCGTTAAAAATTCCGGGGAGCCAGTTTTGTTGATGCTTTGCAGGTGTCATAATTATACCTCCTAAATAAGTTTATAAATTAACGTCGCCGGGTTATTCCGACAATCACTCTTAAAACAAGGAGATACCCCTTTTGGGTCAACCGCAAGTCGTTAAAGTTGACGAGAAGTTATAAAAAAGAGTTACGGCTCTATCACAATATCATATCTCAATAGCTGGAAACTCACTTTGAACGGACGTCCAGATACACGAGACGGGGGAGAATCGACATGATAATAATTTTTCGAACGGTCGAAACTCTCGATTTCACACTTGCGAGTCGAACGAGGCAAAAGATCACAATCCACCATGCGAGTACGATAATCGATCATTTGGCCGTCCGGGGTACGATAAATCATTTTCAAGACTACCCGCGACAACCGATAAGGAGTATTGTTTCGCAAAAGGAAACTCTCTTTCGTATCGCTCATACGTTTATCGAACCCTAACATATCGACAGCTACCGGAGAAAACAGCAACGCCCGAGATGTCGTATCGGATAATGTCGATACCGGTTCCCGACTTACCAACTCGGGGTCGGCTTCGGTTATTTTCTCCATTGTTTCCTGACTCGGAATTTTTATAGAAGAACTTCGGCGCGGCATGATACCCGACTGTCCCCACAATGGCACAGCCAACCAAAATGCGGCAATGAATAAAATAGTCCTGCTCATAATCCTAATCCTTTACATATCCACACCACAGAAACCAAAATCGTAAAAACGAGTAGGTTCCTAGCCGTCGCTCCCAGCAGGGGATTCAATGCCTCACCCACCCGCTGCTTAATCGCCAACCCTGTCTTTATATGAAGAAACAGATATACAATGGCTGGTAAAAATATATACGCGATTCCGAAATCTGCCAAACAAGGAAAAAGCAACAAAACGGCTACCACCCCGTTCACAAAATACCACCACAAAGCAAAACGCCGCCCGAACAAAACTACCGTCGTTCGTTTATTCGCCGCAGCGTCTTCTTCCATGTCCCGATAATTATTCACCAACAGAATATTTATAGACAACAATCCCATAGCAATCGACAGCAGAAACACATCTGCATCGAACTGTAAAGCCTGTACATAATAGGTCATGTTTACTGCGACCAGACCGAAAAACAAAAACACGGTTACATCGCCCAATCCGTGATAGGCCAACGGATAAGGGCCTGCCGTATAGGCCAATGCAAACAACGCTATAATCACGCCTATCGGTATCAACTGCCAACCGGCAAAAAAAACAAGTCCCAATCCTACCGCACAAGCCACCCCTAAAACACAGAATGTACCCATAAGCATGGCTCGCGGAGTTATATCGCCCGAAGCGACGGCTCGACGAGGTCCTACCCTACCGGCTTTATCGCTCCCCTTCACATAATCGAAGTAGTCATTCGCCATATTAGAGGCGACTTGTGCCAATAAAGCGAACAACAAACACAACACGGCGGGAACCCAACGAAACGTACCGGCATAAAAGGCATAAGCCGAAGCGGCGATCACCGGGCTGGCCGATGCCGGCAGCGTGCGCGGACGAGCCGCCGAAATCCAATCCTTAACCATGAGACTCTTCTTTATCCAATCCGAAACAGGCCCGTATCGTAGTGCGTATGCCCTCGGCTTCCGGTCTATCTTCCCGCAATATGGAAAGTATCACCCTCAAATATTTATCTTTATTCGCCAATCCGCACAGGTTACAGACATTACTGTTCGTCAACATCGACTTCTGATTGTAAACCTTCAATATCGACCGGTAATCTCTGTTCTTGACAAATGTACGGAATTGACTGCAAATCGTATTATAAAGTCCGCGTACATCGGTATCGTCCGTCAAATGGTCGATATGGTCTTCGAACGAACCGATATCGTTGAACCTCCGGTCGATTTTATATTCCAAATCACGCCGTATGCGGTGACGGGTATGTAACAATGCCTGCGACTCTATCTCTTGCGCGAACAACTGAATGACATTGTTTTTTACTATTTCGAAGACTTTGTTCTCGTTTCGTTTCATACGTCGGGCAACCGAGCGAATCACCCCTTCGAGCATTAACAGATTCTCCACTTCCGCTACTTCGGGCACATACACATGACGACTGCGCAAATACTCGACTTCTCGCTCCGTCCGCCGATCCCTGTCGACAATTCCCCGAGATTCGAGATGGTGTATCTCCTTCAAATCGGCAAAAGCCCTTGTCGCTTCTATTACCTTATTACAACCACCCAACGGCTTCACGGTGTATTCAGGGAAAATATAGGGATAGAGTTTCACATCGATACTTCCGGTAGCTGCTCCCTCGATAAATAATACCGGTTTGCGGCTGCCCAATATATCCAAATACATGCCTTCGGGAAAAGAGTCGTCGTTACGGATAAACTCATAGTCCCAACTCACGTGATCGGCATCGAACGAACGGACCCAAATACAAGTACTCTCGACACGCGAAGCCGCGAAATCCAAATCGTGCGTCAGATAAACAAAAGTACAATCCTTGCGCAAGTTCTCAATCGAATCCCACAGCGATTTCATAATGGAATGGTGCAGATAGAATTCAGGATCTTCCACCAAAATCACAGCATTGGGCATAGCAAACAGCACACCTGCTATATAATAGAGCACCGCCTTCTCCCCCGAACTCAGTCGCAAAGGATTGAAAGGCTCCGAATTCTCGCTTTGAATCAACAAACGCCCCTCGGCCCGCAACATTTTATTTCTCGGGAAAACCCGTTCCCACAACTTTTGGACCCGATCGAAACGAGTTTCCGGGAAATTGACCCGTTCCCCCCTCGGGGTTTTGAATTTATACTCGAACAGATTGCGACACTCTTCGCTCAACAGCAAGAAAAGCAACTGGTCGAACTCGGTGGGAATCTCTCTCGAAACATAGTGCGAATGTTCCATAGCATCCCGGTACATCGCCTCGATAGACCCCGGCCAAACTTCGTGAGGCGGCATAATGCACAATGCCTTTTGAGCCGAAAGCCAAAAAGCATGGTCTTGTATCCGTCGGGCTATTTCCACTCCGAACCGGCTTTTTCCGGCTCCATTCGCACCAACGACCGTTACCGTCCGCGACGACAGTTTTTCGGTTTGTGCGCTATCGTTTCTTTTCGGGAGCAATATTTCCATAGTAGCACTTTTTAACATGAAAGGAAATCCTTTCTCAAAAATAACTATTTTCGGGAATAAACGGCATAACAATCCGAACAATTTTCGTATTTTTGACTTTGTCTATTTATAACCCCTAATTCATTAAATTATGTTTTCAGGAATTGTCGAAGAAGCCGCTCCCATTGTTGCCTTGAAACGGGATAACGGGAATTTGCACCTTACGCTCAAAAGTTCGTTCACTCACGAATTGAAAATCGACCAAAGCGTCGCTCACAACGGCGTGTGCCTCACAGTCGTAAACATCGAAGGAGATCACTATACGGTCACTGCCATACAAGAAACTCTCGAACGCAGCAACTTAGGGACTCTCTCTGTCGGAGACAAAGTGAACCTCGAACGTAGTATGCTCATGAACGGCCGCCTCGACGGACACATCGTGCAAGGCCATGTGGACCAAACAGCCCGCTGTACAAAAATCGATCTTGTCGACGGAAGCCGATACTATACCTTCACCTACGACCTCAATCCCGAAATGGCTGCCAAAGGCTATATGACCGTAGAGAAAGGATCGGTTACCGTGAACGGGGTAAGCCTCACCGTATGCAACTCGCAGGACAACAGTTTCCAAGTGGCGATCATTCCCTACACCTACGAGCATACCAATTTCCACCAAATCAAGGAGGGTAGTATAGTGAACCTCGAATTCGACATTATCGGCAAATACATCAGCCGTATCATGCACTTCGAAAAAGATTAGAACAAAATGAATATCTACGAAATTATCAACCACCGGCAAAGCGACCGCCAGTACGATCCCGAACGTCCGGTCGAACCCGAAAAAATACGGCGCATCCTCGAAGCCGCCCGCATAGCACCCTCGGCCTGCAATGCGCAACCTTGGCACTTCATCGTAGTGGACGAACCCGAGTTGCGAAACCAAGTGGCCGATGCCGTGGCCAGCCGCATATTGGGCATGAACCACTTCACCAAACAGGCTCCCGTGCATATCCTCGTCGTGGAGGAGCGACCCAATTTCACATCGGGCATAGGCGGGCTCATCAAGGACAAACAATTTCCGCTGCTCGACATCGGTATCGCTGCCGCACACATCACCCTCGCCGCCACCGCCGAAGGATTGGGCAGTTGCATACTCGGTTGGTTCGACGAGAAAGCCGTGCGTAAACTACTCCATGTTCCCGATAAGAAACGAGTCATTCTCGACATCGTATTGGGATACTCCACCCAACCGCTTCGGGAGAAAAAACGAAAATCTGCCGACGAGGTGATTTCGTATAATAAGTATTGAAACTATTGCATTCTACTCAATAAAACAGTTGCGAGCCAATGCCGAAATTCGGCATTGGCTCGCAAAGTTGTATCAAAATGCTCTTATGATAGTTTCTTCTTTCTAAGGGACAAAATTATAAGCAGCAAAACACTCATGAAAGAACTATTAAAAACAACAGATCTTTATTCGTAATATACCTTTAACAATTCTATGGCATCAGCATTCCCCTGTTCGGCAGCTTTACTCCACCAATAGACGGCCTGGGTATAATCCTGTGATACACCTTCACCATTATAATAGCAACGTCCTAAATTGTATTGTGCCTCGGTATACCCTTGTTCGGCAGATCGACGAATCAAGGCTATTCCCTTTTCTTTGTTCATGTAAATACCTAATGAATCATTCCCCTTCAAATAGTTTAATCCTAATTCAAATAAAGATTCGGGAGACTCTTCCTTAGTGACCTTTCCGCTACAAGCCAATAACGGGATAAACAATGCAATACACATAAATGGTTTCAAACCCATTCTCATTTTTCCTTTTCTTTACACAAAGAAAGTGAAAAACGGTATCGGTTCCCATCAATTCATATATCCCATTAGTTTCCAATATAATCGACAAAAAGTTGACACTACTGTCGCAAATAGGTAGAAAAATCCGTGGGAATAGACCTGAATTTTAGCGAATGAGATAGATTGCATTTCTCCTTCTCCCCTGCCGTGTCCCGTAGCCTCACGGGGAGTCGCGTTAGCTATATAGGAAAGAGACTGACGAAACAAGCATTTCTTAGGAGAGGGGTTAGAAAGATTTCATAAGATTTTTGACAGTAAGAATAACCCCTCCGTCCGGCGGACACCTCCCCTATCTTCCTTCGAAAACAACCCGTAAGGCTACGGGACACGGCAGGGAAGAAGGGCCAAAATGTCTCTGCGAATATTCTTTTTCCTCCCTACTGCGAATACAAGAGTTAAAAGGCAATCCACTGAGCCAGAAATTGGACACCGATTGGAAACCCCTTCACAGCCCTCTACATGAAACATTTATCCCGTCAAAAAGTCGAACAGCCGGCTTACTTCTCTTTCAAATGTTCAGAGAAATATTGAAAAAAATCGTAGTTCAAGATTCGAGAAATACGGGTGAGCAACTCGGTATCGATATACTCTTTGCAGAATATCTTGTACACATTGGCCCGGCTACAAGAGAGTTTGCGGGCAAACCAAACGACAGCGCTCCTCGGCTTTCAATCGCTCTTTAATGAGTTCCCCTATCGGTTTCATAGCGAAAAGATTCTTCTTACCGTCCCCATAAGAAGGTTTAATATAACAACGAAGCGTGGAACTGAACACTCACACCGCAGTTTGAAGGTCGTAGGAAACCCGAGATACAGATATGAGATAGCAGCCCACGCCCGTGATGCGCAAGAATCACCATGCCTAACCTTGTATCTCGTTTCGAAAATTTCCTACGTTTTCAAACTACAAGACAAGCATAACGCTTCTTTTTAATTTAATATGTATTGGAAAGGACTACCCTTCTCCCCTGCAAAAATAACGAAAGACAGACACAGAATTTTATTCTGCCAAGTCACACTTCATTTTCACATACTTTACAAAAGTAGTGAAAGGTAAGTGCAGAAAAAAGAGTTTTGCTTATTTTTTCTGTTGAACCGCACCTTATATCCAAACATAAGGAAACACCACAAGGGAACAAAGTCTATCTCCGTAATTTTTTATTCGAACCGGCTTTTAATAAAAAAGCCCCGAAGAATCGCTCCGGGGCTAAAAAACAAGACGTTAAAATTTATTCTTCGTCTTCATTCTCTTCGAATAAACCATCGAGTAATCCGGATGCCTGTTTCATGGCATCATTGAATTTTTTTTCGATAAATTTAGCACCTCTTGTCATCGATGCTTTCATAAAACGTCCCCGCAAACGTCCAATCTCCACTAAATCTTCTTCGGTCAGTTTATCTTCATACTCTTCATAATACGTTGTGGTAAACCGCTCGTATTCTTTCAATGCCTCGTTCCACTCCGCCTCGGTGTCGAAATCGGTATTCTCCACTTTATCCACAAATGACTCGAACTCTTTCAAATACGAATTTTTACTGTGCACGCCGCACGATACGAGCGATAATACCGAAATCACCGCAACAATTAAACCCATTTAATAAAAACGTTTCATATATCTTCATACTTTGCATTTCATGCAAAAATAATACAAGTAAAAATACTACACTCCAAAATAGAAAGTATATTTGTATAAAAAAACAATCTACGAAAATGAAGCCCATCAAATTATTCTATCAAGCTCGTTGCCCATTTTGTAAACGGGCATTCAATTACATCGACGAATTGAAAAAACGTCCCGAATATAAAGACATTGTCATCGAAACCATTGAAGAAACCGAACACCCCGATATCGCAGACCAATATGATTACTATTACGTTCCAACGTTTTACATCGCAGACGAAAAGGTGCACGAGGGCGGTATCTATCCGAACGAAGTCGAAGCTATCTTCAAAAAGGCTTTGGTACAAGAATAATGAAAAATTTCTACTCTCGTTACCGAGGGTATCAACAACACTTCTTCGGGATAGAGGTGAAAAGATAGGAAGGGATTCTTGTTTGTATATTTAACCCCTCCGTCCTTTGGACACCTCCCTATATTTTGCTGCGGGACACGGCTGGGGGGAGAGGGGTAAAAGTGTCGCTTTGAACAGCTTTTTACCTTTTCGGAACTTTAGGGGCGTTCATGTGTCTCTCCTGCCTTGCCTCGTTGTGAGTCCTATATACAAAAAGAGAGAAAGCCGAAAGGGGTTCTCCCTCTCCAGCTCTCTCTCCTATAAGTTGGCGGCTACCTACTCTCCCACTTGCGCAGTACCATCGGCGTGGCGGGGCTTAACTTCTCTGTTCGGAATGGGTAGAGGTGGATCCCCCGCGCTGTAACCGCCTGAATGTCTCGATCCTTGACGAAAAAAAAGAGTCTCTCGCAATCTCTGCCTCCCTTATCCACCCTCGACGCCTCGCGCTTCCGAAAGTTTCGGGCTATTAGTACCGCTCGGCTATGACATTGCTGCCTGTACACCTGCGGCCTATCCACGTCATCGTCTTTGACGTCCCTATATGGAAATCTTATCTTGGAGTGGGCTTCGCACTTAGATGCTTTCAGCGCTTATCCCTTCCAGACTTAGCTACTCGGCTGTGCTCCTGGCGGAACAACCGATGCACCAGGGGTCTGTCCAACACGGTCCTCTCGTACTAGTGTCGGATCTCCGCAAATTTCCTGCGCCCACAACAGATAGAGACCGAACTGTCTCACGACGTTCTGAACCCAGCTCGCGTGCCACTTTAATGGGCGAACAGCCCAACCCTTGGGACCTTCTCCAGCCCCAGGATGTGACGAGCCGACATCGAGGTGCCAAACCACTCCGTCGATATGAGCTCTTGGGAGGGATCAGCCTGTTATCCCCGGAGTACCTTTTATCCTTTGAGCGATGGCCCTTCCATGCGGAACCACCGGATCACTATGCTCTAGTTTCCTACCTGATCGACTTGTGGGTCTCTCAGTCAAGCACCCTTGTGCCATTACACTCTCCGACCGGTTACCAATCGGTCTGAGGGTACCTTTAGAAGCCTCCGTTACGCTTTTGGAGGCGACCACCCCAGTCAAACTACCCACCAAACAGTGTCCTCGCTCCTGCGAGTTAGCGCTCAAACATTCGAAGGTCCGTATTTCAACAGCGGCTCCCCGACGACTGGCGTCGCCGGCTCGTAGCCTCCGGACTATCCTACACATCAAATGCCCAAACGCAATGCTAAGTTGCAGTAAAGGTTCACGGGGTCTTTTCGTCCCGTTGCGGGTAA